>CAZLMM010000094.1:0-27008 GCA_964560495.1 uncultured Caldilineaceae bacterium
CACTGGCGTAGATGCTTCACTGCGTTCAGCATGACAAAGGCGGTGTTTCTTGCCCACGTTATGCCACGCGGGGCATTGGAAACTCAGCATGACAACCATTGGGTTACTTGCGCCCTCGTGTACTAGTCAAGCTGCTGCGCGATTGTTTGGTCGTCCACCTGGCGCTGCGCCTGTATCACCTGCCGCTTTCGCCACTGGCGCGGCAAGCCCACCAGACCGGCAATCTGACCCAAGAGCCGGGCGCGCGCCGCCGCCCCACGAATGTTGCGCAACGCGTCGAGCGTCACACCCAGTTGCCCGGCCACAATCTTCGATAGGTTGCGCCGTAACAACCCCGTGGGCATATTCTTGAAAATGAGCCATAGCGAGTTGCGCCCTACGTAGTAACTGGCCAACAGATCGCCCCCTGAAGCGCTCAAGTGATGATAGACGCGCGCCTGCGGTGCAAACACCGTCTCGAAACCCAGGAGCCTGGAGCGAAAGCCAAAATCCACATCTTCCAGATACATCCAGAGATCCTCATCGAAACCGCCCAGGGCCTGCCATACCTCGCGGCGATAGGCTGCCGCACCGCCACACGCGCTGAAAACCTGCTGCTGCGCGTCAAATTGGCCTACATCCTTCTGCCAGACGCCGCGGTTGATGGGCGCCCCGTCGCTTCCCAGCAGATCGCCGGCCGAGTGGAGCACGTCGCGACGATCAAAGAGCAACAGTTTGCTCGCCACAGCCGCTGCGCGCGGGTGGGCGACAATGATCCTGGCCAACTCTTCCAGCCATGTGGTCTCCGGTTCGGTGTCGTTGTTGAGGAGGACAAGGATGCGCCCGCGTGCAGCGTCAGCCGCAGCGTTGCATGTGCGCACGAAGCCCAGATTGCGCCGATTCACCAGCAAACGCACAGCAGGATAGCGGTTCTCGACGAGCACGACCGAATCATCGCCGCTGGCGTCGTCGGCCAGGATGACCTCGAAGTCGCAAAAGGTCTGGCGCTGCAAAGCGTCGAGCACAGTCGGCAGGTGGCGCTGACCGTTGTAGTTGGGAATGATGACTGAGAAGAAAGGCGGCGCGGCGACTGCAAGCGTCGGATATTCCCGGCTGGGCGCGGCGACAAAATCGTCGGTGGACGCCTTGAAGCTATCCAAATTCAGGGCAATGGTATGGCGCATGACCACTCGATTCTCGTCGCGCAGACCGCCATAGGTTTCATCATTGACGATTGGATTCATGCGTGAGCTGGCAGCCGCGTCACGCCTGGCAACCCGACCGCGCCCCTGCTCCACTTGTTGCCTCCTTTTCGTCGCTGGTTTGACTTCCTCTGACCGGGATGGATCGATGGATGGTTTGAAATCGTCGCTCATTTCACCTCACTCAAAGAGATTTCCAGTGCAGTGCGCCACGGGCGCAGGCTGACGCCCAAGGCCGCGGCGGCTTGATTGACCAGTACGGCATGGAGCGGCGGCTGGGCCGGCCGAGGCCATTCGCTCGCCGGGATGGGTGTGACTGGAATGTGTGTGCGCCCGCTTGCGGCCAGTACGGCGCAGGCAAATTCGTAACGACTGGCGCACCCCTCATTCACCAGATGGTAGACGCCCGGGCGATTCAATTCCACCAGACGCAGGATGGCCTCGGCGGCGTCCGGCGCATAGGTGGGGTTGCCGAACTCGTCGTCGACAACGCGCAGACTGCCATGTTTATCGGCGGCAGCCATGATCTTGCTGGGGAAGTTGTTGACGCCTACGCCATAAAGCCAGGCCACGCGCACGATGATGCTGCGCCCCCACGTTGTCAGCACGGCCCGCTCGCCGGCTGCCTTGCTACTGGCATAGACGCCGCCCGGCGCGGGTAGGTCGTATTCGCGATAGAAACGGCCGGGCGTTCCAGCAAAGACCTCGTTGGTGCTCACATGCACCAAAAGGGCGTTGCAGGCCGCGCACCCTTCCGCCAGATATTTCGGGCCAAGGGCATTGGCGGCGTAGGCGGCGTCAGGATTCGCCTCGGCGCCATCCACGTTGGTCCAGGCCGCCGCGTTGATCAACACATCTGGACGCAACGCCGCCACCTGCTCACTGATGGATGGGTTCGTCAGGTCGTATTGGGGGCGGGATAAAACAGAACAGAACAGATCAGGCCGCCTCGACAGCGCTCCCCGTAACGCCGTGGATAATTGTCCTTGCCTCCCAATCAATGCGAGATGCACGTCAGTTGACCTTCGCTGACGTTGGTTCAGTCACCTTTGCAGAAGCTACATTCGCTCTTGAGTCCTTCACTTTGCGAAAGAGTCGAATCATCTCGTCCCGATGATACAGTGACGCCGGTGTGTACTCATTCACAATCATTGCTCCCGTTTCGTTTTGAATCCTCGTAACCGACGCATCGCAATATGTCTGATTGTTCTCAATGAGGATGCAGTTTCGTTCACTCAGCAAAGCAGCAATTGCGGTTGTGCCGCTCCCACTAAAAGGATCAACAACCAGACCGTCCTCTGGGCATAGTAGTCGAATGAAAAAGAGCGGAAGATCTACCGGAAATACGGCAGGATGCCCTTTATTTTTCCCAACAAGCGGCACTGTCAAGACGTTCGATGGTAGGACGGTGTCCTTACCTACCCACTTCGAGATGTCTCGTCCAAAGCCACTCGAATTGACTGAGTTGTGGCGGCTTAGGTCATTCTTGCCCAGGTTTTTCAATCGTGGTCCTACCCAGTCACCAATTGGCTTCCGCACCGAATCAGGATCGAAATACGGCCTCTTGGTTTTGGCTAGATGGAAACAGTATTCCCAGCCATCACGAAGACGGGTCGGCCAGTACCCGGGCATGGGATTGGGTTTGTGCCAGATGTAGTCGTCAATGGCAAACCAACCCCGGTCACAGAGCGATTCGATCATGCGCCAGACGAATCGATGCCTTACGCCATCGACGACCTTGTCTTTGATGTTGATTACCAGGCTACCATTCGGCTTCAGTGCAGAATAGAATGCTTCGTGAAATGTCAAGAACCATTCGGAAAAATCGTCAGGGTGTACGCTGTCATAATGATTTCTCCTGGCATCAGCATAGGGTGGGGATGTCACAATGAGGTCGACTTCTCCTTCGAATTTGCGTAGTTCTTGGCGACAATCGCCAAGAATGATCCTGCAAGCAGCGCCCGTTTCGGTAATTAGTTGCTGCGGGTATGATACTAATATGCTGTTGGTTGACATCTCAGTCGAGCCAGACAATTCAGAATATCCTGTGAACTATTAAGGTTGACAGAAAAAAGTCACAAGCTTGTGGGGGTCGTGAAAAACACCTTCGTCATTGATCAATCCCTTTTTTCGGCAGGCTTCACCAAATGACTCGATGACGAGCGACGGAACTTCTACTTGAGAAGCAAGAGTGTCGGGGGAAAAGGATTCCAACAATACATCTAGAACCGTTGCCATGATAGTCTCATAGGAGTAGTTGGCAAAGAAAGGCCAGAAGAAGTCAGATAGCCAAACTTCTGTATTCACTGAATACGGTTTGTTCCTCTTTTTCTCGATTTTCACGTATCGCATGCCGCGATCCATCGCAATTCCAAAAATACAACAATATGGTCCGATTCGGTTCTTGTCCAACCTCGCGAAATTCTCAAGCGCCTGAATAGCATTCGGCCAGTCTTGTCCCCCCATTGTATTGCTACGATTCTTGACCGAAACATAAAGTGTCAAGCGCCCTGTTTGCCGGGAATTATCCTTGAAGTCAATTACTGCATTGAAATCACACTCCGCATTGCCAATATCCGATACAGAGTGAAATCGTCCGACTTCCTGCGCACAGCTTGTTGCCAAGAATTGGTACCGCCATCCCGAATTCATCCGCTCTTTTTGCAATGTACGATTCCGATATAGCTCGACCGCTATGTCAGTGTAGCTCTTTCCGTAGACTTGATGCGCTGTTGATGCAGGGTCTCCACAATACTTGCGGAAGTAGGTTAGCAGATTGCGACCCTCTCGCGCATATGCCTTCGCTATTTGATCTGGCGTCGCATCATCCGCAATAGCAAGAATGGTACGGCTGGACTTTCGATTTGCATTGTCAATTGCATGGCGAATCAATTGCTTCAATTGCACCAACGAGATTTGAGACGAATGCGGGACAAGTTGCTCATCATCCAGGCAACCCGCAAATCTGCTCCTTTCATCTAATATCCGCGGATAGTTCTGTGGTATGGTACTCACAGCGTCTGTGCGTTTCGCCATCTATGCCTCCTGACTCGAAAGGGTGATGGAAAACCACCCGATCAAAGAATCTCCAACCAATTCTCTGGATCATCCAACAGCGGCGACACCAGCGGCACAAAGCGCACCGGCCCCAGGCTCACACGGCGCAGCTCGCCCTGCTCTTTGCACAGCAGCCACAGCCACTGGTCGTTGTGATGGGCGCCCACGGGAATGCACAACCGCCCGCCTTCCGCCAATTGCTCCCATAGGGGGCGCGGGATGTGGGCAGCTGCCGCGCTGACGATGATGGCGTCGAAGGGAGCGGCTTCCGGCCAGCCGGCTGCGCCGTCGCCCACCCGTAGCTGCGGCGCATAGCCCAGCTCGCTCAGGACAGCGCGCGCCCGCTCTGCCAGAGAAGCGAATCGTTCCACCGAGTAGACAGTCGATCCCGATGGCCGCCCTTCCCCATCGGTCAATTCGCACAGAATGGCTGTCTGAAAGCCTGAGCCTGCGCCCACTTCAAGCACGCGCTCGCCGGGTTTCAGGGCCAGCGCCTGGGTCATCAACGCCACTACGAAGGGCTGGCTGATGGTCTGTCCCTCGCCGATGGGCAACGGCGCATCGCGGTCGGCCAGGTCGCGCCACTCCTCGTCGATGAAACGGTCGCGCGGCACAGTCAAAAACGCCGCGCGCACGCGCTCATCCACAATTTCTGGCCATTGAACCAACCAGGGCGCCGCAAATGCCATGAACCACCTTCGCAAAGTCGTCTCTGCTCGCAGAAGCACGTAACGCAAATCCACCTGGCGCCCAGAACCCCATTGCCCCTCGTCTCTACATCGTATCATCTGAATGCCGACAAGACTCCTGACGCTGAACGCAATAGAAAAATTATACCACACGAACAAATGAGCGTATGATTCTCAGAGATCTCGGATGAGCGCCAGCACCTCATCGGGCAGCCAGTGGCGATATGGAAAGAGATCGACAAAACCCATGTGACCGCCCGTGCGGTAAATGCGCAATGTCAGGTTTGGGCTGCCCTCCAGGGCATACAGATCGCTCACAGGAATGACCGCATCGTTGACGGCAGCCACGATGGCAGTCTTGACCTCGAGCTCGTCCAGGTGCGCACGGGTGACGTCATACTTGGAAAAATAGGCGTCGATAGTCGCAAAAGTAGAGTATCTTGGCAGTAGCCACCGGGTCATTTCACGCACTGTGGGGATCGAGCGCAACTCATTAAAGTCGTACAAATCCGGATAGAGATCCTGCTTTGCCAGGAGCGAGCGCAGCCAACGGGCGCGAAAGAAACGACGATAGATGGGCAAGTGGTCGATGGCGTCGGTGACGCTGGACGGATTCACCGCCGGGCAGATGGCAACAACGCCTTGCAAGTTGTGAATCGGCTCGCGCTTATGACGCAGAGCCAGGCGCAAGGCAAAATTGCCGCCCATAGAGCCGCCGACAATATAAAATGGTTGGCCGCGTGCCAGATCCGCAACCTGGCGAGCGGCGCGCGCAACCTCGTCGATGAGTGTGCCCAAGAATAATCCCTTGTTCAGCGTATAGCGGTTGATATGGATGTTCGGTCCATGGTCGCGCAGGTTGAGGCGGAAGACATCATAGCCGGCGCGCAGCAGCGTATCGCTGATGCTCATCAGGTTCGACGAATGGCTGCAACCCTCCCAACCGTGCAGAATCAACGCCAGGCCGCGCGCTGTCCCGGGCGTGGGGGCAGTGGCATAGTAGCCCAACAGCCGCACCGGGTGCGTCGGATCGCAGCCGGTGGCGTCGGGTCCACAGTCAAGGACGATAGGATGCTCACGTTGGCCTACAATCAGCCCCTTGGGCGTGCGCCGCGCCAGGACGGTCTGGGCATGTCCATTCTGCGCCAAACGGTGAGGCTGGAAGTCGTGCAGAGGTATGGGCGCGTTGCGCGCCGTTCTTTCATCCTGTAACATGATCGACTTATCCTTTGATAAGTGCAGGAAGTCACAATCTCTTTGCGCAATGTCAGCCTTTTCGGTAAAATGCCTTTCAATTTGCACCTTGATGCCCGATCAGCGTCTCGCTGCGCATTCATCTCATATTGTAGTCAGATTCACACAGAGACAAAGACATGGTTTCCATGAATGGCGATATTGTCCTGGAAGAACGTGACCTCGTGACAAACCGCATCGTACAGGCATTGACCGAAACCCTCCCCGATAGCTTTAGCGACAAATTCGATCTCTTCGATGACCGGGTGCAGACAGCGCGTAACCAGGATTTCTATTTCTATTTTCAGCCCGTAGAGGAGCTGGATGGCGCATGGGTGACCACCGCCGGTCAACGCAAACTCATGTTCGCCACCTACAGCTATCTTGGATTGCTCAAACACCCCAAAATCGTTGCCGCAGCGCAGGCTGCCATCGCCAAATACGGCGTAGGCACCCACGGCGTGCGCATCCTGGGCGGCACCCTCGACCTGCATATGAACCTGGAACAACGCATCGCCGAGTTCGTCGGTCGTGAAGACGCCATCGCCTACAGCAGCGGCTATGTCACCAACCTGGCGACCATCAGCACGCTGGTGGGGCGCGGCGATTGGGTCATCTCAGACAAGTGGAATCACGCCAGCATCGTCGATGGATGCTTGCTGGCTCACGGAGAATTCAAACGTTTCCGCCACAACGACATGGCCGATCTGGAACGCATCTTACGCCAGGCCCCCTACAGCGCGGGAAAACTGGTCGTGGCGGATGCTGTCTTCAGCATGGATGGCGATATTTTCGATCTACCGACCGCGGTGGAACTCTGCCGCACCTATGGCGCCCGCCTCATGGTCGATGAAGCTCATAGTCTGGGCGTTCTGGGCGCAACGGGTCACGGCGTCGAAGAACACTTCAATATGTACGGCGCAATCGATATCAAGATGGGCACCCTCAGCAAGACCGTGCCAGGCATTGGCGGCTACATTGCCGGCGACCGCAAGCTAATCCAGTTCCTGCGCCACAATGCACGCGGCTTTGTCTTCAGCGCAGCCCTGCCGCCGGCCGTGGCTGCCGGCTGCATCACTGCCTTCGATGTGCTCGACGAAGAAGGCGTCGAACGCAATCATATCCTACAGCGCAACGTGCACCATTTCATCTCTGGGTTGCGCAACGCTGGCTTCGACACTGGCCTGACATGCACGCCCATTGTTCCCATCATCGTCGGCACAGAGGAGCGCGCCTTTGCCATGACCCAGTATTGCCAGCATAACGGCGTCTTTGTCTTACCCGCGCTCCCCCCAGCCGTGCCAGAAGGCTCGGCCCGACTGCGCGCCAATGTCACATCGCTTCACACAACAGAAGACATCGACTTTGCCATCGATATCTTCACGCGCGCCGGGCGTTTCGCTGGCGTGCTGCCTTGATTCATTCGTCCATGAAAGTCGTCGTCTCCATCAGCCTGGGCAGTAGCAAGCGCAACAGTCGCGTGGAGACGACGCTGTTGGGAACGCCCATCATTCTCGAACGCATCGGCGTCGATGGCGACCGCCAGCGGGCGCGCCGTCTCTTTCTGGAGATGGATAGCAAGGTGGATGCGTTCGGCTTTGGCGGCGCGGACATGGGCTTCTGGGTGGACAACCACTGGCAGCGCCTGCATTCGGTCGCCAGTCTGGTGGATGGCGTCAAAACACCAGTCGCCGACGGCGGCAGGCTGCGCCGGGTGATCGAACGCAAATGCGTTCAACGCATGACGCCACTGACCGCGCCCATCTCGCCAAAGCGTGTGCTCGTCTGCACCGCGGCTGCCCGTTATGACTTGGCTCGCAGCTTTGTAGACGCCGGTTACGACTTCCTTTTTGGCGATCTGGGTTTTGCCGCCGGGCTTCCCCTTCCTGTACGGTCGCTGCGCAGCCTGCACATCCTGGCGCGCGTGCTTTTTCCCATCTTTGCCCGCCTGCCGTTCGAGTGGCTTTACCCCACTGGCGAGAAGCAACAGGAGATCCACCCCAAGTTCTCCACCTGGTTTCAGTGGGCCACTGTCTTTGCCGACGACTTTCATTATGTACGCCGCCATCTACCTGACCGGTTGGATGGCAAGATCATCGTGACCAACACGACCACCGCACAGGATGTGGAGCTGCTGCGTCAGCGTGGGTTACGCACCCTTGTCACTACCACCCCCAGGCTGGATGGCCGCAGCTTTGGCACCAACGTCATCGAGGCTGGTTTGATCGCCATCAGCGGTAAAGGGCGGCCTCTCACGCCCGACGAAATCCGCGCCATGCTGCATGCTGATGACCTGACGCCTTCTGTACTGGAACTCAACCCGGCGAGGTGATTCATGTCCACTCTGCTCATTCAACACGCCGACCTGTTGCTGACAATGGATGAACGACGCCGTGAGCTGCGCGATGGCGCGCTGGTCGCCCAGGATCGAGAGATCGTCTGGGTGGGGCTCACCGCCGATCTTTCGCCCGAACTGGCAGCGCAGGCGACGCAAGTGATCGACGCGCGCGGCCGGCTTGTCATGCCCGGCATGGTGAATACTCATCACCACTTTTACCAGACACTCACCCGCGCCATTCCCGCTGCGCAGGATGCGGTGCTCTTCGACTGGCTCAAGACGCTCTATCCCATCTGGGCAGAGCTGACTCCCGACGATGTACGCGTGAGCACGCGCCTGGCGCTGACCGAACTCTTGCTGAGCGGCTGCACCACCAGCAGCGACCACCACTATTTGTGGCCCAACGGCTGTCGGCTCGATGACCAATTCGAGGCCGCGACGGAGGTGGGCATGCGTTTTCACGGCGCGCGCGGCAGCATGAGTCTGGGCGAAAGCCAGGGCGGTTTACCGCCCGACCGCGCCGTCGAGCGCGAGGCCGACATCCTGGCCGATTGTCGCCGGGTCGTGGAGAGCTTTCATGATCCAGAGCGTTTCGCCATGGGTCGGGTGGTCATTGCGCCGTGCAGTCCTTTCAGTGTGACGCCCGAGCTCATGCGCGAGAGCGCAGCCCTGGCGCGCAGTTTTGGCAGTCGCGCCAATGTTCATTTGCACACCCATCTGGCCGAGACCAAAGACGAAGAGGAATTCTGCCTGGCGCGCTTTGGTCATCGTCCGGGCGCCTACGCCGAGATGCTGGATTGGGTGGGCGATGACGTGTGGCATGCGCACTGCGTTCACCTGAACCAACAGGAAATAGCGATGTTTGCCCACACACAGACCGGCGCGGCTCACTGCCCCAGCAGCAACATGCGCCTGGCCAGTGGTATTGCGCCAGCGCCGGCGTTGCGCAACGCCGGCGCGCCCGTAGGCCTGGGCGTGGATGGCAGCGCCAGCAACGACAGCAGCCACATGCTGGCAGAGGCGCGCCAGTGTCTGCTCTTGCAGCGGGTGCAGGGCAACCCGGCCGCCATGTCTGCACGAGAGGCGCTGGAGATCGCCACGCTCGGCGGCGCGGCCGTACTGGGGCGTGATGACATCGGCAGCCTGGCGCCGGGCATGGCTGCCGACATTGTGGCTTTCGACCTGACTGCTCTGGGCTATGCCGGCGGCGCGGTGCACGATCCTGTTGCTGCGCTGGTTTTTTGCCATCCGCAATCGGTTGATTTTGCCGTGGTCAATGGCAGACTCCTCGTTCAAGAGGGCCAGCCGATTCACATCGACCTGCCTCGCCTGATTGAAGATCACAATCGCGCTGCACGCGGTCTACTGGCGCGCAGCGGGCTATCGTAGCCTCCAGGATGCAAAAAAATGGACACCGACCACCTGCTGACTGAACAGCGCAACCCACTCACAGAAGAGATCGACACTCTCTCGACGCTAGAAATGGTGCACGTGATCAACCATGAAGACGGACGCGTCGCATCGGCGGTTGCGGAGACGCTGCCAGAGGTCGCCATGGCCATCGACGAGATCAGCGCGCGCATGCGTCAAGGCGGACGGCTGATCTATGTGGGCGCTGGCACGTCCGGTCGTCTCGGCATCCTGGATGCGTCGGAGTGCCCGCCCACCTTCAACGCGCCGCTGGGATTGGTCGTGGGGGTGATCGCCGGCGGTGCAAAGGCCATCACCTCATCGGTGGAAGCAGCGGAGGATGATCCCAATCAGGGCGCAGCAGACTTGGAAGTATTGAGGCTGACGGCGCTGGATAGTGTGGTGGGTCTGGCGGCCAGTGGTCGCACACCCTATGTGGTTGGTGCGCTTGAGTACGCCCGTCAGATCGGCTCGTTCACAGTGAGCGTCGCCTGCTCGCATCCGTCGCCCATGGCAGAGATTGCCCAGGTTGCCATTGCCGCACTGGTTGGCCCCGAGGTAGTCACCGGCTCGACGCGGCTCAAGGCCGGAACGGCGCAGAAGATGATCCTCAACATGCTGAGCACCGGCGTTATGATCCGCCTGGGCAAGACCTATGGCAACCTGATGGTGGATGTGCAGCCGACAAACGTAAAGCTGCGTCAACGGGCGCGGCGCATTGTGGCCCAGGCGTGCGATCTTGGCCTGGAAGCAGCCGAAGCAAAACTGGCAGTGTGCGACGGCGAGGTCAAGACTGCGATCGTAGCCACGAAACTGGACATCGCTCCAGAAGAGGCGCGACAGCGGCTGACTACTTCCCAGGGCATTGTGCGGCTGGCATTGGGGGGTAGCCGCTTTGATTGTTGATTGACAGCGTAGTCGCTCCCGCGTATACTACACGCATGAACTCTGCGCCCCAACCGGATACTGAATCAGAAACGCCTGCAAACGCTCTGCCCGTCCGCACGCCATGGCATCGCATCCTGGCCAGGCTTCTTGAGCTGCTGCTCACGCCGTTGGGCGTCACAGTGCAGACGGAATTGCCTGTCATCAGCGATCCCCCAAAGAGCGCATAATTTCTTCGTGCAGCAATTCGCCAGCCAACGGCAAGTGCGCAATACAGCATTTGCCGGGCTGAATGAGATGGATCAACGGGAAATGAACGATGCTGTTCTTGAGCTGATGGTAGGTTTACAGAGTAAGTTCGAGTGGAAGGAGGGAACGATGGGCAAGGTGAAAGAACAAGAGATCATCACACCAGATTCGTTGATTGAGCTTGGTCGCGAGATTCGCAAGGCGGTGATCACCCATATGAAACCAGAAGAGCGCAAGGCGGTGATTGCCCGCATGAGCCCAGAAGAGCGCAAGGCGGTGATTGCCCACATGAGCCCAGAAGAGCGCAAGGCAGTGATTGCTGCCGCCCCTCTGGAAGAACGACTGATCGGCCTCACGCCCGAAGAAATGACAAAGTTGATAGAACAAATCTCGGCATCTTTGCAGCAGTCAAATTGAATCCTTGTTTCCCCACACATTTCTGTTGCGCGCGTATTTCATTCATCAATCGACACAAGGAGATTCTCATGACCAACCAACGCATTCGATTCAAAGCGCCCGTCCTCCTCACAGCCCTGCTTCTGCTGGCGCTGTTGATACAGGCGTGCGCAGCGCCTGTCGCTCCGCCAGCAGCAGAAGCGCCAGCCGCCGAGCCAACCGCAGCTCCGCCGGAAGCCAATGTCGTTCCAATCCCCGAAGCAAAGGGTGGCATCCGCAAGAGCGACAGCGGTTACGAAGGAGTCCTGAATCTGTGGGTGTTGGGCTATACACCCGGCAACCAGTTCGCCCTTCCCTTCGACATGGCCGTGGCTCAATTCATGGCCGACAACCCCGGCATTCAGGTGGAAATCACCGGCTATCCGCCGAATGACGAGGGCTTCACCAAGCTGAGCACCGCGTTGCAGAGCGGTGAAGGCATCGATCTGTTGCGGCTTCCCTCAGATCGTTTACCCGGCTTTGCAGCCGAGGGACTGATCGCCCCCATAGACGCCTATCTTACAGAAGAAGATGTTGCAGATATTTATCCGAATTTGCTCAATGCTGTGCGCCTGGAAGACGGCAGCGCCTACGCCTGGCCCCTGTGGGTCGTGCCCATGGGCATGTACCTGAACAAAACAGTCTTTGCCGAAAAGGGCGTGGAGCTTCCCAGCAAGGATTGGACTTGGGACGAGTTCATCGAGACGGCCAAGGCGCTTACCTTCACCCGTGAAAATGGGGAGCAGGTCTACGGTTTCAGCGGATTCGTCGATCCGGGCGTGGTCAACACCTGGGCGTTGTTCATGAATGAGGATGCAAGCGTGCGCCCTGTCACGCCAGAGGGCACATTTGGCTTTGCCACCGAGACAGCAGCTGCAGGGATGGAGCGATATGCGTCCATGGCGTTGGAGCACAAGATCACACCTCCTGACTTTGGCGCTCAGAAGGACTCCGATGTTAAAGGTGGCTTCACCAATGGTCAATACGCAATGATCGTAGATGCTACGGGCCCGGCGGCTCAGTTCAGACGCGACGGCGTGGATTTTGAGATCTACCCGATCCCAACCTACAACGACAACCAGCTCACCGTTGGCGCCATTGGCTTGATCGCCGTGGCGGCGCAGGATGATGAGGTAAAGACACAGGCAGCCATGGATCTGGCGCGCTACCTGACCAGCAGCGCCGTCCAGGAAGACGTGCCACCCTCCGAAACGACGCCAACCGGCTTCTATCTGGCCCCTGGCGCGCGCAAGTCGGTGCAAGTAGCGCCGCCGCTTGACACCTTTATCCCATTTGTAGAATATATGTGGGTCACGCCGATTATCCAGAACTGGGCGCCCCTGACTCGCCTGATCCACCCCCAGTTCCAGAATGTGATCTTCGGTCAAACCGATGCGCTTTCAGCCATGCAGGAGATCGAGGCCGAGGCGAATTCGCTGATCGCTGGCGAATAGGGTTTCGCATCATTCCATGACCATCTGGGCGATCGTCTCCCTTCGCCCAGATGGTCACGCACTCACAATGGACGGCAATCATGCGGCGCTTTTTGCAGAGATATGGCTGGAGTTACCTCTTCATCCTCCCCAGCATGTTGCCATTCTTCATCTTTGTGTTGTTGCCTGTACTGTGGGCGTTTGTCATCTCCTTCCAGGATTACAGCCTCCGACGCGGCGGAACCTGGATGTCGCCCATCTATCAGAATTACAGCAAAGGTTTTACCCAACTGAATTGGATCTTCGTGGCAGCGATTCGCAACACGTTGATCTACACGATCTTTACTGTGACAACCGCGATCTTGCTTGGGCTGATTCTCGCCAGCCTCATTCAGCCCCTCAGTCACCGCTGGCGCACCTTCTTTCGCGCCGGTTACTATCTTCCTGCCGTGACCAGCGCATTGATCGTTGGCTTGACCTGGGCGTACATCTTCAATGCCCAGTGGGGCTTTGCCAACTGGCTGCTCAGGATGATCGGCTTGCCACCGGTGCGCTGGCTGTCGGACCCCAATATCGTCCTCGCCAGCGTTACGCTTTCGGCTGTGCTCACCATTCCTGCCACCGCTGTCGTGCTCTTCAGCGCAGCCATGGGCAGCATCCCGGCCGAATACTACGAGGCAGCCCAACTCGACGGCGCATCCGGCGTTCAGCGGTGGTGGAACATCACCGTGCCCCTGATCCGCCCGACAACGCTCTATCTTGTTGTGCTCTACACCATCGCCAGCTTCGAAGTCTTCGAGCGCATCTATATCATGGTGCCAAGCGGCGTCGGAAATTCCACCCAGACCATCGTCACCCAGATTTACAACAACGCCTTCAAAGACTTGAATTTCGGCGTTGCATCGGCCCAGGCATTTGTCCTCTTTCTGATGATCGCTGCCGTTGCGATCATCCAGTTCCGCTTGCTGCGCAGCGACGTGGAATATTGAGACATTGAAGTGAGATTCTCATGGCGCAGAAAGTGGTTCAATCGACCAGAAGACAGAGCCGCATCTCATGGTTGGGTTGGCTCGTGCTGATTGTCACCGTGGTGATCGCCCTCTTTCCCATGTATTGGCTCTTCGTCAATGCACTGACGCCGATCCAATCGACGCCTCCCCTGACGCCGCTGCTCATTCCCGCGTTCAAGCTGGATAATTTCGTCCGTCTGTTGGGCGGCACGCGTTTCTACCAAAACTGGATGATCAACAGTGTGATCGTGGCGCTGCTGATCACAGCCTGGCATGTGATCTTCGATAGCCTGGCCGGCTACGCCTTTGCCAAGCGGCGCTTTCCTCTGCGCAATGTGCTCTTCTGGCTCATCCTTAGCACCCTCATGATCCCCATCCATGTGACGCTGATCCCACTCTACCTCATCAATCGCAGCCTGGGATTAATCGACAACCTATGGGCCTTGGTGCTGCCAGGCACGGCCTGGGTCTTTGGCATCTTCCTTATGCGTCAATACATCCAGACCCTGCCCAGCGAGTTGGAAGATGCTGCGCGCATAGATGGGTGTAGCGAACCGGGCATCTTCTGGCATGTGATTCTTCCCCTGTGTAAACCTGCTGTGGCTGCGCTCGCTATCTTCATCTTTGTCCGCTCTTGGAATGATTTTCTGTGGCCGCTGATTGCGCTGAACAAGCCACAAAACTACACTCTCACCGTGGGCGTCGCCAATCTGCAAGGCGAATTCATGACCGATTGGGGCGTCATCTTCTCCGGCGCGGCATTGGCTGCCCTGCCCATGATCCTCTTCTTTTTGGCCTTTCAGAAGTATTTTCTGGAAGGTGTTCGCATGGGAGCAATTAAGGGATGATAGAGAAGCAAGGTTTCGCCCTCATCGGCGCAGGTCTGTTCGGCGAGCGCCACGCCCAGGCTTACAGCCGGCATCATGCAGTGGATTTCATTGCCGTGTGTGATCTGAACAAGGAAAGAGCGCGCCTGGTCGCCGAACGTTACGGCGCGGCCAGCCACACCAACGATTATCGCTCTGTTCTGGACAATCCCAACGTCACCGCTGTTTCCATCGCCACGCCCGACCATCTCCATAAAGAGGTCGCCGTTGCTGCTGCTCAGGCAGGAAAGCATATTCTGGTGGAAAAACCATTGGCGACCACAGTGCCCGAGGCCGAGGCGATCATCCAGGCGGCGGATTCAAGCGGCGTCAAGCTGATGGTTGATTTCCACAATCGGGTCAACCCACCCATGGTCAATGCCAACGCCGCCATCCGGGGCGGCGAGATCGGCGATCCGGCCTATGTCTATGCCCGCCTGAGCAACACCACCGAGGTGCCCACCGAGATGCTGCGTTGGGCCAGTCAGTCGTCGGCCTTATGGTTTCTCGCCAGCCACATGTTCGACCTCGTGCGCTGGATGCTTGACGATGAGGCTATGCGCGTCTATGCCGTCACTCGCTCTGGCATTCTGCATGGCCTGGGCATCCAGGCCCCCGACTTCCACGTCGCGACGGTCGAGTTTCGGCGCGGCGCGGTGGCCGTCTTCGAACACGCCTGGATTTTGCCACGCACACAGCCAACTGTGAAGGACTTGAAACTCGAAATTCTGGGCAGTCGAGGCGCCATTTATGTTGACAGCTCCCACAATCGCGGTATGGAGCTCTATTCTGGTGCAAGGGCCGCCTATCCTGACCTGCTCGCGCCGCCGACCGGATCTCACCTCACCGGTTTCGTACTGGACAGCATCGTTCATTTCATCGACGCAGTGACGCTGGATCGACCTGTGTTGGCAAGCGGGGCGGACGGCCTTGCTGTGACGCGCGTCTTGTGCGCCATCCAGGATTCAGCGGAGCGCGGCCAACCAGTCGACCTTTGAAGCACGGTTTTCCAGGTGTTTACCCACGAGCTTTCTTTGTTGTTGACTCATCGTTGTTGACTCATCGTTGTTGACTCATCATGATCGTCATCGGCCTCATGTCCGGCACATCCGCCGACGGAATCGACGCAGCCGTCATGCGACTGGAGGGCGCACCACCCGTCTTGAGATGGGAGCTGCTTGCCCATGTCCACACTGCCTATGAGTCGTCACTCCAGGCAGAAGTCTTCGCCTCATTTCGCCCAGAGACGGGCACGGTTGACCGGCTGTGCAGCCTCAGCTTCGCATTGGGACGCGCCTATGGCGCGGCCGCGCTGACGGCAATCGCCGCGGCCGGCTTCACCCCTGACCAGGTCGACTTGATCGGGTGTCATGGACAGACCGTGTGGCACATTCCCACCGGGCCGCAGGCCTCTACGTTGCAAATTGGCGAACCGGCGGTGATCGCCGAGATGACAGGACTGCCTGTCGTGAGCAACTTCCGCGTGCGCGACATGGCGGTCGGCGGCCAGGGCGCGCCCCTGGTCTCCTACGTCGATCTGCTGCTCTTCACCCATGCGACCCACACACGCGCCTTGCAGAATATGGGCGGCATCGCCAACGTGACCTTCCTGCCGCCCATTGGGTCGCTCTGGGCGGCGCAGACCGGACTGGCCTTTGACACCGGGCCCGGCAACATGCTCATCGACGACGCTGTGCGGCGCGCCACTGGCGGGGCGCTTGCCTATGACGTGGATGGCGGTCTGGGGGCGCAAGGGCGGATCAACGCGGTCTTGCTGGACGAGCTGCTGGCAGAGCCTTTTCTGCGCCTGCCGCCGCCCAAGACGACCGGGCGCGAGCTCTTTGGGCGGCAATACGGCAGCCAGGTCTGGGAACGCGGTTCGGAGTTGGGGTTGACTGGCAACGACATCATTGCCACAGTCACGGCCCTTACGGCCCACTCCGTCGCCCGCGCCTACCGCGATTTCCTGCCCACCCCACCCGACGAGGTGATCGTCAGCGGCGGCGGCGCATACAATTCCACTCTCCTGCGCATGTTGGCCGATCTTCTGCCGACCAGTCGCATCTTTACGATTGCCGAACTAGGTGTGCCTGCCGACGCCAAAGAAGCGGCGGCGTTTGCTGTCCTTGCCTACGAAACCTGGCATCGACGGCCAGGAAACTGGCCGCCCGCCACCGGCGCAGCCCGACCTGTCATCCTGGGAAACATCACGCCATAAACCTTGAACCCCATCACTGCGTTCTTTGTTGACCATATCACCTACGTCTTCTTCTTCTACGGCCTGGCATTCTTTGCCATGGGCGTCATCCTCAGCGTTGCCAGCCGCCAACAATCCAACTTCGCCTTTGTGCGCGCCATCCTCCCCCTGGCCCTTTTTGGTCTCTTCCACAGTGCACACGAGTGGATCGAGATGTTCCAACAGACAACCCTGTCTGGGCAGGTTGGCCTTCCTGGGCTTGGCGAAGAAGTGATCCGCGTCAGCATCCTGGCCATGTCGTTCATCATGCTCCTGGTCTTTGGCGCGACGCTGTTAAGCTCTACCAATGACTCTCGATGGACCGGGCGTGCGCCGCTGGTGATGCCGATTGTCTGGCTGATTGGTGTGGTTCTGGTCGTTGCGCTGTGGGGTCCTGCGGCCCGGCAGGCCGTCGTGTATGCTGATGTCCTGGCTCGCTACCTTCTTGCCATCCCGGCCGCCCTGTTGGGGGCATGGGCTCTCATGGCTCAGCAACGCACCCTGCGCGAACACGACATGCCCCAGTTCGGGCGCGATCTGGTGTGGGCCGCGGCTGCGCTCTTGCTCTACGGGGTCATCGGCCAACTTTTTGTGCGCGCCACAGAGTTGCCTCTCTCCAGCGTCATCAACGGCCAGCTCTTCCTGGAATGGTTCGGGATCCCTATTCAGCTCTTTCGCGCCGTCATGGCCATCGTTCTCACAATCTTCGTCCTGCGCAGCCTGCGCGCCATCGAAGTGGAAAACCGTCGACGCCTGGAACGAGCAGCTCGCACAGAGGTGGAAGCGCAACAGCGCACCTTGTTGGCCGAACGCACGGCGCGTCAAGAACGAGACCGCATGAACTACGAGCTCCAGGCGCGCGCCGCGGAGCTGGCTTTGTTGCTCGAACTCTCCAATTCATTAGCTGCACCGGTGGATCAATCCGAACGCCTGCAGCGAGCTCTGGTGGAGACAGTGGGGAATCTGGCATTCACCGATGCTGGCGTATTGCTGCTGCTCGATCCCGACGAGACGGAGCCGCGCGTCGTCGCGTCAACTGGCTACGCCACAACCGATGCTGCGGCGCCGGGCGCGCGCTATGGGCCAAGTGTTGCGGTGGGAAAGCAGTGCATTGCAGTAGGACAGGCAGTCTGCCGTCACCACGATGGCGTGCTCATCGAGTTCAATGTCCACGCAGTGCTGATTGGCGAGGAATGTTGGGGATATATCAGCCCCACGGAATACATTGCGCTGCCCCTCACCAGCCACCCCCATGTGATTGGCGCGGTGGTTTTTGCCCGAGCCAAAGGCAAACAGAAGCCAATCGACATCGAAGATGTGCGTCTCATGGCTGGCATTGCCCAACAGTTGGCCCTCTCCATCGACAATGCCCGGCTCTACCAGGAGGCGCGCAGTCGCGAGCAAACGTTGGAACATCTCTTCCGCCAGATTGTGGACGCGCAAGAGGCTGAACGCCAGCGCATCGCGCGGGAGCTGCACGATGCCACAGGCCAGTCGCTCACTGCGATTGCCCTGGGGTTGCGAGGCGCAGCCAACACGGTTGACCGTGACGCCCCTTTGTTGAGTTCGCAGTTGGATGCTCTCCAGTCATTCGCACAGGACGCACTGAGCGAATTGCGCCGCATCATCGCCGACCTGCGTCCACCGCAACTCGACGACCTGGGGCTGATCGCCGCGCTGCGCTGGTACGTGCGCACCTTCAATGCCCGCAATCCGACCATTCACACCACATTGACCGTGGCCGGTGAATTGGCGCGGCTGCCAGCGCACTACGAAACCGTGATCTTTCGCATCGTGCAGGAAGCCCTTACCAATGTGGCGCGACACTCGGGCGCAACACACGCCTCTGTCGTACTGGAAAGCCGGCCAGACGAAGTCATCGTGACCATCCAGGACAATGGACAGGGTTTCGACCCGGCCCAGGTGTTGGCGCGGCGGGGGCCGAACGCCAGCTGGGGATTGCTGGGCATCCGCGAGCGCGCTCTGCTGTTGGGCGGTGAACACCAGATCAAATCCGCGCCCCAGCAAGGGACCCTCATTCGCGTACGCGCCCGCATCCAGAACAACGAACCGAAAATCGACAACCGGGCAAAGGGAGAGGCTCATGACGACAATACGGTTGCTGCTGGTGGATGACCATTCCATTCTGCGCGCCGGGCTGCGCATGTTGTTCGCCGCAGAGCCAGACATCGTCATCGTTGGCGAAGCGAGCAGCGGAGAAGAAGCGTTGAGCGCAGTGCGCGAACTGCACCCCGATGTCGTCATCATGGACATCGCCATGCCTGGCATGAACGGCATCGACGCGACCAAACGCATCAAGCAGCGCAGCCCAGAGACGGCTGTACTGGCTCTGACGATGCACGAGGATGAGCAATATTTTTTCGAGATGATTCACGCCGGCGCGGCCGGCTATGTTCCCAAGCGCGCTGCGCCCGATGACCTGATCGCTGCGGTGCGCGTTGTCCATCAAGGCAACGTCTTTCTGCATGCAACGCTGGCGCGCTATCTGGTCCATGATATGGAGCGCCTGCACAACTCTCATGCCGAAGACAGCGACGAGTTGACGCCTCGAGAACGAGAGGTGTTGATCTGCATCGCCGAGGGGATGACCAGCCGCGAGATCGCCGATCAGCTCACGGTCAGTCCAAAGACCGTCGACCGCCACCGCGAGAACATCATGGCGAAACTCAACCTTCACAACCGGGCCGGACTGGTCAAATACGCCATAGAGAAAGGGCTGCTGAGCGAAAGCAACCAATCGGCGCAATGATTGCGCTGCCGCTCATGCCTGCAACAGTTGAGATTGCTTGAAAAGAATGCAGGTGAGACAACGGTCAGGCAAACGTCCTTCGGCCTGGTTGCGGGCAGCCCAACAGTTCAGGTTTGGCCGGAGATAGGCGGGACAGCGGTCACGCCGTTGTGGGGGACAGCGCCGCACCTGCCAACATGGCGCGGTGGAGACAGCCAACGCCTCGTGTGGCGCTGCCGCGGTCGCGCCTTCCCCGCGCTGTTGCGCTTCTGCCTGCCAGCGGGCATCGAGCCGGCGCAACGCATAGACAATCAGCATTGTCACCAGGAGCGGAATCGCCAAACGAACAACAAACATCAAGACGAGCGCGCCTGTCTCTGCAAAGAAGCTCATACCGCCTCCGTTCGCCGATGGTGATCGTCCGTCTTTGGGCGCAGCACGAAGCGTATGCCCAGCCCCCACACGAGCGCCGCGCCAGCCAGAATGCCCAACGTTGAAAGCCATTCGTAGAGATGGGGCGAATAGACGCCCGCAACCGGCGGCAGTTGCCCAATCAATGTAGCGTTGAAGCGATTGAGGCCGACGCCGAGCAGGGCCAGCATTGGCGCCAGCCACTGGGCCCACGACCGGCGACGCAGGGCTGGGGTTGCGAGCAGCAGAACGGGCGCAACCACACCGACTCCCAGTTCGATTGCCACGGCCTGGGCCAGGGGGTCGCCAGCCAGGATGCGACCAAGCTCCCCACCCAGCCAGATTGCAGCCAGCCGCAGCAGCAGATAGAGCAACCCGACAACAACGACGCCCTTGCCGAGACCGAGAATGACAGCCGGCTCCCCATCTTGACCCCACAAACGCACGGCCAGACGATAGGCAAGAATCGCCAGGCTCAACCCGGCCAGAATGGCCGACACGAAAAAGAGCAGGGGAAGGAGGGGCGACCACCACAGGCTGTCCAGACGGTGGGGCATGTTGAGATAGAGTGTGCCCAACGTGGATTGATGGAGCGTGGAGAGGGTGACGCCGATGATTGTGGCCGGCGCCATGACCCGGCGCGCCCAGTTTTGTGGTCGCCGCCAGCCCAATCTCCCAAAAACGTCTGGACTGACCTCGATGACCAGCACCGTGGTGTAGAGCAACACGCACCAGCTGATCTCGAAAAGGGGCGAGTGCAGATTCCAGTCGATGATGAAATGATAGAAACGGTCAGGGCGCCCCAGATCGAGCACAAGCAGCAACAAGACGGCCACATAGCCCAACAGCCCCGCCAGCAGCGCCGGGCGCAGAGCTGGTTGGAGGCGGTGCAGATGAAAGACATGCACTGCGGCGGCCATGGTGAACCCCGCGCCGGCCAGAGCAATCAAGGCAAAGTCGAAGCCAATCCAGACGCCCCAAGGATAGGCATCGTTGAGGGCCGTCGTGGCGCCCAATCCGAGGATCAGCCGCGCCAGACCTGCTGCGACGCCGAGCACTGTCGCGAACGCCAACAAGCCGGAAAGAATTTGCCAGCCGGAAATGGGCCACAGGTTGAGTTCGTTGCGGCGCACCAATGCTTGCGTCGTCATTGGGTGGACTCCTTTTCAGGCGATTCTGATGAAAATTCGGCGTGAGCAGCCCGACGTTTCAGCAGAACACTCAACGCCGAAGCTGCAGCCGCCACGGTCAGCGCGATGAGCGGCGTGCGCTCCATCATCGCTTCTGCGTGGGTCGAGATTGCCTCATCACCCAGCGCAGGAAAACCCAACGCGGCAAAAGGCAGCGGCGATAGGTAAAGCACAGATGCGCCGCCCGCCTCGTGTTCGCCGTACACATGATCCACATAGCGCCCTGGATTCGAGGCGATCTGCGCGTGGGCCTGGGCGAGGAGCATGGCGCGTTGACCAAAACGCAACGCGCCATTGGGACAGGCGGCCACACAGGCGGGCGTTTCGCCTTCCTCGATGCGTTCGACGCACAATTGGCACTTATGGATCAGGCCGAGGGGGTTCTCCCAGTCGTAGGCCGGAATGCCGTATGGACAGGCGTATTGGCAATAACGACAGCCGATGCACTTGTTGGCGTCATAGACGACCGGCCCCTGGTCACTTTTGTGCAGAGCGCCCACCGTGCAGGCCGAAGCGCAGGCAGGATGCACACAGTGCATACACTGGCGCTTGACAAAGACCGGGGCGACCTCGCCGTCGTCGCCAGCCAACTCGACGCGCTGCACGACGCTGTAGGCGTCGCTGCTGAGCACATGGGGGACCTCTTGCGGGTCTGCTCGCAGGTTGACTTCCTTGCAGGCAAGCGCGCACGACTGACAGCCGGTGCAACGGGTCAGGTCGATCAACATGCCCCAGGCGTCCTCCACGGCCGGGTCGTCGCTCGACGCCTGCGCTGGTCTGGTGAGCGCGCAGGCAAGGGCCAACGCGCCGGCTCCTACGCACAATTGCTGCATGAATGCCCGTCGCGACGATCTGAAGAGGATTTCAGGGTGTTTCTTCAGGCCGGAATCAGCGCCGCCCTGTGCTACAACTTCTTCGTATTTCATGGCGATCTCTGGACAAGACTTCACTTCTGAACAGACCATCGGCTTTACCTCCGCGTCCCAAAGCGCGCCAACGCGACCATCAGTGCAATCCCCACCATGCCGCCGATGCCCAGCCCCACGCCCAGGTTGGCCAACGAAAAGATCGAAAGCAACCAGTTGTCCGCTTCAGCGGCTTGCAGTTTGGCGGCCAATTGACGCGCCTGCTCCTCGCTGGCATCTTTCGCTACACGCAACTCGTGCACAGGAGAGCTGCTGCTCACCTTTTCTGTGACATCCTTGCGATGGCAGCTCAGACAGTTGCGCGCCGACACGGTGACAAAATCGTGGTCGGGCGCAAGCATCGCTGCCAGAGCCGGGCCTGCATCGGCAATCGCTTCGCCGTGAGTTTCGACTGTCATGTGACACATGGTGCAGGTTGCATCCGTCTGCCAATGGGCGTTGTGGAGCGAGTCATCCAACGACGACTGATGGCATGAGGTACAGAGGCGGTCGTCGGTCAGGCGCATCTGTTGCGAATGCACCGCATGGCAACTGATGCACTGAACCTCTGCGCTGGCGTGGGTGCTGCGTTGCCACTGACCGTAGGTCTCTGCATGGCACTCCTGGCAAATGGTTGAGTCTACACGCAAAGGCATGGCCTGGTCGTCTGGATGGCCGCGCACGTAGTCCCCATGACAGTCGACGCACAGCGCGCCCGAACCGGCGTCGAGCGCGAGCCTGTGGGGAGATTGCTGCCATGCGTCAGCCTCTTGCGTGTGGCAGGAGGTGCAAGGCTTGGTCGGTTCACTCTCCATGTCCTGCGCCTGGACGGGGCCGGCCATGTTGGGCGAAAGCGCGACACAGAGCACGAGAAGAAATAGAGTTCCCCAATAACGGGTGCTGCGGGAGAGAAACGCCCCATTGCTTGTTGTCGCCATGTTCATCATCCTTCTCGGCCGATGCCAGACGCTACTGAAGGGAGTCGCCGCGCGGGTGGATGGCATGGTCGACTGCGCCTCCCACCAACCATGTGAGCAGCAAGGGCAGCCCAAAACGCACAGACACCATTGCTGTCAGTATCATCACAACCCACAGAATCTCTGAGAATGACATGAGTGGCCCCCTCAAATAGCGATAACACACTGGGCGACTTTTACATGGTCGCCTGAGTATGCGATGATTGATCACCTTTCCTTCACGATAGCACGCCGCCCGTGCGCGCGCCATCGGTTGGAGCACCCATCTCTTGCCGGTCAATCGTGCGGGAGTCTGTGGGGAAAAGGCAGTAGGAGGAAATCGCCAGGTGGGGAAAAGAGCCAATCGAACTCTGTTATTCGTTCAATTTCGTGTCAATTTCGTGTCGATTTTCTACGAAACCATTCGACGTAATAGATAGAGAGAGCAAAAGGGCAGCAAAACCCCAATCAGCCTCGCCACCGTGCAATTGATTA
The DNA here is from genome assembly GCA_964560495.1 of uncultured Caldilineaceae bacterium. Taxonomy (GTDB): domain Bacteria; phylum Chloroflexota; class Anaerolineae; order Caldilineales; family Caldilineaceae; genus UBA5069. Next base: position 23,729 of record CAZLMM010000094.1, read on the forward strand.
CAGGAAAGAAAGGAAAACCACAATGAGAGTCATGGTCATCATCAAAGCCAACAAGGAAAGCGAAGCAGGCGTCATGCCCAGCGAGAAACTGCTGACCGAAATGGGGCTTTATAACGAGGAGCTGGTCAAGGCCGGCGTCATGCTGGCGGGCGAGGGTCTGCATCCCAGTTCGCGGGGCAAGCGGGTGCGCTTCGCCGGCGGCAAGACCAGCGTGATCGACGGCCCCTTCGCCGAAACCAAGGAGCTGATCGCCGGCTTCTGGCTGTGGCAGGTCAAATCTATCGAAGAGGCTGTGGAATGGGTCAGGCGCATGCCCAATCCCGACGGCGTGGAGGACGCCGAAGCCGAGATCGAGATTCGCCCGGTCTTCGAGAGCGAAGATTTCGGCGCAGAACTCACACCCGAACTGCGCGAACAGGAGGAACGCCTGCGCAAAGAGGTCGAGGCGTATTCACGAAAGTAGGCGCACAGCGGATGTAGCCATGTCATCTTCATGGAGAGAGCGTCTCCTGATGGCTACATCCGCCACAATCAGTGGTGGGCGACCACCCAAAACCAACCTTGACGACGCCTCACCGGTGCACCTCGCTGGTGAACGTCACCGGAGAACTTCAAACAAACCAGGGGAAGCCATGCAGAAGATCACAACGTTTATCGCATACGAAAACCAGGCCGAAGAGGCTGTCAATCTCTATACGTCAGTCTTCAAGAATTCGCGTATCCTCAACGTCAGCCGCTATGGCGAAGATACACCGGACCAGCCAGGCGCAGTCATGACCATCAACTTCGAGATTGAGGGCCAGGAGTTCATCGCCCTCAATGGCGGCTCCCATTTCGTCCTGACTGACGGCATCTCCCTCTCCGTCGCTTGTGAGAGCCAGGAAGAAGTAGACGAGCTGTGGGAAAGACTCTCTGAAGGAGGCGAACAGGGTCCCTGCGGCTGGTTGAAAGACCGCTTTGGCCTGTCGTGGCAGATCAACCCGACGATCCTCGGCAGGCTGCTGCAAGATGAAAACCCGGCCAAGGCGCAAGCCGTCATGCAAGCCATGCTGAAAATGTCCAAGTTCGACATCGCCGGACTGCAGCAAGCCTACGACCAGGCATGAATGAGCCATCGCCTCTCCACATCCGCCGCACCATCGAGGCTGTCTGGCGCATGGAATCTGCCCGGCTCATCGCCAGCCTGACGCGCCTGGTGCGCGACGTGGGTCTGGCCGAAGACCTGGCCCAGGATGCGTTGGTGAACGCGTTGGAACAATGGCCCGAGTCAGGCGTGCCAGAGAAGCCGGGCGCCTGGCTCATGGCTGTCGCCAAACGCCGCGCCGTCGACCGCATCCGGCGTAATGTCACACTGGAACGCAAACAAGACGAGCTGGGCCGCAATCTGGACGCGCTGCAGGAGCGCACCGCCGCAGAATACAATGTGATAGAGAAAGAGATCGATGATGACATGCTGCGCCTGATCTTTATCACCTGTCATCCGGTGTTGTCGACCGAGGCGCGTGTTGCGCTGACCTTGAGGTTACTGGGCGGCCTCAGCACCGATGAGATAGCGCGCTCCTTCCTCGCGCCCGAGGCCACCATTGCACAGCGCATTGTGCGCGCCAAACGCACCCTGGCCGAGGCGCGCATCACCTTCGAGACGCCCAGCGCGGCGGAGCGCGCCAGCCGACTGACTTCGGTGCTGGAAGTCATCTATCTCATTTTCAACGAGGGTTACTCTGCAACCGGTGGCGAAGATTGGGTGCGTCCGGCGCTCTGCGAGGAGGCTCTGCGGCTGGGTCGCATCTTGGCGGAGCTTGCGCCCCAAGAGGCAGAGGTGCATGGCCTGGTCGCGCTCATGGAAATTCAGGCGTCGCGGCTGCGAGCTCGCCTGGGGCCGGGCGGCGAGCCGATCCTGCTCATGGATCAAAACCGGGCTCGCTGGGATCGACTGCTCATTCGCCGCGGGCTGGCTGCGCTGGAACGTGCGGAAAAACTAGGCGGCGCGCTTGGCCCCTATGCGTTACAGGCTGCCATCGCCGCCTGTCATGCCCGGGCAACCACTGCCGGGGAAACAGACTGGGCGGCCATTGCCGGCCTGTACGACGCCCTGGCGCAGATTGCGCCATCACCCATCGTGGAGCTGAACCGCAGCGTGGCTCTGGCCATGGCCTATGGCCCGGCGGTGGGGCTGGAGGTAGTGGATACGCTGCTGGCGGATGCGTCGCTCAAAGGCTACCACCTGCTGCCCAGTGTGCGCGGCGACTTCCTGGCAAAATTGGGGCGCTTCGACGAGGCAAAAGCAGAGTTCGAACGAGCCGCTGCGCTCACCCGCAACGCGCGCGAACGGGAGATTCTGCTGGCGCGCGCACAGAATGCCAGCCAGATATCAGCTCAGTCATAGGGCGTACTACTGCTCCTCTTCCCAACACACGGGTCCCACGCCCTTGAAGCCGGGTTTGCAGACGGGATAGCAAAGGGCGGCGTCTCGTTCGTGTCCTTCCGGGCAGGCGTGCAGCGGGACGCCGGCCGTGCGTCCGTAGCTCTGTTTAGTGCACGAGACGCCCATGTCAACCATCCCGACCGGACAACTTGGACTGCAAATACAGCAACCAACGGCATGGAACCCTTCGGCGCAGACGGGATAGAACAAGAGGCCGTCCTGCTCGCAGCTTCCATGCTCGGACTCGCACTTGCCTTTATCCCAAAGCGCGTAGCCTGCTCCCCGTCCATATGGTTCGGGCTTGGCGCAGAACGCGCCGTCATCGCGATAGTTGGCGGGACAATTTTGCCAGCAGACCGGGCCGACGCCGGTGTAGCCAGCTTCGCACCGTGGATAGCACAGCGCGCCGTCCTGTTCTTCGTCCGGCCCGCAGATCATGGGGATGCCGACGCCGCGGCCGTAGCTCTCTGGCAAAGGGTTGATAGCGTCGACGATGCAGGCGGCCACCGACTTGCCGCAGGCTGCATACCACCCCCATGCGTAGAAACCACCTACCAGCACGACTCCTAGAAAGAGAATGAGGAAGAGCCCCAGCAAGAACAGAGGGACTCTAGCGATGCCGCGAAATATCGAACCGAAGATCTTCATGTCCCGCCCCCTGTGTTCTGAGAAGTAGGTGAAAGTATGAGCTCCTGGTTCAGGCGTCAGCCGCACAATCCCCTCACGAGGATTCAGTCCTTCCTGTGGCGCCAACAGGATGGTACTCGTGGGTCGATGGTGTTGAGTTTCAATCCCCTAACAAGAGTGTTGCAGAACCTGGTAAGGTTGTCCAGCCAAGGACAAGGCCAAAGAGGA
>CAZLMM010000095.1:0-26788 GCA_964560495.1 uncultured Caldilineaceae bacterium
CGTGCTGCGGTTGTTCTCGAAGCGACTGTTGACTGCCGTCGCTGCGCTTTTAGCGAACGCCCCGCCGCCGGCATCACTGGCCGTGTTGCTGATGAAGTGGGTGTTGGTCACACTCAACGTGGAGTCGGCGTACAGCCCGCCGCCACGGTCGCTCGTACTGCGGTTGTTCTCGAAGCGGCTGTTGGCTATGATCGCTGCGCGGATGGCAAACGCCCCGCCGCCGGAGGTGCTCGCCGTGTTGCTGATGAAGTGGGTGCTGGTCAGCGCCAGCGTGGAGTTGGCGAACAACCCGCCGCCGGCGAAGGTCATACTGCGGTTGTTCTCGAAGTGGCTGTTGGCTGTCCTCGCTTCCTTGAAGGCATACACCCCGCCGCCTGTACTTGCGGTATTGCTAATGAAGTGGGTGTTGGTCAGCAGCAGGGTGGAGTTGGCGAACAACCCGCCGCCGCTGCTGTTCATGCTGCGGTTGTTCTCGAAGCGGCTATTGGTTGTCGTCGCCACGCCATCGGCATACGCCCCGCCGCCGAACGCCTGAGCCGTGTTGCTGATGAACTGGGTGTTGGTTAGCGCCAGGGTGGAGTTAGCGTACAGCCCGCCGCCGCTGCTGTTCACGCTGCGGTTGTTCTCGAAGCGGCTGTTTACTGCTGTCACTGCGCCGATGGCTCGCGCCCCGCCGCCAGCACTTTGGGCCGTGTTGCTGAGAAAGTGGGTGTTGGTCAGGCTCAGCGTGGAGTAGGCCCACAGCCCGCCGCCAGAGTTACCAGTGGTCGCCGTATTCGATTGGACGATAGTGTCGGTCAGTGCAAGTGAACCGTTGCTGAAGATGCCGCCGCCGTTGCCGGCGAAGTTGCCGCCCTGCAACGTCAGCGCCACGATCTCGACCGGCACAGTGTCTGTGATGAGCAGGACACGCCCGCCGCCAGCCGCGTCGATGACCGTAGGCTGGGTGATCGGGTGGCTCGTCGTCCAGTTGGTCAGCGTGTAGCCGCCAGAGAGAGTCAGCGTCTTGGAGATGTAGGCCGACTGGGTCGTGCTAGCGCGGCTCTCCACGCCCACGCATGTGCCCGCTGCCTTGACGTGGCCGCCTATTGACGCAGCGTCCACTGCCTGCTGCACGGCGTGGGCGTCCACGCTGGAGAAGACCGTCGTCCCGTTGTCGGGCGTGGCGTGGCAGAGACCCACTGTGTTGGTGAAGGTGCAGGTGGTGGTCATGCCCGAGGCCACCGTGACGTTGCCGGGCGTCCCGTTGTCGCAACTCGAACCGGTCAACTGCCAGCCCACCGGCGTCTTCTCGGTCACGGTGTAACCGCTGCCAGATGTCAGGTTAGTGAAGGTTACTGCGCCTGTCCCGCCCACAGTGGCGATAGTAAAGGGGCTGGTGGTGGTGAAGCTGCTGCTGAAGCCAAACGAACCGTCGCCGCCAACTGCCACCTTCTTCACAACGATGCTGCCAATCGGCGGCTGGTATTCGTATGCGCCGATGTCGCAGATGCTCTCCTGGGGTCGGCTGACCCCGCGCTGGTCTGTCGCCGCACAGGTGGCGTTGTCGCCTGTATTCTTGGCCGGGCTGGTGGAGGACAAGGCCATTGTCCGGGTCTTGCCGCCGTTGTTGGCCAGGGCGCCCAACTCCGGGTCGGCTGTGACGCTGACGCCGGGACAGGGAGCAGAACCATTGTTTTCGATGAGATTGTTGGCGCTGCCTGTCGTCGTGGTCGAGCCGCTGGCGTTGGAGATACGGCAGTTGTCGACGCCGCCGCCGCCGTTGACCAGAATGGTGTTGCGCAGAATCAATGTGGCCGCCGACTCTTTTCGGCTGAAAATATCCGTAGCGCCATTGTTGGCCGTGTTGTCGCTGAACGTTGCGTTGTTGACCCGCACAACCCCATCATAATTGAAGAGGGCGCCGCCCAACGCCTGACCAGCGCCGCCGGCGTTGCCGCCGGTTCCGCCGGTTCCGCCCGTTACGGCATTGCTGTAGAAGGTCGTATTGGTAATGATTGCTGTGCCGCGATTCAGGACTGCGCCGCCCGCGCCCAAGCCGCCGCCGCCGCCGCCGCCGTTACTGCTGGTGCCGGTTCCGCCGCTCCCGCCGCCAAAAGCGCTGCTTCCCCCGGTGGGTGTTCCCCGGCTGCCGCCGCCGCCGCCGCCGCCAAAGCCGCCAGCCCCGCCTGTTCCTTCATTGGCGGCGTTTCGTCCGCCGCCGCCGCCGCCGCCGCCAAAGCCGCCGCTACACCCATTGCGAACGGTGGCGCCGCCGCCCCCACCGCCGCCGCCGTCGCCTGTCGCGTTCGTGCAAGTCGCGCCGCCTGCGCCGCTGTTTGGCCCGCCGCCTGCGCCGCCAGAAGTGCCGCTATTGTTGGCGCCGCTGGCCTCCACACCGCCGCCGCCGCCGCCGCCAGCGTTGCCAGTAACGCCATCATTCCCGCCATTCCCGCCGATGGCGCGGTTGTTGGTCAACGTCACCCGTTCCAGCGTCAGCGTCCCCCGGTTGTAGATGGCGCCGCCCAAGCCGGCTGACCCGCCGCCGCCTCCGGAGCCGCTTCCGCCATTGAAGCCGACGATGCGTCCGTTGCGCAAGGTCAGGTCTTGCAGGGTCAGGCTGCCAGCGCTGCCCACATGAAAGAGGCGGAAGTTGCTGGCTGCGTTCTTAGAAATGACTGACCCGTTGCCTGAAATGACAACGGTGCTCGTAATTGTGAGCGCCGTGGGGCCGTCCGCATTCTTCGTGATGCTAAGGGTGTAGGTCAGGCCGGGGCTGGCAAACAAGATTGTATCGCTGCCCGACCCAGCAGGACACCCGCCAAATGTTGCGTTGGTGTTCGCTGCCGTCACTGCTTCACGCAGCGAGCAACTTGCACCTGCGCCGTTTTCGTCGGCGGTGGTGTCTACAGTGATGTCGGCAGCTTGCGCGCTGGTTGGACTCAGATAGAAGAGAGCCAACCCAATCAACAAGAGCGCCAGGAGCGGCGCAATGACGAAGATGCGCAACCTGGAATTCAAACGAAACGTGCGAGCATTCATGGTGGATTCCTCCCGGAACATGCAGATGGATTGGGCAAACAGGCAGAGAAAACGGCAAAGAAAGTGGCTGAAGACGGCTATCGAATGGTCGCGCCGTCAACATCTCATGAATGAGGCAATGCCAGCGCGTCGCGCTGCGGATTGGCGACGAATCAGGATGCAATTCTACAGCAGCGTGCACTCAACTACAAATCGTTTTGGCTCTTCCGGAATTCATGGGGTTGGACGGCGCAACCATTGAGTCGAAGATCGAAAATGTCGCTTCGCCGTCCATCGCTGCGCCCGTCCCCGGGTTGGGGGATTCCGCTCCCAGACAGGCATGGCGGGCAGCAGAACAAACAGTCGACGTGGGACGCCGCCGGTTTCCGACGTCACTCACAAAAGGAGACGGGGGTGCAATTCAAGCTGGGGGCACGCCCGCATTCCGGGAATGGGTCACAACCTTTTGCGACTGAGGAAGTGACGTTTGACCCATTCCCGGAATGCAAGAGCAGTTCTCGCCCCCACCGTGAAGTAGACCCGAGACGGAAAGAGATTGACACACCAACCGAACGACGTTATTCTATAAAGATAGAAGTGATTTCTATCTTTATAGAATCGGAGTTGTCGCCATGAGCCTCAACATCAAAAACAAGGAAGCCTACGACCTGGCAAGCGAACTGGCCTGGTTGACTGGTCGCAGTATGACCGCAGTCGTGCTTGACGCCCTGCGCCAACAACGAGAACAAATACAGCGTCAGCGACAGAAACAAGCGCGAGCACAGGAATTGATGACCATCGCCCAGCGCTGTGCAGCGCATATCCAACAACCGGCGACAGCGCTCGATCACGGTGACATGCTCTATGATGATCGAGGAATGCCGCAATGATTGTCGATACTTCTGCGCTGCTGGCCATTCTCTACCAGGAAGAGGATGCTGAGTGGTTTGTCCAGGCGATTGTGAGCGCGCCGATCTGCCGTATGTCTGCTGCGAATTTCCTGGAGGCGGCCATCAACATCGATACAAACGGAGACCCTGAGGCCAGCCGCCAACTCGACAACTTCATCCGCAAGGCCAGCATCGAGATCGCCGCCATCACTTCAGAACAGGCGCAGATTGCCAGGCAAGCCTATCAGGATTTCGGCAAGGGCAGGCACAAGGCCGGGCTGAACTTTGGCGATTGCTTCGCCTATGCGCTCGCCAGGGCAACAGGCGAGCCGCTGCTCTTCAAGGGCAATGACTTCGTGGACACCGACCTCCTGCTCTATACAGCGCACTCGTTGGACGAAGACACTGTCGCAAAACCATGACGTGAATCCACCGAAAACGCCTGAATCAGTATCAGCAAAACCCAAACAGATGGCGCAGCCATTCTCAGAAGCCGCCTGTTCGCCTCTGGGTTGCTGGATTGTTCGGCTGCGGCTCGACTGAGATCGTCGAACGTCAATCGAGGAAGTAAGCGCGTGCTTCACTCGCTCGCCGCCACAACCCTGCAACGCACCTGTAGTTATTGGGATAGTTCATAGAACATGATGAATCGGCGGGCTTGACTTGGAAACGTGGGAGATGCGTACACCGGCGTACGCACCTCCCACCAATCTCATGCTTGCGTCTAGTTGCTGATCACAGGCAGGTAGATGCGTCTGCTGCTTTCGGCCAGACCGAAATCTGTCAGATGGGCCAGGGTGGCGACCAGCGGATTGCCGATGGGGGTGATGATGGTGATGCCATCATTCGACCATTGGTTGTTGGCGTCCAGGTAGTAGAGTTGCAGGCTGCTTGGGTCGCTGACCAGGGCGCTGTCGTAGGCGATTTCGATGGTGATGGGGATGCTGAAGACAAATCCAGGCTGCATGACCCCATTCTGGAACAAGTTCATGGAGAAACCAAGCAGCAGCCCATCGCCGCTGGGCGGATTTGGCAACTCGCTGGCGGGAATAACCTCGTAGGTCAACGCCACTTGTCCTGACAACGGAATGGCGCCAGCCGGAACCGTGACGGTGGAGGTGAACCCGGAGGAGCCAGCAAATGTGGCGCTGCTGGTTTCAGTCGGGTCGATCACCAGCCGTTGGACATAGTCCACCGTGAAGGTGCGGTCGCTGGCAAACGCGCTGGTGTTGCCCGCCGCGTCGTAGGCGGCCACCGTCCAGGTGTAGACGCTGTTGGCCAGCGGGCCGACCACCGCCTGGGTTGTGTTCCCCACGTCCTGCACCTGGCCGTTGAGCTTCACTTTGTAACCCGCCAGGTCGCCATCAGCCACAGCGTCCCAAGTGAGCGTGACCACGTTCGTGGTGGTGATGGCGCTGGCGTTGGCCGGGGCGGTCAGCGTCGGGACAGCTGGCGCGGTGGTGTCGATGGTCCACGTGTAGCTGGCCGGGGTGGGATCCACATGGCCGACGCGGTCAATGGCGCGCACCTGGAAGGTGTGTTCCCCATCACTCAGGCTTTCGGTGGTGAAGGGACTGGTGCAGGGCGCAAAGTCTCCGCTGTCCACTTTGCACTCGAAGGCGATCACACCGCTACCGGTGCCCTGGGCATTGCTGTCATCCCCCATAAAGGAGAAGGTAGGAGTCGGGTTATTGTCCACAAGGGGTGGTTTCCCCGTGATCTCCGTATTGGGTGGGGTGACGTCCAGCACCGAGACCACCGTGTCGGCTGCGCTGCCGGAACTGGTGGCGATGGATGCCGTATTGGAGAGACCCACATCCACGGGACTGGTGACGACGCCGGTGATGGTGATGACGCCGCCGCTGGCCGGCACGTAGGCATCCCACACGAAATCGGCCCCGGCTGTCTGGGTGAGAACCAGCCCGGCGCTGGCTGTATATGCGTAGTCGGTGAGCTGATCGGGCAGATCATCGGTGATGACCGCGCTGCCGCCATCTGTCCCTGCGCTGAACGAGAGTGTGTAGGTGATCGCATCGCCGCCCTTGAGATAGACGCCGCTCGCGGTCTTCTTCATCGTGGCGGAAGGCTTAGGCAGGGTGAGACCATGGTACGCGGAGAGGTCGTCGCCGCCCTGGCTGGGGTTCAGCGTGTAGACCATGCCGAAGAAGGTCTGCTCCGGTGAGCCAGGTTGGAGTGCCACCACGAGCGAACGGAGGGAATTGCTCGCAAGCCCGTTCAGGCCATTTAGAAAGATGACCTGACCCGGCGCGAGGTTCAGATTTTGCTGAAAGGGCTGATCTCCTTGAAAGCGAGGAGGGGCTACGATCTGCAGTGGCGCGCCATTTGGCCCCGGGTTGTAGAGCACGAACCTGCTGTCGTAGGTATCCACATTGTTGACGTTGTAGCTCGTGGCAAAATAGGGGAACGCCCAAAGGGTCGCGCCTGTGGTGACGGCGTCGTAGGCAGACGCATCGCTGCCATCGCCACTCGTATTGACCACCACCGCAACCACAGGCTGCTGAGATGTGACCGTGGCAGCCAGCTGGGACGGTTGGAAAGTAAATGTCTGGCTGGCTAGCGGCGGAATGGTGGCTTGCGTCGGGTTGCCGTTTGAGAGAGTGACGGTGACATTGGCCGGTTGATTGCCAGGGTTCATCACCGTCAAAGCGGCGCTCAGGCCCAATTCGGCTCTGCCCAGGAAGGGTGCGTACAAAGTCGTAGCGCCGGCTGGCCAACTCGTCGACGTGCGCATGGGAGCACCGCCGGCCCCTTCGCCCAGTTGGTGATTCACCACAGCCACCGGATTTGGCGATACGATCACCGCCGATCCTTCGAAACCGGCAGGGAGCTGCAAGATATCAATGAAATTCGTCTGAAAAGGTGCATAGGCTGGAATCGGCGGCAGATTGGTTTGAAAGGCCTGTTGCCCAGCCTGATTGTAGACGTGGATCACGACGTTCTGTGCAGCCGAAGCAGAAACATTCTGGATGGTCAATTCAGCCCCCAGGTTGTTCACCTGCTTTTTTACAACTGGCACGATCGCGGTGGTCGATAGACCCGCCGCCGTGAACCCTTCGTACATGCCGGTTAACACAGTGTTGCCGACGCCTGGCAGGAACTTCGCTTGGGCCGTACCGGCGAGAGGTTGATCGCTCGACACAACCACCGCGTATCGCTGCCCAGACTGCAAAGACTGCTGGTCCATTCGGAAGGACTGACCAACGCCACGCGGCAACGTGAAGGGATTCTGCACCGGTCCATTCACACCAATGAGGGTCAACGGATTTGGCGTGATTGCCTGCCCGGCTTCATTGTAGAACGTCACTTGCACTGAGGCGGCGGTTGCGCCCAGGTTTTGGATGGAGATGGTTGAATTTCGTGTATTGCCCTGGAACTGGTTGTAGACCACAGGGAAGAAAAGCTGCGGCGTTGCTGCTTGCGCTTCCTGGGGCGAACGGGCTGTCATCTGCGCAGGCCACAACAGACCGCCCAATACAGCGGCGATGACGAACAAATAGAGAGCGAAGGCTCTCTGACGGGAATACATAGGGTTTTCTCCTCTTGGATCTGCTATTGGTGGATCGGTGATAGGTAACAAAGTCGTCCAACTTCTGGTCAACGAGATGGTGAAGCGTTACAGATTCTCGCTTGGCCCTGACAGAAAATCAATCAAGAAACTTGTCATGTCATGCAGATTTGCAAAATAGCTCTCCTCCTCTGTTTGGATATCCCTCACAAAAAACTGTTGCGTGCTTTCCTCCTCTCCCACCACCTGGCGCACACGCAGCAAAAGCGAACGATAGATCACTTGCTGTTCAGCGGTGGGCAACATCTGCTCTGGTTGCAGCATGCTCCCTCCCTTCCCGACCCCGACAATCAGACCGTCAATCATTTCGACTTTGTTTTCTCTTGTTGCTCCTTTCGGTGTACGATACTGATGTGACTTTGAGCAGGAGATCACGCTCTCTTTCGTGACCGTGATCAGAGTAGCAAAGCCGCGTGACAAACGCGTGAAAAAGGGCAATGGGCCAACTTTCTCTCACATTTTTCGGGTCATTCCGTGTTGCCCTAGACGAAAACAGACCGATTCAGTTCAACACCCGCAGCGCGCGGTCGCTGCTGGTCTATCTGGCCCTCCACCCTGGCCGGCCCTTCCAGCGCGAGCATCTGGCCGCGCTGCTCTGGCCCGAGGCATCCAAAGAGCAGGCCCAGACCAGCCTGCGCCAGTCCCTCTATCGCATCCGCCAGAGTTTGACCCAGGTTGGCGTGACGGACGAAGTTCTGCTCGCAGACGCCGCCACCATCACCTTCAACGCCGCAAGCAACTATCGGCTGGACGTGCGCGAATTCAACAGCCTGTTCGACCAGTGCCGGGATCATTCCCACAGCCGGTTGGATGCGTGCGGCGACTGTATGCAGCGCATGCGCGCCGCCACGGAGCTATACGCCACCGGTTTTCTCACTGACTTCTCCTCTTCCGACGCGCCCGGCTTCGAAGATTGGCGTGCGCTGACCCAGGAACGGTTGCACAACCGCGCCATCGCTGCGTTGGAGACCCTGGCTGCCTATCACCAACGGCAACGGAACTATCGCGCGGCCGCCGGCTTTCTACAGCACATCTTGGCGCTGGAACCCTGGCGCGAAGAAACCCATCTGGCGCTCATGCGCACCCATCTTCTGGACGGCAAACGTCACCTGGCCCTCCAGCAATACGAGACACTGGCGCGCACACTCACAAGCGAACTCGATGTCCAGCCCAGCGCCGAGAGCCAGGCCTTCTACGCCCAACTGCGCGCCGGGCTTGTGCAACCGAGGAACAGCCAGACGCCGGCGATCAGTCCCTACTGCGGCCTCAACGCCTTTGGACAGGAGCAGGCCAGCGCCTTTTTCGGCCGCGAAGAGACGGTGGAGCGCCTGCTGGCCGAGGTGGAGCGGCGATCTCTGCTCCTGCTGGTCGGCGTGTCGGGCAGTGGCAAATCTTCGCTGCTCCACGCCGGGCTGCTGCCGGCGCTGCTCAACCAGGCCGACGGCGCCAGCGAGCGACGAGTGATCACCTTGCACCCGGGCGACGACGCGTTCGCAGCGCTGGCCGAGGCGCTGCGCCCCCTCTTGCCGCCGGTTCACAGTCTCTCTCTGGCCGATGATCTGCGCACCGGCGCAACATCGTTGCCGCGTCTGCTCAAAGAGGCCTTCTGCGCAGAGACTTCCAAACCTGTGTCGCTGGTCATCCTCATCGATCAGTTCGAGGAACTCTTTCTCTCCCAACAGGAAGACACCGTTGGTCAGCACTTCTTGAAGCTGCTGGCAGAGGCGCCCAGTGAGAGTTTCGCACCCCATGGGGTTGCACTGGTCATCGCCCTGCGCGCCGACTTTTTGGGTCAGGCCCTGACCTACGGCGCCTTTGCCAATGTCATTCAAGATCGCATCTTTGCACTGGGCGCGATGTCTCGGGCAGAGATGGCGCGTGCGGTGGAATTACCGGCGCAGACGCAAAATGTCTATTTCGAGCCAGGTCTGGTGGAGCGCCTGCTGGATGACGTGGGGGACGAAGCGGGTCGGCTGCCGCTGCTCCAATTCTGCCTCAGCCGTCTCTGGCAAGAACAGGCGGATGGCTGGATCAGCAACGCGGCCTATCTGGAGATCGAGGGGCTTTCCGGTGCGCTCAACCACTACGCCGACGGCGTTCTGGCCCGTCTGCACCCCGACCAACAGATTCTGGCCCGCCGTGTTCTGCTGCGCCTGGTGCATGTGCAAGAGGATGTAGAGCCGAGCCGCCGCCTGGGGCTGCGCTCCGAGTTCAGCGATGCAGAGTGGGCGGTGGTGCAGGTGTTGACCAACGCCCGGCTGCTGGTGAGTGATCGGACAAGCAGCGGCGCGGAGTATGTGGAACTGGTGCATGAAACCCTCATCCGCAACTGGGCGCGCCTGGGCGAATGGCTGCACGCCGATCGGGCTTTCTATTTCTGGCGCGAAGGGCTGCGCGCTGGATTGCGCCTGTGGGAAAAGTCTGGCCGTGACAGCGGCGCGCTCCTGCGCGGTGGGCTGCTGGCGGAAGCAGAGATCAGAATAGCTGACCACCGGGGGGAATTCTCCCCGGCAGAGGCCGATTTCATTGCCGACAGTCTGGCCCTGCGCAGCCAGGAGAGCGAGGGGAGACGCCGCCAGCAAGAAGATGAACGCGAACGGGCCGCAGCTTTGGCTGTTGCCCTGGAGAGCCGAACCCAAGCCTTGCGCGCTGCCCAACGCGCCACTGCCCTGGCCCAAAGCCACGGGCTGGTCAGCGCGGCCCAACTGGCCCTCTTTCAGCGCGAGACCGACAGCGCTCTGCGCCTGGCCCAGGCTGCGCTGGACAAGGAGGTCGCGCCCGGAGCCGAATTGATGCTGGCCGACGCCGCCTACGCGCCAGGCGCCATCCGCCGCCTGTTGGGGCACAGCAGCCCCGTCCACAGCGTCGCCTTCTACCCCGATGGCCGCCGGGCTGTCTCGGCCTCTGCCAACGGAAACCTCATCCTCTCGAATCTGGAAAGCGGCGCGCAGGTGACTCGGCTGGCGGGCAATGCAGGTGCTGTGTACGCCGTGCAGATCAGCCCAGATGGGCGGCGGCTGCTTTCCGCCTCTGCTGACGGCTCGCTCATTCTGTGGGATGGGGAGAGCGGAGAGGAACTCCGTCGCTGGCAGGGGCACACCGGCCCCGTGCGCGCCCTCTGCTTCCACCCAGACGGCAGGTGCGCGCTTTCCGCCGGCGCGGACAAACAGGTGATCCTCTGGGAAGTGGAAACGGGCCGGGCGCTTGCCCACTTTGCGGGCCACCAGCAGCCGGTCTACAGCGTGGCCGTCAGCCCGGACGGAACCAGAGCCGTAAGCGGCGACGCCCAGGGCACAGTCATCCATTGGGAGCTTGCCTGCGGACGGGAAGTGCATCGTTTTGCCGGCTATCTGGAACGAGGGCGGGAGAGCAACCCTCTGGAGAGTCATTATGACGTGATCTGGGGGATAGCCTTTCGCCCAGATGGACAGGCCGCGCTCTCAGTCTCCGAGGATCAGACCGCGGTGCTTTGGGACCTGGTGGAAGGGAAATCATTGCGCCGCTACACTACCTTCATCGCTGGTCTCTTGGCGGTCGCCTTCCACCCGGATGGGCGCTCTGCGCTGCTGGGGCGGCTGGACAGCAAACTGTCGCTGCTCGATCTGGAGAGTGGGGAATGCCAGAATTTTCTGGGCCACAGCGGGCGGCTGCACACGGTCGCCCTCACTCCCGATGGTCGGCGCGCCCTTTCTGGGTCGGCGGATGGCACGCTACGCCTGTGGGATCTTTGCAACGGGGCGGAAGTGCGCCGACTGGATTACCGGAGAGGACGCTATCGTGTGGCAGCCAGCCTTGACCTCAACCGGGATGAAACGGTGGGGGCAATCGCAACCTTTACGGGGGAGATTCTGCTCTGGGACGTGGCAAGTGGTGAGCCGCTCCGCACGCTCCTGGGACATACGGAGATGGCAATCGCAGGCGTCAAATTCCTGCCCGACAACCGGCGTCTGCTCTCGGCATCTGGCAATATTTTTGCCCCCATTGATGATTTCTCCCTGCGCCTGTGGGATGTGGAGAGCGGAGCGGAGGTGCGGCGTTTTCTGGGTCACACAGACAAAATCTGGGATATGGCTCTCAGCCCGGACGGCAGCTTCGCCGTCACCGCTTCCCACGACGGGACTGTGCGCCGCTGGGAATTGCACACCGGCGACGCCCGGATTCTCGCCAACGTCTATCCCCAGGCGGCGTTCTCTTGCGCCATCAGCCCGGATGGGCGACATCTGCTCCTGGGCTTGGGCAAAGGGCAGAGTGACAAGCCGGAATTCAGTCTGCGCCTCTTGGACAGCGCAACCGGTCAAGAGGTGCACCGGTTGTCCGGCCATACAGAGGTGGTCTATGACGTGGAATTCAGCCCAGATGGCCGTCTGGCCCTCTCTGGCAGCCAGGACAGACGCCTGCTCTTGTGGGATGTGACGAGCGGTTTCCTCGTCGCAAGCCTCAGTGGTTTTTCCGACATTCCTTCGCGGCTTGCCTTCAGCCCAGATGGCGCGCTGGTTTGCCAGGGCACGACAAATGGCAAAGTCCTGCTGTGGGATGTGGCAAAACGAACTCTGATCCGACAGTTGACCGGCCACCAGGGGTTCATATCCGCCCTGTTCTTCTCCGCCAGCGGCAACCGTCTCTACTCTGCCGGCGGCGATGGCACAGTGCGTGAGTGGCGGGTGGACAGGGATCTGCCAGACTTGCAGGCGTGGATTCGCTGCAATCGCATGGCGGAATAGAGACGGCTGGAAGAGGGGCTGACCCAGCTCGATATCTATCTGAACGGGCTGGAGTTGTCCACGGGCGGGCTGGTGGTCTTCGACCGGCGCAGCGGTCAGCCGCCCATCGCCAAACGCACCACGGCGGAGACGGTGCAATCGCCCGCCGGTCGCACAATCACTGTCATTCGTGCATGATGGGAAGAATGCAGTGGGTCTCGATAGCGACGATGGGACGGGGCAACAGGCTTCTGGAACGCAAGATCAGCACCATTATCTATTCTTCTCCCGCGCCAATACCCGGTTGATCAGGCTCAACAACGGCCCTCTTTGTTCATAGCCGCTTTCACTGTAATCAGCAATGCCCAGATAGACGCAGCGGCGTGTGCGCCGCGCCAGCCCAACCAGCAGGCGATGCATGGTCTGTTGTCGCGTCTGATACTCATCCAGATCTGTCCACGGCTGGCCCGCGGGCCAGTTTTGTGACAGGACAAAAGGATGGGTCAATGGCTGATAAAGACGCTCCCACCAGCCAGTCGAGCCTACATCCAGCCAGAATTGGTAATCGACCGCCCGGTTGCGCATGAGAAAGGTGTAGGCAGGCGCGATCAAAACTGCATCCGAGGGTTCGCGCCAGCCAGGCGTATAGAGCGCGCCCAGCGCGCCGCTTTCGACCAGATGAACGTACTCTCGCCCAGGCGAGAAGTCAGCCGCTTGTCCGCTGCGTCGACCAGCGCGATTCTCCATGGCCCAACGGAAATTGCGCGCAGATCCCACCAGTTGATGCGCCACGCGCGCCGCGTCGAAATTATCGTGAAACCCAAACCCCTCCTGGCTCAACACTTCGCCAAAAAGCCGGCCCAGAAATTGATCGAGGGGCGTGACATCCGTAGCTGTGCGATAGGCGTAGAGCCACTCCCGTAGGCGATCATAGAGTTCACCCACCCGAAAGGTGATGCGATTGCGCATTTCTGGCTGGAAATCGCCAAAGCGTCCCAACTCGATGGTGCGCCGTTTTTCGGGATAAACGACCTGGGTCAAGAGACTGGCGCGCACCGGATCGAGGGGGGTGATCGCCAGCGTCAGCGCCAGCCTGACGTCGGCGCTGGCGGGCCGCAGCCCCCACTGGGGATGGGCCAGCTTGGACAGGGCGAGCAGACAGAGCGCGGCCGGCTCGGCTTGCAGCGCGCGGCTGGGGCGATGGGTGGTCGATGCAACCTGACGTCCATTGAGCGCTGTTTGGAGGCTAAAGCGCAGGGCATCGCTGACAAAGGGCGCCAGAATGGCGATTTGCCCTGGGGAAACGCCTTCATCCATCACCAGGTTGTGCACGACGCCGGCCACCCAATCGGTCATTTGCGGGTAGAAGCGAAACGCGCCCGGAATAAAGAACGGTGAATCCGGGTCGGATGACTGGGCAGGGAGGGCGGACGCCGGCGCCGGCTCGTCTGTCTCTGCCAGCGAGGCGACGCCTTCTGCAGCGGCGTCGATGGGCCGTTTGCCTTGCAGCGCCCGATCAATGCGCTGAGTGAACGCGGCCGCTGCGGGCGACATCTCATAGCTGCGAGCGACCCGCATGCGCAGTTCGCACAACTCAGCGATTTGCTCGACGCCGGCTGGGTTGGCGCCGAGGAACAAACGCAAGCCGCCCTGTTCATCGCTGACGATGAGCGCGCTTTCGGCTGCCGGCAGCCAGGCAGCGGCCAAAGCCTGGGCAGCGTGGGTGTCCTCTTCCAGATTGTCGAAGATGAGATGACGGCGGGAGCGCAGCAGATGTGTGCGGCTCCATTGATTGACAAGAACGTGACGGTTGAACAGTTCGATCTGCAGGCTGAAATCGACCAACGATTCTTCCAAACACATGGCGCGAAAACGATTGCTCATGCGGCGGGCTGCGGCCAATGCGTTCAGCTGTACAGTTCGCTGATCTCCGCCAGGCACGGCCAACTCCAGCCGTTCATAGGCTTCGTCGATGGTCATCCCCTGCATGGCGGCTTTGTTGAGGTTGTCCAACACCTGGCTGATGATGCGATTGCGATCCACAACCAGGCCGCCGAACTCATCGCGATTGAGCGCATCATCCACCAGGCGCGCCATGTGATACTGGCTGCTCTCCAGGTTGAGGAAGCTCGGCTCACGCTGCGGGTCGGCAAAGCCGGCGTTGGCGGCCAACAGCGGCCAGTAGAGCTGGACAGCGTTACGCGCCAGGCCGGCCACAGTTGTCACCTGCACCGGCGGGCCGGGCGGCGTTGGCCCGCTGCGCAAGGCGTGCAGATAAGGATCGCCCAGGGTGCGCTGGGGCGTGATCACCAGGATGTTGTCCCCGCGCACGCGCTCCTGGCGTAGCAGCCAGCGCATGCGCTCGATGGCCAGGGTTGTTTTGCCGCTGCCAAAAGGACCAGAAAGAAAGAGCTTTGTGCGCGATTGGATGGCGCTCAGGATAGAGTCTGGCATGGGGATATTGTATCATGAAGGGAATAGGAAATGATGAATGGTTGATGGTCAATGGTTCAGGACTTACGCACCTGGGAGCGCGGACGTCTCGCCCGCTGCCGCCAGACAAGACAATCCATATCGTAGTGAATGATTGCAATTATGGTGTAAAATACTATGACCCATAGTGAATTCATTTCTTTAATTCGTTTCGATGAACGCGGCTTGATCCCCGCCATTGTGCAGGATGTGGAGACGCGCCAGGTGCTGATGTTGGCGTGGATGAACTCGGAGAGCCTGGCGCAGACGCTCGAATTGGGCGAGACGGTCTTCTGGAGCCGCAGCCGCGGGGAGCTGTGGCATAAGGGCGCCACCAGCGGCAATACACAGGAAGTGATTGAGTTGCGAGTGGACTGCGACGGTGATACACTCCTGATCTTGGTGCGGCCGGCCGGCCCGGCCTGTCACACCGGCGAAGTGTCTTGTTTCTATCGCCGTATAGAAACGGACGAAACTACTGCTCACTAGGTAAACGATTCATACGTTACGAATTACGAGTCACCCGTAACTCGTAATTCGTGATGGTCGGCGATATGAGCTGTCAATGTAGAGATCAATAAGATGAACGACGTCATCGAAGCTCTATTCCAAACGATTCAAGAGCGCAAACAAAATCCGCCGCCCGGCTCCTACACGGCCAGCCTGTTTGCCAGAGGCGAGAATGAAATCTGCAAGAAGATTGGCGAAGAGGCCGTTGAGGTGATCTTAGCGGCCAAAGGCGAAGGCGATGACCGGGTCATCTATGAAATGGCCGACCTTGTGTATCACAACCTGGTGTTGCTGGCGGCGCGCGGCCTGACATGGAACGCAGTCGAGCAAGAGCTTGCTCGCCGTTTCAAGTGAGAGGAGTCCGAACATGCTGCTCCATCCCGCGCTTCTGGCAGAGAATGTCGCAACCTTACGCAGCGGCAGCCGCGATCTGCACGAGTTCATCGAGCAGCGATGTCAGCGCATCGATCAGGTGGATGGGACGATTCAATCGTTGCTGCCCGAACCCGAGCGCCGCGCACGTCTGCACCATGAGGCGGATGCTCTCCTGTCTCGCTTTCCCGATCCGTCGCAGCGCCCGCCTCTCTTTGGCGCGCTGGTCGGCGTAAAGGACATCTTCCACGTGGACGGCTTTGTCACGCGCGCAGGGACGGCGGTTCCGCCCGAAACCTTCGCCGGCGCGGAAGCGGAAGTTGTCGGGCTGCTGCGCGCCGCGGGCGCGCTCATCCTGGGAAAGACGGTGACGACCGAGTTCGCCTATTTCGAGCCGGGACCGACGCGCAACCCCCACAATCCGCAACACACGCCGGGCGGCTCCAGCAGCGGGTCGGCCGCGGCCGTCGCGGCGGGTCTGTGTGAGCTGGCCCTCGGCACGCAGACCATCGGCTCGGTAGTGCGGCCGGCGGCTTTCTGCGGCGTCGTCGGTTTCAAGCCAACTCTGGATCGCATCCCGACGCCCGGCCTGGTCTATTTCTCGCGCACCATCGACCACGTTGGCCTGTTCACTCAAGAGTTGGATGGAATGAAGCTGGCGGCGTCCGTGCTGTGCCGCGACTGGCAGCTGGCTGAATCCGACGTCCGGCCAGTGTTGGGAATTCCCGCCGGCCCCTATCTGGCGCAGACCGACGCAGCCAGCATGACACACTTCGAGGGCTTGATCGCCCGAATTCAGGCAAGCGGTTACACGGTGCATCGTGTTCCGGTCTTTGCCAACGTTCAAGAGATCAATGGGCTGCATCGGCGCATGGTTTTTGCTGAATTTGCCCGCGAGCAGGCTGACCGTTACGCCATGTACAGCCATCTCTATCGCCCACGCACCAAAGAGATCATCGAGATTGGCAAGAGCATCAGCGATGATGAGCT
The DNA here is from genome assembly GCA_964560495.1 of uncultured Caldilineaceae bacterium. Lineage (GTDB taxonomy): Bacteria > Chloroflexota > Anaerolineae > Caldilineales > Caldilineaceae > UBA5069. The sequence continues at coordinate 16,521 of CAZLMM010000095.1, forward strand.
GGCGCAAGTGCGCGCTCATTGCGCCCGCTTGCGTAATGAAATTCACACTGTGATGGACGCCGCGGGAATCGACCTGTGGCTCTGCCCGCCTGCGCTGGGTCCTGCTCCGTCAGGCATCGAGGCCACTGGCGATCCCAATATGAACCTGCCGTGGACTCACACCGGGCAGCCGGCCATCACCTTGCCAGCAGGCAACGCTGCCAACGGCCTGCCACTCGGCGTGCAGCTTGTAGGGCGTTTTGACGCAGATGAGCTGCTGTTGACCTGGGCGGGACCCATTTGTGCGATTGCAAGCGGCGCTGAAGAGCCTGCCGCAAAGGTTTGAATTTTCAGCAAGGAGCGTATGTTTCGTGCCGTATCAACTTCCTGTACGCCCGCAGTTGATTGCCCATCGAGGGTTCTCAGGCCCGTTTCCTGAAAACACACGCATCGCTATCGAACAAGCCATTGTCTTGGGTGTGGACATGGTGGAAGTCGATGTGCGCCTGAGCAGAGATGGCGTCCCAGTGCTCCAGCACAATCCGCACCTGGATGAAAACAGCGACGGTCGGGGGTTTATCGCCGATTATACGCTTGCGCAACTGCGTGAGCTGGACATGGGTGCATGGAAGCACCCAGACTTTGCCGGTCAGCGCATCGTCACATTGGATGAGGCGCTTGGCATGGCGAAGGGTCGCGTCGGGATCAACCTGGACATCAAGACGCCGGCTGCCTTGCCGCTGGCGTTGCGCAAGGTGCATCAACAACACATGTGGGATCAAGTGGTCTTCACTGGTTGCACCTGGCCAGAGGTGCGTCATTTGCGCCGCCACGCGCCCCACATGACAGTGTTGCTCAACACGGGGAGCCTTGTCCACTGGACAGCGCTGCGAGGCAGGCACAAGACCGCGCTCTGGATCTATCTGTGTCAGGCGCGCGCCAGCGGCGCGGCAGCCATCAATCTGACGCACCACGTGGTCATCGACAAGCTGATGAGCGCCGCACGGCGCATGAGGCTGCCCGTTTGGACTTGGACCGTGGATGAGCCGCAACGGGCGAGAGAACTAGCGGATTTAGGGGTGGTTTCGATTACGAGCAACTGGCCGGATCGAATTCGACGCATGTTGTAGGGCGGGTCGAGCGCGAGCACAAATTGGGACGATCAGAGCTGCTCGATATATGCGAATGCGTCGATGGTCTTAGCGATTCCCTGTTCCAATGGGGTGGCGAAAACGCGCTGCACCCGAGTGCGCAATTCGCTGTCGTCGCAGCCTTCGGGGAAGGGCAGGATCGTCTCTGCGCAGGTAATCTTCACATGGGGGCGCGCGGCCATGATCATCTGGGCAACCTCGTCCACAGAGACCGGCGGCGTTCCCAAATTGAAAGCAAATGCGCCGGCCAGGGGTTCCTCTGCTGCGGCGATGAATTGCAGCGCCACATCTGAAGCGTAATGGAATTGCATCCGACCGCCAAAGGGGATGTGATAGTCTTCTCCCCGGGCGGCGGCGCGCATGGCCTTGGTCGGCTCACTCGTAAGGCCCTGGTCTCGGCCCAGACCATAGATGGTGTAAGGGCGAAACGCCGTGCTGCTGATGCCGTGCTCCCACCAATAGACCTGGGCAGTCATCTCGTTGGCCACCTTGTAGGCGCCATAGAGGGTGCGAGGCGACTTGGGAGCGTCATTGGGCAGGAGACCGGCGCCATACATCTCGGGTGGGCCAAAGACAGCGACGGACGAAGCGTACGTCACATGTGTGAGGCCGGCATGTCGCGCCGCCTCAAAGATATTCACCGTGCCGGTCACATTCACCTGGCTGCCGAGCGACGGATTGGTGCGACAGAAGGGCACCTGGAGCGCAGCCAGGTGGATGACGTGACGAATCGGGTGGGCTTCAAAAAGCGCGCGTACCTGGACCGGGTCGGTGATGTCGCCGGCAACGAAAACGATGCGCTGCTGTTCCTCACGGCTGAGGAGCAGATCGAGGCGATGGCGATCCGTGCTCAGGTCGAAGCAGAGCGCGGCCTTTCCCTGCCGCATCAAGTGGGCAAGAGTCCATGCGCCAATGCAGCCCAAACCACCTGTGACAAAATAGAACTCGGACATCTCGCCCCTCCCCTATTCGTACTCGTAATCGCTCACATCCTCGTACAACGATGGTATACTTCTCCTGACGTTTGCGCAAATCCCTGGCGGCGCATCAGATTTCATTGCAATAACGGGTACAAGCACAAGAAACTCAAAGGGAGCAAGTCATAATGAGTGAGATGAAGACGTTCACCGACCGACAATCTGGGGTGGAAGTCACCCAATTGACCAACTACCGCGGCCACAGCCACCACTTCTATTTCACGAATTCTGGCTGGTACGACAATGGGCGCAAACTTCTCTTCAGTTCAGACCGCAACAATCGCACCAATCTCTTTGGCATCCATATGGAAACGGGAGAGATTGAACAGTTCACGGACCTGGAGCCGGTTCCTCTGCCGCGCGAGGTGGAGTTTCTGCGCGCTTGCAAGAATCCTGTGCGCGAAGAGGCCTATTTCTGGCATGATCGCAGCCTGATTGCATTGGATCTGATCACAAAGCAGAGCCGCACGCTGGTCGAGATGGAACCCAAGTGGAGCATCTCCATGACCAACGGTTCGGCGGATGGCGATTTTGTCTATTTTGGCATGTGGGAAGACACGTCTCACCTTTTTCCCGTAGATTTGCTGCGCGGCTATGTGGGCTTTGCAGAGACGTGGGCGGCCATGCCGCTCAGCCAGATCATCCAGGTCTCCACGGCAAATGGCGCGACGGCTCTCGTCTTTGAGGAGCAGTACTGGATTGGTCACGTCAACACATCGCCCACACAAGCCAATCTGCTCACCTATTGTCACGAAGGCCCGTGGCACAAGGTTGACAATCGCATTTGGGGATTGGATGTGGCAACCGGCAAGACCTGGCAGATTCGTCCCACTGCGCCGGGCGAAATCGTGGGCCACGAATATTGGTACGCCGATGGCCTGCGCATCGGCTATCACGGAGCGGCGGGCGGCAACCACTATTTGGGCCACATCCGCTATGACAACAGCAACCAGATCGAGGCCGCCTTCCCAGGCCAAACGGGGCACATCTTCTCTCACGATGAACGTTTGATCGTGGGGGATGGCGGCGGCGTCATTCGTCTGTGGCGATGGCAAGACGGACGTTACGTCGGCCCACGGCTGCTTTGCCGTCACGACTCCGCCATGCGCATCCAGCAGACCCATCCCCATCCGCGCATTTCGCCGGATGGAACCTATGTTGTCTTCAGCTCAGACCGCACTGGCTATGGCAATGTCTATCGCGTTCCCTTGGTGGATTTCGATTCGCTGCCGCCCATCGATGACGGCGCCAATTAAACATGTCATCGCACACCAGCCATGAGATAGGAAGTGGCCGAGGTGACATACGTCCCGAATTCTTTGGGACAGTTGTCCCTAGACGTTTGCCAGTGATCTGCCGTACACTGTGCCCATGCAGAACACTGGCTCGCAGTGCAATCTGTCAGCCAGATGTAGTCCGAATCTGAACAGGCATTGCAGGCGGCTCCCATGAAGCGGGTATTGGTCATCCATCTCAACGAACAAAACGACGCCATCTCCATCACTTTCCTCGGTCAGCCCCTGGAGTTGATCCTGCGCGGTTGTCAAGGCGACGCCGAGAAGGCGAAACGTTTGATCGCTGAATTCGACGGCGAGGTGGACGCCATTGCGCTCGATGGATTGTCGGTCGACCTCCAGCTCGGTTCTGTGCATCGCCCCCACTCCGTGGGCGCTACTTTGCTCGACGCCGCGCAGCAGACGCCTGTGGTCGATGGCAGCGGCATTCGCGCCGGTCTGGAACGTTGGGCTGTCATCCTGGCCGACCGGGCCGAACCAGGCATTTTCGCCGAAAAGCGCATCCTCATGGCGCCTGGTCTGAATCACAATGGGATGGCCCAGGCGTTTGAACGCCACAGTATGACAATTCGTTACGCCGATCCCTTCATCTACTTTGATCTTCCTCAGGTTCCTGGGGTGGGTAGCAAGGCAACGCTCGATCAAGCTGGCCCTGCCACGTTGGAGCGACTCAAGGATGCACCGTTTCGCCGCATCCACCCGCAACCGGGAGAGCCGCAGCGCATTCGCTCCGCAGATCCTTTCGAGTGGGCTGACGTCATCGCCGGGGAGATCGGCGCAATTCGTCGTTATGCGCCGGCGTCGCTCAAGCGAAAAACGGTTGTGGTCGAATGCGCCAACGAAAATGATCTCAACGACCTGCGCAAGCGCGGCGTCTCGATCGTTGCGACGATGATGCCCTCATTGGATGGCGATGGGTCATTGGGGCGCTGGTCCGCCGCGGTCGTCGAGGCGGTCCTGGTGGCCCTGCGCGCAAATCGGGAAGCTGCACTTACAGAAGACACCTATCTCGACCTCATGGCCGACATCCAATGGTCGCCGGCCATTCGCTATCTTCAACCGAATGAAGCGGGCGTCAACCGTTTTGCCTTTCTGATCCATCCCCTCAATGTGGGGTTCATTCACAAACACCCCCTCTTTGGCTGGACAAAGTATCTTCCTGACGACCTGGTTGAAAGAGTAGCTGCCAATTTGCCGCCCATGTATGTGGGCAAGATCACCGGCGGCGTTTCCGAAACCACTGGTCAGCGCATCGAGGGCTATCTCTTTACATTGGGCGCCACCCCGCGCATGATGATGCAGCAAGACGCCAACACAACCTACAAACGCATCAATCAGGCGGCGCGCATGGCCGAGCGCATGGGCGCACGCATCATGGGGCTGGGCGCGTTTACCAGCGTCGTGGGAGACGCCGGCGTCACTGTGGCCCACGAATCTGACATCGCCATCACCAGCGGCAACAGCCTGACGGTGGCTATGACGCTGGAAGCGGCCAAAGAAGCAGTCAAGATGATGGGCGCAACGGACCTTTCCAGAGGGAAGGCCATGATCGTCGGCGCCACTGGCTCCATCGCCTCCGTTTGTTCGCGACTCTTGGCCCAGGCCATTGGCAATGTTGTCTTGGTTTCCATCGAGCCAGAAAAGCTGCTGGAACTCAAACGCACCATCCAGCGCGAGACGCCCGGCGCCAACGTAGTCATCGCCACCAAGACAGGCGATCTGGTGGCGGATTGCGATTTGATCGTCAGCGCCACCTCGGCCTTTGGACAACGCGTCATCGACCTGACTCGCTGCAAGCCGGGGGCGGTCATCTGTGATGTGGCGCGGCCGCCAGACGTGAACAAGGCTGAAGCGGACTTGCGGCCCGACCTCTTGGTCATCGAGAGCGGCGAGGTGCGCATCCCCGGCGACGTTGATTTTGGCTACGACATCGGTCTGCCGCCAAAGACTTCCTATGCCTGTCTGGCCGAAACCGCTTGTCTGGCCATGGATGGTCGCTTTACAGATTATACGTTGGGCCGCAACATCGAGATGGAGCGGGTCAAAGAGATTTACCGACTCTCTAAAAAACATGGTTTCAAACTGGCCGGTCTGCGGTCATTCGGAAAATATGTGACCGAGGCCGACGTGATGGAGAAGCGCTTGCTGGCAGATCGACTGCGCAACGATCCCGCCCTTTTCGAGCGCACAAAGGCAGAGGCAGCGCGTCAGCTCGCCGAGATTCCTGTGATGGCCAAGGGCGTCAGCGCGTCCAGCGGCTCATCGGGAATGTGGCTGGGGCTGGGTGCAGCCGCCGCAGGACTTGCCGCCATTCTTTGGGCGCGGCGAGTCCGTCATGCAACTTGAACCTTGCCCGTGGTGTTCATGGTTTCCTCCTTTCAACTTCTGTACCACTTGCCCGCAGGCCGCACACCTGCGGGCAAGTGGTTTCTACGGGCGACCCCTCCTCTAGGGAAACTCGACCTCTGTTTACCCTCCTTGTTTGGCGACTGACCTGCACGAGTGCTATCCTACATGTGGAGACACCGTTGGGCGCTCACACTGTCGGTGCAACGGCAGTGGATACCAGTTCTTGTCGCGTCGATCTTCATGTGGGGAATCTCATGTTCAAGATGATTGTCGTTGCTGTCGATGGCTCTGCTGCAGGCGAACGCATTCTGCTTTTTGCTGAGCACCTGGCCCGGGTCGAGTCCGCGCCAGTCGTCGTTGTTCACGCCTATCAGCTCCCTGTGGAGTATGAATGGGCAGACTCCTATGCCGCATTGGCGCAACAATTCGAGGCTGTCGCCAATGAGGTGGCTCAAGATGCTCTCGAGGCGCTGAGCGCCAGCGGGGCAAAGGTGACCGCGGATGTGCGCCAGGGAAACGCGGCAGAAGTCATCTTGGCAGCCGCCCACACCCATCAGGCCGATCTCATTATCATGGGCAGCCGCGCTCAACGTCGGGGCGCAGTCGCCGAGGCGCTGTTGGGCAGCGTCAGTTCCACTGTGTTGCGCAACAGTATTTGCCCCGTGCTGATCGTGCCCTAGACGGTGCAGACATTCTACTACCCTGACCATGTCCTTCATGATCCTGGCGTCCTGCCGCAGCCAGAAGGCGGCAGCCACGCCTATTACAGCGAAGTATCGCAACGCGGTCTGCTCCTATTTGAGGCAATCGAACGCGCAAATCGCGGGGCGCTGACGGAGCCGAACGACTTCGGCATGGCGTCCCTTCAAGCTGTGCACAGTGAGCAGTTGCTATCGCTGCTCCAGACGGCCTATGAGCGGATGGTGAATGAGGTGCACGGCGGCGCGCATCGGCCTCGGGTCGTGTTGCCCGAAACCTTCGCCGTGCGCCAGCGCCGCGACCAGGCGCCTCGCTCCATCTGGGCGCATCTTGGCTTTCACTGCTACGACACCTCATCGCCCATCTTTGAAGAGACATGGCGGACGGTCTATTGGGCGGCGCAGACAGCCCTGAGCGCCGCAGAAGCGGTGCATCGTGGGGAGAGTGCAGCCTATGCCTTGTGTCGTCCACCCGGTCATCACGCCAGCGCCGACATGTTCGGCGGCTTTTGCTATCTCAACAACGTCGCCATTGCTGCGCATTGGCTGACGACGCAAGGACAGCGCGCCGCGGTGCTGGACATCGACTATCATCATGGCAATGGCACCCAGGAGATCTTCTATCGACGCGACGACGTGTTCACTGTCTCCCTCCACGCGGATCCCCACGTGGAATATCCCTTCTTTTGGGGGTATGAAAATGAACAAGGTCAAGGCCCTGGCGACGGCTACAATCTGAATCTGGCATTGCCCAAAGGAACGGGTGAGGCAACCTATCTGGCTGCGCTCGATCAGGCTCTGCGTGAGATCCGCACCTTTGCCCCCAACACGCTTCTCGTATCGTTGGGGCTGGACACCTATAAGAACGACCCGGTGGGTGGGTTTGCGCTGGAGACTGAAAGCTACGTCCGCATTGGCGCTCGCATTGCTGCTCTCGGTCTGCCAACGGTTGTGGTGCAGGAAGGCGGATACGACCTCCCTACGCTCCAGCAGAACTTGATCGCATTCTTGCGCGGTTTGCTGGGATAAAGCGCCCATCGCGCTGGCGCAACGTCGACCATTTTTGCCAATGTTCAAATCAGTGCTCAAGGTGTAGTGACATGGAGACCAGTGATTTTACCCAGTCAGTGGCTCAAGCGCTGCGTCTCTGGAACGATTCCAGCGATGAGGCGCCCTTTGAGCATCTTGCATTCTATCAGACGCTGAAGCGCGCTTACCCCTACGAACGGCCTCATCAATTGACCCTGCGAATTCTTGAGGCGGGGATACAAAAGTTAGCTCAGCGCAACGCCGCGGCAGCCAGTTTGCTGCGCCAACGCTTTGACCAGGAGTTGATGCGCAAAGATGTAGCTCGCACCCTGTCCATTTCTATTGCCCACGTGGATCGCGTGCAGCGCGGGGCCATCCACCAGCTTGCCGACATACTTCTCGAAATGGAGGCCCACGCCCAACGCGAACTATCACGACGGATGGGGCAGAGGGACCAAGACCTGCGCTATCGCCTGGACCAAGTCGCTGCCTATGACCGCTTGTTTGGAGTGGACGACCTTTTGCAACGACTCTGTGAGCATTTGCTTGAGGCAAGAGCGCCCTTCGTCATTGCCGTGGAAGGCTTGGGCGGCATTGGAAAAACCTCTCTTGCTATCGAGAGTCTGCGTAGAGTCTTAGGCCGAGCAGACTTCTTGCGCTTTGCCTTTGTCACAGCGCAGCAACAGCAACTGCTCGTCAGCGGAGATCACCGGCCCCTCAACGATGGGAACATCACATCCGATGCGATTATTGCTGCAATTGCAGAACAGCTTCTCAACGCAGACGAGCTGCCAAGCCCGGCGACGACCGCGCATCTGGTTCAAAGAATGCAACAGGTTTTGCGCCAGGAGCGGGGGCTGATCGTCGTTGACAACCTGGAGACCATCCAGGCTCTAGACAGCCTTCTCCCGATGCTCCACGCGCTGTCCGATCCAGCCAAAGTAATTCTGACAACTCGCTTTCAGCCGTCCACAACGCAGCCGATCCATCGACTGACGTTACCCGAACTCTCTCAGACCGCCGGATTGGAGCTACTGCGACACCAAATCGCAACAGCGAATGTGACGCAACTGCTTGCTGCGCGGGACGATGACTTGATTGACATCTTTCAACTCGTTGGGGGGAATCCCCTTGCCCTGGGTCTGGTGGTGGGTCAGTGCCATGCCCACCCTCTTTCAATCGTGTTGGATGACCTGCTGCAGGCGCGCGGCGTCGCCGTCGATCATCTTTATACCTTCATCTATCGGCGCGCTTGGGATCATCTCGGCAGTGCAGCCCGCCGGCTCCTGGTGGCAATGCTGCTCATCCCGCCACACGGAGCAGACCTCTCGCTTGTGTCCAGCGTGGCCGGCATGGACGCAACCTCCATACACGACAGCCTGGGCGAACTGGTGCGCTGCAACCTGGTGTCCTTCCACCCGCTCAGTTTCTCACAAGGCGTTTATTCCCTCCACAGCCTGACGCGCACTTTTCTCCACAAACAGGTGCTGCGATGGATGTAGCGGATGATTACACAGATTTCCTGGAAGCGTGTATGTTGCGCAGCCTGGATGTTGTTTGGGAGCAGATGATGTCGGCGGGAGATGCTGCGCCCGCATCAGATGTGCGCTCTTTTGCCATGCACACCCTGGACTATGCCTTTCGACTGCCAGAAATCTGGGGACGGGTGCGTCAGTTTCTTTTGGCATTGGGTCCCAAAATGGAGCAGGCCGGTCACCGCGGTGAATGGCTGACGCTGCTCCAACTGGCGATGGAGCAGAGTAAGAAGCATCATGACATGGAAACAGAAGCAGAACTCCTCTATCAGCGGGCGCTCTTGATGCGTCTGTTGGGGCAGCTTGCAGAAGCGGACGCGGCCTATCAGGCGGCGGCAGGATTGTTCCAAGCATTGGGCGATACCGTAGGGTTGGCGCGGGTTCTGGGTCGGCATGCCTTCTTGGCGTGGGTAAACCGGGATCTGACAGCAGTGGAACGACGAGTGTCCTCTGCTGAGGCGCTCCTCCAAGAACATGAGAACGCAGTCGAAGAAAGAGCGTATTGCAAGCTCGTGTGGGGGTTGTTTGCGCTGACGCAGCAATGTTGGGACGACTCTGTGCGGCGCTTCCAGGAAGCCCATGATCTGTGGGTCAGATCAGGGAATGTACGTATGCAGGCCATCTGCCTGATGAACCAGGGAGCGCCGTTGTTGAGAGCGAATCGCCTGGAGGAGGCCGCTATTGTCTTTGAAGATGCGCGCCAGATTTTTGAGAGGATACAAGACTCGTCCAATTGGGCGCTGACGACCATGAACGTCGGCTACGCATTTCATGCGCAGGGCCGCCACTTGGATGCGCTGCGCCTCTATGCGGAAGCTGAGCTGCTATTCCGCAGGACAAGGGATCGATATCGCCTGGCGGAACTCTATAATAATCAGGGAGAAGCGCTACGTAGCCTGGGCCGTTGGGAAGAGGCGGAAGACGCCTACCGGTTGAGCATCGACCTATGGCGTCAGTTGCAAAATGCCGAGGGTTTGGTCAACGGCCTGGATAACGTGAGTTTCGTCCTGATCCGTCAGCAAAAGGTCGTTGCTGCTCTGGCGGCTCTGGACGAGGCGAAGTCACTGCTTGAGACACTGCCCGATTCACCAAGACGGGTCGAACTTTCCTGCACCGTCCAGGAGAAGTACGCGCTGGCGCAAAGCAGTGTAACGGCGGAAACGAGATCGTGACGCTGAAGCGCGCGTCGCGAGACCGACGGTGAATCGGAATATGGCTTTGGTGCGCAAAATCAAAACGCCCACATGCAATCATG
>CAZLMM010000096.1:0-26731 GCA_964560495.1 uncultured Caldilineaceae bacterium
GAGCGGTGTTTCTTGTCCACGTTATGCCACGCGGGGCATTGGAAACTCAGCAGAAGCTGGCGGCCACTACTTCAAGATCAAGGGCAAATAGTTGTAGACTGTGGCCGCGCCGTCGTCGTCCGTATTGGTGACGCTTACGTCGGCGGCGGCAAGGCCGCTGTAGTTCTGGTCCCCGCTGCTGACAGTCGTGACGATGATATAGACAATGTTGCCATCGTCCACGTCGTCGTCCACGCCAGTGACGGTGGCGACTTGTGGCGTAGACCAGTCGGCGCGGGTGAAGATCATCTGCGTCGGGCTGACCGTGCCTTCGCTCACATCGCTGCTGACCAGGGTCACGGTGACAGGCGCGGTGGGCTGGGCCGTCAACGCCACGGTGAAGGTCGCCGATGCACCTGCTTCCGAGGTTGTCAGACTATTCGCCGGCTGCACAAGCACGGCAAAGCTGCCGAGGCTGAAGGTGGCGGTGACGCTCTTCGTCCCGTTCATCGTCACGACACATGCGTCGCTGCCCGTGCACGCCCCACTCCAGCCGGTGAAGATGGAGCCGGCGGCGGGCATGTTCGTGACCGTGACCACCGTGCCGTGGCTGTATGTGCCGCCCGCCGGGCTGAGGGTGACCGCGCCGCCGCCTGCGCCGGCCGTCGCCGTTGTCAGGATATAGGTGTTCAGCGTGAACGTAGCGGTGACGATCTTCGACCCATTCATCGTCACGACGCACGCGCCGCTGCCCATGCACGTCCCGCTCCAGCCGGTGAAGGTGGAGCCGGCGGCGGGCATATTCGTGACCGTAACCACCGTGCCGTGGCTGTATGTGCCGCCCGCCGGGCTGAGGGTGACCGCGCCGCTGCCTGCGCCGGCCGTCGCCGTCGTGAGGGCATAGCTGTTGAGGCTGAAGTTGGCCGTGACGATCTTCGTCCCGTTCATCGTCACGACGCACGCGCCGCTGCCCGTACACGCCCCGCTCCAGCCTGTGAAGGTGGAGCCGGTGTCCGCCGTAACGGTGAGCGTGACGACGGCGCCGTAGGGATACGCTTCACCGCAGTCGCCGCCGCAGTCGATGCCGGGCGGAACGCTGCCCACCACGCCGCCGCCGGCGCCGCTCTTGCTCACCGTCAGCTCGTATTGGCTGGGGAATGGTGATTCGTCGTAGCCGATGTCGAAACCGCCGGCCTGCGGCCGCGATTCCCCCGCAAAGTCCGCGGCAACGCCGGCGTCCACCCCGCGGTTGATGGCAGCGCTGGCAGCGGTCAAGGTGTAGCCCGTCGTGTCGAAGAAGGCCGCCGCACCGGTGAACGAGTGCGAACCCACCTGCACCGCACCGCTGCGCGGGGTGGTGACGCCGTCGAACAGGGTGTAGTCCTCGGTCGCCGCGCCGCCCACCAACACAATCCCCACCGTGTGCGAGGCGATGATCGTATTGGTGAGATAGACCGCGCCGTCCACCACCGACACCGCGCCGTTTGCCGCCAGCGTCGGGCTGGTCATGGTGGTGTGGATGAGGGTCAACGGCGCGGCGTCGTACACATACACCGCCGTCCCACTCATGGTGGCGGTGTTGGCGGCAAACAGGCTGTTGACCACCTGCCTGGGGTAGGCATTATAAAAGAGCGCCCCGCCGCCCAGAGCCGCCGAGTTGCTGATGAAGGTCGTGGCCGTTAAAGCTGCCGCGCCGTCGAATTCTGCCCCGCCGCCTTCACTCGCCGTGTTGCCGGTGAATGCCGTGTCAACGAGGCTGGTATTACCTGAGAAAAATGCCCCGCCCCCATACGACCCCGCCGAGTTGCCCGCGAAAGTCGAGTTCACAATTTCGCTGGACGCGCCAGAGTGCCACATTCCTCCGCCTACGCCAAGAGCTGCCACGTTGCCCACGAAGGTGGCGCCGGTGAGCGCCAAAGAAGCCGCTCCGTACACACCGCCGCCATTCTCGCCGGCTGTATTGTCAATGAAGTGGGCGCCGGTCACGACCAGCGGGCCGCTATCGCTGCCAAGCCCGCCGCCGGAACAAGCGCCGGTGCAACGGTTGGCGCGGAAGATTCCGCCCGTCACGATGACGCCGTCGGTCGCGAACACACCGCCGCCATTGGCGCCGGTGGCCGTGTTGCTAAACACGTCGACGCGGCTCATCACGAGCGCGGCGCCAGCCAGCAGCCCGCCGCCGGCGCCGGCCGCGTTCCCATTCTGCAGCGTCAGCGCCGTGACGGTCAGGTTCTGGGTGGCGAAGATCACGCGCCCGCCGCCGGCCGCATCGATAACAGTCGGCTGGGTGAGCGGTTGGCTGGCCGTCCAGTTGATGGTGGTGTAGCCGCCCGAAAGCGTCAGCGTCTTGGAGATGTAGGTGGATTGGTCGGTCCCGGCGCGGCTTTCTACGCCCACGCAGGCGCCGGCCACTTTCACCGTACCGCCCGGGCTAGCGGCGTCCACCGCCTGCTGCACGGCATGGGCGTTGGCGGTGGCGAAGACGGTTGCGCCGTCGTCACCGGTGGCAAAGCAGACCGGCGGCCCGCCGCGCCAGACCGTGTTGACTTTGTACGCCGGGCTGTCGTTCTCGAAGTGGATCCAGCCCACATTCTCGCTCCAGGCATAGCCGTCGAAGTCGCCGGTGATCGGGTCGATCGTCACGCCGCCATTGACTGGGGCAAAGTTGATCCAGCCGACGCTCGTCCCCCAGGCGTAGCCGGAGAGATTCCCGGCGCCGTCGTTGTTGACGCCGTAGGTACTCTGGTCGGCGTTGGTATAGGTATGGCTGCCGCCGCCACTGTACGCGCCCAGCCGAATCCAGCCGATGTTTTCACCCCAGGCGTAGCCCTCCAGGTGGTCACTGTACACAGTCACGCCGCCGTTGTCGGGGGCGAAATTGACCCAGCCCACGTTGGCGCCCCAGGCCCACTTGTGGGTGACATCGATGTTGCCCACCGCGGCCAGGGCCACGCCCACGGCCAGCAGAGCCAGGAGCAGCCCCAGCAGTGGCGCAGAGAACCATCTATGTGCAAGTTGCTTGTCGTTCAATGCAACCTCCTCCGATTGAAATGATTGGCACTCCTCGAATTTTGCCGCGCGGCGGGCAAAGGGGGCAGTGGCCCCTTGCAGCCCTCAAAGCGCCCGAAGCGCCCAAACTTGTCCTGAGCGAAGCCGAAGGGCCCTGCAGCATCATTGTCCGCCGCGCACCGGCCACACGAAGAGGAAGCCCGTCTTGATGGCGCCGACCGGGGCGCCGTTGGTCATGCCCACGACCACGACGCCCGCCGGCTGGTAGTCGACCGTGGTGCTCGTCCAGTAGAGGTTCAACTGGACGCCGGTGAAGGGGTGGCCTGCGGGCAAGGCAGGGTTGCTCTGCGTCGGATCGATCAAGCTGTGCAGCTCGTTTCCATTCGGCAGCCGCCAGGCGCCGGCGCTGGAACCGTCGCTGAGACCGCAAGCACCGCTGGCCAGCACGTTGGCGTCGCCCAGGGCCGTCGCCCAATTTTTGGCCCCAAAGCAATTGGCGTTCTTCAGCCAAACCAACGCCGTCAGGTTGTCGGTCACCGTTCCATCCCCGTTGTCTGTGAAGCGCACCCCCGTCCACGCCGGCGTGTTATACGCAGTGCCAAAAATCGCCGAAACCGCAGGCTCGATCCCTGCCTGGTATTGCCCATCCTGGCCCGTGCCCGCACACGGGATCACGCCGCCGCCGGCGTCCCAGCACTGGGTCTGTCCCGTCTTGGCCACGCGCTTCGCCAGCGCCCGCGGCTGCGCCGCCGCCATGATCTCGTCCAACGTGTGCATCGTGGGCGTCCCGGGGCCGCTGTTTGGCTCCGTGAACCCGCTCTGCTTGGCAAAGAAGTTGCCCGTCGTCAGCCGCTGGTAGATCTGCTCCAGCGTGTACATCTGCGAAGCGGCGTCACCGGGCCCCGCACTGGGATTCAGGCTCCCCGCCAACGCCACCGCCGTCGACAGCAGTACGCCCATCACAATCCCGATAACACCGATCAACAACATTTTGTTACGCATTGTGCACCTCCTCAGTGCTAACTGATTGGTCGTGGACGGCGGCCCCGTGATCCCCAACCAGATCTGCCGCGAAGTCAGCCCACGGGTGTTGGCGGGTATTGAATGATGCTCTAGAGCGGTGGCAGGCGTCAAACATCAAAAATGCGGCTGGGCGCCGTTCGCCCTGCGCTCACAGCAACCACGATGCACAGCATGATGCAGCCGCTGATCACATCCAGGGTCTGCCAGGCGTGGGGTTGCTGAAACAGGTGGGCAAGCCGGCTTGCGCCGTAGACCAGCGCAAAGAACCAGAGGCCCGCAGCCAGGGCGGCGCCTGCACCAAAGACCAGTCGTTCATCCAGCAGGTATTGGCTGCTCGCCGTGCCGACTGTCAGCAGTGTATCCACATATGCAGCCGGATTTAGAAAGGTGAAACCCAACGCGGCCAGGACGGTCCCCTTAAGCGTGAGCGCAGTTGTGCAGGCAGGCTCGCTGGCGGCGATACTCTGCCTGCCCCATGCGCTATGCAAGGCGCGCAGCCCGTAGCAGGACAAAAAGGCGACGCCAGCCAGGGCGGCGACGGTGGCGAAAAGCTGATTCGCAGCAACGGCCGCCCCCAATCCACCCACACTGACACCGATCAAAAGCATATCAGCGGCTGTGCAGAGCAGCGCCGTCACCAGGAGATGACGACGATCCAGCCCCTGGCGCAACACGAACAGATTCTGCGGCCCGATCGCAATGACCATGCCGGCATAGAGCAGAAAGCCGTGCAGCAGCATCGGGGCTGCGTGCGCGAAGTTCCATGGGGTCATCTGGCTGTCTCCTGCAACTCTGTATCAAGCGTGTGGGCGCCGAGTTTCTGCACCTGCTCCGCCATCACCGTCTCGACATGCAAGAAGGTGGATTCCATGTCGACAAAGAGCCGGGCATCGTCGCCGGCGGTCGGCTTGAGGAGGATGCGCCACTGGTGGGCGCCGCTGTCCCAGGTCAACCGCAAGATGAAGGATGTATTGATTGCGTGTGAGCGTGTAGGCGCTGCTTGGAAGTGGTTCATGGGGAGAGCATATCAACTGATCGTAGCGAGAACGTAGCGAACAATAGGCGCCACCGAGGGTTGAAACCCCCGTCTGGCACGCAAAGTGCGTTGAAACGCAAGGCGCCTCCGGCGATCGCGCCGGCTGGCAACCGGGCTTCAGCCGGTTTTCCATACCAGACGCCGGTTTCAACCGGTGGGCGTGCAGCCACGCCTCCGGCGATCGCGCCGGTTGACAACCGGGCTTCAGCCGGTTTTCCATACCAGACACCGGTTTCAACCGGTGGGCGTGCTCCGGCGATCGCTGCGGCTGACAACCGGGCTTCAGCCGGTTTTCCATGCCAGACGCCGGTTTCAACCGGTGGGCGTGCAGGTGGGCGTGCAGCGGCGGCGCCAACGTGTAGCAGCCCCCCAAACGCGCGTGCCGGCAAGAACCGCGTGTGCTACAATTGCGCCCTTGCACGCGGTGCTGCACATGCAGTTACCCAAACCGCTGGCCTATCGACTTTCGCGTAGGTGCGTCATCATGGCAACACTGAGTATCAGATTACTGGGTGGCTTTGCGGTCACGCTGGACCAGCGGCCGGTCACGGACTTCCGCTCGGCCAAGACGCGCGCGCTGCTGGCCTATCTGGCCGCGCAGCCGGACCTGGATCATCCCCGCACCCGGCTGGCGACCCTCTTCTGGGGCGACCTGGCGGATACGGCGGCCAGCACCAATCTGCGCATCGAACTCTCCAACCTCAAGAAAGTGCTCGACGCCCACCCGGCGCTAGAGATTTCCCGCAACGCCCTGCGCCTGCACAGCGCCCACGCCGTGCAGCGCGGGCTGGCGGACTTTGCCGCACTGCCGGTCGAAGTCCAGGCGCAACGGCTCCAGGAACTGATGGCGCTCCTCAAGCGCTACACGGGGGGAGTTTCTCGCCGGTTTCAACCTGAACGATGCGGTCGAGTTCGACGACTGGCAACTGATCACCCGCGAGCAACTGCATGAACAGGTGATGGCGGCCTTGTCCACCCTGCAACTGCGCTACGCCGAGCAGGGCCGCTGGCCGGAGCTGGCCAGCGCAGCCCGCCGGCAACTGGCGCTTGCACCCTGGATGGAATCCGCGCACCGCAACGTGATCCAGGCGCTGGCCGCCCAGGGGGCACCCAAGACGCACTGGAGCAATATGCAAAGCTGGGGGACTTCCATTTTGACGCCAGCGAGGCGCTGCTGCAGGATTCAGCCAACCTGTCGATGTACGTCGACGTGGTGGAGAGCCGCATCCATATCAACGCGCTCCATTTCCGGGGTGATTACGCAGCAGGCATCGCCCGCCTGCAGGAGCTATTGCTCCTGCTTGATCAGGCTAGCCAGACCGATGGCAGCTCAATTCGGGATGTCGAAAAAATCCGCTTTCGGGTGATCCAGTCGCTCCAACTGGTGGCCATCCGCTACGGCGACTATGCGCTGGCGATCCGCTGCTGCGAGCAGAATCTTGCCTGGAACAGCGATGTCGCGCACCTGCAACAGCGTGGTTGGATTCTACTGGACGAGGCCCTGGCTGAACAATTTGCCGGGCTGTACCCGGCGGCAATTGCCCACAACCTGGAAAGTCTGGCGATCACGCGCAAGATAGGCGCAACCGATGACGAAGGGTTGGTGCAAGCCAATCTCTGCCTGACCCTGCGTCAGAGCGGCGACTGGGAACAGAGTCTGCACTATGGGCTGGCCGCGATCGCGGTGCTGGAGGAGGTCAAATGGGCGCGCATGTTGGGACAGGCGCGCAACCGCGTCGGCCACACCTTGCTGGCCCTTGCACGGTGGGGCGATGCGTACGCCATGTACGGAGAGGCGCTGATCGTGTGGGCGCCGCTCCAGCACCCCAATCGCTACGAGGCGCTGGCCGGGCGCGCCGCGGCCGCGGCGCGCCTCGGTAAACAGGAAGAGGCGCTGGCGCTGGTGGCCGAAGTGCTCGAGTTCACCGCTGCGGCAGGGTTGGCCGGCATCGTCGAACCGGTGCTGCTGCTGCTGAATTGCGCGGACGTATTGAGGGATGCGGGTCGGGCCAAACAAGCGCAACAAGTGCTGGCCCAGGCCGACGACTGGGTGCAGACGACTGCCGGGCGCATCAGCGATGACGCAGTGCGCGCCGCATTTCTGCACCAGCGCCCGGACAATCAGCGGCTGCGCAGTCGCCTGGCAGCGGGCGAGGGCTGACGGCGGATTTCGGCCGAAGATTGAACGGATTGTACGGTATTCGCATCAATGAGCAGCGACGAACCTGCGTTTATGGTGCAAAAATTGCCCGCGACATGGGCGCGCCACCCATGCGTTGGGGTACTGGACGGGCGGTCAACCCCGTTACGAAGTGGAAGGACGCGAGATTTCAAGCGACAGAATCGCGCCTACATCGTCGCGAATCGCCGGCCACTGCAGTCGAGCGCCCAATACGACAGCGTCGGTGCAGCCCGACGCCTGCAAGCGCGGGTGCAGCCGATCTGCCAGCCGATCATAGTCCGCCTGGTCGACCGGCTGCACTGTCACACCGCTGGCCTGGCGCAGCCTCAGGGCAAGGCTAAAGAGACGACCGGCGCTCTCGTTGTCACGCTCTGCCAATACTTCAGCCAACTTTTCCAGGGCAGGCGCCACCACCTGCACGCTTTCCGCCTGCAAGCCTGACTCCAGGCTCTGGCGCAGCATACCCTCCGCCTGAGCCAGGTCGCCCTGATGAAGATAGACTTGTCCAAGATTGATCTGCGCCACTGCGACGAAGAAGGGATCGCCAGCGCGCTGTAGGCGGCTCAAGCTGGCGCTGTAATGACGGGCAGCGCCCGCCAGGTCGCCCTCCAGCCGTGCGATCTCACCCAGGTTCATCAGCGTGATGCCGGCCAGCCAGTCATCGCCCAGGGCAGTGGAGTGCTCCAGGCTGGCGACTGAGCAAATGCGCGCGTAAGGGAGATCGCCGCGGTTCGCCGCTTCGGCGCCCAGCCCGTCCAGCGCATAGGCGATGCCAGAGCGATCGCCGATCGCCTCAGCACGCGCCAGGGCGTCGGCAAAATGGGCGTTTGCTGCCGCGTACTCTGCTCGATAGAAGGCAATCGTCCCTTCGCAGTTGAGGAGGTGCACCCAAAGTTGCGCGTCCAGATCGCTCTCTTCCGCCGCAGCGTGGATTGCGCCCAGCCAGCCTGCGATCTCTGCCACGTGGTTGCGCGCCACCCAGAAATGGCGCAAAGCGACGCAGAGCCGCACCGCGTCGGCGACGGCGCCGGTCTCGAGAGCGAATTGCAGCGCCGCGTAAAAATTGTAGCGATCCGGCTCCAACCGCTGCAGCCAGCGCGTCTGCGCGGCGCTGTGCAGGAACGGCGCCGCCTGCTCGGCCAGTCCAATGCAGCAGGCCAACCGCCTGGCCTGCGCCGTTTCCCACTCGCCCGCTTCCTGCAAACGTCGCAAGGCAAAGTCGCGCACGGTCTCCAGCAAGAGAGCGCGGCGCTCGTCGCTCACACTCTCCAGACGCACCAGGCTCTTGTTGGCCAACGCCTGCAATCCGCGCAGATCGACGCCGAGCCATTCCAGCGCATCCAGGCTGACGCCG
Organism: uncultured Caldilineaceae bacterium; assembly: GCA_964560495.1. GTDB lineage: Bacteria > Chloroflexota > Anaerolineae > Caldilineales > Caldilineaceae > UBA5069. The sequence goes on from CAZLMM010000096.1 coordinate 8,584, forward strand.
CCGTTGAAAACGCCGAGCAATCGCAGCAGGCGTTGCTCCGTTGGCGTCAGCAACACATAGCTACGCTGCAACGCTGTTGTGAGGGTGCGCTGATCGGCTGGCAGGTCTGCGCCGTGTTGGTCGAGCAGATCGAGCCGCCGATCAGTCAGGCGCTCCAGCAGTACAGCTGGCGGCAAGGCCAGTGCGTGGCTGGCAATCAACTCAATAGCCAACGGAAGATCGTCGAGCAGGCGGCAGATCTCAGCGACAGGGCCGCGCTGCCCAGGCGGCAGTTCAAAGCGTGCATCCAGGCTGCGAACACGTGCGATGAAGAGCTCGACCGCTGCCTGGTTCTCCAAGGGCCGCAGCGGGACGCTCTGCTCGGCGCGCAGCCGCAGCCGCTCGCGCGAAGTGATGAGGATGCGCAGCGCCGGGCAGGCGGCCAACAGATCGGAGACCAGCGGCGCGGCCGGCATCACCTGCTCGAAGTTGTCGATGACGAGCAGCATTTCACGACGACGGAGATGGGCAACCAGCCGCGCTGCCGGCGGCTGGTTGCTCTCGACGAGACCGAGCGCCGACGCAATCGCCGGCGCGACCAGCTCGGCGCGCTCCACCGCGCCGAGCCAAACCACACAGACGCCATGGGCAAGGAATGGCGCCAGCGCGTGCGTCACGGCCAGCGCCAGGCTGGTCTTGCCGATGCCCGGCGGTCCGGTCAACGTGATCAAGCGCCCCGGATGGTGCATCAGCCGCTGGCAGAGCGCGTCCATGTCCGCATCACGCCCCAGCAACTTGCCTGGCGGCGACGACGCGCCGGGGACGGACGTCGCACTGTGGTCGGCTTCACCGACCGCCAGTTGCAGTAGTCGGGCGACCAGGGGTGCGTCGCCTGGGTTGGCAAAGTGGGGAGCAAAACGCTCTGCCGCCATCTGTAGATTGGGGGTGCGCCGGTTCTTCTCCAGCGCGCTGATCAAAGAGACGCTGTAGCCAGCCGCGGCGGCCAGGTCGCTTTGGGTCATGCCGGCGCGTTTGCGCAGATGACGCAGCAGTTGACCGAAGGTCGTGGGATTGGTCATGGCTCATGCCCCTGCAAGCAGACTCTCCGGCGCCAAGATTGCGCCATCTCGCCACGCAACGGCGAGTTGTTCTGCGGGCAAAGCAGCCTCAACTGAGCGCCGTACATCGGCGTAATCGGCTTCGTCGCAGGGGGACAGGAAAGGCGACGCGCTGTCGAAGCGCTGCCAGGCCGCAGACAAGAGCGTGGCAGCCTGCTCAATGTCGCCTGCTGCGCACGCCACCCCACCCAGGCCAGCCAGGCAGCGCCCGATCATCCGCGTATCTTCCTGCTGCAAGGCAAGGCGCAAGCTGGCGCGGTAGTGTGACTCTGCGGCGTCGCTCCGGCCGCGACGACGCGCGATCTGACCAAAATGATGCTCGGTGAGCATGACGCCCTCCTGAACGCCCAGTTCCTCGAAGATCACTCTGGCCTGCCGGTAAGCATCGGCGGCGGCGTCCAGGTCGCCACAGAACCAGCGCGCTTCGCCGGTCACTTCGTAGGCCCAGGCCAGGTCGCGCGGACGGTCCAGCGCGCTCAGCACAGCCAGCGCCTCCTCAGCCAGTTGGCGGGCCTCGGCATAGTGACCTTCCAGCCCATCCACGACCGAAAGTTGCAGGAGCGCGTGCGCGCGACCGTTGGGATCGTTGGCTGTGCGGTGGATGGCGATGGCCTCGGCAAAGTAGGCGCGTATGCGGGCATCATGGCGCTCTCGATAGCCGAGCACCATGGCCGTCGAGCTGAGCAGCACCGCCAGCCAGCCAGGGTCACCCAGATGGCGCACCAGTGCGAGGCTCTGTTCGAAACAGTCGATGGCGGCGGCGGGTGCGTGGCTGTCGAAGTACAGCCACGCCAGTTCATTGAGGACCGCGGCGCGCCCGCGGCTGTCACCCAGATCGGTGAAGATCGCCAGCGCCGCATCCAGCGCCGCCCGCGCGTCGGCGTGGTCGCCCTGGTTGTGCGCCAGTTGACCCGCCGAGAGTAGCGCCAGGCCGCGCGCAGCATCGACGATGGCATCCACTGCCAATGCCTGCGCCAGCCAGTTCCGCCCCTCCGCCAGATGGCCGCGGCCATACCAGAACTCGCGCAGGGCTGCGGCCAACCGCACCGCTTCGTGGGCGCCCGCTTCGATCCAGTAACGCAGCGCGGCGCGCAGGTTGTCGAGATTGCGCGTGAGCGCGTCGAGGCGCATGCTGTCAGGCGCTGCACCGGGCTGCCCCGCCAGTTCTTCGGCCAGCGCCAGGAAACAGGCGGCGTGAGCGTTGTACGCTGCCGTCTCCTCGCCGGCCGCAATCAGACGGTCGTGGGCAAAGCGCCGAATCGTCTCGAACAGGGCATAGCGTGCATCGTCTGCCTGACCAACTGCAACATGGACAAGGCTTTTGTTGACCAGGGCTTTGAGTACGTCGCTCGAATGGCCGAGAAAGCCAACCGCATCGGCATCGAAGCCGCCGACAAATGGCGCCAACCAACGCAGCAACGTCTGTTGCGGCGGCGTCAGGAGTTGATAACTGTGGTGGATGGCGTTGGCCAGGGTGTGATGGCGCGCAGGCAGGTCGCTGGGGCCGTCGGCCAGCATGTCCAACCGCCGGTCCCGCAGGCGAACCAACAGCGCCTCCGGTGAATACAGCCCCACATGCGCCGCACACAGTTCAATCGCCAGCGGCAGGCAATCAACTTCGCGACAGATCTGCTCCACAGTGCTGCGGCTGGCGTGAGCCAACACAAAGTCCGGGTCGCTGGCAGCCGCGCGATCTGAAAACATTTCGACTGCTGCATCCAGCGCCAGGGGCGGCACCGCGAAGCGCTGTTCGCTGCGCAAATGCAGTCGTTCGCGGCTGGTGACGATGATGCGCAGAGCGGGGCACGCGCTGAGCAGCTTGCCCACAAAAGCGGACGCTGCCAGGATCTGTTCCATGTTGTCGAGCACCAGCAGCAGTTCCTTGCGGCGCAGATGGGCAATCACCTGAGCTGCCGGTTCGTTGTTTGCCAATTCCAGGCCAAGCGCCAGCGCCACTGTCGCCGGAACATAGGCTGCATCGTGCAGCGCGGTCAGGTCGACAAAACGGGCGTTATCGGCGTAGACCGGCGCCATGCGCTGGGCGACTTCCAACGCCAGCCGTGTCTTGCCAACGCCCGGCGCGCCGGTGAGCGTGAGCAGGCGTCCCTGGTGGCCGGCCAACCGCCGGCAGACCAGGTCGAGGTCGCGTTCACGCCCCACCAGCGGCGTTGGTGCAGCGGGCAACAGATCGTGGGCAGACGCATCAACTTCCTCGACGGCGACTGTCATGTGGCGGGTGACGGTCACCGCGACCGACTGTGTTTGGCCGCGCGCGCTGGCGGCGGCTTGAATCAGGCGGGCTGCCAACACAACGTCATCCTGCAGAGCCAACGCCGGAACAAAGTGTGTGGCGATGAACTCCACATCGGGCAAACGCGTACCCTTTTCCAGGTTGCAAATGAAGGAGACGCTGTAGCCGACTGCTGCCGCCAGGTCATGCTGCGTCATTCCGGCGCGGCGGCGCAGTTGGCGCAGTAAATCGCCGAAATTGGTCGTCTGTGGAGATGTCACAACGCGTATCCGCTTCTTGCTCGTCATCGGATCAATCGTGTGGTGGATCATTGCGCGTTGCGGCACGGTGGGCAAGCAGCACTCAGAGACGATGGCGGCGGGGATGGGGATTGTCCTCGCCTTTGCGCAGAGCCAACAACAAAGAAGTATCGGCAACACGCTGCATGGGCAAGGGTGTGTGCGGGTCAGTAAGATCGAAGAGGGGCATCAGCTTGTCTCGAGCACTTCCAGCCAAAATGCATCGTCAGCGGGCGGTAGGTCGGCCAGCAATTCGGCCAGACGCCGCTCCGAGGAACCAAATTGGGCGCGCAGAGTGCGGGGCTGTGCGAGCAATGTCTCTTGACGCCGCCGCCACTCCGGTGAAAGCGGCTGCAGTTGCGCCGCGGCGCGGGCATGCGTCTCTAAACGGTCATATTCGGCGACGCTCACCGGTACCGCCATCGGCTGGCCACGCCGTTCCAGCACAAAATGGTCGCCGCCGTACTTTACGCGCCCGGCTAACACCGCCAGTATGCTTTTCGCTTCGGCCATGCCGATAGTGCGTTCCAAGTTACCCTCCCATTGGTCAAGGTGACCGTATTGTAGCATGGTCCCGCCATCATGCAATCTGCGGTTGAGGAGCATATCGTCGTTGTAGAATTTCTGTGATAGATTCACTGGCATTCGCACCCCATTCACCATACACTGCCCAACATGGGACGGAAGCAACGGAAGTTGGTGGTGACAGTCACGGAACGCTGGACCATCGTCTTCGCGGACGAAGGCGCAGCGGTCGCGACGCCGCCCACCAGCGACCCTCCTGCGCCCGGGCCACAGTCGTCGCCGGACCCGAACGCGAGTGCGTTGCCTGTTGGGGAACCCGACATCACTGCGCCAGCCAGCACGACAGCGCCCAACGTCAGTTCAGCCGCAGATGACGACGCAGTGTGACCGATATTCAGTTCTTGTGTGAAAAGGAGACAAAGCTCATGGCAGTTCAACCCAATCGTGAATGGCAGCGCGCACGTCTGTGGCTGCTCAGCCTGCTGCTGATCGGCATCGTCAGCTTGAGCGCGTGCGCGCCGATACAGCCTGCGCCCACAGCAGACGCAGCGCCTGGCAGCATCCCGGAGTTCACCGTCGAAGTCACCGACGACGCCGTGATCGCGCCGGAGGTTGCGCCCGGCGGAATCGTGCGCGTTGTCATCAAGAACAGCAGTAGCATCCCAATGGACATCGCCCTGGCGCGCGTGCTCGAGGGCAGCACCCCAGAAGAGGTGATTGCGCTGGCGCAGGGCGGCGGGGATGCCATCATCCCGCTGCTGACCAAAGCCAGCTTCCTGCCGAGCTTCAACCCGGTTGCCCCCGGCAGCGAGAATTGGGCCTACGTGGACCTGCGCACCGGCGTCTTCGTGGTTGACGCCACCGAACATGTCGAAGGCGCGCCGATGGCGGGCGCGCCCCATCTCAACGCCAGTTTCACGGCAGACGAGGTCGTCGGCACGGTGGCGCCGCAGGCAGACGTGACTGTGGAGATGGTCGACTTCGCCTACGCCATGCCGGATGAAATCCCGGCCGGGCCGCAGCTTTGGGAATTCACCAACAACGGCGAGCAGTGGCATATGATGTTCGTGATCGATCTGGATGAAGGCGCCGGGGTTGAGGATGTGATGGCCTTCCTTGGCGACCCCGCCACGACGCCGTCCGGCCCGCCGCCTTTCGAGTTCGCGCCGGACGCAGGCATCGCCCCCATCGGGGCGGGCGAGCGCGTCTGGCTGGAGTTCAGCCTGGCGTCAGGCGAATACCTGGTCGGCTGCCCGATTCCCGATGTGGCGGCGATCTTTGCAGGTGAAATGCCGCTGTCGCACATGGAGCACGGCATGGTGAAACGGTCATCAGGATCAAGATCATGTAGAGACCGAAGGGGCGGCGACCACGCTGCGGTGGGCGATCGGCGGTTGCGGGCGTGGGTTAGTCCGTCTCATTTTGACGTGGTGAATTCATGGTTTGTCTCCTGGTCGCAAGGCTGCTGGACCACTATCATTGCAACCACCGCAACATCATCTTCATGAACTGAGCGACCAGCAACCAGATACTTCCATTCGCCGGTGGCGAGGTACTGTTGTCGTTCAGTCACCCTGCCGGTCAGAATTGCTCGCTCCACCTTACAGGATGACCATAGGTCTTCTCGATTGAAGGAAAATATGAAGCTGGCCCTTTCACCTCCACGCCATTGTTGGGCGGCGGGGATGTCAGTAGCTGTAGTGGCTTCGAAAATATGGCCTCTTGAAACCCAGTGCTTCGAAGTTGCGGTACGCCGGAGTGTTCATCGAGGGTGTTGAGGCTTCAATATCCGCCACGAAATACCTGACCCCTATGTCTAGCCCATCCTTCACAATCGCCTGGCAAAGCTGGAGGTCAAAGTCGTAGGAGGCGGCCATAATGCCAGGCACTGGTGCATCAATCCCCAACCAGCCCATACCCGTGTCATCCGTGTACAGCGTCCGAACGGCGACAATCCGTGTCTGTTGCCGCAAGAGATAGTGATGCCAGCCAGGCCGCTCAACCAGAGCCAGTAGCCAGGGGGTTGTCGGCAAACCATACATCCCGTCGAGGTAGGTGGCCCACTCCGAAGCGGTGGCCCGCGTGACTTTCTCTACCCGAAGCCCATTGGGCGGTTCGGCAACCTTTCGCGTGAGTGCGTCATTGTTCCGATAGATCCGCTCCCACCCGCCGCGTCGTCGGAGACCTCTGGCCGCGAACCAATCGGGCAGAGTGGCGGGCTGACTGTGCGGGATGTGATAAAAAGTAAAGTTTCGCACACCAGCCTCCCGATAAATAGCCAAGACGTCATCGACCAAGGATTCAGTGGCGGGCTGAGTCATCCCCAAGTTCTTTACGCAGTTGAAGTGAATGAAGGGGATTGCCTTGCATCGCGTGAGCACGACGTTCTGGATATGGATGATCTTGAGCTGAAACTGGTGTGCAAAATCGGGGGGTGCCGCCGCGTACAAATCCACCCAAGCGTTGACCTCGCCGGATTCAAGCTGGGCCGCAAATTCGGGTGAGACGGTTTCGGTGAACATATGACCTCTCCTGGACGCGCACTTCATGCCGGCCGCCCAACACGTAGTTAAGCTGCCGCCAACAAACACCAAAAACCCCCCTGACTCTCGGCTGTACCTCGTGAGAGAGACCGGCAGCTTCAATGGAGAGTTGGACGAAGGCCAGCCGAGACGTTGTCTATGGGGATTGCTCCCCCTTCAGCCAACCGCTGGACGCACAGAGTTGCATCCGCTCACCAGCCTGGGTAGGGCGGTGCTGTGAGTCGAAACCACCGTACAACCCGTGAAAATCTCAATGTTCATCCAGTTCAGACGCAGTGTAGACGCCCATTCTGCGTTCTGATCGGCCACCAGACACACTGGCCCATCCTCGAATCAACGGGCAAGCCATGCAATGCGTCCCTGACACAAGCGTTCACTCGCCAACAGCGGACGCAGCTGTCGTCGATGGGGCAACTGGCGACGCACGCTCTCATACTCGCCCATGCGCTCCACCGCGAGCTCACCGGCATCGACGCCCTTCGCGCCCAAAAGGACAAACGCCTGCCGGTCGTGCTCACCAAAGCCGAAGTCAACCGTATCCTGACGCTCATCCGTGAGCCAGAGTACCGCCTGCAGGCCAGGTTATTGTATGGAGCGGGAATGCGGTTGCTCGAATGTTTGCGCCTCCGGGTCAAGGCCTGTCCTGGGTGAAATCGAAGGAACATGGACTTCGAACGACATCAAATCACTGTGCGCGATACGAAAGGGAATGAGAACCGGATGACTATGTTGTCGCTGCAACTTGCACCCATCATACAGGAACATCTGCGTCATGTCAAGCAGATCTAACGAGGCCGACCTCAAGGCCGGCTATGGCGCAGTCTATCTTCCCTTTGCCCTGGAACGCGAATACCCCAACGCCGACAAGGAATTGGGCTGGCAGTATGTCTTCGCTGCTCGGATATGGCGGTTGACTTACTCTGGAACGAGTGCAGCCTGCTTTCCTTGGAAACGCCGAAACAAGGGTCATGGTTGCTTGTACAATATGCTTCCGATTTCGCCTTCCGTTCGGCCAGCCCGGCGCAAGATATCCTGCAGACTTGCTTCATCCTGAGGCTCGTATTCGATAGGTAGTGCGCCAGACTGAACCAGTTCGCTCAAATAACTCGAACTCGCAGAATGGCGAAGAAAATCGAGAACTACATTGAGCTCATGAACGGCCTCTAATGAGGTATATCCACCAAAATTCTTTGGCAGTTCGATTTCCTCTACCCAACTCGACATATCCCGTTGCAACAACCTCAAGAATGAACGAATACCTGGTTCGAGCCTCTCATAATCGATCTCGCCGAAGTCCGGCCTGCTTGCCAGGAGTTTCATGTAATTTACCCAAGGCGTCACAATCGACCAGCGAATGGCCTTCAGTAGTTCTGGGTTGTTACGCATTCTTTCGGCAATCCCAGGGCTAATTTGATAGTAGTGCTGCCAAAAAGTATCAAAGAAGTCTCTTCCCCAACGAGTCTGTCGCAGTACGTTGTCCCGAATGTCACGCAAAAGTTGAACCTCAGAGGCAATCGGGGAGCCATATGCCGCAGTAGCAATGTAACATTCTGAGGATGCAGGCTGGTTGACTCGATGATCGATCTTAATATTTCCGTCGGCGTCAACACTGATGATTACGATTGCATTTTCATTGTTGATGCAGGAGACCCTACATTCTGAATTTGGAGGAAAATTGCCGGTTATTTCATGCTGGTTGCAGTGCGGGCAGGTAACGGACAGAGTAGTCATAAGGTGGGTCTCCTCGCCGAAAAACGCTGAATCGATAGTTGCCTTCCCCTCACTTGTCCCGCAGCTTGGGGTCCAGCGCGTCGCGCACCGCATCGCCCAGGAAGTTGAAGGCCAACATGGTCAGGCAGAGCGCCAACGCCGGGAAGATGATGATATGGGGCGCGGAGCGAAACGCGCCATAGCCGTCGCTGATCATGCCGCCCCAGCTCGGGCGCGGGGGCTGCACCCCCAGGCCAATGAAGCTCAGAAACGCCTCGGTGTAGATATACGCCGGGATAGCCAGCGTCTCGGCCACGATGCACGCGCCGATGATGTTGGGAAGCAGATGCCGCCACACCACCCGGCGACCGGGCGTGCCCATGGCGTGTGCGGCGTGGACGAACTCCTGCTCTTTGTAGTGAAAGACCTGGCCGCGGGTCAGCCGCGCCATGTTGAGCCAGCTCACCGCGCCAATCGCCACAAAGACGAAGAACAACCCGCCGCTGGCCTGATCTATCGCCAGCAGCGCCTGCTCCAGACCGGACATGGTCGCCGCGCTCTTCTGGCTGATGGAGGTGAGATAGACCTGCAAGAGGATGATGAGGATGAGCGCAGGATAGGCGTACATGACATCCACTGTGCGCATCATCACGTTGTCGATGGCGCGCCGGGCGTAGCCGGCCCACAAGCCATAGCTGACGCCGATGAGAAAGCTCACCGTCGCGCCCACGAAGGCCACAGAGATGGAGATGCGCGTGCCGTAGATGATGCGGCTGAGGATGTCTCGCCCCAGGCGGTCTGCGCCCAGGGTGTAGACGAAGCCGTTCATCTTCTCCGTCGTCGCTGTGGAACCGGGCGGCGCCAGCTTGTCGGGAAAGCTGGTCTGTTCATAGCTCAGCGGCGCAAAAAAGCTGGGAAAGATCGCCACGACGACGAGCAGGCCGATGAAGACCAGGCAGACTACCACCAGCGGGTCGCGCAGCAAACGCCGCCAGCTATCTTGCCACAGACTGCGCGACGGCCGGCTCAGCGTCACCTCTGGCGCGGCCCGCGCCTCAGTCGGTGTAGCGAATCCTGGGGTCGAGGTAGACATAAAGGATGTCCACGATCAGATTGGCCGCAACGATGATGGCTGCATAGATCACGACCACAGCCATGATCATAGGATAGTCGCGGCTGGTGATGCTGGAAACGAAATAGCGCCCCATGCCCGGGATGGCGAAGATCTGTTCCACCACCAGCGAGCCGGTCAACACCGCCGCGGTCAGCGGCCCCAGGAACGTGACTACCGGGATGAGCGCGTTGCGCAGGGCATGGCGCACCGTGACGACGCGCGGCGCTAATCCCTTGGCGCGTGCGGTGCGGATATAATCTTCATGGAGCACCTGCAAGACGCTGGCGCGGGTGAGCCGCGAAACGATGGCCGCCACGCTGGCGCCCAGAGTGATGGCCGGCAGCATGGCGTGGCGCAGATAAGGGATCAGCCCCTCGCTCAGGGGTTTCCACTGGGCCACCGGCAGCCATTTCAGTTCCAGGCCAAACACCCAATAGAGCAGCGGCCCGAGCACCAGCGCTGGCACCGAGACCCCCAGAATGGCGATGAGCATGGCCCAGCGATCCTGCCACTGTCCCCGGTGCAAGGCGGCAAAGACGCCCGTAGGCAGGCCAACGAAGAGGGCAAAGAGCATGGCCAACAGACCAAGCTGCACCGAGACCCACAGCGCCGGCAGGAGAAAACTCTCCACCGGGCGACCACGATTGGCCAGCGATGGGCCAAACTCCAGGCGGGCGACGCTGCCCAGCCAAGTCAGATACTGCTGGTGGATAGGACGGTTCAGGCCAAAGACCGCCTCCATGCGCGCTGTCAGGTTTGGCGGCGTCTTGTCGTTGTCGAAGGGGCCGCCCGGCAGCGCGTGCATGGTGACGAAGGTGATGATCGTCACTGTCAAGAAAACAGGAATGAACCAGAGTAAACGGCGGATAATCGTGCGGAACATGGTCCTATCTCTGGCAAATGATGGATGATTGGTGACGAAACGCGTTTCGTCACCAATCATCCATCATGGGTGTCAAGGGAGTTTTATTGCTCGACGCGCCAGGTGTCCCAGTTATACGGTGCAAAGGTGGGGTAGGTCACGGTGACGTAAGGTTTGGTCAAGATGGTGTAGCCCCGGTGATAGTAGGGCGCCACGCGCACTTCCTCGCCAAACATCAACGTCTCCACCTGCTTGTACAGCTCCTTGCGCACCTCTGGGTCTGTCTCCACCGCAGCCTGTTTCGCCATCTCATCGGCCTCTGTGCAGGCCGCGCGCGGATAGTTGGTGCTGTCGGTGCAATGGAAGACCTCGTAGACGAAGTTGTTCTCGTCCGGGTAGTCGGCGCCCCAGCCCAGCCGCCAGGTCTCCGGCATCTCCTCCACCGGCACATCGTTGCGCAGGCTAGCCAGGAAGGCCGGAAATTCCATGGACTCTAATTCCACATTGACGTTGAGGGTCTCTTTCCACATGGCCTGCAACGCCTGGGCCAGGGCTTCTTCCAACGAGCTGGCGAAATAGCGGTACTTGATGGTGGGGAAGCCCTCGCCATTGGGATAGCCAGCCTCGGCCAGCCACGCCTGGGCCTGCTCCGGATCATAACCGATGCCCACTTCTGGGTCGGGCGCGCCAAAGATGCCTGGCGGGGCAAACTGGGTGGCCGGCACGCCAGAACCCACCACATCGCGCACCATTGTCTCGCGGTCGATGGCGGCAGAGAATGCCTTGCGCACCAAAACGTTGTCGAAGGGCGGCTTGGTGGTGGTGAAGCCTACATAGGTCGTGGAAGCGCGCGGCCCTTCGTGCAGCTCGGCGCTGAGCGTCGGGTCTTCCTTGATGCGTTTCAGTTCTTCCGCCGGCAGCGAGCTGGCGTTCATGCCGGCCACGTCCAGCTCACCCGATTCGTAGAGCGCCACCTCGGTGAACTGGTCGGCAATGATGCTCAAGGTCACCTCGTCGATCTGCACCTGGTCTGCGGCGAAATAGCCGTCGTTCTTGACAAAGGTCAGTTTTTCGCCAGGCAGCCATTCGGTGAGCATATAGGGGCCGTTGACCACGATGTTGGCCGGGTCGGTCCAGGCGTCGCCATGCTCCTCGATGGCCCATTGGGGCACTGGGCGCAGGGTCCACATGCTGGAAATGGACTCGAAATAGGCAGCCGGCGCTTCCAGGGTGAACTGAACGGTGTAGTCGTCCAGGGCATCTACGCCCAGCGTCTCGATGTCGTAGGTGTCGGTGGGGATGACAGTCTGGTTGATGGCTGCAGCGTTCTTAATGATATAGAGTACGTAAGCGTAGGGCGATGCGGTTTCGGGCATGATTGCCCGCTTGACGCTGTACTCCACATCGTTGGCGGTCACCGGCTTGCCGTCGCTCCACATGGCATCCTGGCGCAGATTGAAGGTCCACACCAGACCATCATCCGACACCTCCCAGCTCTCCGCCAGTTCCGGCTCCACCTCGGCGGTGACGTTGTTCAGGTTGGTGAGACCCAGGAACATCTGCTCGATGGGCGTGATGGAGAAAAAGTCCTCGGCCAGGTTCGGGTCGAGGGTGGATGGTTCGGATGTGGTGCTCAGGCGCAGGGTGACGCCTCCTTCGGACGCGGCTGGCGGCGCTTCCGCCTCTCCTGCCGAGGGCGCAACCGGCGCGGCGCAGGCGGCAAGAAGCGCAAGCCCAGCGACAAGCACGCTGAGCCACAAGAGCTTGGTTCGTATCATGTTGACTGCCTCCTCTATCTGTGAAAAGTGGGTGAGTCGCCGGGGTAGGTGGAGAGGATTATAGCGCGTGTGACGTGGAAATGGCAATTGCCCAACGTGTGGTAACGATGCAGGCTCTCAGCGACTCTATGGGCGCGAATCACCCGCAGGGATCGTCATCCGCGTCACCTGAATTCGCGTCCACTTTTCCCAATTCCTGTCACTTACATGCTCAGTGAGCCGGATGGGGAAACCTACGCTGAGAAGAAAGGCGTTGCCCTCTACTGCTCCTACGATTTTTGACGCAGCCAAACATCGTGCGAGTGAGAATCGCACCTACTGCAACTCCTTATCCACCTGCACATTCAGCGCAGCGATCATCCCTTTGATCTCAGCCTCCCGCTGCGCCAGCGCCCCCAATTGATCTTCGCTGGTCTGGAGCTTGTCCACATAGCTGGCGCGCAGCGCGCCTTCCTTACCCGTGGCGGAGAGGCTCTGGAGGTTGGCGCGCATCTGCTCCTGCGTCTTGTAGAGTTGATTGCGCTCCTGTTCGATCTCGTCCAGTTTCTGTTGCTGGTTGGCGATCTCTAACCACAGCTTGATCACCTCTTCCAGGCGCAACCTGTCCTCGGGGCTGAGCTGCCCGTCCTTCACCAACTGCTGCAAACTTCCTACCCGACCCATGCTGATCTCCTCGCGGCGGCGCAACAGCCGTCGCTCGCGTATATGCAGGACGCTTTCGCCGTGCGCCGGCGCAGCAATGGCAAAGCGCAAGGTCGTTGCGGTCTGCTCGACCGGCGCTGGCGTCTCGAAGAGTTCGTAACCAGACTGGCGTGTGTGCTCCACCAGGACGCGCTGCTCTTTGTCGGTCGAGTTGTTCACTTGCACACTGCGGCTGCGGATATCCCATTCTTTGATGGAAAGATACCTGCCGCTGATCTGGACGCTGTGAATCTGCACCTCGCGGCCTGCCTCCTCGCTGAGTGACACGCCCAGCTCCACGGCATAGGGCACGACGATCTCGCCGCCAACCCCCGTATAAGCCAGAATCGCCTCACCCACGTATTCGCCGTTATCGATGACGGTTACAGGTCCCCGTTCCAGCGTCAGCCTGGTCGTATTGCCCAGGCGTAGCGTCGCTGTAGGGTGTTTCGCCATCTGGTCGGCGCTGTAGATCAGATCCTTGCTGCACGCCAGCCGCGCCGACACGATGGGCGCCATGGCCGATTGGCCGCGCCCGACGCTCACCGGCGTGGCGATGTCATATTGAAACAGCTCACCCAAAGCTTTGCCGGCAGCCTGGAGCGGCGCGCTGGCCGCCACAACTTCTGGCATGAACGATTCCACCAGCCCAAAGGCCGCCAGGGGTTGCGACGCTTCGCTCGTCGCTTTGCGCATAGAGCGGATTGGCGCTCCCTTGCTCATGGCCTGTTCAAGCTCTATCGGCCCAGCGACGACGCGCGCCTCTTCTTGCACCTCGGGGCGTTCGGGCGTGAACGGCGTATAGAGGTCGTAGATGAAGGAGACCGGCATTCCAGCGACCAATGACAGCCGCACGCCCCGCAAGTCTTCTTCCATGCGATTGTCAAAGATACCCCAGCCGAAAAGGAGCGCCTCGGCGTCGCCGCCCTGCGCGCTGTTGGCGACCAAACGATAGCTGACGCGCCAGGTGGGCGCCGGCGCCACATAGCTCACGCTCAGGTCATGCTCGCCCGGCGACAGGCGCAGGATCACCTGGTTGTACTGCTGGCGAATCAGGCTGGTCTGCAAGAAGAAACGCAAATCAGCCGCGCCCTGGTCATCCAGGATATCGACGCCCTGCACCCGCCCCAGCGTCATCGTGCGCACCGCGGCGCCTTCATCCGCCAGCAGCGAGACCAACGCGCTGCTCAAAGGCTGCTCGGCCAGGGGACGATCCAGCCCAATCAGACTGCCCGTCGCGCTCTCGCCCTGATCGAGTCGCAGCGTCACACGCCGTCCCCGCAAGCCAATGAGCAGGTCTTGCAGGCTGCGCTCGTCGCTCAGGCTCACCGAACAGCCGGCCAGCCGCTCCTTACGTTCCTGCGGCGTGGCGTATTCCATGCCGAGCACCTGGCCGCCGCTCCAGTCGATGGGTGTGATGGACTTGAGCACATCCTTCATCTCCTCGATGCGGAAGGAAAGCGCGACCTCATCGCCGTTGAACTTCGCCCGGCGTTCGAAGAAGCCCACACCGTGTTTATAGAGCACCATGCGGGTGATAGGTAAAATCGTTGAATTTGTCATGACAGGATTCCTGCTGCCTGCTATTTGTCGTGATCTGACTTTTCGTCAGTGCGTCACCAGCTTCTTGCGCAGCCGCACGTACATGGCGTAATCGATGGGCACGCGGCGGCGGATGTAGTCGCGCGTGGAAGGCGCGCGATGTTGTGCGTCCAGGATGCGCTCGGTGATCAGAAAGTCGAAGGCGTCGGAGCCGGCGCCGCTGCCATAGCTCACCGCCAGGATGCGCTGCCCTGGCTGGGCCACATCCAGAATCGCGGCCAGGCCGATCATGGCCGAGCCAGCGTAAGTGTTGCCGATCTCCGGCGCCAGGAGGCCGGTCTTCCACTGCTCCGGTTTGAAGCCCAGTTCTTCCAGCGCGCGGGTGGGAAATTTGGGGTTGGGCTGGTGGAAAACGACGAAATCATAGTCCGCTGGCCCGCTGCCCATGATCCCCATCATCTCTTGCGCGGCCGGCTTGATGTGGCCGAAATAACCTGGGTCGCCGCTGAAACGTTCAGCGTGACTGGGGTAGTGAGTAACGGGCCGCCGCCAGAAATCGGTCGTGTCGGAAACATAGCTGAGAGAGCGCTGGATGACGGCCACGGCTTGCTCCGCCGGACCCAGGATAAAGGCTGCGCCGCCTGCGCCGGCAGTATATTCCAGCGCGTCGCCTGGGCGTCCCTGGGCTGTGTCCATGCCTACGCTGAGCACATAGCGCGCCATGCCGCTGCCTACCAAACCGATGCCGGCCTGCATGGCCTCAGTACCCGCCTTGCAGGCGAATTGCCAGTCTGCGGCCAGCACTGCCGGAGTCGCGCCGATGGCCTCGGCCACAATTGTGCCCGTAGGCTTGACCGCGTAGGGGTGACTCTCGCTGCCCACCCACACTGCGGCGATCTGCTGCGGGTCGATGCCAGCGCGCGCCAGCGCGTTGCGCGCCGCCTCCACGCTCATGGTGGCGGTGTCTTCGTCCAGGCCGGGCACCGCCTTTTCGCGCACCGGGCTTTTGCTGTTGCCCTCGGTCCACACCCGGCTGATCTCGCTGCCGGGCAGGCGATAGCGCGGCACATACGCGCCAAAACCGATGACGCCGACCGGAATTGCGGGTTGTTCGAGCACAAATCTTCTCCTGTTTCCCATTTCCTATACTTCGCTCTGTTTGAAACCAGGAGTTTTCACAGTTCAAAAACTCCTGGTTTCAAAGCAACCGCAGTTTAGCAGTTCTCTGGCTCGCTCCACACGTATTTGCCCCTCGCGCGCCATCTGTGCGGCAATGAGGTCAACGGACTTTCCTTGCGCGCCGGCGGCGATGGCAACCTGTCGAGCGTGGAGGCTCATGTGACCGGCCTGGATGCCTTCGCTGGCAAGGGCGCGCAACGCAGCCAGGTTCTGCGCCAGCCCCACCGCAACCATGATCTCGCTTAGCTCCTGGGCGCTTTGCGCGCCCAGAATCTTGAGCGCAATGGCCGACATTGGATGCGCACGGGTTGCGCCGCCCACAATGCCAACAGCAAGGGGCAGTTCCAGCCGGCCGACCAGCGCCGGAAAGTCGCTATCGGAGAGCGGAGATCGGCCCTCGGCCTGCACGTCTCTGTCCCCTTGAAGTTCATCGGCAGCGTGTACGACCTGCCACTCGGTGAGCGATTGATAGCGTCCGCTGCGCGCCGCCCAGGCATGTGCGCCGGCCTCGATGGCGCGCCAGTCGTTACCCGTAGCCAGCGCGACCGCATCCACACCGTTCATGATTCCTTTGTTGTGAGTGACGGCGCGATAGGGGTCGGCCACGGCAAAAGCGTTGGCTGCGGCGATGTTTTCGATCACGTCCACGCCAGAAACCTGCTCAGTGGTGAAAGCGTCTGCAGGAATGACCGCCTCTGCCCAGGCGCGGCGCTGGTCCGTCAGGTTGCTGAGGATGCGTAGGAGCGCACGCCCGCCGCTCAGCTCTTCCAACCGCGGGGCAATGGCTTCTGCGGCAGTGTTGACCACATTAGCGCCCATGGCGTCGCGCACATCATAGAGCAGGTGGACGATGAGCATGGGGCCGGCGGGGGTGTCGGGCAGGTGACGCACCTGAATATCACGCGGGCCGCCGCCCATGCGGGCGATGGTGGGACTGACATCGGCCAGGCGCAGTAGTTGGCTCCTGGCGGCGAGGATGGCAGTTTCGGCCTGCATGGGGTCGGGCGCATCCAGCAATTGTACCTGCGCAATCATGATCGGCGCAGTGCTGCCGGTGAAGAAGCCGCCGCCGCGCCGCGCCAGTCTGGCGGCAAAGCTCACCGCGGCGACGACCGATGGCTCCTCGATGACCAGGGGGACGAGATAATCGCGGCCATTGATGCGAAAGTTGGTCGCAATGCTCAGGGGCAGACTGTAGCGACCCACCACGTTTTCGATCATCTTGTCGGCCTGTTCCAGCGCAAGGGCGTCGCGCAGCAGGCCAGTCTCGGCGTCGCTCAGGCCGGCCCAGGCAGCCACAATCGTCGTGCGCTCGTCGATGTTTTTTTGGTAGAAGCCGCTCAGCCTGGAGCTGCGTTCAGCGTCTTGAAACATGATTTCGTATGCCTGAAGCGGTCATGCGCAGGAGATCACCCGAACAGGTCGGCCCAATTCGCAAATAACTCAGTCAATTGACGGCGCAGCGCAAGCAACCCAATTTGATTATGTCTGTGTCAGAGTGGTGACGGACTTCTGAAAAGGGGTGAACGCCTGGCGAAACGACCAAACCTGATTGTACCAGGATTGCTCTCCACGCGCATCGTCCACGGCAATCGTTGGGCGCGGCAAGCCCCCTTCAGCTACACTGTTCAACTGTCGAGCGGCGGCCTTCATCTCAGGACCGTACAATGTGACCTCGAACCAATCTGGGCGATTGGTCAGGACAGGCGCTGGCAGACCCGCCTGTTCCATTGCCTCGCGCATGCGCAAGATACCAATGCCAAATCGCTCCACGTAGCCCACAACGCGCAGCCAGTCTGCCAGCAACGGATTGCGCGCCTTGTGCTTGCCCTCAAGCTGCAAAACGCTCAATCCGGGCAACAGCCCGCCAGGATTCCCAATCATCAATCGATCATCGTAGATTTTGAGCTGAATCGGCGCTGGCTCAAGATAGTCACGATGACAACACGCATTGGTAATCGCCTCGCGCACTGCTTCCACAGGATATTCATCTGTATCTCTGGCCCTACCACTCCCAGGTTCGCCGATTTGTACGCCGTGTCGAGTGTTGCGTTGGACAAATTGAATGGCGTGGTCAATCATCTCTGGCAGCGCACCCTCGATGGTGGCGCGGTCAATGATCCGAACGCCGCGTGCTCCCACCAAACGGGCCGCAAGAATGGTGGCATGATTGAGGTGGAATTGAGGCCAATGCCCAAAGAAGAGCAGTCCGGCCACCGTTGGGCGCTGAACGCCTTGCGCATCAGTCGTTGTTGCGCGCAACGTTTGTAGCAACTGCTGAAGCGGCTGATCCGGAATGCTGGCTCGCAGCCTCGTGACCAGAAATTCCTTCACGCTCTGTTCATCAAGATCATCCAGCGTTGCCTGACGCACCGGCGTCTGTTCAAAATCCAGTTGTCCTCGCTGCACCGCATGGCTGACAACGTCCATCGTGGTCATCTGACGATTGAAACTGCCTTCCCTGATTTTGAAGCTGCCGGCCAGTCCATAGGTTGCGGATAGATCAGCAGGTACACTGGCAACCACAATTGTCTTGTCGCCAACATTCACCTGCTCGACCTGAACCGCGCCGTGCAAGGAAAGATCGA
>CAZLMM010000097.1:0-25612 GCA_964560495.1 uncultured Caldilineaceae bacterium
GCGAGGTGGGCTTGCCAATGGACAAGGTCGTGTGGCATGAGCCGCCACGGCAGCCAGTGTTCCCGGTGTGTGAAACTTGGGATTGCCCGGCAATTGCTCTTGATATTGGATCGCTAGTGTTGTCCGTAGCTGGGGATGCGTTATTGGCAGGATGCGTAGCTGCCACCGAAGGCGGATGTGCTCTCATCGCCATTGGTGTGAAAGGCGTAGACTTTGTAGTAACCGGCCTGATTGACTGACAGATTTTATCTATACCCGGTTCAGAATGAGAACCGGAATTTCGGGTGTCATGTGATAGACTGGGTTGCCAAAACAACCGGATGGAAAGGGGAGGGGGAGCCGATGGTACGCCCAGATTTTGCGAAATGGAATCAGACAGCCGACGACGTACTCAGACTGGCAAGGGAAGCCGAACATCCCCGAAGTCGGGAGAGGTATATGGCGTTGTATGCTATCGGGAGCAAGCAAAGCAATGCCAACCTCTGGGCGAAAGCCACCGGTCGGGAGAACGAAACGATTCTGGGTTGGATTCACCAATACAATGATGGTGGTCCAACAGCGGTCGCCTATCACCATAGTGGTGGACGCACCCCCTTTTTACCCAAGAGGCAAAAGCCGAGATCGTGACGATCGTCAAAACCAGCACGCCTAACGAACATGAACTGCCAGGGCGAGGGTGGACGCTCAAGAAACTGCAACAATGGGCGTCCACCAAGCTGGGGCGTCGGGTCAGTCGCAACAACCTACGCACCATTCTCAAAAGCAACTTGCCGCTTGGCTTGACGAAAGTCATCGTCAGGTTTTCCTCATCTGGGATGGCGCTTCCTAACATCGCAGTCAGAAAGTCCGCTCCCATGCTGAGAAACTTGGCTTTCAGTTCCTTCCCCTCCCCGGTTACAGTCCCGACCTCAATCCCATTGAAGGACTTTGGAAGTGGATGCGCCAAGAGGTCACCCAACACTACTGTCACGAGACCCTTGACGAACTCCGCCATGACTGCCTTGCCTTTATCGACGACATTAACCGCACTCCGCTCCAGATTATCTCCCGCCTTTGGCCTCGTTTTGACCTCGCTCTCGATGTCGAAAAATTCCGCTTCTCATTCTGAACCGAGTATAGCGTCAAAATGGAGGCTGCCATGGCGCGTGAAGCGAACAAGGACGTTGTCCGCCGCTATCTCGAAGCGTGGGAGCAGGCTGACGTGACGACCCTTTCCCCCTTCACATCTTCACTATAGTCAGGTGGGCGCATCGTCGCGAAAACTCTTTGCGTTCTCTGTGATCTATGCGGCAAAATGAGATTGGTCAGTCACTCAATTGACAGGAGAGGAATAGATGGCAACACTCGTGAATTTCGACCTGACCGGTAAACTGGTCATCATCACCGGCGCGGGGCGGGGAATGGGCAAGACCTTTGCGCTGGCGGTTGCCGAGTGGGGCGCGGATGTGGCGCTCTGTAGTCGCACCCTGGCCGAGAGCGAAGAGACGGCGGCCGCCTGCCGCGGGCTGGGTCGTCGCGCCAAAGCCTGGGCTGTGGATGTTTCGCGCGTGGAGGAAGTCAACGCCTTCGTTGAAGCCGCCTGGCGCGAGTTTGGCCGCGTCGACGCGTTGGTCAACAACGCCGGTTACAATGCGCCTAAACCTGCTATCGACTATGCCGAAGCGGAGTTCGACCAGATCAGCGATGTCAACTTCAAGGGCGCGTTCTTCATGTCCACAGCTGTGGCGCGGCGCATGATCGAGGCGCAGATCGAAGGCAGCATCGTCAACATCTCGTCGCAAGTGGGCGTCGTGGGTGGACCTTTGCGCGCCATTTATGCCGGCGCAAAGGGCGCGGTCAACCAGTTGACCCGTTCTTTGGCCGCAGAGTGGGCGCCCCGCAAGATTACGGTCAACGCCGTTGCGCCGACTTTCACCCGCACACCGCTGCTGGAAGCGGCTGTCCGCAATCCTGCCTTTGCCAAAAACCTGGAGAAGGTGCCCATGGGTCGCATTGCCGAACCAGAAGAGATCGCCGGCGCGGTGGTCTATCTCATCTCGCCCGCCGCACGCATGGTCACCGGCCAGGTGCTGTGCGTGGATGGCGGCTTTACGGCGATATAGCATCCACCTCGAGGAGTTTTTCCATGCAACGTATCCCGTTGGCAATCGTCGGCTGCGGCGGGATGGGACACCGCCATCTCTATGGCCTGGCCGAATTGGAGCAGGCAGGCTTCAATCGTTTCGCGTTGGTCGCCGCCTGCGACCCGCTGGCCGAAAACGCCGAGTCCCTGGCCGACCAGGCCGCCGGGTTCTTCGGTCCACGTCCGGCAGTGGTCGGCGACATGGAGGAGTTGGCGCGTCTCGGCGTCAACGTGGTGGACATCACAACCACGCCGCGCTTTCATCATTCCCTTGCCCTGGACGCGCTGCGCCTCAAGATGCACGTCATGCTCGAAAAACCTGCCGGCTTGACAGTGCGCGCCTGCAATCTGATCCGCCGTGCAGCGCACGCAAGTGGGTTGGTGGTCAGCGTCGCCGAGAACTATCGGCGCGACCCCATCAACCGCCTGGGCAAGGCGCTCCTCGACGCCGGCGTCATCGGGACGCCGCGTCTGATGATCCACACCTTCATCGGCGGCGGCAGTCAGATGATCATCTCCGTGTGGCGGCACATGAAGGTTCAGGGCGGCATTTTGCTGGATATGGGCGTACACTATGCCGACATCATGGAATACTACCTGGGTCCGATCACCAACGTCTATGCACAGACCCGGCTGCACGAACGCGTTCGCCATAACCCGGCAGCCAAAGGAGCGCAGGTTGCCGCGCCCAATTCCATTTACGAAAGATTCCAGAAACAAATGCCTGCCCGGTTCGAGGCGACGGCTGAGGACGCCTGTTACGCCACGGTGAGCTTCGCCAGCGGCGCAGTAGGCCAGTATATCGAGGATCATGCAGGGCAGGGCCAGCGGTTGTGGGCGCGCCAGATTCACGGCGCGACAGGCTCGCTGGAGCTGCCCAACGACCGCACGGGTCATCCCATCGTGCTGCACCGCGCCGGTCAGGAGACGATCAACGACGGGCGCCTGCTCGGTCTTGTTCCAGAGTTCGGGCTAGACCCTGTCGCCGCCGCGCTCTTTGGCGGCGAGCGTCTCTGGCGCTACGACTTTTCCTTCGAGGAGGTGGACCGTAAGCTGCTGGCCATCGAGTACGCCGACCTGACCGCCGCCATTCTAGGCGAACAGACTGCCGAGGTCGACATCGTCCAGGGCGCGCGTTCCGTCGCTGTGGCCTACGCCATGCTCGAATCGGGATTGGCTGGCCGTGTGGTCACGCTGGATGAGGCGCTCGATGAAGAACTTGACGCTTACCAGGCTGAGATCAACGAGGACATGGGGATTTGATTGTCGTACAGTATCATTTAGGGCGCATTCAAATAGGTGTTACGATTCCTCGGTCGCACCTCCAAGACTGTGACAATTTTGTCATGGTCATCAATTTTGTAGAATACCCGCCATCCGTTGATCTTCAAGCGATAACGCCCCTGCAACTCTCGTTGCAGTTCACTATTCGGCGGGCTCGGTTCATCACGCAGATCGAGTACGGCTTGTACAATTTCGGCGCGTAAGCGGTCGGGCAATATCAACTTGAGCTGTAGTTTGGCCTTGTCCCTGATATCAAGCCGATATTGGTTCATGTGCACGCAGCATTTCGTTCATGAAAGCAGCCGGATCATGAACCGTTTCCACTTGACTTTGCCCAGTCGCAATCGCTAGCTCGGCCTGCAAGGTTACGATGGCGTCTTGCATTCCCTCCAACCTGTCAAGAATGGCATTCCACTGCGCTGGTGAAATGAGGATAGCCTGGGGCGTTGCCCGATTCATCAGCATGACCGGTCCCTTGGCAAACTTTTTCGTGACTGCGCTGGTTCTATTTTTGATGTCCTGCATAGATGCTGTCTGCGGAATGCGATCTAATTCTAGCATTGGTCGTCCCATTTCTATGTAAAACGTGAACTTTACAGCCATAATTTTATCACGCCAATCACGTGAACGCCAAGTTCTGGCGGAAATGATTCCTCGCCACTCTGTCGCAGATTCATCGAATTCCGGCTTCGTCTTCTCGCTCGCTGCTCCCAAAGGTTCAGGCAATCATCCAGGCGCGACTGGCGCAGCTTTCTGCGCCGGCGCGCCAGCTGGCGCGCGCAGCCGCTGTCATTGGGCGCAATTTCACTTTCGCGCTGTTGGCCGAGGTCAGCAGCCAACCAGAGCATGACCTGGTCGTCGCGCTGGACGAATTGTGGCGTCGGCGCATCATTCGTGAACAAGGTGTGGACGCCTATGACTTCAGCCATGACCGCATTCGTGAGGTGGCCTATGGCGAAATCAGCCCTATGCTGCGCCGCCATCTCCATCGGCGCGTTGCACAGGCGTTGGCCCAACGCCACGCCGGTGAACTCGACGCAATGAGCGGTCAGATCGCGACGCATTACGAGTTGGCAGGAGAGAGCCTACAGGCGCTGCATTTCTATGAGCTTGCCAGCGAAGCTGCGATCACTCGATTCGCCCACACAGAGGTAATTCGTTTGTTGACGCGGGCCTTGGCGTTGACTCCGGATGATCCACTGCGGCGCTTCAATCTGTTGCTTCGCCGTGAAAGAAGCTTCTCCATCATGGCGCAGCCAGCGCCGCGTTTGGCTGATTTGGCCGAGATGATGACGCTCGCGCAGCATCTGCAAGAACAGCGCGCGGATGCTGCGCCCCTGATCACGGCGCTGACGCGTCAAGGGCTGCATTTCTCGGACGCCGGCCAGGCCGAACCAGCCATTGCTGCGTTGCGCCAGGCAATCACACTGTCGCAACGGACAGGGGCGCTCGCGCTGGAGATCGAAGCCCGCTCTATCCTGGGCGAGACCTACTTCTTGCGCGGTCGACTGGAAGAGGCTCTGGCTGAACTTGCGCCAACAATCGAACGCGCGCTCGGCGCCCCTTCTTCTGTCGCTCTTGGCAGAGCATATGAATACATGGCCGCTGTCTCGATGTTTTCCGGGGCCATGAAGGAAACGATTATCGGGTATCTGGAGCAGTTGCTGGCGTCTTACCGCGCAGTGAATGACAGAGTTGGCGAAGCAGCGGTGCTGAACAAACTTGGTTACGCCGTGATGGCGCACGGTGAAGACGAATATGCACAGGCAGAGCGATATTTCCAAGAAGGAATGGTCTTGTGTCGTGACATTGGGGATCGAGCGCGCGAAAGCCTCATGTCGCGCAATCTTGGTCTGTTATACACCCACACCGGCGACTACGCACGGGCAGAGCCGGCCCTTCGCCACAGTTTAGAGATCGACCAATACAGCGAGCAAATTCACTTCGAAGGCGCGGCGCTCAACTATTTTGCCTTTTGGGCGCTGAGCATGGGCGACTTTGATCAGGCGCAGGCGTTGAACGACGAGGCGCTGGAGAAGCTCGTTGTCTCCGATGCGCGCGGTTGGCTTGCCAAAACGTACAGTGAACTGGGTTTGCTGCATCACCTGCGCGGCGACCAGGAAACGGCCCTCAAGTATCTCTCGAAGGCGCTGCAACATGCAGACAGGCTGGGGGATCAGCGACAGATCGGCTATGCGCTAACGCGCCGGGGTCATGCGCTGACTGCGCTGGGTCGTTTGGATGAAGCAGTTGCGGACTACTGCAAGGCGCTCGAATTACACCGCGCCATGCAGCAGACCAACCGTGCGACCTATCCACTGGCTGGACTGGCGAATGTGGCGCATCTGCAAGGGGAGCTTCCGAGGGCGCAACAGCTTGTCGAGGAGATCCTCGCTCATCTGGCAAATCGCAACCTCGACGCCACCGATGAGGCGCTGCAAGTCTACCTGATCTGCGCACGCATCCTCCACGCTGCCGGCGATTTACGAGCTGCTGCGCTCACCCACATGGCGCAGGAGCAGCTCGAGCGCCGCGCGGCGACGATCGTCGATGACGCTGCGCGGCGTCGCTTCTGGGCCGCGCCGCTGCACAGCGCAGTCGCCGCCCGATGGACAATTGAAATCTGAGACGCGCTCGTTGATTGTGGCTTTTCGCGCAAACGTGTTGAATAGACTTCACTCGTTACGCTGCAACGTAGTCAATTGCACCTTGGAGGCTATCAATGATTTCGGTTGTCGGCATCTACAAGAATGGAGCGATTGCTTTGTTAGAACCCATTCCGGATGTGTTCTCAGCCAAAGTGATCGTTACAGTTCTGGAGGAAGATTCTTTAGATTTGGAACCGATGACAGGCGAGAACTGGCTAGGCGTCATGCAGGATAGTGCACGGATTGTCGGCGACATTATCGAAGCTCCACCACACAGTGATGCTGAATGGCAGGTGTATCAAGAATGAGGCTTCTGCTCGATACTCATGTGTGGTTGTGGAGTTTGGTTTCACCAGTGGAGCTGTCGCCGATCACACAAGCTGCGCTCGTTGATGCCAGGCACGTCCTTTATTTGTGGCCAATCAGCGTCTAGGAGGCGATGTTACTCATCGAACGCGGACGAATTCAGGTGAACACCACGCCGAAAGAGTGGGTAGAAAAAGCCCTCATTCGCTCGCCCTTGTACGAAGCGCCCCTTACTCACGAAATCGCTGTGCGCAGTAGGATCATCAACTTACCTCATCAAGACCCCGCAGATCGCTTTATTGCGGCCACTGCACTAGAGCTGAACTTGACGTTGATCACCGCTGACGATCATCTGCTTAAGCATTCAGGTGTATCCACCTGACCTGCGAAATGAAATAGGCTGAATGCCTTTGAGCCAAACATCACGGTCATCTTTATGGATGATCGCCTGACTCAGTGCAGGGTCTTGCTCATGCCTGATTCGCCGCCCGACAATTTCTTTTTCTGCCCCACATAGGTCATTCTTTCTGCGTCACTTGGGAAATCGCCCCATGCCGATGGGGCGCCATACTCTTGTACACTGCTCAACTCTGTGCAGTGTATGAACTCGCCTCTTGCTACGGTCAATTCGCGCTTGGTCGGTTGTGGCTGCTCCATTCCGCAGCGCGCCTGGCCCCAGGCTTCATTCCATGCAACGCTCATGCAACGCGCCGCCTGTTACACTCGCCAACACGCAGAACAGGCAAGAGCGTTGAATCGGGTTCATCATGGATGAAACAAGCCGGCAAGCGACCGCAACCCCTCGGCTGTTCATTGTCCGCCTCTGGCGCGAAGAACTGACGCAGGATCAAGTCGAATGGCGCGGCCAGGTGACATCGCTGATGAGCGGCGAAGTGCGCTACTTCCGCGACCCGGCGACGCTCTACAATGTGCTGCTCACCATCATGGCCAACGAGTCAACCGGCGCCGGCCCGTTGGACAGGTGCGAGTAGATCGCGAGGAAGATGCGAGATCGTGATCAGGTGAAGAGGTGTAGAGTTGTTTGAGCGCAGACAACTCGCCAGATAGGAAGAACTGCTCGAATCCGTTTTGTATGCGCGTCTTTGTGTGAAAGGAACAAAATCGTGTCCACCCGTTTTCGTCTTACCGGCGTCACAGTTCTATCATTGATCGCGCTGCTGTTGAGCGCCTGTCAGCCAGTGCAGCCTGCCCCGCCGCCGCCCACCATCGCCACAGCCAAGACTGGGGCGCGACTCTCCAACGAGCCGGGGCGCGCCATCGTTAGCGCGCGCGGCAATCATTTCGTCATCGACTCGCCGGGCGCGTTGGCCGGCCCCAACGAGGAGGTCAATCCCTTGGACGCCCTGCTGGCCAGCCTGGGCGCATGCGGCGTCTTCATCGTCGAGGCGGCCGCGCCCACCCTGGAAATTCCTCTCACCGGCGCGTCCGCCGTAGTGCAGGGCGATTTCAACCCCGCCGGGCTGAAGGGCGAGGCGGTCGATCCGCGCATTCAGGCGCTGCGGGTCCACCTGACCCTGCCCGGCGCAGACGCCGAAGAGAGCGCCAAGCTGGTGGAGCATTTCCAGGCGCATTGCCCGATCTACACCACGTTGGTGCGCGCCGCGCCCATCGAAGTCACAGTTGGCGACCAGCCCATGGGCAACGCAACCGAAGGGCTGACCACCGGCGAGGCGTTGGTGCAGCTTTCCAACCAGCCAGGGCGTGCATTGGTCACCGCACGCGGCAACCATTTCGTGGTGGATTCGATCCCGCCGCTGGGCGGCCCCAATGAGGAACGCAACCCCATGGATCTGCTGCTGGGCAGCCTGGCGACCTGCGGCAGCTTCATCTATGAAAAGGCGGCGCAGGAGATGGGCATCCCCCTCATCGGCGTCAGCGCGGCGGTGGAGGCGGACTTCGACCCGCGCGGCATCAGAAACAGCGAGTTCGACCCGCGTATCCAGGCCCTGCGCGTGACCATGAGTGCAGAAGGCGCCAGCGCCGAGCAAGCTGAACAATTGGCGCAGGCGTTTCAGGCGCGCTGCCCTGTCTTCACCACGCTGGTGCGCGCCGCGCCGATCACGCTGACCGGCGCACAGTAAGCTCATACTGTACGGGCATGAGGTGGGCGGCGGAACAGCTTTGCTCAAATAGACGAGCTGGATTTGCCGCCCCCCTTGGCGCACACGTCAGCGGGGATGGCTTACACAAATGAACATTATGTGTGTTGTTCATGCTTGATTCTCCACCCAGCAATTTCTTTTCCCCCCTTCGCAGTGCGCCTGGGCGCAGCGTCGGCGCGTGTTGGCTATCTGTGCTCCGGCGAAAGCGCTTTTGTGTTGGCGGGGCCGGTCTGTGACGCCAAGACGGGTTGGCTCTACTGGCAGGTCGAAACCGCAGAGGGCGTGAATGGCTGGACAACTGAAGGCAATCAGGGAGAATACTGGCTGGCGCCGCTGGCGGAGGAAGACAAATAGGGCAAATCTATGGTCACACACTCATTGCTTCGACGACTTACCGTCTTTATCTGTATCGTTGCCAGCGCCCAGGCGCTGTCAGTTGCAATCGTCCTGGCGCGCCCGGCGCAGACCGAGGTCAGCGGCGTGATCGCTGCGAATACGACGTGGACGCCGGCTGGCAGCCCATACACTCTCACCGGTGACGTGAGCATCGCCGGCGGCGCAACGCTCACCATTCAGCCCGGCGTGGTGGTCAACGGCGATGGTCATCGCCTCGACGTGGTGGGGACGTTGGATGCAGCCGGCGTCGTCGGGACGCCGGTCGTCTTCAATAACGTGCGCATGGACAACACGAACCCCAATGGCAGCGGCCCGTTTGCGCTCATCAAGCTGAGCTTCGTCGTGTTCGACAACAGCCATCTGCGCAGCGGCGGCTATGGCACGCTGATTCTGCGCGATTCGGTCATACGCAACTATCCCCATGACGCCCCCCTCTATCTCTGGTACCCCACCAGCGACGCCTTCATCGAGCGCAACATCTTTCAGGAGAGCTTTGGCCTCAGCGTGGGGACTAGCGGCGCGGTCAAGGTCTACATTCGCAACAATGTCTTTTTTCGCTTGAAGACGCCCAATGCCGTGGAAAACTGGGCAAGCTATGATGCGTCGCAAACGGTGGTGGAGCACAACAGCTTTCTCAGCGTCGAGCAAACGGCCCTGCAACTGCCAGCCGGCTACACCGGCGCGGCGCTCTCCGGCGCAAACAACTATTGGAATACGACCAACATCGAGATCATCGCCGGCATGGTTCAGGACAAGAACGACGACCCGGCTGCCCCTGACTTTATCGCTTTTCAACCCTTTCTCACAGCGCCGCACCCGAACACGCCCATGTTTGCACTATCGGGCAGCCTGCGCGCCGACCCGGATGCGCTCCAGTTCCGCGCCAAAGAGGGTGGCTCGAATCCCCCGGCCAAAGGTGTGACGGTTGCCGCGCCGCTTGCGGCGTCGTGGAGTGTGCAGACCAACGGCGGCGCATGGTTGTCGGCGCAGCCAACATCCGGCGGCGGATTGGGTTCGGTCACGGTCAGTGTGAACATCGCCGGGCTGACGCCTGGAACCTACACGGGCAGCGTGAGCATTGACGGCGGCGCAGCTGGTTCGGACAGCGCGACCGTGGAGTTGATCGTGGAGGATGCCTCCACCTTGCAAGGGCTGATCGGTGAGAACACGACGCTGACCCTGGCCCAATCGCCCTATCAATTGGTTGGCGATGTGCAGGTGGCGCAAGGCGTCACGCTCACCGTCCAGCCGGGCGTGGTAGTGAATGGCAATGACCACAATCTGGCCGTGCTGGGCAAGCTGTACGCGGTGGGAACGGCCCAATCGCCAGTTATCTTCAATCTGACCCACATCCAGGCCGGTAACACGAGTCACACAGGCCCCTTTTTCCACATCGAGCTGCAACACGCCCGGCTCAACGGCGGGCGGCTCTATGAGCCAACCGGAGGCGGCGTCTATGGCAGCCTGACCCTGCGCGACTCAGTGCTCAGCGACACGGCAATCGACCCGGCCAGGCACATCGACAACAATGGCCTCTATCTATGGTATCCCACCAGCGACGTGGTGATCGAGCGCAACATCTTCGACCGCAGCTTTGGCGTCAGCGCGGGGGTGAGCGATGGCGTAGATGTGACCATTCGCAACAATGTCTTCTTTGGACACAAGGGGACGTACGACATCAAAGTGTGGGCGACCTATCAGGATTCGCAAGTGGTCGTCCAAAACAACAGCTTCTTGAGCACTGACCGGGTTGCTGTTGTGCTGCCCCACGGCTACAACTCCGCGCAGGTGGGCGCAATCAACAACTTCTGGAACACGACCAACCCGGCCATCATCGCCAACATGATCCTCGACCGCAACGACGACCTGGCCTCCGCCGGGCTGATCGCCTTCGAGCCGTTTCTGACTGCGCCCCATTCCTCCACGCCGATTTTTGCGCTGGCGACGCGCACGGTCGGTCCAGCCTCAATGACCTTCCAGGCGGCGCAAGGCGGCGCCAACCCGCCGCCTCAATCCATCACCATCGCTGCGCCCGCCGGCCAGGCGTGGAGCGCAGCCGCCGATGCAGCCTGGCTGTCCCTCAGTCCGGCGTCGGGCGCAGGCATAGGGAGCACCGTCGTCAGCGTGAACAGCGCTGGTCTGGCTGCCGGGTCGCATACGGGCCATGTGACCATCGGCGGCGCGCCGAACCAAACGGTGCAGGTGACGCTCAAGGTGGAGGCTGGCAACGTGGTGGGCGGCGTCATTGCCGGCAATACGACCTGGAGCGCCGCCCAATCTCCCTATCGGCTGATCAAGGATGTACAGATCAAAGAGGGCGCAACGCTCACCATCGAGCCGGGCGTGGTCGTGGAGGGAAATGATTTCTATCTCCTGGCCTTTGGGACGCTCGACGCGCTGGGCAGCGCGTCGTCGCCGATCATCTTCAATCTGGCGCACATCAGCCTGGGCGATAACAGCCATGATGCGCCGCCGAGTCAGATCAACCTGCAGCACGTGGAGATGAACCGGGGGAGGCTCTATGAACCCAGCGGCTACGGGCAATACGGCAACCTGGCCCTGCGCGACTCTGTGTTGACCGATACGAAGCCCCATCCCACCAAGCCCAGCAACCACCTGTACATCTGGTATCCCACCGGCGATGTGGTCATCGAGCGTAATATCTTCGACCGGGCTTTCGGGATCAGCGTGGGAACCGATCAGGGTCGCCAGGTGACGATTCGCAACAACATCTTCAGTGGCGTCCAGGGCGATTTCGCGGTGAAGAATTGGGCCAGCTATCACACGTCCCTGACCATTCTCGAATTCAACAGCTTCCTGGATGTGAGCAAGACGCCAGTTGTGCTGCCTGGTGGCTACACCAGCGCCAAACTGTCGGCGGTCAACAACTTCTGGAATTCGACCGACCCGGCGGTGATCCAGGCCATGATTCACGACCAGAACGACGACCCCACCGCCGCAGATGTGATCCCCTATCAGCCCTTCCTGACAACGCCCCACGCCGACACACCGGTATTCGTCAATGTGATTCCCTCAACCCTTGAGTTTGCCGCCACAGAAGGGGGCGCAGTTCCACCCAGTCAGTCGGTTACAATCGGCGGCGCGCCGGGCGCATGGACGGCCGCAGCCAACAGCGCGGGCTGGCTCGGCGTGACGCCGACCGCCGGCAACGGCCCTGCCAGCCTCACAGTGAATGTCAATCCGGCAGGTCTAGCCCTGGGCGACTACACGGGCAACGTCGTCGTGAACGCGGGCGGCAAACAGCGCACGGTTCAAGTGACGCTGCGGGTCATCCTCGACAATGCGCTCTTCCGCTTGAACCGCGACGGGTTGAACTTCGCCAATTTCAGCTATCAAGGGGCCGATTGGGCGCATTTCAAGGCGACTTTCCCCGGCACGCTCATGGAGCTGCCCGATGGCGCACCGCGCAAGGGGCCGCTGCGCTACTTCCAGAGCAGTCTCTATCAGACGATCGGCGAGGGTGGCAACTGCGCCGGTTTCACGGGCGTGAGCCTGGCGCGCTTTCTGAACCTGTCCGAAGGCGTCGCCTTGAGTCTGCTCAGCCCGGCCAACCAATCAGTGGCCGACCCCTTTGGCCTGCCGTCCGGCGCCGCCGGCAACGTGAGCGTGGGGCAGAGCGACGTTAAGGATTACATCCATCTCTATCAGGCGCGACAGATGAGTTATGAATTCGCCCAATGGTGGGGCGAGCATCAGAACGACGCGCCGCTCCAGGTCTTCCAGGCGATCAAGAGCGAGACCCAGGCCAACCGCCCGGTCGCGGTGGACATTCTCTCGAATAAGGGCGGCCACCGTATGACAGCCTATCGTACGAGTGAAAGCGGCGGCGCAGGTTTCATCCATGTCTATGACAGCAACTGGCCGGGCGACGCCAACCGGCGCATCAGCGTCAATTTGAGCACGGGTCAGTGGAGCTATGAACTGTGGGACGGCGAGATCTGGTCGGATGTGAAAGGGCTGCGCTATTCCCCTGGCAGCCTCAACTTCCCCGGGACGATCCACCCGGGTTTCGACAACAACGTGCTGCTTTTCGCGGCGGCGGGCGATGACGCTACGTTGGTCAGCCTGGAAGGGGATGTACAGCCGTTGGTCAGGGACGGCCAGGGCAATAAGCTGGGCTATGAAAACGGCCAGTTCGTCAGCGCCATTCCGGGCGCGGCGCTGCTGTCCGGCATCGGTTACAACCCGGCTGACCCCGACGCCCGCGGGCCGGAGACGCTCTATCTGCCTGGCGGCGCAACCTACGACGTTGTTATCCAGCCATCGGCCAACGGATTCTACACCGCCACACTTTTTGGCAACGGCTCGGCGGTGAGCCTGGACGCAGTGCAGGCAGCCGCAGGGCAATCCGACATGCTAAAACTCAATGGCGCGCTGGACGTGATCTTCACCCCCGGCAGCGACAGCGATTACTGTCACTATGTAACGAGCGAGATTTTAGTCGACGCCAGTCGCAGCTATGAATCGTGCATCAGCGGAGCGGTGGGCGCGACGGTCGGCTTCAACCTGATGTCGGGCGGCGGGCTGACGATTCACAACCAGGGCAGCGCAACGATCCAGGTGACGAGCCGCATCGAGCAGGTGGGCGCGGGCAGCGGCGTGGAGGATCAGCAGATCGAAGTGGCGGCAGGCGCCAGCCTCACGGTCACGGCGTTTGGCGGGGGCAGCGGCGGCAATGTCTATTTGCCGCTGGTCAACCGGTGAGCGATGAATACAACATAGCGGAGTTTGCACAAAACTACTCAGCGGCGACCCGCTCTACTGCCCAATCGCCAATCGTGCGGTTGACCGGGTCGAGAGCGACGCCGAGCAGGATTATCGGCTTGCCAGCGGCGCGATAGGGTGCATCATAGCGTTTGTCGCGAATTTGTTGCAAGGCCGTTTTGGCGGTCTCCTGCCTCATCTGCCCCTTGAACTCGATGATGTAAACCGCCTCGGGCAGTTCCAACGTGGCGTCGGTGCGTCCCAGGCTGGTGAGCGGCTCGGCGTGGATGGTGAAGCCGAGGAGCTTGAGCAACAAATAGACAAGAGAGTGGTAGTAGGCCTCTTGGGGCAGAAAAAGGGTGTGGGGGATGCTGGCAAAGGTGGCGTTGAGGATGTTGATGAACGCCTCGATCTCTTGAGTGTGCAGCGCGCTCTCCAGCCGTCGCAGAATTGTGCTGGCCAGGCGAGAAACGGGTTTGTCCAGATAGTCCGCCAAAAGATATTGCTGAAAGGCTTGGGCGACCTCGAAGTTGGGATAGCCAAGCAGGTAGCTCGCCTGACCAGCGACTCCGGCGCGCACCTCTTTGACGGTGAGATAACCAGTGTGAAAGAGCAAGGAGATGACGTCGATGCTGTTGACATCGGCGCTCTCCACCAGAGCAGCGCCGCCGCCGATCTGTTCAAGTTCGTAGGCAGGGATTTCCTCCTGGCGCAGCAGCTTGATGAGGAAGGATGGCGTGGCGGTGGCGAACCAGTGGTTGGCGAAGGTCTGTTGGTCGAGAAAGACCAGGGTGGAGAAGGGGACATAGAGCGTGTGGACGCCATCCCAGGAGTAGCCGTTGTACCAGCGAGCAATCAGCGCCAGCATGTCCGGGCGGCTCATCTGGTGGGTCTGCGCCAGGCGGTCGATGTAGTCGGAGAAATAGTATTCGAGTTCTTCCTGGGTGTAGCCGAGAAGCGTGGCGAAGCGGCGGTCGAGGGTGACATCGAGCAGGTTGTTGAGGTCGGAGAAGACAGAGATCTTGCCGTACTTCGAGACGCCGGTGAGCAGGGTGAAGTGGAGGTTTTCCGCTTCGGGCGCCTTGAGCACCGAGTAGAAGTTCTTGAGCACCGCGACATGCTCCTGCACTTTCTGTTCATTTTCCAGCAAGTCGGTGATGGGCTTGTCGTACTCGTCGATCAATAGCGCAACTTTCTTCTCGGCCGAGAGCGCGGCGAGTAGTTCGCGGAATTTGTCTTTGTAATGTGTATTGGTCAAGGTGACGTCATACTGACCCGCCAACTCATCCATATAGTTGGTCAGGGCAACGTCAAGCGGCTGACTACGGTAGTCGAGCGCATTGAAGTTGATCAGGATCACCGGGCGGGGCTGCCAGTCGATTTTGTCCTCGATCCACAGTCCCTGAAAGAGCGCCTGGTTGCCGCGGAAAATTTCTTGCAGGGTGGTGGTCAGCAGCGACTTGCCAAAGCGTCGCGGGCGTGAAAGGAAGACGAACTCGCCCACGTTCATCAGATCATAGATCAACCTGGTCTTATCGACGTAGACATAGTTCTGCTCACGTAAACGTACAAATGATTGAATTCCAATGGGCAGCTTGCGCATGACACGCCTCCAAACATACCGAGTGAAGTTCCCCGGCAAGTATATCATGAACCGTTGCCGTTGGCTGTACGGCAGGAGAGTCAGTGCAGGTTCCCTCAAAGATCTGTTTCTGTCCGAAATCCCTTGCACTGTCGTCGTCAGCTTGAAATACACCCGGAGAGTGAGGCGCTTGCGCGTCGTTGCGCGAGATAGATGCGAGACATGTGCGAGATCGCGACCAGGTGAAGACGCGTATGATGTCCGATAGCAGGATGAACCTGTGGTCTGGCTGGTCGCTGGAACTGTGTCAATGGCGTATGCTTTGTTGAGGTGATGTGATGAAAGTGCTGGCTGTGAGTTTGACAGCCGTTCGGCGGTGAATGTAGACTGTTAAGGTATACTCCGCACGACATCAAGTTGAGCTTTTCTGTGGTTGAAAAAGCTCAACTTGTGCGGTATAACGTCAATTCCAATCCTGTTTGACAGGCGTTACAGGGTCTCCATCCGCCACGATCTGGCCCTCTCATGTACGGCACCTCTGAAACCTGAAGTTCGTGGGACTGTTCGGTGGCTTGGGTGACCACCGGGATCGCCCCAACGCGTTCGTGGTTTTAATCGCCCATCACTTTTGTTCGAGCGGGCGCCCCATCTTCACAATTTACGGCAACTCATATCTATTCAGGCGGTCTACTATGGACGCTGATTTTAGGTGACGCGGATTGGCAATCTCTGCAAGTGATCCGTGTTTCCTCTGATCCGCATCCATAGAATCGCCGGATAGCCTGAATAGCTACGGCAACTCAAATTTTAATCAGCGTCATCCCTACTTCATGAGATGATGCGTCGGCATCGGGATTTTTCAATCTGCAAATATGCTTTTCAGGAGGCGCCCCATGAATCGTCACGTTACTCTGAGCGCAACCGTGCTCGCCTTGCTCCTGTTTTTCTTGGTTGCGCCTGTCGCTCAGGCAGACAGTACGCCGCAGCCTTTGCCGTTTGGTCAGGATTGGACGGATACCGGTCTGATCACGGTTGATGATGATTGGAGCAGCGCGCTTGGCCTCGTTGGTTATCGCGGCGATGATCTGGTTGCCACGACTGGCGTCAACCCACAAACGGTTCTGGCCGATGGAACGAGCGTATGGGATGTCAACGCCGACGAGACGAATCCGAACACCAACACGACCGGCGGCGTGACCGAATTCCACATCGCCGACGCTGTTGTGGCGCTGCAAGGCCCCGGCACAGCCGACGCGCCCTTCCTGCTGATCAATCTGGATACGACCAACAAGGCGGATATCACGATCGCCTACAATCTGCGCGACATCGACGGATCAACGGATGACGCCGTGCAGCAGATCGCGCTCCACTATCGCGTCGGATCCAGCGGCAGCTTCATCAACCTGCCGGCCGGCTATGTGGCCGACGCCACCACCGGCCCCAGCGTGGCAACGCTGGTCACACCCATCAGCGTCATGCTGCCCAGCGCCGCCAACAATAAGTCGCTAGTGCAGGTGCGCATCATGACCACCAATGCGGTTGGCAATGACGAATGGGTGGGCGTCGATGACATCACTGTGACCGGCGTCGACTTCTTCGATGACGATGACGACGGCGTCGCCAACGATGTCGACAACTGCCCCTCTGTTTGGAATCCCGGCCAGGAGAACGCCGACGGCGACAGCATGGGCGACGCCTGCGACCCCTTCCCCAACGACCCCAACAACGACGAGGATGGCGACGGCTACGGCGCAGACATGGACAACTGCCCGACTGCCTTCAATCCTGGTCAGGAAGACGCCGACTTGGATGGGATCGGCGACGCCTGCGACCCCCTGCCCAACGACCCAGACAACGACCCCACCACCTGTTTGTGGGACGGTAGCGTGGGCAATTGGAGCGAGGCCGGCAAATGGGACTGCGGCCACGCGCCGGGCGTCGGCGACAAGGCGACCATCAACACTGGCGAAGTCACGCTCGACGCCGCAGTGACGCTCGCCGGCCTCATCTTGGGGCCGTATTATCCCACTTTGCAGGGCGATTACGACGTGTCTGTGACCCAGGTCATGACCTGGGCGAGCGGACTGCTGGCGGGCGCGCCATCCAACAGCCTGACCGTGGAGACCGGCGCGACGCTGGCCTTGACCGGCGACTATGGGTCGAGAACGCTGCGTGGACGCGTTTTCAACCAGAACGGCGCAGCCACATGGGCCGCTACGGGTGATCATTTGACCTTGGATGAGGGCGCCATTTTCAACAACGCTGGCTCGCTAGAACTGGCCGGCGACAGCCGGGTGCAGGCAACTTACGTTTGGGACGGCGCGCAATACGTGAGCAGCGAGGAGTTCAACAACACAGGCGACATCACCAAGACAGCCGGCGCCACTGACGGCGGCGCCTACAGCCAATTCGCCATTGTCTTCAACAATGACGGCTCGCTGGCGGTGCAGACCGGCCAACTGCGGCTGGACGACGGCGGCGAGAGCAACGGGAGCTTCGCTGTGGCGGCAGGCGCCGCACTGCGCTTTGGCGACAACTACTATTACACGT
This sequence comes from uncultured Caldilineaceae bacterium, assembly GCA_964560495.1. Taxonomy (GTDB): domain Bacteria; phylum Chloroflexota; class Anaerolineae; order Caldilineales; family Caldilineaceae; genus UBA5069. The sequence goes on from CAZLMM010000097.1 coordinate 17,737, forward strand.
TGACGCCGCACGTGCTGAACGCAGGCTCGACGGTGAGCGGCGCCGGCTCGGTGGTGGTGGACGACTACGGCAGCGTCTACGTGTTGGGCGGCTACACCGCAGCCCACACGACGGTGAACAACGGGACGCTGACCTTTGGCGGAGGCGGTGGAGGGCTGGCCTTCGCCGGCGCGACGGCTGCGGGCAGCTACGAGCTGCCGACGCTGGTGGTGAACAACGGGACGCTGCAAGGGAGCGCGGACATTGCCGTGACCCAGGCCATGACCTGGGCGGGCGGCGTGATCAGCGGCACGGTGGGCGGCGGCGACATGAGCAGCCTGACCGTGGACAACGGCGCAACGCTGGCGATCAGCGCCGATTACAGCGGCAAGACGCTGCGCGGGCGCATCTTCAACCAGAATGGAACGGCGACATGGAGCAGCAGTTACGACACGTTGACAATGGCGAATGGGGCGATCCTCAACAACGGTGGTTCGTTGGAATTGGCTGGGGACAGCTACGTCCAGGCGACCTATGTGTATGATGACGGCAGCGGCCAGTATGTGAGCAGCGAAGAGTTCAACAACACGGGGACAATGATCAAGACGGGCGGCGTGAACGATGGGACGAATTACAGCCGCTTTGCGGTTATTTTCAACAACGACGGCTCGCTGGCGGTGCAGACCGGCCAACTGCGGCTGGACGACGGCGGCGAGAGCGACGGGAGCTTTGCGGTAGCCCAGGGCGCAACGCTCAGGTTCGGTGACAACTACTACTCGACAGCGACGCCCCACGTGCTCAAAGCCGCATCGTCGCTGAGCGGCGCAGGCTCGGTGGTGGTGGATGACTACGGCGTGGTCTATGTGCTGGGCGGCTACACCGCAGCGCACACGACGGTGAACAACGGGACGTTGACCTTTGGCGGCGGCGGCGCAGGCTTGGCCATCGTCGGCGGGACGGCGGCCAGCAGCTACAACCTGCCGGTGCTGGTGGTCAACAACGGAACGCTGCAAGGGAGCGCCGACCTGAATGTGACCCAGGCCATGACCTGGGCGGGCGGCGTGATCAGTGGGACGGTGGGCGGCGGCGACATGAGCAGCCTGACCGTGGACAACGGCGCAACGCTGGCGATCAGCGCCGATTACAGCGGCAAGACGCTGCGCGGGCGCATCTTCAACCAGAATGGAACGGCGACATGGAGCAGCAGTTACGACACGTTGACAATGGCGAATGGAGCGGTCATCAACAATGGCGGGTCGCTGATGCTGGCCGGCGACGGCTACGTGCAGGCAACCTATGTATGGGACGGCGAGCAGTATGTCAGCTCTGAGGAGTTCAACAACACCGGGACGATCACCAAGACGGGCGGCGCGACCAACGGCAGCGCCTACAGCCGCTTCGCCGTCGTGTTCAACAACGACGGTTCTGTGACAGTGCAGACGGGCCAACTGCGGCTGGACGACGGCGGCGAGAGCAACGGGAGCTTCGCCGTGGCCGCCGACGCCACCCTGCGTTTTGGCGACAACTGGTATTCGGCCGCGACGCCCCATGTGCTGAACGCAGGCTCGACGGTGAGCGGCGCCGGGTCGGTGGTGGTGGACGACTATGGCATCGTCTACGTGTTGGGCGGCTACACCGCAGCCCACACGACGGTGAACAACGGCACATTGACCTTTGGCGGGGGCGGTGGAGGGCTGGCCGTTGCCGGCGCAACGGTTGCTGGCAGCTACGAGTTGCCGACGCTGGTGGTGAACAACGGGACGTTGCAAGGGAGCGCAGACATCGCCGTGACCCAGGCCATGACCTGGGCGGGCGGCGTGATCAGTGGGACGGTGGGCGGCGGCGACATGAGCAGCCTGACCGTAGACAACGGCGCGACGCTGGCGATCATTGGCGACTACGGCTCGAAGACGCTGCGCGGTCGTACCTTCACCCAGGAGGGCGCGGCGACCTGGAGCAGCAGTTACGACACGTTGACGCTGGAGAACGGGGCGGTCTTCGAGAACGGCGGGTCGCTGGATCTGGCCGGCGACAGCTATGTGCGCGCGACCTACGTGTGGGATGGCGAGCAGTACGTGAGCGCCGAGGAGTTCAACAACACCGGGACCATCACCAAAACGAGTGGCGTGACTGATGGGACAAATTACAGCTCGTTCCAGATTGTCTTTAACAACGACGGCTCGCTGGCGGTGCAGACGGGTCTGCTGGGGCTGAACGACGGCGGCGAGAGCAACGGGAGCTTCGCCGTGGCGGAGGGTGCAACCCTGCACTTTAGCGATCAATGGTACTCCGCAGACACGCCGTACGCGCTCAAAGCCACATCGTCTCTCAGCGGGGCCGGGCTGGCCAAGGTGAGCGGCAATGCAGAAGTGAACGTCTACGGCGCTTGGACCATCCTCCACACTACCGTCGAAGGCGGCGCGTTGACCTTTGGCGGCGGCGCAGGCGCAGCCGATCCAGGCCTTGCAGCCAATGAGGGCGCAGAGACCATTTTCCTGCCAGTCCTGATTCTAAGCGGCGGAACGATTCAAGGCAGCAACAACATCGTCGTCACCCAGGTGATGACCTGGACAGGCGGAACAGTGGGCAGCGTGCCGGAAGACAGTCTCGCCGCGCCGGGCATCTTCATGATCGACGTCGACGCGGCGCTGCACATGCTGGCTGGCGGCTATCCAGGCAAAGCGCTGACCGGTCGCGTCTTCGACCAGTGGGGCGCAGCGGACTGGGTGCATGAGACGGGCTGGTCCAACGACACCCTTTCTATGGAGGAGAACGCCCGCATCGACAACAAGGGGTCGTTCCTGCTGGACGGCAACACCATGCTCTATGACCCGGGGGATGATAGCCTGCTCCACAACAGTGGCGTCATCACCAAAGAAAATGGCGTCACAAACATCAGCGTCCTTTTCGACAACGCCGGCGATCTGACCCTCAACTCCGGTCGCCTGAGCGTCAACCCCTTGTTCACTCAAACGGCCGGCGCCACGACCCTGGCTGGCGGCTCTTTCGATGCGACCACGGCGGATTTCGACGGCGGCGTGGTGCAGGGCAGCGGCAACCTGGACGGTGACATCCACAACAACGGCGCGGTCTTCATGCCGGGAACCAGCCCCGGCCGCATGGCCATCGACGGGGGCTACACTCAGGGCGTCAGCGGGACGTTGGCTGTGGAGTTGGCTGGCCTGGCTCTCAACGACTTCGACCGCCTGGTCGTGACGGGCACAGTCGACCTCAGCGGCACGCTGGATGTCACACTGATCAACGGCTTCCTGCCCGTCTTTGGCGACAGTTTTGAGATCATCAGCGCCACCCGGCGCATCAACCAGTTTGCTCAAGTGCATGTGCCGGCGCAAGGCTCACGACTTTACACGAATTACCTGCGCAAGAGTGTGGTGCTGGGCACCGACCCAACTTTCTTCAGAATGGCGGCTGTCAACGCCACCAGCTTCCCCCGCATCGCTGTTTACATGTCTGTGAATACTTCAGCCGGGCGCAACGGGGAGTTGGATGCAGAAGACTTCGAGATCGAGGAAGACGGTGTGGAGCAAGAGATCGAGCTTTGCGCGCCGGTCAGTGTAGGGGGTTCGATGGCCGACATCGTTTTCGTCTTCGACGACACAGGCAGCATGGGCGACGAGATCGACGCCATGAAAGCCGGCGCAACTGACTTCGCCGCAGACGTGGCCGCGGCCGGATTCGACGCACGTTTCGCCCTGGTTTCCTTTGCCGATGATGTCGACTTCGACCTGGATTTCACCGCAGATGTTCCGACCTTCCAGGCGGCTGTCAACACTCTCTTCGCCAGCGGCGGCGGCGACTTCCCCGAGGCGTCCCTGGATGGCGTCATGTTTGCACTCAACAACCTGAGCTATCGGCCCGGCGCGCAGAAGGTGCATGTACTCATCACCGATGCTCTGGCGCATTACCGCGGTGATGGCACGCCGTTCTCCGCTTACCTCATGCCGGAGGTGGTCGACGCGCTCAACGCCCAAGATGTGACGGTATTTGTCATCTCACCAGACTTCCTGGCCGGCCTGGCCGCTTGGACGACCGCCAGCAATCAGGGTGACAAACGGACACCCCAGGAATTGGTGGAGCTGCTGGCCAATGTAGACCCGACCGAGAACGATGTGCGAGTCCTGGCTGACGAGACAAATGGTCTGTGGCAAGACATCAACGCCGCGGACTTCCACCTCATCCTGGATCAGATTCATACCACTCTGTCGCAGCAATACGTGTGTGAATACATCACCACCAATCAAGCGCATGACGGGACAACGCGTATCGTTCAGGTGACGATCCATGATCCTGTTGAGGGGACGGATATCGACACGGGTTCGTATGTGGCCCCCAGCGATGCGCCGACGGCCACTCCAACGGCGACGGCCACAGCGACCCCAACTCACACACCCACTGAGACGCCGACGCCATCTGCTACGCCCACGCCGACGAACACGGGTACGAACACGCCCACGCCGACGAACACGGGTACGAACACGCCCACGCCGACGAACACGGGTACGAACACGCCCACGCCGACCAACACGGGTACGAACACGCCGACGCCGACGAATACGGGTACGAACACGCCGACGCCGACGAACACGGGTACGAATACGCCCACGCCAACCGAAACTGCCACGACGCCGCCTTCATGTCTGCTGGCCGGAGTGACGCTGCTTGGCTCCAACGAGGTTCCACCCAATGATTCGGTGGCCGACGGCTACGCCGTGATCACGCTGGACACTGCACTGAACAAGCTCTCTTATGAGATCGAGTATCGCAACTTGCAGGGCGCCGAAACCATGGCCCACATTCACGGTTATGCGCCGGCAGGAGAGAATGCAGGCGTAGTGCACACACTGCCGGTGGGCAGCCCCAAGATCGGCTCATGGACCTATCCCGAAGCCAACGAGGCGCAGATTCTCGATGGGCTGACCTATATCAACATTCATTCGACGGCCTTTGGCAGCGGTGAGATTCGCGGCCAGATCACCGGTTGGGAAGGTCCGTGCCCTGGGCCGACAGAAACGCCAACGGCGACGCCGACGAACACGGGTACGAACACGCCGACGCCGACCAACACGGGTACGAACACGCCGACGCCGACCAACACGGGCACGAACACGCCGACGCCGACCAACACGGGTACGAACACCCCGACGCCGACCAACACGGGCACGAACACGCCCACGCCGACCAACACGGGTACGAACACGCCGACGCCGACGAACACGGGTACGAACACGCCCACGCCGACGAACACAGGCACGAACACGCCGACGCCGACCAACACGGGTACCAACACGCCGACGAGTACGAGTACGAACACACCTGTTCCGCCGACGAGCACCGCGACGGCCACGGCCACCAGTACGAACACACCGGTTCCGCCGACGAGCACCGCGACGGCCACGGCCACCAGTACGAACACACCGGTTCCGCCGACGAGCACCGCGACGGCCACGGCCACCGGCACGAACACACCGGTTCCGCCCACGAGTACTTCGACCCCACGGGCAACAGAAACTGAGCCGGCGACGCCGACGAAGACGAATACGCCCGCGCCGACGAGTACGAGCACGAGTACGAACACGCCTGCTCCGACGAGTACACCGACTGCGACGAGCACGGCCACAAATACGCCGTCCGGCGCAAACGGAACAATCGTCATTATCTTGGAGAATGACCCCAAGGCTGACCGCAATTTCCGCTTCGATGGCGATCTAGGTGAGTTCTATCTTGATGATGCGTTGCCCGACGATGGCGATGCGATCCTACGCAGCCGCACCTTCACGGTTGCGCCGGGGACATACACCGTCAATGAGAACGTGCCTGTGTTGCGCTACCTGACCGCCATCAACTGCGTAGGCGGCGCCACCCTGGTCGATCTGCCGGGGACGAATGTCAAGATCACCGTCAACAGCGGCGAGACGGCCCAATGCACTTTCGTCAACCAGCGGGCTGGTCGCCTGTGGATTCGCACCTACAATGACCTCAATGGCGATGGCGTGCGCCAGTTCAGGCCATTCCGGCCAGGCAGTGAAGACGGCCTGCCGAATTGGGAGATGAAGGCGACCCAAATCATCAACGGCGCGCCCAATCCGGTGACAACCATGACCGAGTTGACCAATGCCGTGGGCAAGGTGAACTTCAGCAGCGTCCGACCGGGCAGTTATCTGGTCTGTGAGACTTTGCAAGGCGGCTGGAGCAACACCGACCCCGGCGCGACGCCTCCTTGCTATGACAACCTGGCCATCAACCCCAACGAGATTACCATCATCTGGTTTGGTAATCACCAGGATGTGATCGGCGCAGCCAACCCGCAGCGCACGCTCACCATCGAGCGCATCCCCGATTTCTACGTAGAGCCGGATGACGCCTACTATGATGTGCTGCCGCCTGACATCGACCCCGACGTGATGACTGACAGCGACACGCCGGTGACGCATCGGGTGTTGCTGCCGGTGGTGACCCGCTAAGGACCTGTCAAAGTATTATTGCCACAACTTCCAGGAAGCTCTGAGCTTCCTGGAAGTTGTGACTGTTTCATTTTGAACATGGCTCAGTGCGCGCGCCCCACCTGCGCTCCATCTGCACGTCCCACGTGCAGATCAAGATCTCGATTTGCGCTTTGCTAGTTCTGTGTTATCCTCTTTCCCAACCAGTAACTCGCATCGTTGTTTCAAGCGCAACGCCTATACCTGTCAGTCGAATAGAAAGAAACGCACATTGCGCTTCTGCGTCAATCGATCCGCTCATTGGGGGAACGCGCTTGATCCTCCGTTTTCACTCACCCTGACAACCCGATCTCCAATCATCGCTCTGCACACGATTCGCTAAAAAGGAGTCTCCAATGAAAAAGACATGGCTTGTCGTACTCATACTCTCTGCCTTGCTGCTTGTCAACCTGTCCACCGCGTTGGCCCAGGCCGATGACTCGCCACTCATCGACGCCAGCGACGAAGCTTCTCTCATGCGCAACGCATCGGGACAGGTCAGCATCAGTCGTCGCGCTAACACGGGCGTCGTGAGCTTTGTGAGCGTTTCGCCCGGCGGGGATCTCATGCCGACGGCGCGCGGCAGCACGCCCGAGGCTAAATCGGCCGAGTTTTTTGCCCAGTATGGCGCGCTCTTTGGCGTGACGAATCCGGCCCTCGAGTTGCGGCTGACCAGTCAGCGCACGGACCGCTACGGCAATACGCACCTGAACTATGAACAGATCTATCGCGAGGTTGGCGTTTTTGGCGGCCAGCTCAAGACTCACTTTGACGCCAGCCTGCGCCTCACGGTGGTCAACGGCGTCTTTGTGCCTGACCTCGAAGTGAACACGTCGCCCACACTCAACCGTGAACAAGCCGGAGAGATCGCACGACAGACCGTGCGTCAACAATCCGGCAAAGCAGCCGAAGATGTAGCAGTGGTCGGTAGTCGCCTGCTCGTATACCGAGCCGGCTTGGTGCAGGGGATTGGCGGCAGAGACCACCTGGTTTACGAGGAGGAGGTCGTCAACCCGACTATCACCGTGCGCGAGTTCGTCTATGTGGATGCCCACACCGGTAAGGTCGTTGACCAGATCAGCGGCATCCATGAAGGATTGGATCGCGAGGTGTCGGAAGAGACCCTGGCCAGTGTCGTTTGGGTGGAAGGCAACCCCGACCCGATTCCAGCCGGGTGGGCCGGCGGCACGGCGCAGCAGGTCACCGACTGGCAGAACGAGATCGACGGCGCGGCGGAGACCTATAACGTCTTTTCCAGCATGGCTGGCCGCGACTCCTATGATGCAGCCGGCGCAACCATGCGCACGGTCAACAATGACCCCGGCATCGCCTGTCCCAACGCCAATTGGAATGGCGTTTCCACCAACTATTGTAGCGACGTGACCGGCGACGACACC
>CAZLMM010000098.1:0-25223 GCA_964560495.1 uncultured Caldilineaceae bacterium
CGAGTGCGGCATCCACTGGACGCCTCCGCCGCAAAAGGGAGGCTGTCCGGCGTGAAGACCTATCCCATCAACCTAGTGCTGACCGACCGGCTCGCCTTGCTCATCGGCGCAAAGGGCGAAATCGTCCACAAGATCGCCGGCCTGCTGGAGGTGGGCGCGCACGTGCGGGTGATTGCGCCCACGGCTGACCCGGAAGTGGCCGCGCTGGCCGCAGACCAGCGCATCGAGTGGCTGGCCCGATCTTATCGCCCCGGCGACCTGGCCGGCGCGGCTATCGTCTTTGCCGCCACGCGCAACCCAGAAGTGCACGCCCAGATTTGGGCCGAGGGTCTGGACAACAATCAATTGGTGAACGTGATGGATGTGGTGGACAAATGCAACTTCCACGGCGCGTCTTTCCTACGTCGCGGCCTGCTCACCATCGCCATTGGCACAGGCGGCGCTGCGCCAGCCCTGGCCGTGACCCTGCGTAAACGCTTCGAGCATGAATTCGGGCCTGAATACGCCGCATTCCTGGAATTCTCTCGGGCGCTGCGCCCGGCGGTCAGCCGCCGCATCCCCTCTTTCGTCCGCCGTCAGCGTTTCTGGTATGCCTTTGTAGAGAGCGACGCGCTGGCGCTCCTGGCCGCCGGGCGCGAGGCGGAGGTTTGCGGCCTGGCGGAAAATCTGCTGAACGAATACGCCCAACACAACACAGAAGGATCGAATCATCATGAGCACGCATTTGCGCCCGCACTTGAAACAGCTTGAATCCGAGGCGATCTTCGTCATGCGTGAGGTCGTTGCCCAGTTCAACCGGCCTGCCCTGCTCTTTTCGGGCGGCAAAGATTCCATCGTGCTGGTGGAGCTGGCGCGGCGCGCCTTTGCGCCCGGTCGCATCCCCTTTCCCCTCCTCCACATCGACACGGGCGACAACTTCCCCGAGACGCTGGAGTTCCGCGATGCGCTGGCCGACCGCTATGAGGTGGAGCTGCTCGTGCGTACAGTGCAGGATTCTATTGATCGCGGACGCGTGGTGGAGGAAACTGGCCCCCACGCCAGCCGCAACGGTCTGCAGACCGTCACCCTGCTGGACGCACTCACAGAGTTGCGTTTCGATGTGGCTTTGGGCGGCGCGCGCCGCGATGAAGAGAAAGCGCGGGCCAAGGAGCGGTTCTTCTCTCATCGCGACCGTTTCGGCCAGTGGGACCCCAAACAGCAGCGCCCGGAGCTGTGGAGCATCTTCAACGGCCACAAGCACGTGGGCGAACACTTTCGCGTCTTCCCCCTGAGCAACTGGACCGAGCTGGATGTATGGCACTACATCCGCGCCCGCTCGATCCCGGTGCCATCCCTCTATTTCGCCCATCGCCGACCTGTTTTCTGTCGCGATGGCGTACTGCTGGCTGCGCCGCCCACCATGATCCAGCACCGCAATAGTTGGAACGACGATTGCGACGAACGCTGGGCTTCGCCGCGCGTTGAAACGCGGCTGGTGCGCTTCCGCACCGTGGGCGACATCACCTGCACGGGCGCAGTCGAATCCAACGCGGTGACCGTTGACGACGTGATCGAGGAGATCGCGTCGGCGCGGGTGACGGAACGCGCCGGGCGCGCTGACGATCAGCGTGCTGAAACGGCCATGGAAGATCGCAAGCGGCAGGGGTATTTCTGACATGGACCTATTGCGCATCGCCACAGCCGGCAGCGTCGATGACGGCAAGAGCACGCTCATCGGGCGGCTGCTCTACGACAGCAAGGCCATCGCCGATGACCAGCTCGCTGCCATGGCCCGCGCCAGCCGTCAGCGTGGAGACAGCCAGATCGACCTGGCGCTCCTGACCGATGGGCTGCGCGCCGAACGGGAACAGGGCATCACCATCGATGTGGCTTATCGCTACTTCGCCACAGCCAAACGCAAGTTCATCATCGCCGACACGCCCGGCCACATCCAGTACACGCGCAATATGGTCACAGGCGCATCCACGGCAGAGCTGGCGGTGATCCTGATCGACGCGCAAAAGGGTGTGGTCACCCAGTCGCGGCGACATGGCTTTCTGGCGTCTCTGCTACAAATCCCCCACATCCTGGTGGCCGTCAACAAAATGGATATCATCGGCTTCAACGAGGAGCGTTATCAGGCCATCGTTGATGAGTTCACCGGGTTTGCAGAAAGACTCGAATTCCATAGCCTCACTTTTATCCCTATTTCGGCGCTTCAGGGCGACAACGTGGTGCACAAGAGCATCAACATGCCGTGGTATGAAGGGCCCAGCCTGATCCACTATCTGGAGACCGTCAACACGGGCGTCCATCACAACCTGGTGGATTTTCGCTTTCCGGTGCAGATTGCCCTGCGCCCCCACCATGGGTTTCGCGGCTTTGCCGGGCGGGTGGCCTCGGGTGCGATTGGGCCGGGTGCAGAGGTCGCGGTGCTCCCCTCGGGGCGCATCAGCCGGGTGACAGGCGTCTTTGCCGGCGGCGAGGCGGTGAGCGAGGCGAGCCAGGGCGACTCGGTGGCGCTGACGCTGGCCGATGAGATCGACGTCAGCCGCGGCGATATGATCGTTTCCAGAGAGAACCAACCAGCGGTGACGAGCCGACTGGAGTGCATCCTCTGTTGGTTGAACGAGGAGCCGGCGAGGCTCGGGCAGAGCTATCTGCTCCTTCACACAACGCGCCAGGTGCGCGCGGCCATCACCACCTTGGAACACCGCATCGACGTGGACACTCTACGCCACGAACACGCCGACACCTTGCACCTCAATGAGATTGGACGGGCGCACATCGAAACGACCCAACCGATCTACTGCGACGCCTATCGGGACAATCGCGCCACCGGCAGCTTCATTCTGGTCGATCCCCACACGCACAACACGGTGGCCGCCGGGCTGATCCAACGCACGCCTTCAGCGACGTCTCCACGCAACGGGCGACGGCAATCGAGCAACGTTGTGTGGGACGAGGTGGAGATCACCCGCGCGCTGCGCGAGGAACGCAATGGTCATCAAGCAGCCGCGCTATGGTTCACCGGATTGTCGGGCGCGGGTAAATCGACGGTGGCGCGCCTGGTGGAACGCCGCCTCTTCGCCCTGAGCTGCCAGACCATTTATCTGGATGGCGACAACCTGCGCCACGGACTGAACGGCGACCTGGGGTTTTCGACGGCGGACCGCAAGGAGAATATCCGCCGCACAGCAGAGGTGGCGCGCGTTGCTTTCGAACACGGCAACCTTGCCTTGTGTACGTTGATTTCGCCCTTCCGCGCCGACCGGGAAGCTGCCCGCAAGCTCTTCCCAGAGGGGCGTTTCTTGGAAATCTATGTCAAGTGTGACGTGGCAATCTGTCGGGAACGCGACCCGAAAGGGCTGTACGCCAGAGCCGACGCTGGCGAGATCGCCGAGTTCACGGGCGTCTCATCGCCCTACGAGGCGCCCCTGTCGCCGGAGATCGTTGTGGAAACGAACAGCCATAGCGCCGAGGAGTGTGCGGTGCAGATTCTGGCTGAACTGGCGCGCCGGGGCATTCTCAAGGCAATCTGAGAAAGGGTCAACAGTCTACTTCGCTCTGTTTGAAACCAGGAGTTTTTGAACTGTGAAAACTCCTGGTTTCAAAGCAACCGCAGTTTAAATGGTTGATGGTTGATGGTTCATTGCCGTGGGTCACGTTACAAACGTGACTTTCTCGATCACGAAGAGGACGCAATCTCATGACACAGCATTCAATTGCTCCCACGTTCGGCGTTGTCTATCTGGTTGGCGCCGGACCAGGGGACGCCGACCTGATCACTGTGGCCGGGCTGAAGGTGCTGCGCCGCGCTGACGCGGTGGTTTACGATGCGCTGGTCAATCTGGCGCTGCTGGAAGAAGCGCCGCCAGAGGCCGAACGCATCTATGTAGGCAAGCGCGCCGGGCGTCACTCTATGCGCCAGGAAGAGATCAATGAGTTGTTGGGCGAATTGGCCCAACGTCATGCCGTGGTAGTGCGACTAAAGGGCGGCGATCCCTTTGTCTTTGGGCGCGGCGGCGAGGAGATGAGCCATCTGCGGTCCGTTGGCGTGTCAGTACAGATCGTGCCGGGTGTGAGCAGCGCCATTGCAGCCGCTGCTGCGGTTGGCGTGCCCGTGACGCACCGCTCGTTGAGCGCCAGCTTCGCCGTGGTGACAGGACACAACTCGACAGAGAGCGCGACCGGCCCCGACTGGAAGGCGTTGGCTGCCATCGACACAGTGGTGATCATGATGGGGCTGGAGAAGGCCGCCGAGGTGCAGCGCCGTTTACTCGACGCGGGACGCAGCCCCCGGACGCCGGCGCTCATCGTTTGTTCGGCCACGCTGCCCGAACAGCAGAGCGTCACCACGACGCTCGGTCGTCTGCATGAGGCTGCGGCCGGGCTAGCTGGCGCCGCGCCAGCCACCATCATCGTGGGCGCTGTCGTGACCCTGGCGCAAGGAGCGGATGCGTCGGGCGAGCAATTCTCGCAGGAAGCGGCAGGGCGGAACAGACGCGCTCCATACGTTTGTCACAGGAGCCAAAACAATCAGCGCCGCCTGCAAAGGCCGTTGCGGGTCATTCAGCGAATCGGGTGAATCAACGTGCGGGTCATCTGCCGGAAATCTCCAGCTTGCCCACACTTCCAAAGACGCGCTCCCCGTCCACCGGCGCGCCCAGCCAGACCGACGCCGGCCGGATGAGGCCGGCGTCTTCCAGCGCAGAGCCTGGCAGCGCGCCGACCGCGCCGATAAAGGCGTGACTCCAGCGAAACTTGTTACGGAGATCGGTCGCTACGCCCACCCCCGCCAGGGCATCCACCGCATCCTGGTTCAAGTGCAGGCTGGCTTCATCGGCGACCGCCCCGGCGATGACCGTGCCGCTAGGCCAGCGGCGCAGCCAATCGGCCAGGGCAAAGGACTCCTCATCGCTGGCAAAGGTATCGAAGTAGGTGCTCTCCAGGACATTGCCGCCGGAATCAAGGGCGACCAGATTGTAGCCGCGTTCATTGGCTGCCAGGTCTTTGCCGTTGACAAACATCTGGGCAAAGTCACCCACGTCCTCGCCAGCGCTGCGCACAACGATGGTTGCTGTCGAGGGCAGTGTAGCGCCGGCCTCACCCACCATCCCCCCGCCCGGCGCGTCCCCCGTGGCGAGAGCACTCACCGGCAGCGATTCGCCGGAGAAGTCGAGCGTCAGGCGATCCACCGGCGCAGCAGCCAGGCCGGGCGGGATCGTCGCGGTGATGACCGTGACAGCTTCTGCGCCATCCAACGAGGCGGCGGCCACAGGCGCGCCGTTGAGCGACAGCGTCACGGCGCGCGCCGGTCCGCCGACTTCCAGAGCGAGCGCCCCGCCCTCTGCGGGCGCGTTGAGCAGTAGATCCAGCGACGGGCGCAGGGCGTAGCGCGCGCCTGTCTCCTCATTGGCCAGCGCCGACCAACCCTCGGCCAGGTGCAGTCGGCCAGCATCAGACGCCAACTCCACACTGTAGGGCTGGTGATCTGCGGGCGGCGTCACGCGGTAGAGACGAATGACCGCAGGCGCGCCGCTCCAGTCCGAGCCCTTCCATTCCTCGACCAGTGTCAGCGGCAGCGCTTCTTCGATGAAGCGCAACAGTTGGGGCGGCGACTTCTCCACGTGAACCGTCACCGCCTCTATCCCCAGCTGTTGCAAAACCTGGGGCGCAATCCGCCGGTTGCGAGCGACCATCGCGTCCAGGTTTTCATCGATGACCGGCGTCAGATAGTCGCGGTCGGCGTTCATTAACGAAATCATGTCGCCGATCAAGGGCGCCTCGGTGAAGTATTGGAACTTGTACTGGGGGTTGCGCGAAGTATTGCCGCCCAGTCGCCGTTTTTCATGCAGGGTCTGTCGCTGCTGTTGCATCATGATCAGGACATCGGACTTGCCCAACACGCGTGCGCCATTGCGCCAGCCCGTGGGCAGCTCAAGCACGGCGAAATCGCCTTCCAGCGCAGCAAGCGTCTTGTAGATGGGCGGGATGCGGAAATCGTTCAGCGGCAGCGGCGCTGAGAGGTGTTCGATCGCAAAAAGGGCGCCGACGATGACCACGGCCAGGAAAGAAAGCCGGCTCAACTGCCTTTCTGGTTGCGCTTGCGGCGATGTGCGCCTGGTTGCCGCTTTCTCAACGATGACCCACAAGCCCACGGCTGCAAGCACCGACAGCATCACCAGCAGCATGACGCTGTAGCGGCTGGGATAGCGATTTCCGCTGAAGAAGGGCAACAGGCTGACGAGGGCGAAGGGACCGGGGATGGGCAGATCCTGACCCATCCAGCGCAAGCGCGGCCCTAGCGTCAATAGCCAAAAGACCAGCGTGCTGGCAATCCAGAACCAGCTACAGGAGCGCACGGCGCTCGCATGGCTGCGAACCAGGCGGAGCGCGCCGATCACAGCCAGAATCACAACCGTCAGGCCGACAAAGACATGCTGTCCCTTGTCGTTAGGGAAAGGCAATAGCGCCGTCCACGCGCCGAAGAGAGGATGCAGACGAGTGGGCAACAAGAAGCCGGCCAGGTCTGCGCTAAACACGTCGGCAAAACCGCCGCCGCTGGCAAAAAAATCGCCCTCGGCGCGCAGGTCGGGCAACATTACCCAGAGAAAGGGACTGACGCCGAGCAGAAACACGACGGCAATAATCAGATAGCCCGCGAGTTGGCTGCGAAACCAGGGCCAACCACCACGGCCTGTAGAAAACCAAGAGAACAGACCCCACACAAGGTGCAACCCTATGAAGATCAGCAGAAACGAGGCGTAGGTGAGCTCGGCCCAGGCCTGGAAAACGAGGAATAGGCCGGCGAAGAAGGCGCTGCGCCGCACCGAATCGCCAGGGGGACATTGTCTCATGGAGAGGAGGAAGAGAATGCAGAACGGAATCCATTGGCTGCTGGCAATGTTGAACTGGCCCAAACTGGCGTAGAAGAGTTTGGGCGCGGTGAAGGCGTAGACCAGACCGGCGAAGAACGGGACGGCGCTGTGAACACCAGGCGACGGAGACCCCTCGCATCGCTGTAAATGGGCAAGAACAAGAGACGTCAACAGGAACGCGCCATAGCCACTCAGAATGAAGGACGAAAGCAGGACGAGGTTGTTGGCGGCGATCAAGCCGAGGGTCGTCTGGAGTGGAATGCTCAGCAGCCCGTTGAGAGGGGTGAGGGTATAGAAGCCCAGGTTGATGTCGACTGGGTGAAACATCCAGCCCACATGGAAGATATCAAGGAGCGGCTGGTCGACCAGCCGCTCCTTGACCCACCAAAGATTCCACGCCAGCGAGGGGTCGTCGATCCCGTCGCCGGGGACATGGGATGTGAAGTGGGCAACGAGAGGCCACGCAGCAAGCAATGCACATCCAGTGTAGAGGGCCAAGACCAACGCATGGCGCGCGCCTGGCCGCCGCGCCGGAGGAGCCGTGCTCATTGTTGGGGTGTAGGGGTCGCTTCGGGCGAAAATTGCATACTGCCCTGCTGGATCAGGGTGCCCCACAAAACGCGCGCATTGACTGCCAGCTCGGGGTTGTCTTCCTCGGCCAGCGTGAAGGTCTTCTCGTAAAAGTCAAGGGCGGCGGCAATATCGCCCGCTTCAGATGCGGCGTTGCCCATGATGAAATAGGCCTGGGGGTCTTCGGGATTGATCGCAGCGGCCTGCTCGCCAGCTGCCATTGCGCCTTCCAGATCACGAACGCGCAGGCGCGTCATGCCCAACATGACGTAGAAACGTGCCGGATCATCCGTGAAGAGTTCCTGCGCCCGCGCAGTCAGGGTGGCTGCTTTTTGCGCGTCCGCCATCCGTTCGGCCAACGCCACGCCCCAGATCAGCAGCTCGGGCGATTGGGGGAGTTCAGTCAGCGCCTGGTCGATGACCGCCGTTGCGGTAGACCAATCCTCTGTTTCTGCCAAACGTTCGGCGCTGGAAGTGGCGTTCAGCACCGCCACCGCAACCGGATCGGGCGGAAAGATGCGATTGATCAGCCAGGGTATGATGAGAATCGCTGCAATGACGATGGCTGCGGTGGTCGCCGCTCTGCGAATCGAACGTCGCGCCCGTGCGCTCTCCAACTCATCGGCGCGCCACCAGAAGCCGGCGGCCGGCGGGTGCGCGGCGCGCAATCTGTCCAGTCCGCCGGCTTGCGCCGCTGGGCGAGTGATCAGCTTGGGATTGGAGTCGAGGCGGCGGAGTAGATTTTCCCAGCGCACCTGTTCGGGGCGCAAGTCCCCCCCATTTTGCGCCAGGGCGTGCAGCTCCGATTCGATCTGGTCGAGCAAGACCAGGAGCGTTTCCACTGTGTCGGACTGTGGTTTGACGGCCAGTTTTTCTGCGTCGTCAAGCAGTTCGCGCAATTGATTTGCCGGGTTGTTCGCCCGACTGTCGACTGCATGGGCCATAATTGACTCTTGGCTATTCGTCGTATTCTTCGACTTCTTCCAGGTCGGGTGCGATAATGCCCGCTGCTTCCTCTTCCTCGCGCTGAATTTCGCGAAAGACGCGGTTCAGCCCAGATTTGATCTGGCTTTCGATCTTCGCTTTGCGTTCGGGCGGAACTGGAAACCATTCCAACATCTCGCTGACCAGACCGCTCTTTGTCTCGTTCTTGTTTTTTCCAGCGCGATAAAAATCTCGCACGCGCCCGCGCATGAACTCGATATACTCACCAACACGGTAGGTGGCGTCTGGCTCGCACACGGGACCATGACCGGGGATCAGGTCTTCCGCGCCCAGGTTGCGGATCAGTTCGAGCGCGCGCAGCCATTCCACAGTATTGCCCTGGGCCATGTAAGGGTGCTGATCCACCCAAACGATGTCGCCGACGAAACAGATGCGGTCTTCCGGCAGCCACACAATACTGGTGGCCGGCGTATGCCCTCCCACAAAGATCAGCTCGATGCGGCGCCCGCCGTAGAGTAAGGTCGCCCGGTGCGTAAAGGTAATGTGAGGAGGAATGATCACAATGTTGTTGAGCTGAGATTGGATCTCTGGCTCGCGCTTGAAGCTGTTGCGCACCCGATCTTTGAAGTTTTCGGTGTATCCCGACATTTCTTTGTAGGCGCGTTCGTGGGCAATGACTTTGACCGGCATAAAATATTGATTACCCAGGGCGTGGCCGCGGTGATGATCGGTGTTGACCATATACAGAAAGGGTTGACCGGGATATTGTTCTTCGACCTGCGCGCGCCAGTCTTTGGCCTGTGTGGGGATGAGAGGGCCGTCCACGAGGACAATGCCTTCTTCGGTATAGATGAAGCCGGGCGTACAACCGCGGTAGTGGGTGTTGATGAAAACGCCGGGCGCCAGTTCCTCCCGTTCACCCAGTCCCGTTACGCCGATGCGCACAGCGCTGCGTCGCCTTGCCATAGAGTCTCTCTTTCCGCCAAGTCAGATATTTCAGATTATCACTGATTGGACGATACAGCAAGGCGCAGCGCGCTGTCAAACGCCCATCAATTATGTCAAGTTATGCAGGCTATTCCGCGATATCGCGCAGGCAGGCTGTTTTGTCGCCTGCGCCCGGTGACAGTATGATCACATGATGATCACAAAAAGATCACAAGATGATCTCAAGATGATCAATGATCGTTGTGGGCGATGGATTCAAGCGCGATTACGAGCACGACTGTGGAAAGGGAACATTTATGTTGAACTGGGGTGTCATGGGCGCGGGCGGGATTGCCCGGGTGTTTATCAACGCGATGCAATTCTCAAAAACAGGGCGCGTCGTCGCCCTCGCCAGTCAATCAGGCGGCCAGATGAACGAGCTGGCCGCCGACTTTGCGATTCCCAAGCAGTACGCCGACTATGATGCGCTGCTGGCCGATGATGAGATAGAAGCTGTCTATATTTCCACGATTCACCCGCTCCACGCCGAGTGGGCCATCAAGGCGGCGGCAGCTGGCAAACATATCCTGGTGGAGAAACCCATCGCCATGAACGCTGCCGAAGCGCAGACGATGATCGACGCCGCGCGCCTCCACGATGTCTTTCTCATGGAAGCCTTCATGTATCGCTGTCATCCCCAGATGCAGAAGGTGCGCGAACTGCTTGCCGACGGGGCCATTGGCCGCCTGCGCATGATACGGTCGACGTTTTCCTTTCACGCTACATTCAACCCGGCCAGCCGTTCCTTCAACAAAGAGCTGGGCGGCGGCGGCATTCTGGATGTGGGTTGTTATCCCGCGTCCATGGCGCGCTTGATGGCGGGCGCAGCGGATGGCAAAGCCTTCCTTAACCCAGTGGAAGTAAAGGCGTGCGGCGTTCTCGGCCCCAGCGGCGTCGATCACTATACTGCGGCGACGCTGCACTTCGAGAATGAGATCATCGCCGAGATCATCACGGGCGTGGCGTGCAGGCTGCCGATCGAGGCGATTGCTTACGGCGACGAGGGAACACTCAGCGTGGTGAATCCCTGGCTGCCTTCTTCTCCCTGCCGCAGCGCGCGCAAACCCCTGCCGCTCGATACACCCTTCCCCAGCGCCGCGCTCATCCTGACGCGTTACGGTGAGCCGGCGCCCCAAGAGATCGTGGTCGAGGCGGATCGGGACCTATTCACCTACGAGATCGACGCCGTGGCCGCCAACATCGCGGCGCGCCAGGCGCCGGCCATGAGCTGGGACGACACGCTGGGCAATATGCGCTTGCTGGACCAATGGCGGCGTGAGATCGGCCTGACGTATCCGCAGGATGGCAGGCGGTGAGTGGATGGCGTCACTCACTCGTCGGCGTCCGCTGTGGGTTGTGTGGTAAAATAGGGTAGTATGTCCGTCCGCAGAGATAGTAAAAATCGCTGATGAACTCGTTTGTTGAGGAACTGAGATGTACAGTGAACCTGTCGCGAAAGAATTGACTTTGCCGCGAACGATACAGGAATCGGACACTCTCTTTCGTACTCGTATTCCGATTGGTTATGAGCGGACCTGCACTCATCCTCCCACCCAACTCAATTGCATGACCCCGAAGGAATGGATCAAGAGCCAGATTGGGGTGTGGCAATTCAACTATGAAGGGCGAGATGTACGTGACAAAGATCTGCATCCCGCTACCTTTCCTATCTCACTGGCAAAAAAGGTCATCGAACTCTTCACCCACGAAGGCCAACTGGTTATTGATCCATTTGTAGGAAGCGGTACAACCCTTGTCGCTGCCCAGGACCTAAATCGCAATGCGATAGGTTTCGATCTGCTTGAAAGATATATCAAGCTGTGCGAAAAGCGGCTTGGCAGCGACAACTTCTTCAATCAGGCGCGCCAACTAGCCGTCCAGGATGATGCGCTGCAAATTCCACAATACATTGCGCCAGAGACAGTGAGCCTGATCTGGACATCGCCTCCTTACGCAAACCTCCTTAACCGCCAGCGCAAGAATAAATCCAGACGAGGTGAGGAACGAAAGAACAGCCAGCTTGGTAAAGTCGAGCAATACTCCCAAGACCCCCGTGACTTGGGAACCATGCCCTTGGAGGATTACACATTGGCAATGGGGGATGTCTTCGAGGGCCTATTGCCTTTGCTGCGCCCCAAAGGACACTGCGTCATTAATGTGCCCGATATGTGGTGGGAGAATCAACGCATTACGATTCATGTCTCCCTGATCGAGGAACTGCGGCGTCGAGGATATGAACTGCGCAATACCATCATTTGGGATCGCACCAATATCGTCAACCGTATCGGCATTTTTGGCTGGCCCTCCAACTACATCACCATGGGAACAACCTTTG
This sequence comes from uncultured Caldilineaceae bacterium, assembly GCA_964560495.1. Lineage (GTDB taxonomy): Bacteria > Chloroflexota > Anaerolineae > Caldilineales > Caldilineaceae > UBA5069. The sequence continues at coordinate 11,698 of CAZLMM010000098.1, forward strand.
AATATCTCCTGGATTTTTGGCATCCGCCAGCAGAGCCATCAGGAGAAGACGCTGGAAAATGAGGATATATACCAAGGACTCGTTGATGGAGGAGTTGCGTAGGATTCGAAGCCGTGGTTGGATCAAAAACGCACGGCCCGGCAATGCTGGAAGCATTGGCAACACTCTGGAAGACCTGCTCGGCATAGAAGAGAACAACCTTCCTATCCCCAACGCCGTCGAATGGGAACTCAAGTGCCAAAAGGCTAACACCTCATCATTAACTACGCTTTTTCACATGGAACCTTCACCTCGAGCTATCAGATTTGTGCCGAAGGTTTTGCTGCCTTTATATGGTTGATCTCATCAACTTGCTGGCTCGCGCTATGCTCCTAGCGAGACGAGCTTTCGACAAACAATTAGCGCTGTGGCTTACACAGATCGCGGGTTCAAGGTTATTGTAGATCGTGCTGAACGCAAAGTCTCGATCTCATTCGACGCCAAGTTCGTTGACTCAAGGCACGTAGCCTGGCTGGAAACTGTCTCCAATCGGATTGGACTTGGCGAGTTGAGCCCACAGCCTTACTGGGGATTTCAAGATTTGGCTAACAAAGCGGGAACAAAATTGCTCAACTGTTTCTACGTTCAAGTTGAGGTCAAAAGAGAAGGTGCACAGGAGTTCTTCTGGTATTCAAGGATTTTCATGCTACAGAACTTTGAGATCGAAGGTTTGCTTCTGGGCATTGAACAGGGCGATGTGTTTGTCGATTTCGATGCCCGCAGCGGTCACAATCATGGAACGAAATTTCGACTTCGACGGAATCAGTTACCCATGCTCTATCACAATGTCACTGAAATAGAATAGGGTTGCTGCGTAGGGATTGCAGCCATCCTGCGCCTCTCCTCTTTTGAGGCTGTGCAAACAGGATCGCTGTGCGTAGGAATCGAGTCACATGACACGAGAGGATGAATTGAAAATGATTCGCATCGGGGTGATGACAAGCGGAGGCGATGCGCCCGGGATGAACGCTGCGGTGCGCGCTGTCGTGCGCGCCGGGCTGGACGCCGGCGCCGAAGTGTACGCTATCTACGAAGGCTACAAAGGCATGATCGACGGCGGCGACCGCATTCGCTTCATGGAATGGAATTCAGTGGGCGGCATTCTACAGCGCGGCGGCACGGTGATCGGCACGGCGCGTTGCGCCGAATTCCGCACCCACGAAGGGCGTCGCGCGGCGGTGCGCAACCTGGTGCAGCGTGGCATCGACCGCCTGGTGGTGATCGGCGGCGATGGCAGCCTGACTGGCGCCAATCTGCTGCGCGAGGAATGGAGTGGAATGCTGCAGGAGCTGGTGCAGATGGGGGAGCTTGATGGGGAGCAGGCGGCTGCTCATCCTCATCTTGTCATTGCTGGCCTGGTTGGCTCCATCGACAACGACATGTTCGGCACCGACATCACCATTGGCGCAGACACGGCGTTGCACCGCATCGTCGGGGCAGTGGACGCCATCGCCAGCACGGCAGCCAGTCATCAACGCTCCTTTGTCATCGAGGTCATGGGGCGGCGCTCTGGCTATCTGGCGCTGATGGCCGCGCTCGCCACCGGCGCCGGCTGGTGTCTCATCCCCGAAAGCCCGCCCGATGTGGACGATTGGGAAGAGAAGATGTGCGAAGTATTGCGAGCCGGGCGACAGGCTGGGCGTCGCCAAAGCATCGTCATCGTGGCGGAAGGGGCCACAGACCGCAAGGGCAACCCCATTTCGGCGGATTACGTAAAAAAGGTTATCGAAGAACGCTTGCAAGAAGATGTGCGGGTCACCATTCTGGGACACGTGCAACGCGGCGGCTCACCCAGCGCGTTCGACCGCAACTTGAGCACGCAGCTGGGCGTGGCCGCAGTGGAAGAGCTACTCAACGCCCAGCCCGATTCGCCCTCCAACCTCATCGGTCTCCAAGAAAACCGCATCGTTCGCCGCCCGTTGATGGAGTGTGTGCGCCAGACCCATGCCGTCAACGAAGCGCTCAACGCACGCGATTATGAAAAGGCCATGGCTCTGCGCGGGCGCGGCTATCAGGAGTCGTTTCGTATCATGCGCACGTTGGTGCGCGCCGTGCCCCGTGAGCCAACGCCCGGCAAAAAACGCCTGCGTCTGGCCATTATGACCTCTAGCGCGCCAGCGCCCGGCATGAACACCATCGTGCGCGCCGCGGTGCGTACAGCCATCGACGCCGGGCATCATGCGCTGGCAATCCACAATGGCTTTCAGGGGTTGATCGACGGCGACATCCATGAAATGAAGTGGATGAGCGTCAACGGGTGGGCGCCCTTGGGAGGCGCGGAGCTGGGCACCAATCGCAAAAGACCAGCCGGCAAAGACTTTTATGCCATTGCCCGCAACATCGAAAAACAGGAGATCGATGGTCTGTTGGTTATCGGTGGCTGGTCGGGTTATGAAGCTGCGCTGACGCTCTATCGCGAGCGCGCCAACTATCCGGCCTTCAACCTGCCCATCATTTGTCTGCCGGCCACCATCAACAACAACTTGCCGGGCACTGAACACAGTGTGGGCGCGGATACAGCCCTCAACAGCATTGTGGACGCGGTGGGCAAGATCAAGCAGTCGGCGGTGGCGGCCAAGCGTTGCTTTGTGGTGGAGGTCATGGGGCGCTATTGTGGGTATCTGGCCTTCATGGGAATGCTCGCCACCGGCGCCGAGCGTGTTTACCTCCACGAAGAGGGCGTCACCTTAAAGGACCTGCAAGAAGACGTGAATATGTTGATCAGCGGCTTCCAATCGGGAAAACGTCTGGGCGTCATGATCCGCAACGAGTACGCCAATTCCATCTACACCACGCCATTCATCTCATCGCTCTTCGAAGAGGAAGGGCATCATCTCTTCGAGGTGCGATGGTCGGTGTTGGGGCACTTGCAACAGGGAGGCGACCCAACGCCCTTCGACCGGGTGTTGGGGACTCGTCTTGCGGTTAAGTGCGTCGAGTTTCTGGCGGAACAAGCGTTGGCCGGCAGCGAAGCTGCGGCTTGCATTGGCCTGCAGCATGGCGCGTTCCAGTTCACCACCTTCGATGAGATCGGCCGCACCTATGACGTGACGCATCAACGCGCCAAACAGCAGTGGTGGATGGACCTGCTGCCTTTGGGTCGCATGTTGGCCCAGCCAGAGCCGGGTTTCTATCGCGGAAAGAAGGGAAGTTGAGACGGGTGGGTGTTAAGGTCTTGAGGTTTTGGGGTGTCGCAAATTTGTCAAGTTGCACAGGGGAAGGTGACGATTGTCCAGGATAAATGTCAATGGTCGAGTTCAATCCCTTGTGATACAATAGAAGAAATCAGTTCACCGCAAAATGACCTGTGGGTGACGGCGGCCCGCAAGGAGCTTATCGGGGCGCTGGCAGACAATGCCGTCTACTGATGCACACCCTGTCAACCAAAAAAGAACTGGGCAATTCATAAAGGAGAGATTTATGAGAATCGGAATTTTAACGGGCGGCGGCGATGTGCCTGGCCTGAATCCTTGCATCAAGGCAGCGGTCTATCGCGCGCTGGACGAAGGACACGAGATGGTGGGCATTCGCCGCGGCTGGGGTGGGCTGCTCAATCTCAATCGCGATGACCCAGATTCGGTCGCCAAACACATTATCCGGCTGGACAAGCAGAACACACGCACCATCGACCGTAGCGGCGGCACCTTTCTCCACACCAGTCGCACCAATCCCAGCAAAGTGAAGGGGTCAGAAGTGCCGGACTTTTTGAGAGACCCGGCGCACCCAGACGCAGAGGCAGCCGACAAGTCGCTGCGCGATTTCACTCCCCACGTGCTCAAGAACCTAGAATTTCTGGGCATCGACGTACTCATCCCCATCGGCGGCGACGACACCCTTTCCTATGGGCAGCGCCTCTACACCGAGGGCTTTCCCGTGGTGGCGATCCCCAAGACAATGGATAATGACGTCTACGGCACTGACTACTGCATCGGCTTCAGCACCGCCGTCACCCGCAGCGTTCAGTTCATTCACCAACTGCGCACCAGCACCGGCTCTCACGAACGCATTGCTGTCATCGAACTCTTTGGGCGCAACAGCGGCGAGACCAGCCTGATCAGCTCCTATCTGGCGGCGGTGGATCGGGCGCTCATTTCGGAAGTGCCTTTCGACGTGGAAAAGCTGGCGCGGCTTGTCATGACCGACAAGAAGGACAATCCCAGCAACTATGCCATGGTGACCATCAGCGAAGGCGCCTCTATGATCGGTGGCCAGGTCGTCGAATACGGCGAGGCCGACGCCTATGGGCACAAAAAGCTGGGCGGCATCGGCCAGATCACTGGCGAGGCGATTAAGAAGCTCACCGGGCAGAATATCATCTATCAGCAGATTTCCTATCTCATGCGCTCCGGCGCGCCCGATGCGCTTGACCTGATGGTGGCGGTCAACTACGCCAATATGGCGCTCCAGCTCATTCTCAGCGGAACCCGTGGGCGTATGGTGGCCCTGCGCGACGGCACCTACACCCACGTACCCATGAGTATGATCTCCAGCGGTCTCAAGCGGGTCGACGTGGACGAACTCTATGACGTCAATGAATATCGCCCCAAGGTGCGCCACGTCATGGGCAAGCCCATGTTCCTGTACTAAAGTCAGATGAGGTCTTGGGGTTTTGAGGTTTTGGGGCAGCGCGCATCGCAGCTTCTCAAGACCTCAAAACTTCACGACCCCAGAAACCCACCCAAACGGATTGCCATCATCCCCCATCGAAATACTCAAATTATCTCGAAAGGTCAAACAAAATGATTCACGAATCCATTTATGAGGTCCGCAAGGACATGCAGGACATTCTGAAGATCAGCCATGGGCAGGTCGAAGTCGCCGATGTAGAGGGGCTGCGCAGCGACCTCATCGACAATTTGGTGCGCGACGCCGTCTTCGGTCCCACTCATGTCAAGAACTACGCCCGCTGGCTCATCTGGGAGGCGGGACAGGCGTTGGGCGCGCGCCCGGCCAGCATTCACGAGTTCTACATCAGCCGCGGTCAGAACAAGTGGGCCGACCGCACTGTGCCGGCCATGAACATCCGCTTCACCACCTATGACACCACCCGCGCCGCCTTGCGCGCAGCCAAGAAGACCAACGCTGGCGCGCTCATCTTTGAGATCGCACGCAGCGAAATGAGCTACACCGACCAGGAGCCGGCCGAATACAGCGCCGCCATCATCGCCGCGGCCATCAAAGAAGGCTACTTCCATCCACTCTTTATCCAGGGAGATCATTTCCAGGTCAAAGCCGCCAAGTACAAGACCGATCCGGAAGGCGCCATCGGCGAAGTCAAGGATCTGATCCGCCAGGCCATCCCGGCCGGCTTCTGGAATATCGACATCGACACCAGCACATTGGTCACGCTGGAGCCGTCTTCGCTGGACGAACAGCAATACCACAACTACACCCGCTCCGCTGAACTGACCAAGCTGGTGCGCGAACTGCAACCCGCAGGCGTGAACATCAGCCTGGGCGGCGAGATCGGCGAAGTGGGCGAGAAGAACTCCACGCCCGAGGAACTGGACGCCTACATTTTGGGCTATGAAAAGGTGCTAAAGAGTTACGGCAACAACATGGCTGGTCTCAGCAAGATCAGCGTACAGACCGGCACGAGTCATGGCGGCATCGTCCTGCCCGATGGCTCTATCGCCAAAGTGGCCGTCGATTTCGACACGCTGCGCGTCCTGGGAGATCGGGCGCGCGAACATGGCGCGGGTGGCGCAGTGCAGCATGGGGCCAGCACCCTGCCCGAAGAGATGTTCAACAAGTTCCCCGAGGTGCAGACGCTGGAGATCCATCTGGCGACCGGCTTCATGAACATCTTCATGGATCACCCGGCCTTTCCCGAAGACCTGAGAGCTTCGGTCTACCGCTTCCTGGACAAGACAAGCGCCAGTGAGCGCAAAGCGACCGATTCGGACGCCCAGTTCTACTACAAGACGCGCAAGAAAGTGCTTGGGCCTTATAAGCCAGAGATGTGGGGGCTGCCTGTAGAGGTCAAAGACGAGTTGTACAAGGCTCTGGAGGATCAGTTCGAGTTCTTCTATCGCAAGCTCAACGTGGTGGAGACGCGCGATCTGATTGACGAGTTGGTGACGGTGGTGGGTTATCATCAGCCAGCGCCCAAGAGCGCCCGCGGCATCGGCGACGACCTGGGGCTTTCGGACTGAACAGATACATTGGTTCGTGTGTGCGAGTAGGTGCGGTTCGCAGCCGCACGCCCGACATGAGCGGGCGTATCTGGTTGCGAACCGCACCCATCATCTTCCTCTGCACCCCGATCATCCCCATTACGTTCTTGGCGTCACCTGTTGTATAATGATCCCTCGTTGATTTGCGGCCCGCTCCGCTCGCTGTGCCAGGCGAGCTGACACGCCAATTACCGACACATCACCAAGAACTGCGGACGCTAGAAAGACACCCCCACAGACATGAGTGGGCGCATCTACGTGGCTCTCGATCTAGAGACCACGGGCCTGGACGCCAACCGAGATGCCATCATCGAGATTGGTGCAGTTCGATTTCAGGACGACGCGATTCTCGACCGCTTTTCTACACTCGTCGACCCGCGTCGTCCCATTCCAGCGCGCATTCAACAGATCACAGGCATCCGTGACGCAGATGTAGCTGATGCGCCCACCATCGACCAGGCGGCGCCAGAACTGCTCGCCTTTGTCGACGCCACTGTCGGCGCCCTGGTTGCCCACAATGCCTCCTTCGATCTCGGTTTTTTGCGGGCGGTTGGCATTAATTTTCACCGCCCGGCGCTGGACACCCTCGAACTCGCCAGCATTCTCCTGCCAGGACAGGCCAGCTACTCGCTGGGGGAACTCTGCCATCGTTTTGACATCCCCCTGGTCGACGCACACCGCGCCCACGATGACGCTGCCGCAACAGCGCAACTCTTCATGCGCCTGATGGAGCGGCTGTCTTCTCTGCCGTCATCCACGCTCCAAGCCATCGTCGCCATGGGAGGCGAGAGCGACTGGCCGCCCATGCGCCTTTTCACCGAGGCGATTGCGCCTGGGCGGCGACCCTCTCCTGAGGCAACTACACAGCTTACAGGCAATGGGTTTCCAGTTGCGCCTGTTGCTCAGTTGAGCGACAGCGGAACCTCATTCACACCTGCTTCGCTGGAGACGCTACATACGATCTTTTCCCCAAACGGCTCGCTGGCCCAGCTCATGGGCATGGAATACGAGGCGCGCCCTGGTCAGGTGGATATGGCTGAACGAGTGCTGCACGCCCTCAATCGCGGCGATCACCTGCTGGTGGAAGCGGGTACAGGCACCGGCAAGAGTCTGGCCTATCTGCTACCTGCTGCCCTGTGGAGCGCAGCCAATCAGCGCCGCGTGGTCATCGCCACCAACACAATTACACTGCAAGACCAATTGCTCGATAAAGACATCCCGCAGGTGCAGGCCATCTTTCAGACCATGGGGCTGCCTGCGCCGGAGGCAGCCCTGCTCAAGGGGCGCACCAATTACCTCTGCCTGCGTCGTTTTCATTCGTGGTGCAGCGGGCGCGCCATGTCGCCCGCCGAGCTGAGCGTGATGGCGCGGGTGCTGGTCTGGCTGCCCACCACGAGCACGGGCGATGTGAGTGAGCTGGCCCTTTCCGCCGGCGCCGATCGGGAAATCTGGCAGCAGATCTGCTCCGACTCGGCCACCTGTGGGTTGGATCGCTGTGGTGTGCAGCACAACAGCTCCAGCCTGGATTTCTACTTGCGCGCCCAAAGGCAAGCTGAACACGCCCATCTACTTGTGGTGAACCATGCGTTGCTATTGGCGGACATCAATTCCAACGGACGCGTGCTGCCGACCTACAGCCATCTGATCGTTGACGAGGCTCATCGGCTGGAAGAAGCAGCCACCGATCAACTCACCTATCGCGTCGAATGGACATGGGTGCGTGAGCTGCTGCGTCGCCTCATGGGCGAAGGAGGTCTTTACCGTCAGATCAACCATCAGGCCGGCCGCCAGCTTCTCGTCCACGTCCAGGAACAAGCCCTTGCCGCGGCCAGGTGCGCAGAGCGCACGCTGGCCGCGCTTCGCTCCTTTGCCGAGCAGCTTTTGCATTTTGCCCTCCAGCAGGATGTGTTGCGCAGCGACGCCGGCTATGCGCAGCGTCTGCTTGTCGATGGGCGCATTCGCAGCCAGCCCATGTGGAGCCAGGTGGAAATCGAATGGGACTTGGCCAGCGAGCCGCTGACTGAGCTGGAACGATTGCTGGATGATCTCGTCCTGTCGTTGAGCGATGTTGGATGGGGCGCCCAGGAGCCGAACGCCACCCTGTTGGATGACGTACGCAGTGCAGCGCTGCGCCTCCATGAGCTGGCCGAACGCATGGGCGAGATGGTGTTGGCGCCAAGCGGCCCGGCGCATTCGGGACAGATTTGCTGGATCGAAGTCAACGAGCAGCGCAATGCGGCTGGTCTGGCCAGCGCGCCGCTCCACGTGAGCGACCTGTTGCAGAACGAGATCATCAACAAGCGACGCAGCGCCATTTTCACTGGCGCAACCCTGCGCACTGGCGCCAATTTTCGTTTTATCCGCGAACGGCTGGGGCTGTGGGATGTCTCTACTGCGATCGTCGAAAGCCCCTTCGACTATCGCCGCAGCGCCTTGCTCTATCTACCCAGCGACCTGCCTGCGCCGAACCAGTCAGCCTATCAGAGCGGTGTGGAACGGGCCATTCTCGACGCAGTCGATGCCAGCGACGGTCGCACCCTGGTGCTGTTCACCAGTTACGCTCAATTGCGCACAACGGCCGATGCTCTGCGCGCGCCGTTGGAACGACTGGGCGTCGCCATGTTGCAGCACGGCGTGAACAGCAGACGCAGGCTCTTGCGCGACTTCCGCAACGCCGAACGGGCGGTGCTCTTTGGCACGCGCAGTTTCTGGGAGGGCGTTGACCTGCCGGGCGACGAGCTACGCTGCCTGCTCATCGTGCGGCTGCCTTTTTCGGCGCCCAATGATCCCCTGGCCGCAGCGCGCAGCGCCGAATGTGAAGACCCCTTCACCGACTACACCTTGCCAGAAGCCATCTTGCGTTTTCGTCAGGGCTTTGGCCGCCTGATTCGTCGGGCAAGCGATCGGGGCGTGGTCGTCATCCTCGACAGTCGATTGTGGCGCAAACAATATGGTCAGGCGTTTCTCGATGCGCTCCCGCCATGCACCGTGCGTAACGCCCCCCTCTCTGTGTTGGGAAGCGAGGTGCGTCGATGGCTGGCGGGGTCATAGGCGCAACGGAACGACGGAACGCCAGCCTCCAATGGCTCGATCGTCTGCTGGACATTTTGCGCGCCTGGCAATTGGCTGCTGCGTGCAGTGCTCTTCTGTTGATCTTGTTGTCCACCAGCCTGCTTTTTCCTCAGCTTCCCGGGCAGGTGAGTGAAGACCCGGTTGCTACAGCACGCTGGCTTCAGGAGTGGCCCCCTGCCGCGGGTCCATTGGGCGGTCTGTGGCGCAGTCTCGGTCTCTATGCGGTTCTCACCAGCCCCCTCTTTCAGGCGACCGCCGCCCTTTTGTTGATCCTGGCGGCGGTGCATTTGGCAGACAGCATCGCGCTGCTTCTGGCGTTGCGGCGCTTGCCCACGGCGCTCCACGCGCCTGTCGGCGCCTCTCCTGAACCAGTTCCTGTTGTCTATCCCAGACAGGTCTTTCGCCATCTCACGGTGACGCCAACGCCGCCCCATGTCTTGGGGGGTCAGATCGAAGCTGAACTTGCTGTGACCCAACCAGGTCAACTCTGGCAGGCAACCATCGAAGCGAGAGAACAACCAGCACTTCTTGCTGCTACAACCGACTCCGCTGAGTCTACAGTCCATGAGGATATTCCAGGCGGTTCGTCAACAGAACAGCGGTGGCTGCTTGTGCATCATGCGCGCAGCGCCTGGCTTCGCCCGCTGCTCTTTGGGGGACTGGCATTGGCATTGCTTTCCATCTGGATGGCGGTGCACATCGGATGGTCGGTTGCGCCTGCGGCTTTGGCGCCGGGCGAGAGTTATAGTTATCCTCCCCACGACATCTTGCTGGAGTACGGCGTTCGACCAGGGACAGGGGATGCGTGGCCAGTTTTGACGGCGACAATCGCCAGCGATGTAATCACCCTCAATGCTGCAACTGATCGCAATGGGCGGATTGGGGGCGCCGACGTAGAGCTCGGTCAGGGGCCGCCAGCCATGTGGGTGGAGACGGCGGATCCCCTGCTGCTTGCGCCGGGCGGCTTGCCCGATGAGGCGCGCCGCGGACTGGGGGCGCTTTTCCCGCAACCCGGCAGTGAACAGGTTGTGGTGTTGGCGAATCGCAACGCCGGGTTGCGCATCGTGCGTCTGGCGGACGGCGACACGGGCGAACCGGCCTTTCTCGTTGAGGTCTACGAAGCGGGAAGCGTGCAGCCATCCCAGCGTCTTCAGGTCAACTCGGATGCACGCGTTGTCATGGGCGAGGAAGATACGCCGCTGGACCTCAAGTTGACGCCAACTGTTGGAGTTCAGGTGGAAGTGAGCCGACGTCCTGGTCGGTGGCTCTTGTGGCTTGCCCTGTGCATGGCGGCGGTTGGCGCGCTGGGCTACCTGCGTCACCCTGGCTTCACTCTGGTGCAGTTGTCACCATGGCCTGTAGAGCGATCGGTGGTCATCGTCCAGAGCAATCGCCCGACGCCGGTTCGTGCCCTGTCACGACCCACTTGACGATGGGTGACTGGCAGTGCAATACCGTGCCAATCATGCAAGGTGGAAGACCTCGCTGGCGACCCGATGCACGATGGAGTGGCGTCGAGCCAACGCTGCGATGTCGCGATCATAACCGCCGCCAATGACGCATGCCACAGGTATGCCCCGTCGCAGGCACTCGGTGAGCACGAAGCGATCGCGCCGAGCCAGTCCCTCGTCGGTGAGCGCCAGCTTGCCGAGCCAGTCATCTTTGTGGGGATCGACGCCTGCGTCATAGAAAACGATGTCGGGGCGCTCCTGTTCGAGCAGGGAGGATAAGTGCTTGGCCAGGTTGCGCAGATACTCTTCATCCTCCATCCCCACCGCCAGTTCTACATCCAAGTCGCTTTGAGCCTTGCGAAAGGGAAAGTTGTCGCCGCAGTGCATGGAAAAAGTGAAGACTGTGGGATCGTCAGCGAAGATAGCAGCGCTGCCGTCGCCTTGGTGAACGTCCAAATCTACAATCAGCGCAGTGGCGATCTCGCCCATCTGCTGCAAGACGCGCGGCGCAACACCCAGGTCATTGAAGATGCAGAAACCTGAGCCAAAACCAGGGTGGGCATGATGGGTGCCCCCGGCCAGATTGCACGCCAAACCGTGTTCAAGGGCAAGCTGCCCGGCCAGCACAGTGCCGCCAAGGGCGACAAGCGTCCGGTTGACCAACGCCGAACTCCACGGAAAACCAATGCGCCGCATGAACTTTGAATCTATGGTTCCGCTGTAATAGGACTGGACGTAATCAATGTCGTGGGCAAGCTCAACCCAAGCAATGGGCGCGCGCGGCGCCAGGCAGAGTTGATCGAGGCCGATGACGCCGTCGACCAGAAGCGTTTCATAGAGCCTGCTATACTTTGTCATGGGGAAACGATGGCCAGGGGGTAACGGCGCGACGTAATCTGGATGATAGACGAGCGGCAGAGAAGTCAAAACACCATGACCTCAAGAAGTCACAACCTCATGAAGGGCTTTCTGCTGCGCCTCGCCGCGGCTTGCCCGGCACTTGATGGCACGCCCGGCAGCGCGCTTCGTAGCTTTCGCTGCCGCCAACCATGACGATGGGGTCGTCGTAGCGGGCGGGCTGTCCGTCGATGAGGCGTTGGGTGCGGGTGGCCGGCGCGCCGCAGACGATGCAGATAGCGGTCAGCTTTTCCACATTTTCCGCCAGCGCCATGAGCAGAGGTATGGGACCAAAAGGCTCGCCGCGAAAGTCCTGGTCCAGTCCGGCGGCGATGACGCGCTTGCCGGAATCAGCCAACTCTTCACACACTTCGGCAATGCGCCAGTCGAAGAACTGGATTTCGTCGATGGCGACCACTTGAGTTTCTGTCTCCACTAGAGCGACCAGGTCATCGGCGCTTTCAACAACGACAACTTCCTCGTGGGCCAGGCCGTTGTGCGAACGCACTCGTTCCAGGCCGTAACGATAGTCGATCTGCGGCTTGAAGACCTGCACCTTCTTGCGAGCGATCTGAGCGCGACGAATGCGCCGCAAGAGTTCTTCTGTTTTGCCGCTGAACATAGAGCCGCAGATCAATTCGATGTGACCGCCGCCAAATTGCTGCTGCATGGATTCCTCCGCCAGAGAAACCAAACAAAAGGGCAGAGACGAACGTCCCTGCCCCTTTTCGACATACGAGCCTGCCTGGCCGATCAGTTTTCGGCCAGATTGTACCTGGCATAGACCTCGGCGGCGGCCGCTTCTGCACTGCCGCCGCGCGCTCGCGCCTTGCGCGCTGCTTCTTCGGCTTCTTTGCGCACACGGATCTCGAGCTCGCGCCGGGCTGTCTCGCTCTGACGGCGCTCCAGGCGCTTCATGAAGCGTTCCACCTGGCCGGCCGTGTCAACGATGCGCTGCTCGCCCGTGTAGAAGGGGTGGCAGGTGCTGCATACATCGGTGCGGATGTGTTCTCTCGTGCTGCCGGTGGTCCATGTGGCGCCGCACGAGCAGATCACTGTCGCGTTTGGATAGTATTTGGGATGGATGCCGGGCTTCATGATACGCTGGCCTCCACTGCATATACGCTGACTTGTTTGCGGTCCTTCTTTGCCCATTCGAAGGTCACGACGCCATCAATCTTGGCAAAGAGAGTGTTATCACGACCCAGGCCGACGTTGTTGCCCGGGAAGATCTTCGTGCCGTGTTGGCGAACGATGATGCTGCCAGCCGGGACAAGCTGGCCGCCAAAGCGCTTGACGCCGAGGCGCTGCGAATTGGAATCGCGCCCATTGCGGCTAGAGCCGCCGCCTTTTTTGTGAGCCATTGTTCAATTTCTCCTCTCAACTTAACGCAGCGTCGATGGCGCTGATCTGCAAACGGGTCAACTGTTGCCGATGCCCACGTCGCACGCGGATACGTTTCTTGGGCCGATAGCGGAAGACAAGGATCTTGGTTCCCTTATACTGTCCGGTGATCTTGGCTGTCACGCTGGCGCCTGTCACGATGGGCTGGCCCACCTGCACTGCTTCGCCATCGGCCACCAACAGCACATCCGCGATCGTCACCGAATCGCCCACCTCACCCGCCAACCGGTCCACTTCCACGGTGTCGCCGGGCGCTACTCGATATTGCTTACCACCTGTTCGAATCACTGCATACATGGTTTCATTCCTTTGTTGGCCGCGCCTGTCAAAGTGAACGCCTTGTCAGGACTTCGGGAGCGGCTCTGCATCCCAAGGACGGGAGCGCAGACGCATCATGAAAAGAGTTGTTTGTGGAAGACTTGCATAATCCACAAAAATAAAGTATACCCTTATCGGTGTGATTGCGTCAAACTGACGGAAGGAGTTG
>CAZLMM010000099.1:0-24994 GCA_964560495.1 uncultured Caldilineaceae bacterium
TTCCTGGCCGTCATCAAGATTGGCGGCATCGTCTTGCCGCTCTTCAGCGGCTATGGACACAGCGCCATTGCGACGCGACTGGTGGACGCCGGTGCAAAGGCCGTCGTCACGGCGGACGCGATGTATCGGCGGGGCAAAATTGCGCCCATGAAGGCGATCCTGGACGAGGCGTTGGCCCAATCGCCCAGCGTCGAGCACGCGGTCGTCGTCGAACGCATCGGCCAACAGGAAGTGAACTGGTCGCCGGGGCGCGATCACTGGTGGCATGAGATCGTGCCGGGCCACTCTTCCCGCGCCGACACGGAACGCACCGCCGCCGAAGACCCCTTGATGCTTATCTACACCAGCGGCACCACGGGCAAGCCCAAGGGCGCAGTCCACACCCACTGCGGCTTTCCCATCAAGGCCGCTCAAGACCTGCGCCATTGTTTCGACCTCAAGCCGGCAGATACGCTCTACTGGATGACCGACATGGGCTGGATGATGGGGCCGTGGCAGGTCTTCGGCAGTCTGCTCAATGGCGCGACCATGGTGTTTTATGACGGCGCGCCAGATTACCCTACTACGGACCGCGTCTGGCGGCTGGTGGAAAACCATCAAGTCACCCATCTGGGCGTGTCGCCCACTCTGATCCGCAGCCTCAAGGTCTATGGCGCAGAGCCAGCGCAACGATGCGACCTCTCTACTTTGCGCGCCGTCGGCTCCACCGGCAGCCCTTGGGACCCGGAGTCCTGGATGTGGCTCTTCGAGTCAGTCTTGCAAAAAGAGAAGCCCATCATCAACTATTCGGGCGGCACAGAGATCAGCGGCGGCATCCTCTGCGGCAACTTCCTGACCCCCCTCAAACCCTGCTCTTTTGGCGGACCGGTCGTGGGCATAGACGCCGACGTGGTGGATGAAAACGGCCAGCCCGTACGCGGCGCAGTGGGCGAGCTGGTCATCCGCCAGCCGTGGATCGGCATGACGCGCAGCTTCTGGCGCGACGACCAACGCTATTTGGATGCCTACTGGAATCGCTTGCCGGGCGTGTGGGTTCACGGAGATTTCGCCGCCGTCGACGAGGACGGGCTGTGGTACATCCTGGGCCGCAGTGACGACACGATCAAGGTGGCTGGCAAACGGCTGGGGCCAGCAGAGGTGGAAGCAATCCTCAATGGACACCCGGCAGTCAAGGAATCGGCGGCTGTAGGCGCGCCCCATCCCCTCAAAGATCAAGAAGTCGTGGCATTCTGTGTGCTAAATGACGGACACGAACCCGGCGATTCGCTGCGAACTGAGCTGATGGGCTTGGTCGTCGCAGATTTGGGCAAGCCGCTCAAGCCGCGGGCGATCAAGTTCGTTGCGGCGCTGCCCAAGACGCGCAACGCCAAGGTGATGCACCGTGTGATCCGCGCCGCGTACCTGGATCAACCCCTGGGCGATCTGAGCAGCCTGGAGAACCCAGCCGCCGTGGAGGCGATTCGCCAGGCGATTTAGCCTGAGCTGCCTGCAAAATCAGGCGCGCGCCTGGCTCACGATGACGCCCAAACGCTTGATGGTCAACGACTTCCAGCCGGGTGGCAGGCAACTGCGACGCTGGACAATCCCCTGTTCGGTGATGGCAAGACCGCCAAAGCCAAAGAGAACCGCCTGGAGCATCCCGCCGGCAGCAGTGGCGAAATAGGGGTTGTTGCTGAACGGCGTCTCTGACAACACGCCAAAAGGCGGCTTCTGGTTAGGCTGATAGGATCGCTTGAAGTACGCGTGGGCTTGTTCGCAGTCGCCCAGGCGAGCGGCGAGCACGGACAGAACGCAATGACTCATGGCCGGCGCGTTCTCGTCGAAGCGGGGCGCATAATAGGCCATATCCCGGCGAATGCGCGCCTCCTCGGTGATAATCTCCAAAGGATAGGCGAGCAGGTTGACGTCGGCCTGCTTGACGACTCGGCCGTCATATCCTTCGTACTCTTGAGTGGTTCCGTCCTCGAATTCCAGAATCACGATCTTGTCGGCGATGTCGCGCCACTGTGGGTCAGGTTCACGGCCCAGCGTTTGAGCGGCCAAACTGGCGTAACGCAAGGCGGTGATGGCCGCGCCATTGGTGAAAGCGTTATTGTCCACCACGCCGGTATACTCATCCGCGCCCATCACCCGCTTGATCTCGTAGCGCCCCGCCGGATTCTTTTCGACCCGACTGACCCAAAAGCGGGCGATCTGCTCCAACATGGGATAGCCGTAGTTGCGCAACCACTCTTTGTCGCCTGTCGCCAGATAGTAGTTCCAGAAGGCAATGGCGACGCAGGCGGTGATGTGGTGCTCGAATGCGCCCGAGACAGCCCAGGTAGGCGTGCACTCTTCGCCCGTATCGTCCGATTCCCAGGGAAACATGACGCCCTGAAAACCATAGTTGCTGGCTTTACGCTGCGCCGCTTCCATACGGTCGGAACGGTAATCGAGCATGCTGCGCGCCAATTCCGGCTGGAGCGCCAGCAGGGGTGGATACATCCACAACTCGCTGTCCCAAAAAATGTGACCATTGTACCCCGCGCTGGAAAGCCCCATGGGCGATGGACTCCAACGCGCGCCGGCGCGTAGGAACGAATAGAGATTATACAAGGCGAAGCGCACATCACGCTGCGCCGCCAGGTCTCCCTCGATGATGATGTCGCTCTCCCACAGGTCATGCCACGCCGCCTTGTGTTTGGCAATCAACCGTTCTTCACCCTCGAAGCGGGCAAAGATCGCAATTCGCTCCGCCTCATTGGCCGGGTCATCAAAGTGAGCCGTTGTGCAGATGGCGCCGACGACGCCAAAACGATAGCTCTCCCCCTGCTTGAGCTCAACCTGGATGCGGGTTCCATGTTCATGATCCGAGATCGCTTCGTGGGTAATTTCGGGCATATCGCCGGGAAACAGATAGGCTGCCGCCGCGCTGATCCGATGCCGACCGTTGGGGCTGAGCGCAGTCGATGAGACAATGGGGGTGCCGGGCGTCTCGTGATAGAAACGGAAACGCTGGGCCAGCGGCTGGAGGAAGGCCGGCGCCGAAAGCAGATGACGCACGGCGACAGTCACATCAGCCAGCGCGGTCAGGGTGAGGGTCACGAGCACAGCATGGGGCATGTGGCGCAGGACGTACACCCGCTGCTCAACGCGAACGCTCGACGCAAAGATGAAAGCCGTTGTCAGGTGCGCCTCGCGCATGTTCAGCGTCTGTCGCCAATCTTGCAGATCGTCGCTCGACGAGAGTGAGCGCCCGTTGACCATGAGATCAAGGCCGGCGACCTGGATGCCCGAAAGAATCCTGGCCACGTCGTCGTCGCCAAATCTGTCATAGACGCCGCCCAGGATCACCTGTTGAAATTGCAGCGGCTCCTGGCTAAGCACCAAACCCAACACTCCATTTGCCATGGTCGGCGGCGCATAGGCTGCCCTATCGCTGGCGTGGAGCGCCCAACCGGCCTCAAAGTCGTAGTCATTGATAGTGGCTGTCATGGTTACTCGTCGTTTCGAAAAAGCTGATCATGAATAATTCGTGACAACAACGGCTCCATAGCGTTTCCTCCCCAAGGTTCTCCGCCAACAACACAGGGGTGTTTTCGAGCAACGCCCAACAATTACTACAGGTGCTACAGGCGATTATACCATAACTTCGGGTCGTGATATGATGGCGACATGGATGCCATTTTGGAAATGCAGACCAAAGTCAGCGCCGAACCCACGTGGGAGATTGCCCTTTTGTTTCCACCGCAGGGACAGTGGAGCGTTAGCGAATACCTCGCGCTGGACACCAACCATCTTGTCGAACTCTCACACGGACAATTGGAGGTGCTGCCCGTGGCGTCTGAACGACACCAGGATATCGTCCTGATCCTGATTGAGCTTCTGCGGCGTTACTTGAGTCGCCGTCGGGCAGGCAAAGCAGCGATTGCGCCGCTGCCTGTCCAGCTTTGGCCGGGCAAATTCCGCGAACCGGACATCATGTTCATGTTGGCGCACAATCAGACGCGTCGTACTGAGCAATACTGGATCGGCGCCGATCTGGTTATGGAAGTGATCAGCCCGGAAAGCCGCCAGCGCGATGTGGCGCTCAAGAGACGCGAGTATGCAGAAGCGCGCATCACCGAATACTGGCTCGTCGATCCAGAGTATCGCCGCATCATCGTGCTGCAGTTACAAGGCCAATCCTACGTAGAACACGGCGATTGGGGCGCGGGCGAACAGGCAACCTCATTGCTGCTGCCCGGCTTCGTTGTCTCTGTCGATGAGGTCTTTGGCGCCGCCGATTGAAGATCACTGCGAGCGATGGCGCATCAGACCATACAAATCCTCGGCGTCCACATCCATCGGGTTGATTTCTCCCAAACCCTCGACCAAATTGCCGCGTGGATTGCTGCGTCCCGACTGACTGCTCCCCTGGACGACGCCCGCTCTTTAGCGCGCCAAGTCTGCACCGTCAACCCGGAGTTTCTTGTCGAAGCCCATCAGAATCCGGCCTTTGCCGCAACCCTGCGCCAGGCTGATTTGCGCGTGCCCGACGGGGTGGGCGTACTCTGGGCGGCGCGTCTTCTTGGCGCCCCCCTTGCCGAGCGCGTCACCGGCTCCGACGGCATCTACCGCATCTGTGAGACTGCCGCGCAGAATGGCTGGCGCGTTTTCTTCCTCGGCGCAGCCCCCGGCGTCGCTCAGCGCACGGCAGTCACGCTCCGCAAGCGCTATCCCGGCCTGCTCGTTGCCGGAACGTTCAGCGGCGGCCCGGACGGTGGATGCTGGCCTGCCATCGCCCAAATGTTGACCGCTTCCTCTCCCCACATTCTCTTCGTGGCCTTTGGTCATCCCAAGCAGGATTTCTGGATCGCCCAACATCGCCATGAGCTGCCTTGCGTGGTTGCGCTTGGGGTGGGAGGAGCATTCGATTTCGTAGCCGGCGTGACAGAGCGCGCGCCGCAATGGATGCAACGACTGGGGCTGGAATGGCTGCACCGTCTGATCCGCCAGCCGTGGCGTTGGCGACGTATGATCAAGCTCCCAATCTTTGTGCTATTGGTATTGAGTCAGTGGGCGCAACAGAAAAAACGGTGAGCGTAACCGGGTGACACGCTATAGGTTTTCGACCTGTGTTGGGCGAACCTTGACCCCGCGCCCAATCAACATGCGCTCCACAGCGGCCAATGTCTCGGCGTAACCCGGCGACTGAACCAGGATCACTTCATCGGCCTGGGCGGCGCGTTCCAGATCGTTGCCCACTTCGGGCTGCATACGGGCGCAATAACGCAGCAAGGCCAACAGCGCTGCCCCGGCAAAAAGGCCATCCTCGATCCACAGATAGGTCGAACGCTTGGTAGTCTGGGCCGGCGCGTCGCTGCGCCCAACGTCTGCAACGGTCAGCGGTCGGATCGTGTTGGGGCTGCTGGGCTGGCTGGCAGGTCGAAAACTCACCCATTTGGCCTCCAACCCGCTCAATTCCACATCGATGTAAATGCCCAGTCCTTCCGGCTCGATCATGTAGAGACCGGGACCAAGGGGGCCGAACTCCAACGCATACTCACCGAGTTCTGGACTGCTGCCCGACCGCCGCATCATCCCCTGCCAATCGTCTTTCCAGATGTAGACGGGGATATTCTTGCGCCCCTGGACCTCAACGCGCACCACACTATAGCCTGGCATGGGGCCGGCGCTGCTCACTGCTGCCTCCCAGCCCGAAGTCAGCGGTGCAAAAAATACCTCCAGTCCGCTGTTGCCGTCCACCCGAAGATCGCTTTGAACATAGCCGCCCTCAATGGAGAGGGTGTAGACGCCCGCCAGCAAACGCTCGAAGCTGGCTCGATCCTCCAGCCCCACGACTTGCTGGCGCTCGTTGCCCACTGCATCGACAAGCCGCGCCAGTCGCCCTGCGCTCCCTGGCGCATGGCCGACGATGATGCTCCGGCCAGCTGTCTGGTTGGGCGTTGATGGCCGCGGCGCAAGGGGCAGCAGCAGTTCGATATGGGCGTGACTCACGCCATCCAGCGAAATGTCGGAGCGCGTCGCCTCGGATTCATGCCCGACCACCTGGACTGTGTAGACCCCTGCAGCCAATCCATCGAAGATAAACGCGCCTGTGGAATTTACTTCGACCTCACGGCTGTTTGCTTGCGAGTCGAGGAGCCGCACACGCACAGCCCGGGTATCGAAGCCGCCGCCCACGACGCGCCCCTCGATGATGGATTGTGCGTTGACGCTCGGCTGCCCCGCTTCGTTATAGACAAACTCCACCAGGGGGATGCGGCGCTTGTCCACAGTCACGCGTGCCTCGGCTTCGGCGACGCGGCCCTCCGCGATGCTCAAGCCACTGGCGCTGACAATATATAGCCCGACATCCAGCCCGTTGATCTGGCATTCATCTTCGCCAAAGTCGGGCGACTCGCCAGTCCTGACGGGTTCGCTGCTGGCGCTGAAGGTGTGCGCCTGAACCATGACGCCCTTCCTGCCAACCACTCGACAACGAATGGCCCCCACACCCGCCACCGCCTCTGCCGTGCGAATGGTGTGCCCCCAACCAGCCACGGCGAGCTTGACCTCCACCTGGTTACGTCCGTCCAGAGCGATCTGATCCACCCGACTGCCATCGCCGCTAACGCGAATGTTGTAGAGGCCAGCCGGCAGCTCCACGAAGCGAAATGAGCCATCGTCTTTGGCGATAGTCACCCATTCCTCGCCGTCGCTGCTGCGCACTAGCAAGACGACTGCTCCAGCTCCGCCCGCCACCATGCCGCTCACCACGCTGCGCGCCACGGCATCCTCAGGCGCCCCCAGGTCAAGATTGATAACGACTTCGCGCTGATCGCTGCTCAGAATGACGGGCTGAGCCAGGTCGCTGCCTTCGATCCGCAAGGTATAGGCGCCCACAGGCAGATTCGGCAGCTCGTAGCGGCTGTTGGCGTCCAGTTGGACGCTGGCAATCTGTAGATCGTTGCGCTCCAGAACCACTGTATGTTGACCACGGGCATGGATCACCGCACCACGCAGGGTGATGAGAGGGCCGGTCTGACCGCTGCCGCCCTGCCACTTGCGGATCACCTTTGGCTCACCCTGAAGCGCGCGCACGATTGGTAGACGTCCACCAGACCAGCGCGGGCTGTACCACGCAAACTTCTCCCACCAGGTGCTCGATCCCCCCAGATCATTATTGGCGATGATGCAGAAACAGGCGCAAAAGAGATAGTCTGGCGCCGTGGGAAAACGATGGCTCACGCCCATGAGCACCCGACACGCCTCCAAAGTTTGCGCCATATGGAGGTTAGGCGTTGTGGCGGGATAGCGTGGATCTGTATCTTCACCCACCAGATAGCCGCTCTCGGTGGCAATAATGGGCAGGCTTCGCCCCAGATGGCGGCGATTCAGCGCATCGAAGTGCTCAAAAGCCAGCCAGCACGCATGATCATCCTGGATGGTCATGCCTGGCGAGCAGCGATCCAGGCGCAGGCGATTCACATCGGCCAAGCCGCGCCCGCGCCAGGCATTTTCCTCCCAGCGTTCATCGGCCACTGTGCGATAGAAACGGTCGGTGTATGCTGCGCCCTCTTGGTTGCCGATGTCGTAAGGGAAATCCAAGGGACGATTACGCATGTAGTTGTGGATCGCCTGCCAGACAGGGCCATCGAAAAGATCTCGCCGCCCTTTGGCCACGATCTTGCCCACCAGATCCCATTGGCTGCCGTTGGAGAGCGCCGGAATGGCCGGCATACCGCCCCGTTCCAGGATCAATTCCAGATTGGCGATGGCGTCTTCGGCGACCAGCTCCAGTCCATTGGCCGGCACACGACCACCCTTCCACTCTGCGTCGCGATCCGGTTCGCTATTGACCTCGAAATAGCGCACGCCAGCTCGCACCAGGGAATCAACATGAACGATTTCGCGCACACCCAGGCGCCCCGGATTGGGCGTGGGGCGATAGATGCGCACAATGGGGATGATGTTCTCAGCCAACAGAAGCTCGGCAAAGTCCAAGGCGCTGTCATGGTGATATATCTTGACCCACTTCACCCCCAGGCTGCGAAGTTCGGGCAACCATTGATCACGAATACGGACGATGCCAATCGCAGTGGCGTAGCCCGGCGCCCAGTGTATCCCAATGCCTGTATCGTTTGTCGGTCGTGGATACTCGAATAGTTCCATGGGGAGGTTGCTCGCAATATGCGTTTCACAAGGATTCCTGGCTGTTCTGATAGATTCTCTATTATAACAAGTGTGATGGGTTTGTCGAAAGAGAGAGCAGCATGTAGGTGCATCCCAAGTCGAGGCGGGGGTTCAGGCGCGAGAAAGGCGGCAAGATCGGTGCTCTTGCGGAGGAACGGCGCGCCGCAGCCAGTTTGCATGTAATTTGGGAAGCTCACTTGCTTGCTGTGAATGGCCAAATAGGGTATCGTATACCGACTGACTTCCGTGTCTATTGAGGTGATCCATGCAAGTCGTTCGTTCTGTCGCTGACCGTATCTTGCAGAATGTCCGCACAGTGATTGTGGGAAAAGATAGTGAAATCCGCCTGACGCTGGTGGCCCTCTTGTGCGAAGGCCATGTATTGATTGAAGACGTGCCCGGCGTTGGCAAGACGATGATGGCCCGTGCGTTGGCACGCAGCGTCGGCTGTACCTTTCGCAGGATTCAGTTCACACCCGACATGTTGCCCAGCGACGTAACCGGCGTCAGCATCTTCAACCAGAAGACCCTCGAATTCGAGTTTCGACCTGGCCCCATCATCGCTCAAATCGTGCTCACAGACGAGATCAATCGCGCCACACCCAAAACCCAGTCGGCCCTATTGGAAGCAATGGAGGAGCGCCAGGTGACAGTGGATGGCGTCACCCACGATATGGCGCGACCGTTCATGGTGCTTGCGACACAAAATCCCATCGAATACGAGGGTACTTTCCCGCTGCCCGAGGCGCAGGTGGATCGCTTCATGATGCGCATCCATCTGGGTTATCCCAATCGGGCGCACGAAATCGATGTGTTGACGCGTCAGGCAAGTCATCATCCGATTCACGACTTGCAGCAAGTCGTCAGCGTCGATGAACTCGTGACGGCGCAACGTGCAGCGCGCGACGTCTATGTGGACGACCTCATCAAAGGCTATATCGTCGATCTTGTGACCACGACGCGCGATCATCCAGATATCTATCTCGGCGCCAGCCCGCGCGGCAGCCTCAACCTCTTCATGGCCGCGCGTGCCTGGGCAGCAATCGAAGGCCGCGACTTTGTACTGCCAGACGATGTCAAAGCCCTGGCAGAATCTGTACTGGCGCATCGCCTGATCATCAGCCCATCTGCACGCATCAAGAATGTGACAGCGCGCCAGGTTGTGGACGACGCCCTGCGCCACACGCCTGTTCCGGGCGCCCGGCCGCGGGCGCGCTGAGCCGGCGTCTCTCGTGCGCTCATCTCCACCTATCCGGATGCTGGCCTACGCTCTTCACCCATTGTGCGCATGAATTCCCGGCTCATCTTTCTCACCATTGCGCTGATCGGGTCCTGGGTACTGGCCTTCAACAGCGGTAACAGTTTAGCCTATGGCATGGCCTATCTCACCAGCGGTGTGTTGGCGCTGAGTTACCTGTGGGCGCGCAACGGCGTTCGCAAAGTGCATGTCCGCCGTCTCACGAAGACGCGACGCAGCCAGGTCGGTCAATTCGCCGAAGAACAGATGGAGATCACAAATCGGGGATTCTGGCCGAAACTGTGGCTTGAGTTGGACGACGAATCGACCTTGCCCTGGCATGCGGTCAGCCGGGTGGTGAGCAGTCTGGGCCGCAATGGCGTAAGCCGCTGGCAGGTGCGCACCCTTTGCACCCAACGCGGGCGTTTTCGTCTCGGACCGCTCACACTGCGCAGCGGCGACCCCTTGGGCATCTTCGAGATGGAACAAC
Organism: uncultured Caldilineaceae bacterium; assembly: GCA_964560495.1. Taxonomy (GTDB): domain Bacteria; phylum Chloroflexota; class Anaerolineae; order Caldilineales; family Caldilineaceae; genus UBA5069. Next base: position 9,885 of record CAZLMM010000099.1, read on the forward strand.
ATCTGGCGGTGACGAGCAACATTGTCGTCTATCCACTAACGGTGGATCTCCCCTCATTTCAGCCATCGATCTCGGATCTGGCCGGCGGCGAAGCGCGTCATCGGCGCACCTATCAGATGACGACAAACGCCGCTGGCGTGCGCGACTATGCGCCGGGCGACAGCCTGAATCGCATCCACTGGCCTACCAGCGTGCGCATGCGCCGCTTGATCGTCAAAGAGTTCGAGCTGGACCCCACTGCCGATATCTGGCTCTATCTCGACCTGCACCGTGACACTGAAGCGGCCATGGCTTGGCGCCCCAGCCAGCCCGAGCCGGGCGTCTTTGCCATACACAATGTGCGCCGGCAGCGCAGCCAGTTCGAGCTGCCGCCTGCAACCACCGAATACGCGGTGACCATTACTGCAAGTCTGGCGCGCTATTTTGTCCTGCGAAACCGGGCTGTCGGCATGAGCAGCCGCGGGCGCAGTCGTGAGTTCTTGCAAGCCGACCGGGGCGAACGTCAGCTGAACAAGATCTTAGAGGCGCTGGCAGTCGTGGAGGCGGTGGGCGATCTGCCATTGGCCCAGCTGATCGCCACCGACGGCGTGCGGTTGAACCGCAACGACACCGTGATCGCTGTAAGTTCTGACCCCAGTCGAGAGTGGGCTGTCGCCTTGCAGCAACTTCAGCGCCGTGGGGTCAACAGCATTGCCGTGGTGGTCGATGCCCAATCATTTGGCAAACCAGTCTCCTACGACAATCTGTTGGGGGAGTTTGAGATGTCCGGCATTCCCGTGTACGTCGTGCGGCGCAGCGACCCCATCGATCAATCACTGGCAACGCCTTTTCGCGCGGGACGAAATCAGCGCCCCCCGAAGGCGAGCGGGCCGGGACAATGAAACAGAGCGACCACATGAAGCGATCCTCTAGATTTTGACGAGAGCCAGCGTTTCTGACTGAAGTTTGAGGATTCTCTTGATTCCTGCCTCGGCCAGGAGGAGCATGGCCTGAAGCGCAGGACGACTGAAAGGCGCCCCTTCTGCTGTGCCCTGCACTTCGACAAATCGCCCATCGCCTGTCATGACCACATTCATATCCACATCAGCGTTCAAATCCATCTGATAATCCAGGTCGAGGACGGCTCGATCATTGAGCAGCCCCACACTCACAGCCGCCACAGGCTGGTGCAACACACCCGTGGGCAGCGTGCCGCGTTTCTCCATGCGTTTGACCGCCAACGCTAGCGCCACATACCCGCCGTTGATGGCCGCTGTGCGCGTCCCTCCATCGGCCTGAATCACGTCGCAATCGATGATGATTTGGCGCTCGCCCAATCGATTCAGATCCACAACGCTGCGCAGGCTGCGGCCGATCAATCGCTGAATCTCCTGCGTGCGTCCTTTGGGGGTGAGCAACTCCCGCTGGGTGCGCGTCTGCGTGCTGCGCGGCAGCATAGCATATTCCGCAGTCACCCAGCCATGTTTTTTCTCTTTGCTATATTTCAGCCATGGCGGAAGATTCGTGTCGATCGTCGCGTTGCACAGCACTTTTGTGTTGCCCATGCTGACGAGCACTGAGCCTTCGGGGTAGAGAACATAATCGACCTCGAACTGGATAGGACGCAGCTCGTCCTGCGCACGTTGGGGAGCAGCCATTGATCGCCTCTGAAGATGAATTGGATGGGTTGCGGGGACTATGAAAACAAAAGCCCTTCCGATTGGAAGGGCTGAGGTGGACCTAAAGGGACTTGAACCCTTGACCTCTACAATGCCATTGTAGCGCTCTCCCAACTGAGCTATAGGCCCGCAAAACTGGTTCAATTGTAATCGATGAGCCGCAAGATGCGAAATCCCAGGTTTTCCACAAAACAGAACAACCCTGACACCTGATGGTGGAGCTGAAGGGACTTGAACCCTTGACCTCTACAGTGCGATTGTAGCGCTCTCCCAACTGAGCTACAGCCCCGCGCCGAATATCTGTCTGTCGAGAGTATAAGCGTCACCTCCCTTTTGGTCAAATCTAGGGGTCTGCTCAGGCGTATTTCCGACTGTAGGAAGCAGAGAGTCTCGGGGCTGTGGCGCACATTGTGGCGTTTATGGACACCACGGTGGTGGCGTTGAGATGCACAATGGATGGGCAGCAGGGATGTTTGTGACATAGCGCACAGGGAACATATGAAGCAGACAGCCGTCAACAATTTATACACGGCATTATGATTAGGGTAGACGATCGATTGGAAGCAATCTGTTCAACAACGACGTCGGAGAGCGTCAAGCGATGGTCTGAAACGCAAGATGAAGGAGTCCAGCAACCGCTGGAGCCAACGCTTATACTCAAACATGAATGTAACGACAACAGATATGCAGTAGGACAAGACAAGAGGTGAACCAATGAACACGCGCAAAATGATGATCGGATTGACAACAGCTGTGTTGGCGACTGCGGTGATCCTTGGTCTATTATCCAGTGCACCATCAGGCGTGACAGGCAGTCCCCTGCCGGCCATCAACAAAACAAGGCTCGAAAACGTCCGCGACTATGCGTCTGCCGTCGTGCTCAATGGGAAAAGCTACGCAGTGGACGGCGGCAACCTCTATGCGGGTCAGCCGCTCAATTGGGGTCGCATCGTCCTGCCCGAGGGCGTCATCGCCAATGCAGTGGCAGTGGACAGTCACAACCCAGAGCGCGTTTATGTGGGCGCAGCAAATGAGCTGGCAATTTATCGCACCGATGACGGTGGTCAAAGCTGGATCAAAGCGCCCCTGAGTGAACATTACATGGGCGGCGTCACCGACCTGGCGGTGGATGGCGTCAACCACGTGATCTATGTGGGCACCGACACCGCTGGCGTCTTCCGCCTGCGCGATGTGGGGTCGAGCATGATCTCCGGGGGGCACACGCCTCTCGACGAGCCGGTCATGGAAGTGGCCGCAGACAGCGTAGGGGCAGGTCTCGCTTTTGTTCGTACACCCGAACGTTTGCTGCGCTCCGTCAACGGCGGCCTGAACTGGGCCGCAGTGGGGACCCTGACCAGCTTCCCGACCGCGGTGAAGGTTGCTAACACCACGCCGCCAACGGTCTTTGTCGGCACGGTCGACCGGGGCGTGCTCAAGAGTGTGGATGGTCTGGCCTGGATGAGCGCCAATGATGGTCTGGGTGCAACGCCCGGCGCCCGCCTGCAGGTCGATGCGCTGGCTGTCGATCCAGTTCATCCAAACGTGCTCTATGTAGCAACAAGCTATCTCTATGGCAGCACGACGCTGCACCAGTCGCCGGTGGGTGTTTCGGTCAGCGCCACTGGCGCAAGGGAATGGATGCCGCTGAAGCGAGATACCGCCAATATCGTGGCTGATCTCCTGCCTATGAGCGGCGCGACAGGTTCAGTCTACGCTTTGACGACAACCAGCCGCACGCCCATGGCGATGGGCAACGCGCCCACAGCGCCGTTGGTCGAGCAGCTGCCCGTACGAAGCGGCTGGCTTGACGCCGCAGGGGTGATCATGATCTGGAGCGTTGCTGGCCTGGCGGTTCTCTGGCTGCTGATCCTGTTGGCGAGCGCTCTGCGCACTCGCCCCACGGCGATGCAGCCGACGCCGCAGACGGTGCACTCAGGTCGATGAGGTGAATAGCAAAACAAAATGGGCGACCCGATCGGGTCGCCCATTTTGTTTTGCTGCCAATTCGCTGGCTGTGCGAAAAAGAATCGCCCTATGGAATAGCGACGCCTGTCGTGAACCAGATTAGAGAATGTTCTGAAATAGCAGCAACGCAACTTTTCAAGTATACTCTTCCCATCATGTTTCAGAAGAAGTTGCACGTTCCTCGTACAAAACAAGAATATCAAGAGACAGTCGACCTGCTGGATAACCTCATCGATGAAGTGGGCGAGAATGAGGAGCGCCCAATGGCTTCGCTTATGGAAATATTGGGGGTGTTGATAGAGAAATACGAAGATGACCACATCCCTGAACTCATGGATATGCAGCAGAGACTGAAAGCAGGGGGATGAAACAGGAGTAAGAATGCCAGCCTCCACCTCTCGTAGGAATTTTGCGCCAGCGCAACGCGTCCAGGGCTTTGGCGCAACTGTCTTTGCTGAATTCACAGCGCTGGCGATTCAGCATGACGCCGTGAATCTGGGCCAGGGCTTTCCCAATTTCCCCGCGCCTGACTTCATCAAGGAGGCAGCGCGCCAGGCGATTGCCGCCGATTTGAATCAGTATGCCCGCAGCGCCGGGCATCCGCGCCTGGTGCAGACGCTGGCGCGCGTCTATGCCCTCCTGTTTGGCCGAGAGCTTGACCCGCTCAATGAAATCGTCGTCACCACCGGCGCGACCGAGGGCATCTTCGCCACGATCCAGGCATTTGTCAACCCCGGTGACGAGGTGATCCTCATCGAACCCTTCTATGACAGCTACCCGGCCTCCGTGATCATGGCCGGCGGGCGGCCCGTCTATGTGCCGCTGCGCGCGCCCAGGCAAGCCACATCCTCCGCCGAGTGGCGGCTGGACATGGATGAGTTGGCCGCAGCGTTCAGCCCGGCCACACGCCTGTTGGTTCTCAACACACCCATGAATCCCGTGGGCAAGGTCTTTAGTCGAAGCGAACTCAGCCAGATAGCGGCTCTGGTTCAAGAACATGACGTCATGGTACTCAGCGACGAAGTCTACGAGTGGATGGTCTATCCAGGCGCAGAACACGTGCGTATCGCGACGCTCCCCGGCATGTGGGAGCGCACTGTCACCCTGGGCAGCGCGGGCAAGACATTCTCAGTCACCGGCTGGAAGATCGGCTGGGCCATCGCTCCCCAACCACTGGCGCATGCGGTGCTGATGGCGCATCAGTGGATCCCCTTTGCCGTGGCAACTCCCTTTCAAGAAGCGGTTGCCGTTGCCTTCGACCACGCCGAACGCGAGGGCTACTTCCCAGAGCTGGCAGCCATGTATCAACAGAAACGAGATCTGCTGCTCGGGGCATTGGAGAGAGTGGGATTGACGCCCACTTGTCCAGACGGCTCCTATTTCATCCTTGTGGACACCAACCGCCTCCCCTTACAAGCACAACCAGGACAACGACGGGATGTCGCGATCTGCCGTTGGCTCACCACGCATATCGGTGTAGCCGCCATTCCGCCCAGTCCCTTTTACAGCCAACAACATCAACATTTGACCGACAACCTTGCCCGTTTCACCTTTTGCAAGACCGATGAGATGCTGCGCGAGGCAGCGCGTCGCCTTCTGTCGATAGGTGAAATGGCCTAGCCCAAGCACAAAGAAACGAGCGATACACCGATGAACATTGATGTCATTCAAGGGGATATTTCACAATATGCAACCGACTGCATCGTCGTCAACCTTTTCGAAGGCGTGACCCGACCCGGAGGTGGAACCGGCGCCCTCGATCGGGCGCTGAATGGCGCAATCAGCGCACTGATCGACAGCGAGGATTTCACTGGCAAAACGGGAACTACGGCGCTGCTCTACACCATGGGACGGCTGCCAGCCTCGCGTGTCCTGGTGGTGGGGCTGGGCAAGTCCGATAAATTCGATCTGCGGGGAGTGCGCACTGCTGCGGCTGCTGCAACAAGGGCGCTTGCCCGACTGAAAGGCGTCAAGAGCTTTGCCACCATCGTGCACGGGGCTGGCATCGGCAATCTGGACAGTCGCGCCGCTTCCCGGGCGCTGGCCGAAGCGACCGTCATGGCGGCCTATCAACCGCCAAATTACAAACGCGAGAAAAATGGCTCCTCGCTCACCACTTGCACCATCGTCGAGAACGACGCCTCAAAACTTCAAGAGATTCGCGCTGGCGCACAGGAAGGCCAGATCATCGGCGAGGCCGTCGGCGCTGGCCGCGATTACTCGAATGAGCCGCCCAACGTTCTCAATCCTGTGGAATTTGCACGACGCGCCCGCGAGATGGCGTCAGAGAACAAGCTCACTTGTACTGTGCTTGGTGAGGAGGAGATGGCTAAGCTGAAGATGAATATCCTCCTTGCCGTGAGTCGAGGCAGCGCAAATGAAGCCCAACTGATCGTCCTGGAACACTCGCCGGAGAATGCAGTGAATCAGGCGCCTCTGGTCTTTGTGGGTAAGGGCATCACCTTTGACACAGGCGGCATCAGCATCAAGCCGTCGGAGCGCATGGAGGAGATGAAACACGATATGAGCGGCGCGGCGGCCGTAGTGGGCGCGTTGGAGGCGATTGCGCGGCTGAACCTGCCTGTGCGGGTGATCGGCGTGGCCGCCTGTGTGGAAAACATGCCCGACGGCGCGGCTTTCCGCCCCGGCGATATCCTCACCGGGATGACGGGCAAGTCAACCGAGATCATCAGCACCGACGCTGAAGGTCGCTTGATCCTGGCCGATGCGCTGGGGTATGTGGCGCGCTTTCAACCGGAAGCTGTCGTTGATCTGGCGACGCTCACCGGCGCCATCGGGGTTGCCTTGGGTGCGCAGGCCGCCGGCCTCTTTGCCAATAACGATGACTTGCAGGCCCGACTGCTGGCGGCTGCTGACGCCAGCGGTGAACGCCTCTGGCCCATGCCCATGTACGACGAGTACAAGGACGCGATCAAGAGCGATATGGCCGAAGTGAAAAACAGCAGCGGTCGTGGGGGAGGCGTGTCATCCAGCGCCAAATTCATTGAACACTTCACCGAGGGGTATCCCTGGGCGCACCTGGACATTGCTTCCGTGGCCTGGAGTACGGCGGATAAGGACCCGCTCAACCCCAAAGGCGCAACTGGTTTTGGGGTACGCTTGCTGGTGGAATTGGCAAGACAGTCGGCAGAAAAGAGACAAGGTCGATAATATGCGGCAATGGTTCTTGCGCGTTCGTTGCCAGGGCGCAGCAAGTCTACTGATCAGTGTGGCGGCCAGCCTGGGCGCCACAACGGCGTCAGCGGCGCCACTGACGCAGACACCGAATGAGCAGCCCACATACGCCTGGCTGATGGTGCTCGCCGTTCTCCTGGCGGCGACCGCTGTCCAGCTCTTGATCGACGTTCTTTGGAACTATGGCGAGTGGCTGCTCATCAACCTGGGCAAATGGCAAGTCTCCCACCTCAAAGGATCTGCGTTCATGCGCTTCAAGGCGGCCACCAGCCTATTGCTCGCCGCGCTGTTGGGTATGCTGATTGCGAATGCAACAGGAATGCGCCTGATGGAGTACATGCAATCGTTTCTCCCCACGTTCCTCGTCGGCGCGCCCCAAGCAGTGGATGTGTTGATCACGGGCTTGCTCATCGGTGCATTGACCGCGCCGATTCACGATTTCTTTGGCATTATTGCTGGGCTAAAAAATATGACGGCGGCCAATGCGCGTAAGCAGCGTGAAGCGGCGGCTGATGCGCTGGCTGGCGGCGTACTCAAGCTGGCGCAAAGTGAAGCCCAGGCCACAGTGGATATCCCTGGGATTGGCCCAGCGCGTCTGCCGACGCCAGGCGTCGAAACGGCTGAAGGCGCAACGCCAGAAGCAAGCCAATCTCTTGCCGAACGCTACGCCACCATATTGCACGACCGCACGGTGGACTGAATGTCATCAAGAGGAAGGTTTGTGGGCCAGGCGACGTCTTCCCAGTTGCCATGCTGCCCAGACGCCCGCGAATACGCCGCCGGCCAGAACAACACCCACGGTCATCCAAATCCACCAGTGGCTGTGATTGGCAGCGTCGCCGGGCGGCAGCGCACCCACAGTGCGTTGGGCCGTATGTTGACGGTGGGCCAGCTCCAGCGCTTGATGCAGGTCGCGCCGAAAAGCTGGCGCAGGGCTGACTGTAGGAAAAGTCGAAGCCAGTTCTTCAGCGATCTGCGCAAGAGGTGCAAGTTGCGGCGCCATAACACGGATTGCGGCGCTGAGGGTGGGCGTCACCTGGACGCGCAATTCCTCGCTCTCGCCGGTCGACGCGGCCAGACGACGAAAATGTCCCTCCAGGACATCCTCGGGCCGCAACTGACGTCCATCTCCCAGATCGATTCCCGGCGGCGTGTTGCGGTTGCTCAACCTAGACCAACCCAGTGAACGCAGAAACGACATCAGCTCAGCTCCCCTTTTCATCTTCAATCCCCAGCGCAGCGGTGGAGTCATGCAGAATTGACGAATCAGCGCCCCACCCGCGCCCTTCCAACTCCTTGCGAAGCGACGCCAGCGTGCGAAAATAAAGCGACTTGATGGCGCCTTCGCTTTTGTCCATCAATTGACCAATCTCCACATTGGAGAGACGGCTGCTGAACTTATAGATGAGTAAGTCCCGACGGTCGGCAGGCAAACGATTGATGGCTGTCCAAAGGGCGGCGTGCGTCTCCTTCTTTTCCAGTTCATTCTCCGGGTCATCCGTCTCTGAGCGATGGAACCAGATGCGATCCAACGAGAGAAAACGGCGACGGCCGCGGTCTCGATGCCAGTTGGCGACCAAATTGTGAGCGATGCGGAAGAGCCAGGCCGCAAAAGGCAAACCTCGATCCTCGTATCCGGCAAGGTTGTCCAACGCACGATAGAAGGTGCGAGCGGTCAAATCCTCAGCATCCTGTGCATTACCTACACGGTGATAGATGTATGCGTAGATACGATCAACGTAACGCTCATAGAGAAGACCGAAAGCGTTCGAGTCTTGGCGCGCCTGGGCCACGATCTGCGCGTCGCTTTCCAGGTCGTTGGTCGGGACCGCGTCGCTTTCGGAAATGTCATGTACAAGCAGATCGACGAGCTTGACGTGCTGTTCCAGATCGCTTGCACCCCCCTCAAGCGACTCGACAGCCGTCTCGAATTCATCGGATTGCGCCGGTTGGTGAATTGCTACGCTCATCTTGTGGACGGTCAGAACAGGGAAAATAAACGCTGCAATAGATTATATATCATGAACGCGTAAGTCAAAAGAAGCTCGACTTTCGCGCATGTGGATCGCTCGCTGACGTTTCCGTTGAACCCCCGATATTCGGCGTCAGATATTCGGCATCAAACTGACAAACGTTTGGTGAGCATTCATGGCTGTGCTATACTCGATATGCAATTCCGCATCGAGTCGATCAACATGAAAATCACCTGGGGAGGCCGTCGTGAGGGTGAGCTGTTTGCAAGAGAATCTGGCCAAGGGGTTATCCATCGTCGGGCGAGCTGTGTCATCGCGCAGCACATTACCGGTGCTCAGCAACATTCTGATCGAGGCGCGCAACAATCAGTTGCGCCTGGCCGCGACCAACCTTGAAGTTGGCGTCAACTGCTGGATCGGCGCAAAAGTGGAGGATGAAGGCTCCATCACAGTTCCGGCGCGTCTGCTCAGCGAGCTGGTCTCCGGCCTGCCGCCTGAAAAGATCGACATGGACCTGGCCGTGCGCACACAGACGTTACATCTGGCTTGCGCTCGCACGAACGCCAATCTCAAAGGATTGGATGCAGCAGAATTTCCCCTCATCCCCACCACCGCACTGGACGACACCGACGATGGCGCCACCAAGATCGAAGGCGTACATATGGAGTTGGAAGCAGCCGGCCTGCGTCGCATGATCGACCAGGTTGTCTTCGCGGCATCGACGGAGGAAAGTCGCCCCACTCTGACCGGCGTAGAGGTTTCGTTCAAAGGTGAACGCATCGGCATGGCTGCCACGGACGGCTTTCGCTTGAGTGTGCGCAGCGCGCGTCTTGAGGGGAGTATGCCTGCTGAACCAATCGTGGTCATTGTGCCGGCCAAAAGCCTGGGCGAGTTGAGCCGTATCTGCGCCGACGCCGACGAATCGCGTCCAGTGACTGTCGTGGTGACCGAAGCGCGCAACCAGGTGCTTTTTCAGCTATGGGGCAAAAGCGACGCCAAGGGCGGCTTTCATCGCGTCGAGCTCGTCAGTCAATTGATTGACGCCCGCTTCCCAGACTATCACGCGATCATCCCCAAGACGCACACCACCCGCACCGTTGTAGATACTGCATCTCTGCTCAAGGCCGTGCGCCTGGCTTCGCTCTTTGCGCGCGAAAACAGCAACATCGTCCGCATGGCCATTGCACCCGGCAACGGTTTGCAGGGCGGCCAGATTCGACTGACGGCCACCAGCACCTCGACAGGCGACAACGTAAACGAGATCGACGCGCTGGTGGAGGGAGAGTCGCTCGATATCGCCTTTAACGCCAAATATCTGATGGATGTATTGGGGCAGATCGACCAGCCGCAAGTTTCGCTAGAGACGACGCAACCCACACGGCCAGGCGCGATTCGACCTGTCGGCATGGGCGAAGAAGAGTTTCTCCACGTCGTCATGCCCATGAATCCCCACCAACGCTGAAGCGTGGATGATAGATGGCCAACGGTGAACGATCACTTCACCGCTGCCTCATCTCTCTTTCAAGGTCCGGCAATAACACCACACTCTCCTGTTCGTTGGGGTCAGTGCGCGCCAAAACCGCAGTGCATGGCTCTTCGTAGGGGTTGTAAGGCATGTGGGGCATTCCTGCAGGGATGTAGAGCAGGTCGCCGCCTTCAACGACCAGGTGTTCTGCCAAAGCCTCGCCGTACCACATGGCAGCCTTGCCGCTGATGACAAAAATCGCCGTCTCGTGGTCTTCGTGAAGATGCGGCCGCGCCTGCGCGCCAGGCGGGAGCGTGAGCAAGTGCATACAAATACCCTGCGCCCCCACACTTTCTGCCGAGACGCCATGCACATAGGTCAGCGCTTGTTTGCCTTCAAATGTGCTCGCGGGATGAACGACCCGACAGGTCAGTTGTCGGCTCATGGTACACTCCATTTCCAAATCAATTGCCAGAAGGCGGTAGCTTCAGCACCATGTCCACCTGGAGCGCCTCAGGAGAAGCGAGCACATCCCGATTTGCCTCATAAAGCTCCGCCACCTTATTGGGATCTGCCCCATAGAAATAGAAGGCGATTGCCCATAGCGAATCGCCAGACCGAACAGTGTAGGTGGGTGGAGTGCGCACAAGCAGATTGACAGCGTCCACATCTCCCACACCTGGAATGGTTCGTGCAAGGTCGATGACCTCAACGCGCTGCGAATCGCTGGGCATGACGCCGCTGATGAGCAAACGAGTCAGTTCAAGCCGCGCCGACAGGTCGCTCACCAAGAGATCGACGCGACCAGCGTCGCGCAGCGCCGTCTCCAGGTCAACCTGGGGATTTCCAGCGCCCTCGACTCCACCTTGTGCAGCGTTGGCGATGGGTTCTGGGGAGGCCGGCTGCACCAGGTCGCTAGGTATCGTGGATGTGATCGACGGCGTAACGATGGGCAGCGCCGTGGCGACATCCTCGACGTCCTGGTCGCTTGCAGCGTCTTCCTGGACGACAGTTGGCAACAGGGAAAGTAGAGCGTCGGGGCCGCTGCTCAATAGCACCCATCCCATGCCGCCCAAGATAAGGAGCAGGAGCATGGCAACAGCGCCCCAAAGCCGCTGCACCCAGGGCGCTTCGGCGCTTTGGGGACTGGCAGCGCTCGTCACCTGCACCTCATTCAAGGTGCGCGGCAAGCGATCGGGAGTTGGGTTGCGCGTGCGGCTCTTTTCCTGTGCAGCAGGGCCTTGCGCAGCTCGTTCGGCCTGGCGCCGGGCGTCTTGCGCCCGCAACAACCATTCGGCTTCCTGACGCAGGCGATCATCGGCTGGAATGGCCGCCACATGGCGACGCATCCGCTCTTGGTCGCCGATGCGCTTGGAGAGAATGGCTGCCAAAAGCCGCAGCTCGGAGGATTCGTGAAAGTCGATCCCCCGTTCAGCCTCAGCCAGAGCACTTTTCACATCACCGCGCGCCGCCAGGTCCGCCGCGCGACGATAGAAGTAACGCGCGCTGTACTCGCCAGGAATTGTCCTGCGCAGGTCTTCGCCGCAGACAGAGCAGCGCGCCGCGTCGGGCGAAATCTGCACAATTCGTCCACAGTGAGTGCAGGAAACTTCGTACATGGACATCCCGTTCGTGACGATGATTGGTGCGACGGTAAGCGAAACGGAGTGTGGGTGGACGCAAGGCTCAGGGTGTGGTGTTGAACAAGCGCTGCGCGTCGCGTTCCGTGCTGCTGGCCGCAGATCTGGTGGGTAAGGTCTCTTCGCACAGAAGTATAGCATGACCCCGACCAATCGCCAAGTAAGAACACCTTGCAAGTTGCCCCCTCTCATTGTTTGTGTTGTACTGACGGGCGAGAATAGTAGACATCTGCTGTACCCTTGAGAAAACTGCGTCACATCACGGCTTAAGAATTCCCATGTGGACTGCATCCACTGAATTTCCACTCCGTGCAACGGAATGTCAGGCGTTCGTGAATGATCTACAAGAACGGTTGCCGGCGCCATGAACAACAAGTGAGCAACAACGCGCCCTAACCTGAGCAGCAATCGAGCTAGATTTTGACCAACTGACCGGCGCATACTTCTCATCAGATGAACAGAGCAGCGATCAACGGGACGCCGCTCACGAGCCAAGCGACACGCATTCTGATGAGGAGAAAACCATGAAGACCCAATCCCTTCCCCGCCACGGCAAGCACGCGATCGTCATTGGCGGCAGCATCGCCGGCCTGATGACCGCCCGCGTTCTCAGCGATTTCTTCGAGCGCGTGACCATCCTGGAGCGCGACCCGGTGGCAGATCGGCCCGAAGCGCGCAAAGGTCAGCCGCAAACGCGCCATCTTCATGCCCTGCTGGCGGGCGGCATGGGCATCATGAGTGAATTCTTCCCCGACCTGCCCAATGGTTTGGTCGCCGCTGGCGCAAAGGTCGACGACATGGCGGTCAATGTGCGCTGGCATATCGCTGGCGGCTATCGCAAGCAATTCGAGAGCGGGCTGATCGGCTCGTTGAGCAGCCGCCCCATGCTCGAATGGCAGGTGCGTCAGCGGGTATTGGCCCTATCGAATATGGCCCTGATCGACCGTTGCAGCGTGGAGCAGCCCATCGTCAGCGAAGACCGCACCCGCATCATCGGCGTGAAGGCGACGCGGCGAGTCGAGGGTGCTGTCACCGAAGTCATGCTCGCCGACCTGGTGGTGGATGCCAGCGGTCGCGGCGCGGCAGCGCCCAAATGGCTCGAGTCGCTTGGTTATGAGCGTCCTGCAGAGGAGAGCATCAAAGTGAATTTGGGCTATGCAACGCGGCTCTATCGCCGCAAGCCGGGCGATATGGCCGGGTTGGATGCCATCTTTGTCTCCGCCGAGCCGCCTCAAGGCAAACGCGCTGGATTGATCTTCTTTGTGGAGGACGACCGCTGGATTGTCACGTTGGTGGGTTCTCACGGCGATCATCCGGGCGATGACGAGGAAGCATTCATGGATTTCGCCCGCAGCCTGGAGTCGCCCGACATCTACAACGCGATCAGCCGGTTGGAGCCGATCTCCGATATTGTGCTGCACAAGTTCCCGGCCAGTCTGCGCCGCCGTTACGAAAAACTCACCCGCTTCCCCGAGGGCTACCTGGTGTTGGGCGACGCGGTGTCCAGCTTCAATCCGGTCTATGGACAGGGCATGACGTCGGCGTCCATGCAGGCCAAGGCGTTACATACCCTGCTCGTCGAGCGCGCCAACCTCACCGGTCTGTGGCGTCCCTATTTTGCCCGCATCGGCAAGGTGTTGGATATTCCCTGGCAGTTGGCGGCTGGCGCGGATTTCGCCTTCGAGGGCACTGAAGGAAAGAAGCCGCCCGCAGCCGATCTGATCAACGCGTATATGAAGAAGGTCAATCAGGCGACTCACCATGACACGGTGGTCTATGGCGCGTTTTTGCGGGTGCTTAACCTGTTGGCGCCGCCGACCAGCCTTTTCCATCCGAGGATTCTGTGGCGGGTGTTGACCGCCAGCCGACGAGCCGTCCAACCCGCGCCAGCGCTGCGGCCCTTGCCCAACGCCGGCGATTGATGAAGAAACGACAAGAGTATTTTTGCCACAAGGAATACAGAGATCTCAAAGAAGTACTCTCTTTGTGCTTCCCTGTGTTCTCTGTGGCGAATAGGATCTGTCAGTCAACCAAGTCGTGGTGTCTATATTCCCATCATGTCTCCATTCACCGACTATATAGAAGACATGGGTCGCTGGGAGGAATGGCAGCGAGAGTATCGCTTTGGCGTCCTCCTGCTCTTTCCGCCCGACCCGCCGCTCACAGCAGCGAACTGCCTGCGCGCTGAATACGACCCACCATCCCAGGCCACGTGCGACGCCCACATCAGCCTCACTGTTCCGCTGCCGCGCCCCATGGACGATTCGCATTGGCGCGAACTGGAGGCCATCGCCGCCGCCATCGATCCCATAGACATCCGCTATGGCCCGCTCATGAATTTTCTCCCCCATCCAGGCGTCTGCCTGACCATCGAGCCGCGTGACCGCCTGGATCGCCTGCGCATTGCCCTGGAAAGCGCAACTATCTTCCGCGATGCGTCCCCACGCCGTCACCCTTTTGTTCCCCATATGACCATCGCCGAGTTCATCACTGTGGAGCGCACGCTGGAGCTGATGGAGAACCTGAAGGAGATTGCGCCCAGCGGGCGTTATCTCTGCACCGGCGTTTCCTATGCCGTGCCGGATGCGGCGTTTCACTTTGCAGAGCGGAGATGGTTGAGGCTAGGCAATGCCAGCCACGGGGGAATCGCCTCCGATCATCGAAGCTGATTCCCCATAGTTGAGCTCTCGCATGTGCGACCTTACAGGAATCTGCTCGGATGCTTCGATGTTCTTGGGGTAAATAGAGCAGCAAGATTGTTGCCAACTCGTGGCGCCTGTCGTATACTCCGCTTGACCGAATCGTGCTGAACTCACGGTACACAATGCATTGCAGTCATGCTGGCTGGACATGCTACCATCTGTCAAAGAATCACTATGAAACTCAAGGCAATTATTCATGAAGCTGAAGAAGGGGGATACTGGGCCGAGATTCCTGCCATTCCTGGCTGCGCGACCCAGGGCGATACGTTTGAAGACCTACTATCGAACATCTATGAAGCAGTCGAGGCATGTCTGGCTATCGATCTAGATGAAATCAGATTCAGCGAGGACGCCCGGGTGATGGAGATTGCCGTGTGAAAGCTGTTTCTGGCAGGGAATTCACTCGTATTCTCGAGCGACATGGCTGGCGGTTGGTGCGCATACACGGAAGTCATCATGTCTACATGAAAGAAGGGTATTCAGATCGCATTTCTGTGCCAGTTCATAGCAAT
>CAZLMM010000100.1:0-24117 GCA_964560495.1 uncultured Caldilineaceae bacterium
AGATGCTACGGCTATCAGATGGCGGGTGGATGGTCGACGTCTTGTTGGTTTAGATGAATCCAACGCTGTGATTATGGAGTGGTATGGCTTTTCTGGCGGCCAACTGAAATACTATCCACAAATAGAATTGGCAAAATGGCGCTCAGAGAGGTTCTTTCTTGAGCCATTGCCCGAAAGTAACCGCAATGTCATACTTGAAAAAGCAGCCGCCTATTATCCTGACGCATGGAAACCTTAAGTCAACACCAAGGCGGAAACAGAGATCGATGAGATCAAATACGCTCACGGAGAATGGAGGAAGAAAGATCTGGTCATCAGTCGTAGGCGCGGCTTCGATCCGCACCGCCATTGGGCCTACGGTGCTACGATGACAGCGGTCTCCACCGAGCTGATCCACTCGGCCTGATCCACGGGCAGGATGAGCGTCCCCTGGGTGTGCTGGGCTAACAGCGTGTGCAGTTGATCCGATGTTTGCACCAGAACCCCGTCGAAAGCGACGCCCTGCAAAGGAGATACTAGCCCGCGCAGCAGTTCCTCGATTTGTTCGATGCTTTGCTCTTTTGCCCAAATCCACACCGTCAACACCCGCTCGTTTTTGCGAGCCAGATTCACGGCAAGCTGAAGCGCATTCCGGGATGCAGGCGAGCCTGAAAACAATACGGTGAAAGGTGGGCGCAACTGCGCGCTGGCGCTGGCGATGAGCAATGGGCGCTCCAATCGCTGGAGCAACATCTGGGTGGTGGAGCCAATGCGTCTTCCCGGTGAATGACCGACGCGCCCCAGGCTGACAAACGTCGCCGACTGGGAGGCCGCAGCCAGCGCATCAGTGACGCCGCCGCGCACGACGCGGAAGGTGTAGGAAATGCGCCGTGTCTGCGTCACGCGCTCGATGGAACGCTGAATAGCCGCTGCCGACCGCTCGAAAGTACGCTCGATGGAGCGCGTGTCCAACAGACGCACCGACGCTGTATATGACCCAACCTCACGGCAGAATGGAAGCCCCGCCAGCCGTAGAAGGTTGATGTCCTCCACATAGAGGGCATGTAATTTCTGTCCCAGCAGCGCG
Source organism: uncultured Caldilineaceae bacterium (assembly GCA_964560495.1). Classification (GTDB taxonomy): domain Bacteria; phylum Chloroflexota; class Anaerolineae; order Caldilineales; family Caldilineaceae; genus UBA5069. Next base: position 1,067 of record CAZLMM010000100.1, read on the forward strand.
GCCAGGTCAGCGGCCGCCGCCAGCGCAGCCAGGCTGTGGGGGGAAGCATCCACCGCTACTAAGATTTCTTCTGTCGTCTCTGTGTCCTGGGCTATCCGATTTTCCATCGTGTTGTCACCATCCATTACACTGGCCGCCAGCGGCGCCATGACTATTGCGCACTCGCCTGTCGCCCACGCGGCTGCCGTCGCAGGGCGGGCTTGCGACGGCGCTCGCCCTCCTTCGCCTCTGCCTTACGGCGGGCCTCGGCCAGTTCTTTCAGGCGATCTACCACCCGTCGATTGATCGTGCCTTCTGGATATGAACCATCTGGCTGCCTTTCGCCGACCGGAATGCCGGTGAGCACTTCGATGCCCTGGTCGATGGTTTCGATGGGATAAATGTGAAACTTGCCAGCCCGCACCGCCTCCACCACTTCTTGCTTGAGCATCAAGTGTTTGACATTGGCGCTGGGGATGAGCGCTCCCTGCTCGCCGTTCAAGCCGCGCGCCGCGCACAGATCGAAGAAGCCCTCGATCTTTTCGTTGACGCCGCCAATGGCCTGCACCTGGCCTAGCTGATTGACCGAACCCGTCACAGCCAGCGACTGGCTGATTGGCGCGCCGGAAATGGCAGACAGGAGTGCGTAAAGTTCGGTGGAAGAGGCGCTATCCCCCTCGACGCCGCCGTATGACTGCTCAAAGACCAGGCTGGCGGCCAGGGAGAGAGGGCGCTCCAGCTCATAGCGCGCACGCAGGAAGCTGGACAGGATCAGCACGCCCTTGCTGTGAATCGGGCCGCCCATCTGCGCCTCGCGCTCGATGTCAACCACCTCGCCGCGGCCCAGGCGGATGGAGGCGGTGATGCGTGTGGGATGACCGAAGGCATAGTTGCCCATCTGCACCACAGAGAGCGCGTTGATCTGTCCCACCTTCTCGCCATCGGTATCAATGAAAAGGGTGCGGCGAACCACTTCTTCGCGCATCTTCTCCTCAATGCGGCTCAAGCGTCGGTTGTATGCGTCGATCGCCTGCTGCACATGCTCGCTGGCGACCGTTGTCGCCTCTTGTTGGCCGGCCCAATAGTCGGCCTGTTGCATCAAGTCCACGATAGCGCGCAACTGGGTGGTCAGCCGTTCGGAATCAGCGACGATGCGGGCGCTGTGCTCGATCAGTCGTTCCACGGCCGATCGCTCAAAGGGGCGCAGCGATTCCTTGCGGACAATTTCAGCAATCACCCGCGCATACAGCAGCTCGCTTGTGGGGGTGCGCTCCAGCTCATCTTCAAAGTCCGCGCTAATCTTGAAGAGCTCGTTGAAGTCTGCATCATACAACGAGAGCAGGTAATAGAGTGTACGGTCGCCCAGAAGCACCACCTTCACGTCCAGGGGGATCGGCTCCGGCTCCAACGAGATCGTCGTGGTCAGGCTGAGCATCTCCAATGGCGATTCGATGCGAATTTCGCCAAACTGAAGCGCACGTTTGAGTCCTTCCCAGCCATAGGGTGTGGTCAAGACGCGCAGCGCATCCAAGATGAGATAGCCGCCGTTTGCCCTGTGCAAGCAGCCAGACTTGATGAGCATGAAGTCGGTGAAAAGCGCGCCCATCTGGACAAACTGCTCCACGCGCCCGATGAGATTGAGGTAGGTGGGATTGCTCTCATAGATGACCGGCGCACCGGCAAGCTCGCTGGAATCCACAAGGAGGTTCACCTGATAGCGGCGTGGATTGGCTTTGCCGTTCAGGAACTGGGTCATAGGTGATTCGGACTCCGCCTCTGACGACTTTTCCCCGCCCAAGAAATCAAGAACATGGGTGATCACGTCCTTGCGCACAGCCTCCAGGTAGCTAAGCACCTGGGGAAAGTCCTGATAACGTTTCACTACCTCATCCATCAGGTCATTAAGCACGAAACCGGTCACTTCCTCATGGAGCGAACGCATGCGTTGACGCAGCTCCCGTTCCCAACCAGGAACCTTGTACAGCACCCGCTGCAATTCCTGCTGCAACGTTTCGACTTCGTTCTTGATGCGCTCCTGATCTTCAGCAGAGAGCTTCTCGAACTCTTCGGGCGGCAGCACATTGCCGTCGCGCAGGGGTGCAAAGGCCAGCCCGGCCGGTGTGCGCAGAAGGGCCAGGTTGCGCGCACGCGCCTTTTCTTGCAATTCAACCAGGCTGGCCTGCTGCTGCTCTTGTACTTCCTCCGTCAGTCGCTGACGGCGCACCTGAACCTCTTCGCTCTCAAAGGCTGCGGAGAGGCCTGTGCGGAGATCGTCCGTAAATCGCTGCATGTCGGAGCGAAATGTTCGCCCCATGCCGGCGGGCAGCCGCAGAACGCCCGGCTTGGATGGGTGCTCGAAGTTGTTGACATAGCACCAATCAGGCGGCCTCGGTTCACCTGCGGCGCACTCCTCCACCCGCTTGCGCACCAGGGAGAGCTTGCCCGTGCCGGCAGAGCCGAGGGCAAACATGTTGTAGCCGCGACGACGCATGCGGATCGCCAGATCGATGGCCTGGCTGGCCCGCTCCTGGCCGATGAATTCTTGCAAACCTTCAAGCTCGGCGGTGGAAGCAAAGGCGTGCGCGCTCAGGTCGCAGCGCCGATAGAGTTGTTCAGCAGTTAACGATTGAACAGGCGTCACAGTACCATCCTTTGTCGTACCTTACCACGATTCAATATCTTCAATTGGTGGATGCCACCCCACAGAGATCCACAAGCGACGCGTCGCTATGACAGCAGGATGATTCATCTTACGCGCAGCCATCGTTGCGCGCCAACGGGCGTCTTGCCAATGATGATAGCGCCGTCGCCAGACCAGGCAAAATACTCAAGCCACGTTTGTTTGTTTGGATGAAATAACGGCTCGACCAAGCCTGTTTCAGGGTTAGATGCATGGGTGCGGTCTGCCTTGTGGCTATTACACAGAGGGCAGGCCAGAATCAGGTTGGAGTCCGTCGTTGTCCCACCCGCTGCCTCTGGCACAATATGGTCGATTTCCAGGAAAGGGCCGATAATACGCTCAGACGTGTAGAGCTTCCATACAAGCGAACGGCGAACACTCCAATGCGCTCGCCAGTGTGGCCGATAATACGCTCAGACGTGTAGAGCTTCCATACCCTGCCGTTGCTCCTGCTGCAAAGACGAGCGCGCATCCTGCCAAAGAGCAGCGTCATTCAGATAGGCCATCTGCACCAATGCCTTCCGCAGGTCGGCGGATATATTGGGGTTTCAGGAGTCAGACCTGCCAGCGCGTCGACGAACAGTTGGTCTATCGATCGTTGTGTGTGTTCAGGTGCGCGCTGGATGCGAAGAAACAGCGGCTCGGGAACGTTGATCGTCACCGGACGCAGGGTCATGTCAACCTCCTGAAACAAGGAATGGTCAATGGAAGATGATGAACCATTGCGTCACTCACCAAGATCAAGTGTCATCCCTCGCCAGACCGACTCGCCGGCGCGCCAATCCTGACCGCCCCGGCTGCGTCGGGCCATCTCGACGATCTCGGGCGCGGGCAACTGGCGCAGCGTGACTCCCACCTGCTTGTCGGTCAATCCCAATTCCAACCACGCTACGGGGTAGTCGGCTATTGCGGGCGCAACGACGAAGTGACAAAAACGCCCACCAACAGCCACCTTTTGCACGTTGAAGCGATGGGCGTGTCCCTGAAAGACCGCCCGCACATTGCCATGGCGCTCCAAAATCTCGTGCACCTGCGTTGCATTGCCCACGCCGAACATCTCATGCCACGACTGCTCTCCGCTCCACGGCAGGATCAGTTGATGCATGAAAAGCAACACAGGATGATCCCCTGCGTCGGACAAGGCAGCATCCAGCCGCGCCAGTTCGCCCTCGCTCACCCAGCCGTAGATGGGGTCGCCCGGCATCGCCGCCTGGAGCTGTTCGGGCGAATGGCCCTGGGTGTGCAAAAGAATCAGGCGCGCCTGGGGCGCATCGATTGTGCAGCCCTGCCCCGGCTGCAAGCCCCAAAGCTGCTCGAAAAAGCGCCAGTCGCCGCCGCCTGGTGGGCTGTCATGGTTGCCCGGCAAACCGTAGACCGGCGCTGACAGCGAGGCAAAGTCACGGCGTGTGGTCTCTTCCAGGTCGTAGAATGCCTCTTCCGTCAAGTCGTTGTCCCCGCCGCCGCAAACAAAGTCGCCCAGGTGCAGCACGAGATCGAGGTCTGCGCGCGCCAGTTCCTGCAATAGCAACGCCTGGAGTGCGCCTGTGTGACGCATCATGGGATACTCTTCGGGCAGCGTTGTCTCAATCTGGGACGGCGTCCAATTGTGGGTGTCGGTGCAGAGACCGATGCGCATGGTGGGTTGCTTCACTGTTGAGACGATCACGAATATGGTGATGATAGAGACTAATGGGCGTGACGGGCCGCTTCAGCGTTGGACCTGCGGCTGCTTCGGTTGTTCTATTGTACCAAACCATCGGTTTTCCAGCGCAGCCAGCTCGCCGTCGATCTGCATTTGCGTCAACGCCGCCTCGATCTCCGCTGCCAGCCTGTACGCAGCCAATGGCGAAGCGATCACGTATGGGTTGCTTTCCAAAGGGGGACCGATCGCTGCAAGCGGCGCGCCCATGCCTTGGGCCAAGCGCAGGCTGACATGATCGATGAAAAGCGCGTCGATCTGTGGATCGTGCACAGCAGCGTCAATCGCCTCCTGCGGCGTATCGTAGGGAACGATGGTCAGGTCGAGTTTGTCCTCACGCTGCAAACGGCGTGCGATCATGTCGCCGGCGCTGCCCCACTCCACGGCAACGCGCTTGCCGGTCAGGTCGTCCACCGCTGCGATGGGTAAATCTCGGCGCGCCGCCAAACGCATGCCGGCGTCGAAATAGGGCTGTGAAAAGTGTACATCCTTGGTGAGCCGCTCATCGAAGGGCAGCGCGCTGATGACGACATCGACGCGGGTCGTTCTGACCGCATCGAGGAGGCTATCGAAGCCGAGCGCGACAGTCTCCACCTCCACGCCCCAACGCCGCGCCAGGGCCGCCGCCAGATCGACATCGAAGCCCACGGGCGCGCCCGATGCATCCAGGCCATCGAAGGGCGGAAAACTGGGATCAAGCCCTACGCGCAGGACGCCACGCTCTTGCACTGCCAGCCACGTGGCATCTTGCCGCTGGAAGAACAATCCTGGCCGGGTATAGAGCAAGGCTGCGATCACGCCGGCAAGCAGGGCAAGCACACCGATGGCCGCCCAAACCCAGGGCGGCACGCGTCGCAGCCCTTCCACTCCTTGGATCGAGCTATCACCGCGCATCGGTCACTTGGCCGGTGGTGTAACGCTGCACCTCACTGTAGATCGGTTTTGGCTCGAAGTCGGTGCGTACAAAGGTATAGTAATCCTGATAGCTCTTGGCGTCCCACGGATAACGGAAGGCCCACAAGCAGAGCGCATCGAGCCACGGCCACTCTTCCTGGGCAATTTCGTAGGCGCGCAAGGTGTACTCGATGCGCTGGCCTGGACGCACTGCGCGCGTCCAGCGCGGATGGTCATTCCACCCCCCTTCGGTGATCATGGCTGGCTTGCGGCCGTCGCCGTTCTGTACCATGAGATCACGGAGCAGCTCGCTACGGCGAAAATTGATGACCTGAGGGTGCGCCGGTTCATCTGGACTGAAATGCCACCCGTAAGCATGGATTGCAAGACTATCGAAGTAGGGCGCCGCGCCAGCGTCGTACATGCGCTGCAAAAAAACCAGGTCGTCCATGCCCCACTCGCTACCGGGCGGCGCAAGCGTCGGGGCCAGCGCGCCGGCCAGCACCTGCACATCCGGGTTGGCCGCCTTGATCATGGGATAGACTACCTGCAACATCCGTGTGTATTTTCCCGGGTCCGGCGGCTCATAGCCCCACTCCAGCGCCAGATTTGGCTCATTCCAGATGATCACGTGGTCGATCTGTCCCGCGTAGCGGCTGACGAAGGCCGCGGCAAAACGGCCAAATTCATCAAACTCGCTCTCATCCAGATAAAGGGGCGTCGTCTCCATTGGTCGCGCCCATTCGGGGACGAAGCCCAGGCGGGCAACCAACCTGACGCCCTGGCGAGCGGCGTGCTGCACCACCTGGTCGGCGTGCGTCCAGTCGTAGCGGCCCGACTGCGGCTCGCTGTAGGCCCAGGGAAAGTACTCCACGGCCCAGAGAGCGCCCATTTCGCGCACCATTTCCCAGCTGCGCTTAATCTTCCACTCTTCCACTTCGTCGGTGAGGCGCGTATGGACGCCGACTTTGGGATTATTGGTGAAGACGGTGCGCTGTGGGCCCAGGGGAACAGAGAACCACTGCCAGCGCGCCAGGTCGACCAAAGCGACCAGGGCGAGCAAAATCGCCAAGAGTCCTACACCAACAAGAACGCGGCGTGAACGCATCATTCGTTGCATGGCATTCATTATATCGAGACTCGACGATGTTCGAGAATACATAGGGACGTGTTATAATCCCAGTCTGAGCAGTCGCATGAGCGATTGCTGTGAGGAAATGGACATGCTGAACACCTTTTTGTATCGTTGGCGAACTCTGAGCGGGATGCAGCAGCTTGTCATCATTGGCGTCGCTGCGCTCATCCTCTATGGCTTGCTTTCTTCCGGCGACATGATGGATCCGGCGCGATTGGCAGCTGTCAGCGCGATCTTGCTGTTGGCGCTGCCTCTCCACGAGCTAGCCCACGCTGCGACTGCGGTTGCGCTGGGTGATGACACGCCGCGGCTGCAAGGTCGTCTGACGCTCAATCCGCTCGCCCACTTGGACCCGGTTGGCAGCATCCTGATTCTGCTCACTGGCTTCGGTTGGGCCAAGCCCGTGCAGTGGAATCCCTACAACATCCGCGTAAACCGACGCCTGGGCGCGATCCTGGTCTCGGTGGCGGGCCCGGCGAGCAACCTCCTCCTCGCCGTGCTTAGCATCATCATTTATGGTTTCCTTGAGTCTGCGCGCGTCGATGCTCCAGTGCAGTTCCTGGTTTGGTTCACCTACATCAACGTGTTGCTGGCCGTCTTCAACATGATTCCAATCCCGCCGCTCGATGGCTCGCACGTTCTGTTTGCACTCCTGCCAGGGAACACCTATACGCTGCAAGCGCAACTCAGTCAGTTCGGATTTCTCATCCTGATGGGGTTGATCTTGCTCGTGCCTGGCATTGTGCAGATTCCCACCGAGTTTGTGATGTCCGCGCTGATCTCGATCTTTTTATGAGAGAGTCACTTGCAGCGGCGGAATTGACAGTGAGCTGGCGGCAAACAACAGCATACCGAGTGCGCCAGTTCTGGCGCGGATTGAATGCGCAAGTCACGAATGCGGATCAGCAACGCGTCGCGGCGATTCTGCTGCCGGCGGCCATGTCGCTCTTTCGCGCCATGCCGCGCGATGCACAACGCCATAGTCTGAATGTTCTGTTTGCGCTTGAGGCCGGCGGCGACATTCCCATTGACCTGGCTGTCGCTGCCTTGCTGCACGATGTGGGCAAAACGACGGCGAGCGCCAGCGGCATGCACTTGAATCTGTGGTTGCGCGGCCCTTTGGTGATTCTAGAGCGGCTGGCGCCAACCTGGGCGCGCAGAATTGCGCTGGATGACCCACGGCGACCCTGGCGTTATGCGCTCTATGTACATTTGGAACACCCGGCCATTGGCGCACGGCTGGCAAGGAGCGCGGGCTGCTCTCCCCTGGCGTGCTGGCTCATCGAGCATCACCAGGATGAAGCAGCGGAAGGCGCGCTGGACAAACACCGCCAGCTTTTGCGACTCTTGCAGGAAGCCGACAACCAGAACTAACGGTGAATGGTCAATGATCAATTGAGGATTGTGAACAGCGCACGTTTTCATTCACAATTCTCAATTTACAATTCACAATTTTCAATTCGACGGAAGCTCACATGGCAAAGCCTTTCATCACCATCATCGGGCTCGGCGTCACCGGAACCAGCGTCGGTCTGGCCCTACGCAAAGAACCAGGCGACTTCGAGGTCGTGGGACATGACAAAGAGCACGCAGCAGACGGAGCGGCGCGCAAACGCAACGCAGTGCATCGCGGCGAATGGAATCTGCATCGCGCCTGCGAAGGCGCCAGCATGATCATTCTCGCGATCCCCATGAACGAAATCGCCGAAACGCTCCAGTTGATCGCCGAGGATTTGACGCCCAACTGCCTGGTGCTGGTCCTCAACAGTTTGATGCAGCCCACCGTGGAATTGGCCGGCCAGGCGCTGCCGAAACATGCCAATGTGGTGGTGGGACACCCGATCTTGATCGGCGGCGCTTCCATTGAGCCCCACGCCGAGTTGCTTCACGAGGCCACATTCTGCCTGGCCGCCGCGCCCCAAACGGGACCGGGCGCGCTGGAATTGGCCAGCGACTTCGTAGAACGCATCGGAGCAAAGCCACATTTCGTAGACGCCCTGGAACACGACGGCATCATGGCCGGGGTGGAACAGCTACCGACGCTTCTGGGCGCCACGCTCATGCACATGTGTGCACGCTCGCCCGGCTGGCGAGAATCACAGCAATTGGCCGGTCAACGGTTCGCCCAGACCACCAGCATTGGCAACAATGCCGCGTCGCTCTTTCGCGCGCTCTATGACAACCGAGAGAATCTGCTGCGGCGCATCGGCCAGTTTCAGGCCGAACTCGAGGCGTGGCGTGAGCTGCTCAGCGAAGAAACGCCGTCGGATAAGCCGCACCGCTTGCTCGATGTTCTGAACGCGGCAGTGGCGGAGCGGGGTTCTTGGGCGCAAGTTGTCATCACCCAAGAGTGGGACAAAGTCTCTGCGCCCATGCCTCAGCCCGAAAGTAGCGGCGGCGTCTTCCGTCAGCTCTTTTTGGGAAATTGGGGACGGCGCGGCTCACGCAGCGACCAGCCCGACGCCAAATGAGGCAGGTGCGTCGAAGGTGAGCAGCGGTGGGGCATGATCAGCGACAGACAACCTCGACCCTGCTCATGTCCCCAGAGATAGAGCACGTGTGAAACTCATCATTCAGATTCCCTGTTACAACGAAGCGCAAACCTTGCCCCAAACTGTGGCGGCGTTGCCTCGTGCGCTGGAGGGAGTCGATGCCATCGAAACGTTGGTCATCGACGATGGCAGCCGAGACGACACAGCCCAGGTTGCCCAAGCGGTCGGCGTCACCCACGTGGTGCGGCTTCCACGCAACATGGGACTGGCGCGCGCTTTCGCCGCCGGTCTGGAGGCGTCCCTCCATCGGGGAGCGGACATCATCGTCAACACCGATGCGGATAATCAGTATTGCGGCGATGACATTGCGCTGCTGATCGCCCCGATCCTGGCCGGGCGCGCAGACCTGGTGGTGGGCGACCGGGGCGTGGCCGGGCATCCAGACTTCTCGCCCACCAAGCGGCGCTTGCAGCGGCTGGGTAGTTGGGTCATCTCCCAGGCGGCGAGCATCCGCACGACTGACGCCACCAGCGGCTTTCGCGCATTGACGCGCGAGGCGGCGTTGCACACGCTTGTGCTCAGCGACTATTCCTACACGCTGGAGACGCTCATCCAGGCCGGCGCGCGGCGCATGGCAATCGAGTTTGCTCCTGTGCGCACCAACCCACCGACGCGCCCTTCTCGACTGATGAGCGGCTTGGGCAGTTATCTGATGAATTCTGGCGTCACCATCATCCGCGCCTACACGCTGTACCGACCCCTGCGGGTCTTTCTCACCATTGGGCTAATTTCGGTGTTGTTGGGGGTTATCTTAGGCGCGCGCTTTCTCTATTTCTACATCATGGGGCAGGGCGGCGGGCATGTGCAGTCGCTCATCCTCACCGCAGTGCTACTCATTGTGGGCTTCCAGGTGATGCTCATCGGGCTGGTTGCAGATCTGATCGGTTTCAACCGCAAGATCATCGAAGAGATACTCTTTCGGTTGCGGCGAACCGAACTGAATGACTCGGAAGAGTAGCAACGCAGGCTTGGGAAAGCTATGCGCATCACCTTTCTGCTATCGTCTCTCATGCTTTCTGGCGGCGTCATGTTGGTCGTCGAATACGCCGATCGCCTGGCCCAGCGGGGTCACGACATCACTCTGGTTATCCCCAAGGCAACCGCCGATAGAGATGCGCTGGACATGCTAGATGGCCGCGTACGTGTGATCGAGGCCGGCGCAGGTCTTCCAGCGCGACGGTCTCCCGTTGCCCTGGCCAATCTTGTATTGGCGCTCTCCCGGGTCGTTCCTGCAACGAATGTGCTCGTTGCCACTCACACTCCCACCACTCTTCCCACCTTACTGGCAAACCTGCATCAGCCAGCCGCCCGACGTGCGTGGCTCTTTATGGATTATCCGGAAATGTTCCACAGGCGTCCTGTGGAAGGCTGGCTGCTTCGTTGGGCGCCTCGATGGTTTCCGCTCATTCTGCCCATCTCTCAACCCCTGGCAGAGGCCGTGCGTCTGACGGCGCGCGGTCGCGTTGAGCTCGTCACCCCTGGCCTTCCCCGGGCCAACCTTTTTTTCGCAAAAGGGAAAGGAGAAGCGCAGGACGACGAGGTTCGCATTCTCTATGTGGGGGACGCCCGGCCGCGCAAGGGACTGGCCGACTTCCTGACGGCTGCCCACCTGGCCGCCCAAAACATTTCCGGCCTGCGGCTTGTCATTGTGAGCAAGCAACCCTACACTGTCGAGAGCGATCTGCCTGTGGAATTCCATTTGCACCCCAGCCATATGGAATTGGCCGATCTCTATCGCGGCAGCCGGCTCTATGTGTCGGCCTCGTGGGGCGAAGGGTTGGGCTATCCACCCTTGGAGGCAATGGCCTGCGGCGTCCCCGTTGTCCTGACTGACTCGGCAGGCGTTCGTGACTATGCAAAAGATGGCGTCAATTGTTTGATGGCGTCGCCTCGCAGCCCAGATGCGCTGGCGCGGGCCATTGTGCGGCTGCTTTCTGAGCCTGAACTTGAAGCGCGGCTGGTTGCCAACGGCCTGCTCACCGCCAAACGCTATGACTGGGATGCGGCGACGGTTCATCTAGAGGAATTGCTTGCAGCCCAATGAGCCAGCGCCCGCTCCACAGCGACGCGTAAATCGCCGGTAATCACTCGCTCACTTGCCCGACAGAGATAGCGACTGCGCCCCTGTTCTGCGATATGACGACGCAGGCGGGCGTCGAGATGTAGGTGGAGAATCGCGGTGGCCAGGGCGGCAGGATCGCCTGGCGGCGACAGCAGGGCAGATTCGCCGTGCGTCAGGAGCTCGCGATTCGCCGCCGAGTCAGCGGCGATAACCGGTCGCTGCGCCGCCAGCATCTGGTAGACTTTACCCGGGATGGTGTGCTGCGCCTTTGCGCTGACGCCGAAGTGACCTCCCAGCGCTATGTCGGCCGCGCGGAGCTCGCGCACAATCTGGCGGGGCGGCGCAGGCGGCAAAAAATGGACATTAGTCAGGTTTTGCTGAGCGGCCAGAGCCATCATCTGGCTTGCCAGCGGGCCATGACCGATGAAACGGAATGAGATCGGCCAGTCGCGCAGCAGCGCCGCGGCGTGGAGTGCAACGTCAACGCCATGAAGGGGCAGATAGGTGGAGTAGTAGAGAACGGTCGTCACTTCACTCGATGGAGTTGGGTGCACAGCGGGCAAATACAGATCGTCGTTGCAGCCGACTGGCAGCGCACTAAATCGCTGCGGGGCCAGGCCAAACGTTTCGGTGAAGTAACGCACATGGGCGTGCGTGTCCAGCAACACATGATCAGCCTGTTGACACGTACTGCGGTCGAGCCAGAAGGCGGCCCTGCCTGGCAATGATGAAGCGGAGAACCACTGTCGGTCGCAACACAGGGTGTCAAAATTCGAGACAAAAGCATCAAAGAGGAGCGGTGCGCGGACAGCAGGGCGCAGCACACGCATGAGCAGATAGCCATAGAAGCCGATAAAGACCAAGTCGTAGCGATTGATGGCGAGGCGGCGCAGAGTTGCCAACGACAAGAGAGCGCCGTCGAAGAGATGGGAGCGTGATGCAGAAGGCGCGACGACATCGACGTTGGCGAAGCGCCGAAATGCTCGCAGCAGGACTTCGTTTCGTGCATATTCCACTTCACGGCCGACAGCGAACAGAACGCGCATGGGACTCCAAGTTCGCAAGCCAATCAATCGGCAGGCATCTGCGGCAAGACAGATGGCGACATTACGCAAGGATATTGTGCGTGATCTACCCACAATCTCCGAAACGACGAGAGAGACAAACGATGTCTCGCTCCCACAAGACCGGTCGAATAAATTCGCCACGGTTCACAAATTTTTGTATACTTCCCTGCCATTCGGCGGTACACAAACCAATCATCATCTGGCGCTTTCCCTGACCGTGGCGCAAAAGGAGGTTGCCCGTGTTTCCCATCAGGCTTATGAACCAGAACTTACTTTCCGAACAAGCTGCCCAGCCTTACATGACGACGCCCGGCCAACGGTCAGCGAGGATTGTGCTGATCAGCCCTTACAGTCAGATTTCCTCCATTGGGTTGCGCATCCTTTCTTCTTGCCTCAAACAGGCTGGTTTTGAAACACGGATGATCTTTCTGCCTGACGTTCAGGAGATGATCGCCGGCGCTGAATACAGCGAGCGTTATATTCCACCCCCGGCTCTGCAACAGATCGTCGATCTGTGCGCCGATGCTGCGCTGGTCGGCGTCACGGTCATGACCTCCAGTTTCCGCCTGGCAAGCCAGGTGAGCGACGCGATTCGCGCCGGGCGCAAGACGCCGGTCATCTGGGGAGGAATTCATCCCACCGTGCGCGCTGAGGAGTGTCTGCGCCATGCCGACCTGGTGTGCATCGGCGAAGGCGAAGAGATGCTGGTCGAGCTGGCAGTACGCCTGGACGAAGGGCGCGACTATCACGACATCGAGAATCTGGCCTACATGAATGCACAGGGGGAAGCGGTCTTCAATCCCATGGCGCCCCTGGTCAAAGACCTGGACGCGCTGCCGCTGCCGGATTATGACTACGAGGACCACTACGTGCTGCACGAGGGAAAAATGGTTCGGTTCACCCCATCGCTGATGGAGTATTACATGAGCGACATCGGCGCGTGGGCGCGCAGCGTGGTCTATGGAGTGCTGACAACGCGCGGCTGCCCCTACAAGTGTAGCTTCTGCGTCAACAACACCATGGTGGGCATCTATGATAACTGGAGTCGATTACGCATGCGTTCGCCGCAAAACGTCATTGATGAGATTCTCGATGTCAAACGCCGTGTGCCTTCCGTCGCCGGGGTGATGATCCGCGACGACACCTTCCTGGCGAATCCCAAGTCTTACATTCGCGACTTCTCTCGGCTCTACAAGGAACAAGTGAACCTGCCCTTCCAGGCCTACAGCACTGCGCGCACGGTGGACCGTGAGAAGCTGCAACTTCTGGCGGATGCGGGACTGCGCCGCCTGATCATGGGCATCCAGAGCGGCTCGGAGCGGATGCAGAAACTCTACAAGCGCGATTGGGCGACCAACGAGCAGATCTTGGCCGCGGCGCACGTTATCAACGAGTTTCGCGAGCAGATCCCTCTGCCCATGTACGACGTCATCACCGACAGCCCCTATGAGACAGACGAGGATCGCTTCGCCACCCTACAGCTAATTCACCAATTGCCCACCCCGTACAAGCTTTCCATCTTCTCGCTGACCTTCTACCCCGGCACCGAAATATACGAACGTGCGGTTGAGGATGGTCATTTTCCCGCCCAAGAAGACGCCATCTATGAACACAACTTTCAGAAGATCCACCCCACATACTATAACCTGGCGCTCTATCTCCACCACAAGAACCTGCCCAAACCCCTGTTGTGGATACTCGTTCAGCGTCCGATCTTTACCCTGATGAGCCGTGCACCCCTCGATCGCCTTGCGGGAAAGACGCTGTCTGTGCTCACGAACTTGCGGTTGCGCAGCAACCAGCGTCTCTTCGAACGTCGGCAGAAAGAGTGGCTCATGGCGATCGAAACCACCGGCCTGAATGAACCCGCCCATCAATATGCCTGACGGTCGCGCTTGCGTGGTTTGCGGTAGTTCCCAGGCGACGGAGCTGTTTTCCGCCCAAGACCGTCTGCTCGATCTAACCGGGACTTTCCGTTTCGTCCGCTGTCTGCGCTGTGGCTTGATCTATGTCGATCCCCAGCCAACATGGGAGCAGCGGGCGCGCCACTACCCGCCAGAGTATCGTGGCTATCACACGACCGCCCAGGATCGCTCGCAGGTGCAGCGTCGCGCCTGGAGCTACGGCATGGAAAAGCGCCGGCGCATCATCGCTGCGCACTCACGAGGGGGGAGACTACTCGACATCGGCTGCGGCGGCGGGGAGTTTGCCGCGTACATGGAGCAATACGGCGGCTGGAAGGTCGTCGCCGTGGAATCCTCCTCTGCCATGGCGCAGACCGCGCGTGTTTGCCAAGGCGTCGATGTGGTGATTGGCGATGGCCTACAACTAGGCTTTGCTGATGCGACCTGCGATGTGGTCACACTTTGGGCAGTGTTGGAGCACATGGCAGACCCACGCCAGGGATTGGCCGAGTGTGTGCGTGTGCTGCGTCCCGGCGGTCTCCTGGTGGTGCGCACACTGATGGCTGAAAGCTGGGGGGCGCGCCTCTTCGGCGCAAACTGGGTGGGCTACGACGCCCCGCGCGTGCTCTTCGTCTTTCCGCAGGCGACGCTGCGCATCCTGATGGAAGAATCAGGCGCAGCCGTGGTCGGGATCGGTTCACACTTCCACGACTTTCATCCATTCTTGTGGAGCCTGCGCAACCTCTGTCTGGACCAGCTGTGCTCGCCAGCTCTATGCGCTCGCATTGACCGGGTCGCTCACTCTTGGCTTGTCCGTCTGGCGACGCTGCCCTTTTTTGCCTGGCAGACCCGTCAGGGTGGAAACAGCTTTGTCACAGTGACGGCGCTTAAACCGTAGCAGCTATGGCAAGCAATGCCATGATCTCCGTCTATCTGCGCCAGATTGACGAATCACGCTGGCGTTCGTTTACAGAAAGCGCGCCGGACGCGCTGCTTTTTCACACCTGGGACTGGCTTGACTTCCTGCGCCAGGTGTACGGGACATCCTGGCATCCCCTGGGCGTCTTCGACGAGCCGGGGCAGATGATCGGCCTCTTTCCTCTGCTCACCCGTCGTCTTGGACCCTTCGTCCTGGCCGGTTCACCGTTGATGCAGGCCATTGCCAGCACACCTTTCATGGGGCCGCTGACGCCCGCCTCCCATCTCGGCGCAACGCTCGTCGCCCTCGACCATTGGATGCGCCGCACGGAAGCAAGTCATGTGGAGGTCGCATTTCCAACGCTGATTGAGGAGGCCAGTTTTCACAGGCTGAACTATCATCTCGAACGCTGTCAGGCGGTTGCGCTGTCCCTGGACGGACGGGACGAGGCTGAGTTGTGGGGCGGGCTTTCCAGCGCATGTCGCCGGTCTGTGCGCAAAGCAGAACGCAGCGGGGTGGTGGTGATGGAGGGCGACGCCGAGCGCCATCTCGCCGATTACTACGACATGTGCCAGGAGGTCTATCAGGGCGCAGGTCGGCTCCCTCACCTGACGCTGCAATTCTATGACGCGTTGTTCCAACGTTTTGCCCCCACGGGCAACTTGAAAATGCTCCTTGCATTCCATGGGCAGGAGGTCATCGCCGGCGCGATCTTTCTTCTGCACCGGACGACAGCCTACTACCTGAGCGGCGCCTCATACAATCATCGTCAGGACTTGCGCCCCAACAACCTGATTCAATGGCGTTTTCTCCAGTGGGCGCAGACAGCTGGCTACAGATGGTATGACCTCGGCGGCGCGGTTGTGCCAGGCATTACCCACTTCAAACTCAGCTTTGGCGGCCACCTGTTCGACTACACTCGCATCTATCGCGCCAACTCTGCCGCGGCGCACCTGGGTCGCGCCTGTTACCAGCGCGCCCTACCTCTCTGGAGACGGCTCCAGGCGCAACTCTCCACTCGTCGCCAGGGGCGAGTTGGCGGCTGACGGTCCAGATTGGCGCAAATAGCGTCGCGCTCCACAAAGTTTGAGAAGAAATTTCGTGCCTGGGCTATACTTACGCCACGGCGCCGATCACAATGCGGCGGAATTGTGTAATGCTGGAATCGGGTGTACGACCTGTGGCTGCCAAGTGAACGATGGAAGAAGTATCTTGTAACAACTGTGGTGATTCCCACGCAACGTCGGTTGCGACGCCAGCCGATTGGCTGCTCAACCGCCCAGAAGTCACGGTGAAGTTGGTGCGCTGCCGGACCTGTGGTCTGGTCTATCAGAACCCGCGCCCCACGTTTGACGAAATGGGGCAGCACTATCCCCCCGAATATGAACCTTATGTGGATGTTGCTGCAACCGCCAGGCGGGGCGGGCTGATCGGCGCGGCCATTCGCTATGGAATGAACAAACGTTGCCGTTTCGTTCTCAAACACAAAGCGGCCGGACGTTTGCTGGACGTAGGCTGCGCTGGCGGGAGTTTTCTGCTTGCCATGCGTTCTGCCGGACCCTGGAGCGTCTTTGGCGTGGAGATCAATCAACGCGTCGCCTTTCAGGCGCGTGAGCACTATGGGTTAGAGATTCTGCCTGTCGCGCTGGAAGAGGCCTCCTTTGCGCCCAATTCCTTCGACGCCGTGACCATGTGGGATGTCCTGGAACATGTGCATGATCCTGCGGCGACGCTGAACGAGATTCACCGCATTCTCAAACCGGGCGGCGTTCTGGTGGTGCGCGTGCCCAACCTGGACAGTTGGGACGCAGCCTTGTTTGGCGACTACTGGGCGGGCCTGGATGCGCCCCGCCATCTCTACGTCTATACGCCAGAGACGCTGTCGAGAACGCTGAATCAGAGTGGATTTCATGTAGTGGAGCACAGCGCGCAGATCGGCGGCTATGTCACCTTTGCGCTGAGCGTGCGCTTTTGGATGACGGCGCATGAAATCTCCCCCAAAGTGGGTGCGTTTGTGACTCGTGCGCTCTACAACCCGCTCAGCCGCCTGCTCAGCGCGCCGATCTTCTACATTCCGTCGCTCCTGCGTAAGGGGCCGCTGCTGGTGACAACGTCTATAAAGCCGGGCTAGAGCCGAAGATGGCATCGCCGCTCCAGATTGACCTATCGAGAGACAACTTGGCTGCGCCGACGCTGCCGGTTGCTGCGTTGCGACACGATTGGGTGGTCTGCCCGCTGTGCGGCGCGGACGACGCACGTGTGCGCTTCCAGGTGGATGTGTCGCGCACGTTGCTGGCCAGCGTGTGGGTCGCCGGGCGCGAGTATCGGGTCAGCGGTCGGGAAACCATCGTCACCTGTCAACACTGTGGGCTCTCCTTCGTCAATCCTCGGCTGGCAGGCGGCTCCCTGGCGCCGACCTATAGCCCAGAGATGGAACGAGTCTACTTTCAGGCAACGCGAGAAGAACGAAGGCGCGCCAACGCAGATTTGCTGCGGCGCTTGCCGGAATGGCTTCGTCGCACACCAGCCACGCTGTTCGACTTTGGCTGCGGCGACGGTCTGCTCTTGGAGATGGCCGCAGCGGCAGGTATTCAGTGCGTGGGATATGACGTGAGCGAGGACCTACGTGAGCTCGTCGCGGAGCGATTGGGGGCAACGGCGCTGGTTGGCCATGATTGGGCAACCCTGCCTGAAGCCAGCTTCGATGTCGTCGCCCTCATCAACGTGATCGAACACCTGGAAGCGCCGCTGGATACGCTCTGTGCGTTGCGCCGTCTGCTCTCACCGGGCGGGCTCCTCTTGGTGCATGCGCCCAATTTCGGCGGGCTGGCGGCCCGCCTGCGTGGGGCGTCCTGGCATCAGGTCGAACCTTTTGGTCATTTGACCTACTTTACCGCGGCCACTCTGGGAATGATGTTGGGTCAAGCCGGGTTTGAATTTGCCGGCCGCTTTGTCCTGAAAACGACTACCGGCGTGCGCGCGCTGCTACAGTCGTCCCTGGCCCGCGCCGGCCTCTTCCTGGATAACAGCCTGGGCATGGTTGCGCGTCGCCCTGGCTGACCCAGCTCTGATTTGCGAGACACATCCACATGATCGAGATTCGACACAAAGCCGTACACGATGGCGCAACGATCCGGAACGCCTACGATAGCTTCTACCAGGATCACTCGCTGCGCATGCGCGATTCGTTCTATCTTTGGCTGCTCGAGCTGATTCAGCCCCAACCGGGCGACCTTTTGGTGGATGTGGCGTGCGGCAATGGACGACTGACGGAGCTTGCGGCGCAGCGGGATGTGGCTGCAATCGGTCTGGATCTGTCCTATGCAGGGATCGCAGAAGCCGCACGTGCAACGCCCCAGGCTGGTTGGGTAGTGAGCGACGGCATACAGATTCCTATTCCCGACGCATGTGCGGATTTCGTTACCTGCATCGGCAGCCTGGAGCACTATGACCGGCCAACAGCGGGCGTGGCAGAGATTGCACGCATCCTGAAACCCATGGGGCGAGCCTGTATTCTGCTCCCCAATGCCTTTGGGTTATTAGGCAACATCCGGCATGTGGCGGCCACTGGCGAAGTCTTCGACGACTTGCAGCCCTTGCAGCGTTACGCCACCCGCGCCACCTGGGATGCCATGCTGACCCACGGCGGGTTGACCATCGAACGGTTGGTTCCCTGGGGTGAAGTGAACTACCCGCGCACTGATGTAGACCGGCGTTGGATGTTGCGACGCCCACAGAAGGCCTTGCGGGCCGGCCTCGCCGCAATCACACCGGTCAATCTGGCGAATCACTTTGTCTATATTTGTCGCCCGGCGGCTGCGCCAGAGGCATCCTACTCCCCGACTCTCACCGTGCGATGACGGTCTTCAACCATCCCCGACTACGGCGCGTTAGCTTGAGCTTCGCTATCGCGCTGATCCCACTCGCCATTTTGGCATACATGGTTTATCGCGAGCGGGAAGCCTTCGCCGATTTCGATTGGAACATCTACTGGCCAATACTAGGCGTAGCCGTTGTCTTCATGACAATTGGAGTGTCGATTGCAGCGGTCGCATGGGCCAGCATGATGAACGCGCTGGGCGGTCACACACCTTACTTCCTGCACCTGCGCTACTATGTCTACTCGCAATTGGCGCGTCGCCTCCCCGGCACCGTCTGGTATGTGGCGGGTCGCGGGGTGCTCTACCGCCGCCACGGCGAGGCGCTGCGCCTGGTGACTATGGCAAGCGGCGTCGAGCTGGTGGTGAGCATTGTGGCCGGCGCGTTGGTTACGCTGGCGCTTTCGACGTTGACGCTCACGGCCTTGCCTGCGGTCTATTTGATCGTGATGGGCGCTGCAGCAGCATTGGGCGTCCTCGCGACGCAGCCGCGGGTCATCCGTTGGCTGCTCCGACGCATGGGGCTGGCAGATGCGCCGGAATTGAGCGTTGCGTCTGTGTCAAAGTGGCTGGCATTGTATGGCCTCATCTGGCTGTTGGGCGCGGCCATCTTCTTCTGCAACGTCTACGCCATTACACAAATCAGCCTTGAACATCTGCCCTTCATCATGGCTTCCTGGACCTTGGTGGGGGTGCTTTCGGTCCTTGTGATTTTCTTGCCCAGCAACCTGGGGTTCACCGAGGTGGGCGTGAGCCTGCTCCTGTCACTGATCATGCCGTCGTCGTTAGCGGTGATGGTTGCGCTGCTTGCGCGCGTCTTCACGCTTATCATCGAATTGATTGCTTGCGGATTGGCGCTCATGGGAACAGGGATGGTCGAGCACGCCATGCACCGAGAAAGATCTTCCCATTCAGAACTTTCAGCTGATACAGAAGGGGTGGGATCGGCTGTTTCAGAGGGAGATACCACGAATGGGGTATCCCCTTAACAATCAATTGGCCGTTTCCGCGTTGACCACCGAGAGCCAAGTTACTACCAACGTTGTATTGGCAAAACGACTTGCATTCGCTATCGTAGAGGTACGAATGCTAACCCAGTCGTCATTTTGGGTAGTGTGTCGTTCGTTGTTTCACGGCTCTTCATCATATAAGGAGAACAATCATGAACAAGCTGGTTAGATTTGCACTGGTCGCAGCGATCGTGTTTGCGACAGTAGCACTGGGTGGTTACGCTTCGGTCGAAGCGCAGACCAAGTTCCCAGCCTACACCTCCGGCGTGCAGGTGGCGAACCTCGGTACAGCGGCGGCGAACATTACGCTGACGGCTTACAATCCCGATGGCACACAGAATGGCGCTCCCACGACCGATTCGATTCCGGTTGACAGCTCCAAAACCTACTTCCCCATTTCAAACGTGAGCGCTGGCTTCAATGGCTCGATCGTGGTTTCGTCAAATCAGAATGTTGCAGCCTTGTCCAACATCCTGGATTCCACCTTCAAAGCAGGCGCGTCCTATGTAGGTCGCTCATCGGGCGGCACGACGGTCTATCTGCCGTTGTTGAACAAGGAGAACAGCGGGTTCACCACCTGGTTCAGCATCCAGAACGCCGGCAGTCAGGATGCCAACATAACGGTTAATTACAGCGATGGCCTGAATGATACGGCGACCATCAAGCCGGGCGCGGCCAAGGTCTTCTATCAGTCACAGAAGGCTCATCCAGGCGCGGTCTTTGCGGCGACCGTGACGAGCAATCAGCCCGTTGTGGCTGCGGTCATCCAGGAAAGCACCCAGGTCATGTTCGCCTATACTGGTTTCACCGGCGGCGGCCCGAATCCTGTGTTCCCGCTGATCAACGCCAACAATGCGAACTATATCACCGGTTTGCAGATTCAGAATCAGGGCACAGATGCAACATCCGTCACGGTTTCATACACACCTGGTCTGGCGGGGACAGCCTGCACCGAGACGCAAACCATCAACGGCGGCGCGTCGGCCACCTTTGCCCTCTTTGCTTTCAATGGCTCCACCATTCCCAATGGCGGAACGACCACCTGTGTCAAGGAGAAATTCGTTGGTTCGGCAAAGGTCACGGCCAATAGCACCAACCAGAATCTGGTGGGTGTTGGCAACCAATTGCTGCCGGGCGTGAACGGCGAAGCCTATGGTTCCTTCACCGACGCCGACGGCGGCAAAGTGGTCTCCATGCCGTTGATCATGGACCGCAACAGTGGTTTCTTCACCGGTTTCAGCGTGCAGAATGTGGGCACAGCAGCGACCCAGGTAAACTGCACCTTCAGCAACAGCAGCTACACTGTGAGCGGCAACCTGCAGCCTGATGGCGCATTGTCGGACATTCAAAACGGCAAGATCGCCAATGGCTATGTGGGCGCAGCCACCTGCACCGGCGCCGATGCAAATGCCAAACTGGTCGCCGTGGTCAATCAGCTCAGATCAAGCAACGTTGACAACTTCCTGGTCTATGAAGGCGTCAAGAAATAAGCAATAGCTCCTCCTGTTGAGTAAAGGGTACCGCGATTCCTCTTTGCTCTGGGTCATCACATACAGTCAAACGGGCGAGGGCGACCTCGCCCGTTTGACTGTATGACGACTGAATACAAGAGTATGGGATTCGCGCCCTCAACAAGAATCCCAAAGTGGACATTTTTTCCCAAATGGGTAAAATCAGCAGAGCCGTCGGTCAATGCAGCCAGGCCAGCGGAGAGCAGGTCGTGAACTGCTCCAATTGCCAAGAAAAACTCGTCACCATCGACAGATCGGATTTTGTTATGAAACGATTGCACACATTCGTCTTCCCCATTTTGCTCGTTACGCTTTCGCTGCTTGCGTTTGCTGCCTGCGGCGGCGATGAAGAACCGACGCCGGCGCCTACCATAGCAGCTGCCCCTGCACCGACGGAGACTCCCACCCCGGCGCCCACCGCCACGGCCGCCAGCCAGCCAGAATCACCTCTTGGCGCACCAGAATCGCCGCTGCCTACTCCCACCACGGACCCCACCGCGCCGCAAGGGGCAACAGATTCCTCGACAGGAGCTGTGTTGGGACAGTTGGCCGTCACAGGTCTTCCAGGCTATCGTTACGTCGTAGACACAATCGTTGGCCTGGCGCCTGTCATTCGTGATGACAACGGCCTGCCCAAAGCGGCTGGCTACGAGGCGTCCACCGCGCCCAAGGCCGTCACAGATGCAGCCGGGCGCTTTGGCATCGGCAACGTCGAGCCAGGCACCTATTCGATCATCCTCGACGCAGTCATCACTTCCTACCAGCTTGATGATGAAACGAGTGGCGACACGATCTTGGTGGAGGTGAAGGCAGGCGAGGTCGTCGATCTTGGGTTGCTTGAGTTCACCTCCTTGCCAATCCCCGGCTACGCCGAGGAGTAAGCCGTTCACGCATGTATGTCAAGTCAACAACGTACGACGATTCTGGTAGTGGATGACGAACCGCGCATGGTGCGGTTCGTCAAAATGAATTTGGATCTGGAAGGCTACTTCACGTTGGAGGCCAACAATGGCTTTCAGGCGCTGGAAAAGGTGCGCGACTACAACCCAGACCTGGTGTTGCTGGACGTAGAGATGCCCGGAATGGATGGCTTCGAGACCCTGAAACGCCTTCGCGAGGTCAGCGACGCCGCTGTGATCATGGTCACGGTGCGCTCGGACGAAGAGGACAAGATCAAGGGACTGGATCTGGGCGCAGATGATTACATCACCAAGCCCTTTAGTCCGCGCGAATTGTCAAGCCGCATCCGGGCGGTTCTGCGCCGTCTCGACCATCTGGGCAGTCGCCCCGACAAACAGATCATCACCATTGATGAGCGGTTGGAAGTGGACCTGCCACAGCGCGATGTCATTGTGGAAGGAGAACGCATCAACCTGCGCCCCACAGAATATCGTCTACTTTATCACCTCATTCAGAACGCAGGCTGGGTGGTGCCCCACGAAACCCTGTTGACAAAGGTATGGGGGCCAGAATATATCAACGACAATCACCTGCTCCGCCTCTATATCACCTACCTACGCAAAAAGATCGAGCCAAATCCCGAGAATCCCCGCTACATCTTCAACGAGCGTGGGCTTGGCTATCGTTTTGTAGACTTCCGAAGAAACGAAAGAGATTGACACACGGGTCCGCGACCAATAGCAGTCGCTTGAAGCACCGCGCTTGGAATTCGTGCGCGACAAGAGGATCCTAGATGCGTTTGCGCGCTCAGCAATTCTCAGTCTGAAAATGGTGCAGGAAATCAGGGTGGCGGGAGACTCA
>CAZLMM010000101.1:0-19745 GCA_964560495.1 uncultured Caldilineaceae bacterium
GGCGAGAGTTTCTAGGGAGCGCCAGCGAAGCATCTCGCGCTGCCACCCAGATGCTGAACGCAGTGAAGCATGACAATACCACCGGCTCATTTAGGCCCACGTGTACTAGCGCCGCGTGCAGCGAAGTATGTCTTGCAGTCAGGCGCTATACTGAGCGTTGGCAAAGAACAGGAACAACGCCGGTGCATCGTTCACCCGCGCTGTCAGTCGAGTCCATCTTTGACAGAGAATGCAGGCCGTCGTTACAATCCGCTACACTCCCTCGTTCTTGCTTGTCGCGGTTGTCGATCAGCCGATAGTTGAGAGATCGCTTATGTCGTCACTTTCATCCACGCAGAACCACATTTTCATGGAGCTGACCCGCCTGGATTTGTTCATCCATCGGCGGATGGATCAGATGAACAGAGCGCATTCGCTCAAGGATGAATTGATCGGCCTGGATGCGATTCATGTGTCTGAGATGCGCGCACAACGAGTATTGCAGCAGCCCTTTGGACTTCTCCCTGGGGAGCTGGCTGAAGAGGATATCGATGCCGAGAGTGATTACACCGTTTCGCTGGCCTCCGTTGAACGCCAGATCGCCGAGATGGTTGATGCGGCGGCGGAACGAGACGATCATTCGGGATTGGTCGTATTGGCATCGATCTTCGAGTTGAGTCGGTTTGATTTGGATGCGCTCCTAGTCTGCCTGGCGCCTGCCTTTGATTTGCGCTACGAGGTGATTTACAGCTATCTTCTCGATGATCTCACCCAACGTCGGCCAACGGTCAATCTCATCCTTGATTTGTTGTGCGCGCCTGGCATTCAGCGTCTTGAATTCCTGGCCCATTTTCGCCGGCACTCGCCCCTCTTTCGCCACCACCTGCTGGAATATGTGTCGGAGCCAGGGGCCGGTCAGTATTCTCTCTTGAATCAGCCTCTGGCAGTCGAACCGGGCCTCGTGGCGTGGCTGCAAGGGGTCTATCAGCCAGCCAACAGCGTGCGCCCGTTCATCGAGTTTGTCACGCAGCCTGGAGAACAATTGGGATTGTTGCTGCCCGAACGCGTCGAGCAGTTGGAGTCCCAGACTGCCCAAGACGCTCTGATTGCTCTCACCGGGCGCGACGCCGAAGCCCAACGTCTGGCTGCGCGCTGGTATGCTGCCCGGTTCGGTGCGCCGCTTCTTACCCTTCATCTCGCCCTGGTTCTCAAACAGAATGCCGACATGCAGGAAGTGAGCGAGTTGTTCCTACGCGACACGCTGCTCACAGGCGCGGTGGGATTGGTCACGGGTTGGGATGCGTGTCTGGAAGAAGGCGCTCCGCCAGCGATGCTCTTCAGGACCCTGTGCCGGCACCCGGCGCCCTTGATGATTTCGTGTGAAGCGCGCTGGCATCCGCCCATCGAAGCGCGCAGTCGCCGCATGATCTGGCTCGACTTTCCTGTACCCGACTATCAACAGCGGCGTCGCATTTTGGAGCGGCTGGTGGAAGGCGTCGCAACCAATGGCGCGTTGGATCTGGAAGGGCTGGCGGGGCGCTTTGCCCTGACCACGGGACAGTTTGAATCTGTGCTCGACAGCGCCATCGATCTTTGCACGCAACAGAACCGCCCGTTGAGCAACGACGATCTCTTTGCCGCGGCTCGCGCCCAATCCAGCCCGCGCCTGACGACCCTGGCGCGCAAACTTACCCCGCGCTACGAATGGAGCGATCTGATCCTGCCCGACGACCAGGTGGCGCGACTGCGCGAACTGGTGGATATGGTGCGCGGCCGCGCCCAGGTGCTTGATGAGTGGGGCGTCGGGAGCAAGCTGGCCGCCAGCTTTGGCATCAGCGCGCTCTTTGCCGGCCCGCCCGGCACCGGCAAGACCATGGCCGCAGAGGTGATGGCGCGCATGTTGGGTCTCGATCTCTACAAGATCGATCTCTCCAGTATGGTGAGCAAGTACATCGGCGAGACGGAAAAGAACCTGGAACGCATCTTCACCGAGGCAGAAAGCAGCAACGCCATTCTCTTTTTCGATGAGGCCGACGCCATCTTTGGCAAGCGGTCGGAAGTGAAGGATGCCCATGACCGCTACGCCAATATCGAGGTGAGCTATCTGTTGCAGCGAATGGAAGCCTACGATGGCGTCACCATCCTGGCCACCAATTTACGTTCCAACCTGGACGAGGCCTTCACCCGACGCCTGAATATGGTGGTGGATTTCCCCTTCCCCGAAGCGACGCAACGTGTTCGTATCTGGCAGACCCTCTTTCCCTCCTCTGTGCCCCACAGCGAAGATGTGGACTTTGGGTTGATGGCGCGGCGTTTCAAGCTGGCCGGCGGCAACATCCGCAACATCATCGTCAACGCCGCGCATCTGGCTGCAGCCAACGGCGAGGTGGTGACCATGCGCCATCTCATGCACGCGGCGCGCCGCGAAATGCAAAAATTGGGGCGGTTGACCGAGGAAAGGGATTTCGCTCATTGAAAACAAGAGGGTGTTGGGGAAAGCGCCCCAACACCCTCCTGTTTGCGTCTGACGACCCCCGAGATGCCCGCGATTCAGGTTGCCGTCAATCGGATTGTGCGCTTCTTCGCCTCAACAGATGACAACACCCACCTCAAGGTGATAAGTCAGGCGCGGCAGGTGGAACCGGCGTAATGAGAGTTTGTCAGAGTCCGTTTGAAAATTCACATGGTAGGGGTTTGAACGGCGGCGCAGACTTCTCTGCCCGTGCAACAGCACCCATTCGCCGCCGTTCAAGCCCTTCTTCCCGGCGTCAGTTTGGGCGTCGGCAGGGTTTGAATGGCGGCGAACCAACGAGCTCCATCCACGATAAGATTCGCCGCCGCCATCCAAACCCCTGCAACCTCTTACCGGGTGATCGTCGGCAGGAAGGTCAGTTTTTGCGCCTCCAACGTCAACGTATTCGACGGACCGCCGCCTGGCCCCGGATTGACGACGCGAATCGCGCCGCCGCTGGTCAGGTCAGCGTAGGTGATGGTTGCAATGACCTGATAGGGATTGACCACAGTCGTTGCGCGCGCCTGGCCGTTGAATTGCACTTGCGCGCCGCCCACCAGATCGCTGCCGCTGATCACCACCTTCACCCCATTGTCGAAGTCCACAAAGGAACTTGTAATCACCGGCGCGGGCTTATTGCCCTGGGGATAGATGGTGAAGGTCGCCGGGGCGGATTCATCCAGCCCAGGCGTGAAGACCGTCACTGCGATGGCGCCGGCGGTCATCAGGTCGGCGTCGCTGAGCAGCATCCGCAACGTCTCGCTGTCCTGCACGGTCGTCTGCCGTTCCTCGCCATTCCACAGACCCACCGACAACTGTCCCGACAGCATGGAGAAGTTGCGCCCCTTCACCGTCAGCCAGAAGCCTGCGCTGCCTGCCTGAACCGAGGCGGGCTGGAACGACGCAATCGAAGGCGCTGCTGACTCGCCGGGCGCTGCCGTCGTGAACTTGACAGGCAGAGCCTTCGTTGCCAACGCCTCTTCGCCCGTGTCGGCGTCTGCGCCTACAACGACCGTCCCATTGACCACTGTGATTGCCAACGGGCCGGGCGCGCCCAGGTCGCTGGCTTCCAACTCCACCAGGAGCATGATTGGATTGATATATGTCGTCTTGACCGGCGCATCGTTGAGCAGCGCCTGGCTTTGGGGAATGAAATTGGCGCCGTTCACCACCACGTTGAGCGGCTCATCGCCGAACTTGGCTGCATCTGGGCTGAGGCTGGTGATGGATGGAACGCCTGGCTGATTCGCCGCGGTTACGGTGAAGTTGCGTCCGTTGGAATCGCCGCCGCCTGGGGTGGGGGTGCGCACTTGAACATTGAATTGCCCGGCATTCTTCACCAGATTGGCATCCACTGTTGCCATCAGCTGCCCCTCATCCACTGGAATGGTGGGCAGGGCGGCCCCGTTCCACAATACCACCGAGTCGGGGGCGAAACGCACACCGTTCACAGCGATCACGAAGTTGCCGCTGCCCGCTGGCGCGGAAGCCGGCGACACGTTGTAGAGCAACGGCGTATGGCGCAGGCTTGCCAGACGTCGCAGGCTGCCCTTGTCAAAGAGCGCGGCGTAGACGTTGCGGTCGTCGGGCGTGCTCACCAGGTTCACAGGACCGTCCAGATTCTGTGGGTTGGCCGTATCCTGCATTTTCTCGACCAGGGTCAGTTCGCCGGTCTGCCAGTTGCGGGCGTAAACATGGATAGCGTCGCCGTTCCAGGCTGCAGCCACGAGACGTTCGCCTTCCAGGTCGTGGCTGATGGCGATTGCATACGGGCCGTCGATGCCTGCCACGGTCTGCACATACTCCAGGCTGCCATCCACCGGACTGCGACGGAAGACCACCAGGGAGTCGCCAGCATAACCGGCGGCGTAGAGATAGGCGTCGTCTGGGCTCAAGGCGATGTAGCGCACATCGTCCAACCCGTTGATGCCGTTTTGTCCATTGCGATAGACGGTGCGGAAGCTCAGCAGCCCGTTCTCATTGCGGGCAAAGGCGCTGATGTTATCGCCGCTGCTGGAGCCTACATAGACATTTGCGCCGTCATGGCTCACAGCCACCGCAAATGGGTTTTGCAGGACGTTTTCACCCTGAATGGTATTGGTGAACTTTTGCGTATAGGCGAGCTTGCCATCGGCTGCGTTGCGAGTCAACACGACCAGCGTGCTATCGGAGATGCCGGTGACATAGACGTTTTTGTCATCGGGGCTGATGTCCAGGGCGCGGGCGCCAGCCATGCCGTTGATCTGGCAGAAGATGGGTAGCTGCGTCTGGGGATTGAAGCCGCAAATGTACGTGTCGGTGCGTTTCACGCTTTGGATGACGGAGAGAGCGCCATCTTCTGCCCGACTGAGGGCCACAACGCCATTGCCGCTGATGCTGCTGTAGTAGACGTTCTTGCCGTCGTTGCTATACTTGATGGCGCTGATCGTCCCCATGCCTGCCTGACCCACGGTTGTCTGCAATGAAGTTCCACCGCTGGCGCTCACTGAATGGACGCCCATGGCCTCGCCGTTCCAGTAGCCTGTGAGGAGCTGCTTGCCATCGGGGCTCATCGCCAGACCCATGACGCTTTTGCCCGGGATGCCCCCTTCCATGGAGTATTCGGCCAACGTCAGCTTTTGCGGATTCGGCGTGACCACACCTTCGCAGGAGACATCGTAGTTGATGACTGGATTGGCTGGATCGTTGGTCTTGACCTCCAGTGTGTTGACCAGCAGACCGACGCCGGCCGGCTTGCAGATCAGATCGAGGTTGAGCGTTTCGCCTGGGTTGATGACGATGTCGGCTCCAGCCTCAGCCGCAACCACTGCGCCTTTCGTTGCCACGATCTGCCAGATGTTGCCGGCAGTCTGTTTCCATGAATAGCTCGTGCTTACTGGCTGATTCCCATAGTTGGCGAACTGGGTGGAGACCATCGTTTGTTCCCCGGCGGAGGCCTGTCCCGAACTGACGGGGCCGGGCTTCTGATGCGCGCCGACCGACGGCCCGCTCAAGCGAGGCGAATGGCAGGTGAGCTTGTAGCGCGCTTCGGGTTGGTCCTGCATGTCGGTGGTAATGAGCAGCATCCCGTAGAAGCTGCCCTGTCCCTTGGGCGTGCAGCGCAACTTGAGCGTCTTTTTCTGATTCTTGCCCAGCCCGCCCGAAGCCCCATCGATCAGCTCGAAGGTGTTGTCCCACGATTCGTCAATCTGCGCTTGATAGAGGAAGAGACCGCCGCCGTTGTTTTCGATCTCCAGCGTCGTCTCGGTGGAGGTTGCGCCGCCATTGAGAAAGACTGCCGGAAAGAGCAGAACTCCGCCAGGGTTCACCGGAGTCGACTTGAGCTTGGGCGGCTGGGAGCCGACCTCCATGGATCCCGCATCGCAGAATTGTCCATTAGGACGCGCCCCCCTTGTCTGATCCACCGCCTCGACCAACTGGAAGTTGCATCCGACCGCGCCCGAGAGATCGATGGCCGCGCCGTTGCCTTGCAGCTTGTACGATGCAAAGATGGCGTCGCTGAAATTTGGCCCGCCGTTGTGGATCATGCCGGTCAGCCCTGCGTCGAAGGGATCGACGCCTGTGAGGTCGGTCTGCTCGTTGGCGCCCGACCCAGGCAACGCCAGCCGTGGGCAGAGCGAACCAAAGACGTTGTAACCCAGGGTGTAGATGGGGCGACCGCAGGCGTTGTCGGTGATGCTATTGGCCATGATGATGTTGTAATCCTTCATGGCGCTGATGGAAGGCGCATCCGCCGAGCCTGTGCCCTCGTCAGGATAGACGACTGTGGAATGGTAAATGGAGATCACGCCGCCGTCGTCCAGGAAGGGGTGGCCGCTGACCAGGCCGGCATCCACGCCAGCGCTGTTCTCGGCCACGGTGCTGTTGACCACGAAGAGTTCTGCGCCCAGGCGGTTCATGGCCGCGCCGGCAAATTTTGCCTTGTTGTGGTGGATCGACGTGCGCACCAGGTACATGTCGCCTTCGTTGAGGATGGCGCCGCCAAAGCTGTTGGGGAAGTCGGCGTCGACCTTGGCTTCGTTCTCGGCCATGGCCACATCCTGGAAGCGAATCTCGCCCTGGTTGTGGATCACGCCGCCGCCTTTGGCGCGCCGGGTGTAGTTCTGATAGAACTGGGTCTTTTCCACCAGCATCTTGCCAGTGTTCCAGATGGCGCCGCCGCCATGCGGGTCGGATTTGGGGTCATACCCGTTGGGCACTTCCTGGACAAGCACCCGATTGCCTTGAAACTTGCTATCGCGGATGGTCGGGAAACTTTCGCCGGCGCCTGTGTTGGCCCAGGCGCCGCCGTTGCCAAAGGCGCGGTTGTCCAGGAATTCGGCCCGATCCACCAACACCAGGGATGAGCCGCTGTAGATTGCGCCGCCCTTGTCATCAGAGCGATTCTCCTCGAACTTGCTCTTGATGATGATCAGGTCGCCGCCGTTGGTCCAAATCGCGCCGCCCTGACCGGTCTTGTTGCCGATGTCCGCCGCGTTCTTTTGGAAGGTTGCCTCGCGCAGGGTCACGTCGCCTTGCGAGGAGATGGCCCCGCCTGCGCCGCGTCGCCCATTTTGCAAAGTGATGTTCTCCAGAATGAGCGAACCCGACGACGCCACAGTGAAGATACCCTTATCGCGACTACCGCCGTTGCCGTCAATGGTGACTGACTTCTTTCCATCGATGACCACATTGACCATGATGTGGGGGAGTTCCTCTGGCCGGGTGAGGAGATACGTGCCCGGGTTCATGTCGATCCGATATTCCGAGAAGTTGCTGGGGGCGCCGCAACCCTGGTTGCCCTGCACGTTGCTGTTGATGGTGGCCTGCAACGCCTCACGCAGCGAGCACTTGGTCTTGTGTTTGGTGTTCGGGTCAATGTCCCATTCATCGGTCAGGGTGTTGACCTTGATGGTGAAGCCAACGTTCGTCTGGTCTGGCCCGGCGGCAACTGCGTCATCCTGCGCGTAGACTGGCGTCCCTGCCCCAGGCAGAAGCGAGAGCAGCAGCGCGCCGATGAGCAGGATGAATTGAAAGGTCGAATATTTAAACATGCCAATGGTCCCCTCTCAAATACAGATAGAAATCAATGGGATGTGTTCAAAATTAGTTTATGGGTGATGATTCCTACAGCAAACTAACTTTGAATGCACCCAAATCAATGTTACTGACAGGGGACATTCTAACTGCGCCGCGTCCGTCCGGCGTCCGACATGCGTCCGAACGAGAATTTGCGCTGGTGGCGCACGCCTCCAATGCGCATA
This sequence comes from uncultured Caldilineaceae bacterium, assembly GCA_964560495.1. GTDB lineage: Bacteria > Chloroflexota > Anaerolineae > Caldilineales > Caldilineaceae > UBA5069. Next base: position 7,735 of record CAZLMM010000101.1, read on the forward strand.
TCGTCGGTGAGATTCATGTTGGTTGCATTGGGATGACTACACTGCCTGCGCAGCATCCACATAGGTCGGCGCGCCTTCCTCAGCGAAGATGCGGTCGATCTCAGCGCGATCCTCTGCGCTCAGCCTCCACGCGCTGGCCGCAACGTTCTCCTTCAGCTCGCGCTCGTTGCGCATCCCCACCAACGCCACCGTCACCGCCGGGTTGCTCAACACCCAGGCGATGGCCAACTGGGCGACCGATTTCTCATAGCTTGCCGCCAATTCCTTGAGCCGCGCCGTGACGCGTAGCTCCCTGAGAAAGGAATCACGCTCGAAGAGGGGCAGACCAAAGGCTTTGCCCTTGCTGCGCCAGTCCCAATCGAGGAAACGGGTTTCCTCCGTAAACGCGCCGGTCAGCAGCCCAAAGCCCAGCGTGCCATAGGCCATATAGCCGATGCGGTTGGCCAGGCAATAGGGCAGCACCTCTTTCTCCATGCGCCGGTCGTAAAGATGATAGCCTACCTGGTTGGCCGTCAACCTCCCGTGTTTCTGGCACTCTTCCATCATGGCGACCGTGAAGTTGGAGACCCCGTAATGGCGAATCTTGCCATCAGCCTTGAGCTTCTCCAGCGCCCGCATGGGTTCCTCCAGGGGCGTGTGATGGTCGGGCCAGTGGATGAGCATGAGGTCGATGACATCGGTGTTCATGCGTCGCAGGCAGCCCTCAGTACGTTTGATGATGTAGTCGTGACGCGAGCTGCGGCCAAGGATCTTGTTGTCCTCGTCATAGACATAGCCAACCTTGGTCACCAGGACGACCTCCCGGCGTCGGCTGCCCAGCGCCTTCGCCAGGATTTCCTCAGAGTGGAACGGGCCATAGACCTCGGCGGTGTCGAAAAGCGTGATGCCGTGATCGATGGCTGCGCCGACTGCGCGGCTGGCCTCGGCCACGTCGATCTCGCCGTACATGGTCGTGCTCATTTCCCAGGTGCCAAAGCCGATGGCCGAACAAGTCAGATCTGTGTCGCCAAAACGTCGCTGTTCCATCTTCTTTCCCTTTCACATTCCTGAACATGAATTGAGCACCTGGCGAAGTATGTGTGCGCCAATCACCGCCGCACGTCGCCGCGCACCGATGCGTGCCAGGGGATGGCCGCGCGCTCCACCAGCAGCACGATGGAATAGATCGTGATGCCGACGACGCAGGCGACGATGATGGCCGCCCATGAGTTCTGGAAGCGGAACTGGGCCGCCTCCTGGGTGATGAAGACGCCCAAGGCCGAGCGGTTGCCGCCAAAGTATTCGCTCACCACCGCGCCGATCATGCACAGGGTGGCCGTCACCTTGAAGGCGTTGAACATATAGGGCAGGGCGTTGGGCAGACGCACCTTGGCCAGAATGGTGAAGTCGCCGGCCGCATAGGAGCGCATCAGCTCGAGCATGGCTGGGTCCACCAACGTCAACCCGCGCACCGTGTTGATCATCATGGGGAAGAAGCAGATGACCGCAACGATCATCATCTTGGAAAAGGGGTTGTCGATGCCAAACCAGTTGTTGAAAATGGGCGCAAAGGCGATGATAGGCACCGAGTTGGCCGCAATGGCAAAGGGCATCATGGCTTCGCTGACGATGGTCCAGCGCGCAGTCGCCAGGGCCACCAGGATGCCGGCCGTGCAGCCGATGAACAGCCCGCCCAACGCCTCTTTTGTTGTGAACCAGCCGATATGCACCAGACGGTCGAAGTTGGTGACAAAGGCCTGACCGATGACCGACGGCGCAGGTAGCAAGAAGCGCTGCACGTCGAAAAGCCGCACGAATCCCTCCCACAACACCAGGGCTGCAAAAAAGAGGATGATGGCGGGCAGATAACGGCGGAGAGTGTTCACACTTCGTATCCTTTCGCCTTGCGCAGCCACTCGCGCACCGATGTCTCCAGCCGGAAGTAGCTCTCCTCTTCGCGGGTGTGAAGACCCCGCGGCTGGGTCAGCTCGATGGGGATCTCCTGAATGATCTCGCCGGGGCGCGCCGACATGACTACGACGCGCGTGGAAAGAAAGACTGCCTCAGAGATGCTGTGGGTGACAAAGATGACCGTCGTTTGGGTTTCTTGCCAGATGCGATGAAGCTCCGCGTTCATGCGCTCGCGCGTCATCTCGTCCAGCGCGCCAAACGGTTCATCCATGAGCAGCAGCCGCGGCTGCTCGGCCAGGGCCCGGGCGATAGCTGCGCGCTGTTGCATCCCCCCAGAGAGCTGCCACGGGTAGTGCTGCTCGAAGCCGGTCAACTCGACCATGGCCAGCAATTCACGAGCGCGGCGGGCGCGTTCCACTTTGTCCACCCCGCGCAGTTCCAGGGGCAACTCCACGTTCTTGAGGATGCTGCGCCACTCGAAGAGCACCGGCGCTTGAAAGACCATGCCGTAATCCTGATCCACGCGCGCCTGTCTCGCCGTCTTGCCATTCACGGTGATCGCGCCGGCGGTCGGCGCGATCAAATCGCCCACCAGCCGCAGCAAAGTGGATTTGCCGCAGCCCGACGGCCCAATCAGCGAGACGAATTCGCCCGGCTGAATGGTCAGGTTGATGTTCTTGAGCGCGATGGTTTCGCCCCCGCTCTGGGCGGCGAAGCGCATGTCCACTTGAGAAAGGGTGACAATTGGCTCAGACATAGATTACGCCTGCACCTCCACTGCTTTGCGCCCACGCAGGGCCAGGCGCTCGGCCACGGCGATGAGCAGATAGAAGGCAATGCCCACCAGCGCGCAGATGACGATGGTGGCCCACAGCCGCCCCGGGCCGGAAATATAGTATTGGTTGAAGTTGAGAATCGCGCCGCCCAGCCCGCTGCGAATGCCCGAGGGCAACTCGCCAATGATGGCGCCCACCACGCTGGTGGTCGCTGCGATCTTGAAGGCGGTGAAGATGTAGGGCAAGGCAGCCGGAAAGCGCAGCTTCCACAGAATCTGCCAGCGCGATGCGGCGTAGGAGTGCATGAGCTCCACGCTCATGGGGTCGGGCGAACGCAGCCCGCGCAAGGTGTTGATGGTCACCGGAAAGAAGGTCAGGTACGCGGCGATCACCGCCACCGAGACCCAGCCCGCCTGCAACCAGATGATGACCATGGGCGCAATCGCCAAAATGGGCACCGTCTGTGAGGCGACCACATAGGGCATGCAGCCCCGCTCCCAGATGCTGAAATGGGCAAAGAAGATGCCCAGGAGTAAGCCCAGGCTGGCGCCCAGGGCAAAGCCGGTGAGCGCCTCGCGAAAGGTGTAGAAGGCTGCGCTGACGAGAATGGAGATGAGGGGCGGCCCGTTGCGCCGGGATGGGTTGGCGAAGGCCTCGGCGATGCTCCACACATGGGGCAGATTGAGGTCCGAGGCCGCCTTCCAGCGCAGGGGCGGATTGTGGCTGACGCCAAAGGGGTTGCTCTCCGGTCGCCACGGGTCGCCGGCCAGCCACTTGACGCCCTCCCACACCAGGACGATGGTCAGGATGATGAGCGCCACAGAGATGATCTGGCGCAAAGGGTTCGTTCGCTTCACCGTGATTTAGGATTGAGGGAGTGTGGAATGACGGTAGTTTCCATAGGATCACAATACCGGCGCGTGCGCCTGTCTCTGCAAAAACTGACCGCCGCCTCGTTGACCAAGCCACTGCTCGCCATCGACGATGACCCGCCCGCGCAACAGCACCTTCTCGGGCCAGCCGATCACGCGCATGCCCTCGTAGCAGTTGTAGTCGGTGTTCATGTGGTGGGTCGCCGCGCTGATGGTGTGTTCGGCCGCGGGATTCCACACCACGATGTCGGCGTCGCCGCCCACCAGGATCGCCCCTTTGCGTGGATAGAGGCCGAAGATTTTGGCCGGGTTGGCGCTGGTGAGTTCGACAAAGCGGTTGGCGCTGAAGCGCCCGCCGTTGACGCCGTGATGCCACATGACGGCCATGCGGTCTTCGATGCCGGGGAGTCCATTGGGGATCTTGTCGAAGCTGGCCTTGCCCAGCTCTTTCCCCGGCGGGCGACCGTTCACGCCGCCCTGAAACCAGAAGGGGCAGTGGTCTGTGGAGACTGCCTGCAAGGTGCGGTCGGCCAGGGCTTTCCACAGCGCGTCGGCGTCGTGGGGCCGGCGCACGGGCGGCGAGCAAATGAACTTTGCGCCCTCGAAATCGGGCCGCGCCAGGTCGTCCTCAAAGATGAACATGTACTGGGTGCAGGTCTCGCCCATCACCGGGAAGCCGCGCTCGCGACCCCAGGCCAGTTGCTGCACCGATTCCTGGCAGGTCATGTGCACCACGTAGAGCGGCGCGCCGGCCACGCCAGCCAGGGCCACGGCGCGCCCGGTGGCTTCGCCTTCGATGGTGGAGGGCTGCGCGACCGCGTGATACCGGGGTTCGGTTTTGCCCTGGGCCAGCAGTTTCCGGCGCAACTCCACGATCACGTCGCCGTTCTCCGCATGCACCATGATCAACATGCCGTTTTCCGCGGCCTTGAGCATGGCGCGGAAGAGGGTCGTGTCATCCACCTGGAAGACGCCCTTGTAGGCCATGAAGAGCTTGAGGCTGGTGATGCCTTCAGCCAGGAGCGAGGGGATTTCGTCCATCACTTCGTCGCGCAGGTCGGTGATGGCGACGTGAAAGCCGTAGTCGATGGCGGCCTTGCCTTCGGCTTTGGCGCGCCACGTCTCCACGCCCTGGCGCAACGAGCCGCCGATGGGCTGGATGACAAAGTCGATGTGGGTGGTGGTGGCGCCAAAGGCCGCGGCCCGCTGGCCGGTGAAGAAGTCATCGGACGAGACCGTGCCGCCAAAGGGCAGCTCCAGGTGCGTGTGCACGTCGATGCCGCCCGGCAAGAGCAACCGGCCGGCGGCGTCGATCACCTCATGTCCCTGGCCGGGCAGGTCGCGCCCGATGAGCGCAATGCGTTCGCCCTCGATGAGCACATCCGCGCTGTAAGTGTCGCTGGCCGTGACAATCGTTCCGTTTTTGATGAGTACGCCCATTGTTGCATTCCCCCTGACCTGACAATAATCGCTCGTGATGCGTGACTCGTGACTCGTGATGAATTACGCATTTCTCGTCACTCATCCGCTCTTTTCTAGCGTCCGCCTGACTGTCGTATGCGCACTCTGTTGAGTTCGGCAGTAACGACAGCGCCCCCTTCGAGGGCGAATTGGTGCTGGGAGAGCACGCGCAGGCAGACGCCTGGTTGTTGATGGGTGGATAGATTGACCAGCCGCACGATCCCGGCGTGCAGTCTGCCGTGCAGGAAAATGAGCGTGCCGAAGTCCTTGTCCAGCGTGATAACCACCCGTCTTTCCCTGAACGCCTGTTCGAGAATCTCATCGTCGCCGGGGTCTTTGTCCCAATCTCCCGCCCAGACGACATCGTGGCCTGCGTCGGACAGGGCCTGGCGCACTCCACCCCACACACAAGTGTCCAACAAGATCTTCATCAGGCGACTTCCAGCAGTAACGGCTCGATGCGTTCTTCGCTGACAACCTTGGCCGCGTAGAGCAGGCAGGCTCGCACGTCTTCTGCTTCCAGCCACGGATAGGCATCCAACAACGTTTGGGCGCTATCCCCTGCCGCCAGCATGTTTAGAACGTGTTCGACCGCCAGGCGTCTTCCGCGGACAAGAGGCTTGCCGCCGAAGATGCGCGGATTGACTGTGATACGGCTCAAAAGATCACTCTCACTCATTGCCTGTTCCGATCCCGAAATTGATTGATGCACGGGCATATCTGCGATGGGTGACAAGCGTTCCAGCGATTGTGTCGAGCACGGCCGTCGCTTCTGTCATCGGCTGCCCCCTGACGACGCAACGCCAGGTCGTTGATGGGCGATAGTGTACCATAAAGCAGGGAATCATGTCATCATCCATAGAGAACTCGCGGTGCATCCTTGCGGCGTCCCATGCAGCCGCCCGCGACGGCCACCTGGGGCTGCCTGGCGGTTGGCTTTTCCTCCAATTGACGCTGCTCGTAGCTCCGAGTACAATATCCATCCTATCTATCCACGATTCACCGTACAGGAGGAAACCGTGAAGTCACTCTCTCTTCGCCCCATCGTGTGGGCGACGCTGCTCGTTGTCACAGTTCTGCTGGCGGCCTGTCAGCCCATCGCCGCGCCGCCGGCGCCCACAGCCGTCACCGAGGAGATCAACGGCATCGATCTCTACTATGAAATCCACGGCCAGGGCGCCCCCCTGATCCTGATCCACGGCGGGTTGGGCAACGCCGGTTATTGGAGCAATCAGATACCGGCGCTGGCCGAGCATTACCAGGTCATCGCGTTGGACAGCCGCGGCCACGGCCGGTCGAGCTTCGACGAGCGCCCCATCAGCTATGCCCTCATGACCGAGGATGTACTGGCGCTCATGGACCGCCTGGGCATCGACAAAGCCGACGTCGTGGGCTGGAGCGACGGCGGCATCATCGGCTTGGAACTGGCCATCAACCACCCAGAGCGGGTGAACAAGATTGTCGCCTACGGCGCCAACTATGATCCTTCTGGCGTGCGCAGCGACATCGGCGAGAGCGAACGCTTCAACGCCTACATCGAACAGGCCGCCGGCGACTACTCGACTCTCTCCCCTGCGCCGGAACGCTGGGATGAATTTCTCAACAACATCGGCAACATGTGGGCGACGGAGCCTGTCTACACACCGGAGCAGTTGAGCGCCATCACCACGCCCATGCTCATCCTGGACGGCAAGGAAGAAGAAGCCATCGACACCGACCATACCAAAGCGATGGCGGACTTGATCCCCGGCGCCGAGCTGCGCCTGATCCCCGCAACCGGGCACTTTGCCATGTGGGACAAGCCCGAAGAGTTCACCCACATCGTGCTAGATTATCTGGGGCGGTGAATGCGTGATGCGTAATGCGTAAGGCCTTACGCATTACGCATCACATCCGCGGGCGGCGGGTCTAGTCGTGTCACATACGTCCCGCCCGCCCATGGTCGCCATCTCGTCGTAGATCTCCAGGATCACCCGCCTGGTGCGGAACTCGCCCCAGCGGGCCATCTCTTTGCGCTTGACGATGGGGAAGGTCTCCAGGACGTAGTCAATGCCGTCTCATGCGAAGGCGTGGCGGAAGAGGTGGACTGCATCTACTATATGGCGCAGAAGGAGGTGCTTCCCCCCTGTGGTTCATCGCGATCCAGCCAGAGGCATACATGCTTAGGTGACAGGCAGTCTGCGCACACGAATCGCTTGATCAGTTACACTGATCAGAGCGCCGTTTCCCAGGTCACTGGCAAAACGGATCAGGATATCATCTAGATGTCGATTGATATTGGCTGCCCGCATATCTTCCAATCGAAAAGTGACTACGCTTGGAAGGCGATTACGACTCAAAGCAATGATGCGTCCAAAGTCAAGGTCGTGCGTGAGGATCACGCGCGATTCCGAGATTGCCTTGAGGACGATGCCGTGATCGCTCAATCGATGTAGCCCCTGTTCACGCAAATGGACTGCGTCGTGTCCGTTTTCTCGTAGATAGGACGCCGTGCTTTGCGCCAGACCCATATCCAGCAGCAGATTCATGCTGGAACCACCAACGGCGCATACAGGGTATCCGTCGCCATCCAGGCAACATATCGCAGCGCCTGACGAATGTCTTCAGGTTCCAGGTCCGGGTACTCTGCGATGATCTGGTCCGTGCTCATGTTATTGGCAACCAAATTGACTACCAGCGCAACCGAAATGCGCATCCCTCGGATGCAAGCTCTGCCTCCGAGAATATCTGGATCCGCCGTAATGCGGTCAAATCCGAACATCATCATCTCCTATCGCAGCAACTGTAGCGCCATTCGCATCAATCGTCAGTATACACGAAACGGGTGCGTCAGGCATTATACGCGCCCGCGCATCTGCTGGCGGCGGGTCGAGGCGCGTCTGGTAGGGCGGCCCGCCCTGCATCGCCGCCGCCATCTCGTCGTACATCTCCAGGATCACCCGCCTGGCGCGGAACGCGCCCCAGCGGGGGTCAAACGATCTAGTGCTTGACGAGCAGAATATCAACGATTACAATACCCACATGAAGCGATTTTTGCTGTTCTTGGTACTCTCGATCTGCCTACTGATCATCTGGGTTCTGACCTACTCTTCAGGTCAGTACCCGGCCCAACCTCATTTGTATGTGCAGGCGGCGCCATTCTGGCATATTGGCCTGTTTTCCGCATGGTTTTGTGTACAAGTCTATGTCGGTGTCTGTTTCGTCTATTGGCTGTGGGGGCATCAGTCACGACGGCAGCACCTTCCCCAGCAGCCACCAAATCACGCCCGCTAGCGCCGCGGCGACTGGCAACGCCCACAAGACTGCCACCAGCAGACTCCGTTCTTCCTCATGACTCGGGCCTTCGTAGAATATCTTGCGCGCCGTCTCGTTGCGAGTCACCAGCAGCAACAGGAACAATCCCGTGATCATGTTCAGCGCGCCACAGGGGACGACCCAGTTTCCGCCATAGAGTGAGCCAAGACCCAATCCCACAACCGCACCCGCTACAGCCCACATTGCCGCCAGGCCAATGATCGGCCACAGAGATCTCACTCCACCATCTCCTTGATGTCCGACCCTCCATGCGCCGCCCGTGGATCGGCTGGCGGCGGGTCGAGGCGCGTCTGGTAGGGCGGCCCGCCTGCTATGGCCGCCGCCATCTCGTCGTAGATCTCCAGGATCACCCGCCTGGTGCGGAACTCGCCCCAGCGGGCCATGTCCTTGCGCTTGACGATGAGGAAGGTCTCCATGATGTACTCCACGTCGTCGCCCTGGACGGGTTAAAGGCGGCGGGAGACAGATTGTGGTCGTTATCCGGTTTCACCAGCCAGATGAAGCGCAAGGGCGTAGAGCCTGTCAGTCATGAAGAAGCCGGCCTCGTAACGCAGGCGATCCAGCGCTGGGCCTATCTTGTCTATCTTCGCCTGTAACTTTGCTTCCACCAGCAAGCCAATGACGCCGGTTATCTGTAGCCCCAGGCGCTGCGCTGCGCGTCGCGCTTCTTTTTCATCGATCAACAGCAGATTCGCCCGAAGCTCTACACTAAGAGCAATGGCTTCCGCTTCGCCGCGATCCAGGTCACGCTGTAACGCTGTCACGAGGGCAAGATTGGCAACCTGACCATGCCTGATCCAGCCTGCCTGGCGCACCTGAAGACTTCCAGGCCATTGCACGTCATTGGCGTTGAGTTCCTCCCTGACTGCACGAGGAATCCAAACCTGTCCGTAGAGCGCTTCCAGCAGGTGAAACTGGCCGATGGCCGCCAGATTGGTGAGCGGGGACGTGTTGGAGACGACAATCATGGTGAGCGGAGAGCGCGCAACGTGGCCACGTCGGCCAGGAGATCGTCTTCGTTGTAGTGCGGCGCGATCTGGCGCGTCGCCAACATCTGGCGAAATGTCCACAGCGGCAATCCAGCCAACTCGCGCGCCTTCCCAAAGGAAAGGCGTTGCTGGCTGTACAGGTAGATCGCCAGCTCCACCCTGGCCTGATCTGCCGTCAGGCGAGCAGAATCCAGGATGTCCTGATCAATTTCAAGCAATTGGATTGACATCGATCTCCTTCCACTCCATTGCGCCTGAAGCAAAGTCGGAGACAGGCAAAACGTGCACAACTGAAACAGCAGCATTGATCCACATTGAGGTCATCAGTATCAACGCAGATCAAGCTCATGGCATTATAACTGTGAGAGGGTGCATGGTCAATGGCGAGACAATTCACGCTGAAACACAGAGAACCTGATCAACGGGCGCCAGCGTCATCTGCGTTCAATCCCTTCTCACAAGTGCAGCATGACGGGTCACGAGTCATCCCCCATGCGCCGCCCGTGGATCCGCCAGCGGCGGGTCCAGTCGCGTCTGATACGGCGCGCCGCCCCGCATGGCCTCCGCCATCTCGTCGTAGATCTCCAGGATCACCCGCTTGGTGCGGAACTCGCCCCAGCGTGTCATCTCTTTGCGCTTGACGATGGGGAAGGTCTCCAGGATGTACTCCACATCGTCGCGGGCGATGGCGTAGAGATGGAAGTAGGCCGCGTCCACTTCGCAGCGCAGGAGGAAGCGGCGATCCTCGTCCCAGCGGAAGGGCGGGACGCCAACGCAGTCGTCACAAATCAAGTCGTGATATTGCCTGCGTCAGGCGGCTGGTCGCCGCGAACAACCCACAGAAACGGGAGCGCCTTGACAATCTGGATATCGCGATAGACGCCGGCCAGAGGAGCGAAGTGAGGGTCGTAGGTCACGATAAAATTTGCTTGCCCCAGCACTGCGCAAGCAAGTACAACGTCATCGTCCGGGTCTACAAGAACCGGTGTCACGCTATCAGCAGGCATTGCCACCCATTCCGCCAACCGCGCCAGCGTCGCCACCAGCACGGCGATCGAAGCCGGTTCGATGTGGTGCTCAAGGAGCTTTTCGATCAACTCGGCAACCAGCGCTTCACATGTGATCAGGACGAACTCGTCACGTTCCCACCGCGCCAGCAGTTCGCGCGTGGGGCTTGTCAGGCTCTTACTTAACGCAGCCGAGACAAAAACGTTGGTGTCGAAGACCACGCGCAGACGCTCAGTCACCCTGCCAGTCTCCGTCAATGGCCGTGCCTGCAGCTACCGCCTGTGCACGAATGCGTTCCAATGTTCCATGAAACTGAGCCATGACTTCGTGCCGAGGTTGATGCTCCATACCAGCAGCCAGCCGATCGGCTTCGGCGCGGATTTCAGCGACCAGTGGGAGCGCCGTCGATCGAGATCGCTGCTCTTTCAGGTCATCGATGTATGCCAGCACGCGCACCAAATCCTGTTCTGGCAGGCGCGCAACTTCGATGACAGCCTGCCGTACAACATCCTGTTGCACCATCGCATTCACAGACATGGAAAGTTCCTCCTGGCTGCCATTATACAACGATGTCTTTGCGCCCGACAATGGGGAATGGTTGCCAGGGCGTGACTTGAGACGCATGACTTGTCACGAGTCATCCTCCATGCGCCACCCGTGGATCCGCCGGCGGCGGGTCCAGTCGCGTCTGATACGGCGCGCCGCCCCGCATGGCCTCCGCCATCTCGTCGTAGATCTCCAGGATCACCCGCTTGGTGCGGAACTCGCCCCAGCGTGTCATCTCTTTGCGCTTGACGATGGGGAAGGTCTCCAGGATGTACTCCACATCGTCGCGGGCGATGGCGTAGAGATGGAAGTAGGCCGCGTCCACTTCGCAGCGCAGGAGGAAGCGGCGATCCTCGTCCCAGCGGAAGGGCGGGCCGGCGTAGCCGCAATCGCGGGCGAAGGGCTGCAAATCCCAGGCGGTGTAGGTGAGTTCCAGGACGCGGGGGAGCAGCCAGGCGGCGAGGGTGACGGGGGAGGCGTGCGTCATTGGGTCGTTCCACGGGCAGGGTCGGGCGTAGGTTGAAGGTGGCAGGACGGGGAGTTGCTTGAGGTAGCCGTAAGTCAAGTGAGTGCCACCAACACTCTGTCTGACGGTATAGTCAAACCCAAAGCTGACGATGTTTGCGACAAAACCTATAGTGTGCAACGCAGTTTGGATAACAAATGCAAGGGGCGCCGTGTGCCCCACCGCCACGCGCGGGATGACGCTGAAAATGGCTGTGCGTTCGTCAGTCGAACGTGCAATATCCCGAAACGCCACGAACCAGCCGGCGCGATAACCAGGCAAGCGCGCCTCCACCTCCCGCCGATCGACCCAATAGCGCGGCAGAACCACGCGCCGCGGGTCTTGCTTTTCGGCCAGGGTCAGGTCGCGGGTCTCGCCGCCGTCATAGGTGGCCCAGCGGTGGTCGAAGTGGTGCAGCATCTTCGCCTCGTAGAGCGGCAGCATCACCTCCGCGTTGTCCTCCTGCCGCACCGCTGAATCTGTCATTCTGAGCGCAGCGAAGAATCTCGCCAGCGAAGAATCTCCGGCGCTGCCAGTTCCTTCGCTGCGCTCAGGATGACTGGCTGCGCTCACGCTGACAGGCGTGGCTGAATTTGTCATTCTGAGCGCAGCGAAGAATCTCGCCAGCGAAGAATCTCCGGCGCTGCCA
>CAZLMM010000101.1:19845-23392 GCA_964560495.1 uncultured Caldilineaceae bacterium
GATGACTGGCTGCGCTCACGCTGACAGGCGTGGCTGAATTTGTCATTCTGAGCGCCAGCGAAGAATCTCCGGCGCCGCCGCGCACAAAGCGATTCCCCTCCAGCCGCCAGCCCGCCTGCTCCAACTGGGCGCGCGTGTGGAAGAGATGCGAGTCGCTGGTCATGTTGAATAGCCCCTGCCGGAAACTCACGCCCCACGGGTTCTCCTCCGGCGGCCCCTCGCGAATCAGCACCGGCACGCGGCGGTAAATCGCCTTGGTCAGCTCCGCGTCGCGCCGGCTGCGGAAGATGGGGCAGGTGCGGGTGTTGGGGTTGAGCAGGGCGATCTCTTGGGCTGTCAACGAAAAGCGCCGCTCCGGGTCGCGCAGATCGTCCACGTCCAGCGCAAAGAAGACAAACTCCGCCCCTGCCGCCCCTGGCCCCGCCGGGCTGGGCGTGAGGGCTTCCCCACGCAAGGTCAACAGGCAGAACTTCATACGGCTGTCCACTGCCTGGAAGATCTTGCGCCGATTCTCGAAGTCGTAGAGGCTGGCCAGCGCGCCGCTCTCCATCACCTCCTGAAAATAGAACTTGGTGGTGTCGTCGGTGGCGATGCCTGTGGGCGTGATGACGCCGGCGCGCCCGGCGCTGCGCAGCAACTGGCGCGCCAATTCGGCAAAGACGGCGTAGGTATTCACATCGCCCCGTCCGCACAGGGGAAAGCGACCGCTGCGGCGCAGGAACGCGCTCTCTTTCTCAGCCCCGGCCAGGTCGCTCTGAAAGGCGTCGTGCAGCGCCGGGTCCTCTTTGCGCAGCTCGTCGATCATGCGCTTGCGAGCCGCGGCATTGGGCGCATTGGCAATGGCCGGGTGGCGCGCCGCGAACCACTCCTTCTCTTGCAGCTTCACCCGCTCCCACGGCGGATTACTCAGCACCACGTCGAACCCCGGGTCCGTGCGCTGAAAGACATCCGGGAAGGCCAGCGGCCAGTGGAAGAAGCCGTGGCGCTGCGCCAGTTCGCGGGCCAGGCTGCGCGTCTCGGCGGCCGGCGTCTGGCCGCCCCGCAGCCGGCGCAGCGCGCCGTGGGTGGGCGCGGTCGCGCCGCCCGCCCCGGTCAACGGCCAGAAGAAGGCCGCCGTCCACAGGTCAGCCGCCAGCCGCCCCCACTTGAACGCGTTGGTCTCGGTCAGTTCGGCAAAGGCGCGCGCCCGCTCCTCGGCGTCGGCCACGCTCTGTTCGGGCATCTCCACCAGCCGCTGTTGGCGCCGCGCCAGGATGTCGCCGATGCGGGCGAACTTCTCTTCCTCTGGCCCGAAGAGATCGAGCTGGCCGGCGCGCTGCTGCTTGTTGCGCCGGCGCAGCTCGGCGGCCGTCGCCTTGTCGTCGCCGGTGACGGGCTGGAACGCGTCGTCGGGCAGCTCGGCGGTCGCCTCCAGGTCGAAGACGCCCACCAGACTGTTGCCCGCCTGGATGTTGGCGTCCAGAAAGCTGAGCGGCTTGCCCGGCTCCAGCGTCTCCATCCACAACGCCACCTTGCACAGCTCCACCGCCGTCTGGTTCAAGTCCACCCCGTAGAGACAGCGCCGCGCCACTTCGCGCGTCGCCGCGCGCAGTTCATCGGGCGCTGGCTCCTCGTCGCCCGTGCGCGCCCGCGCCAGGTGGTGCGCCAATCGTCGCGCCGCGGCGATGAGAAAATGGCCCGAACCGCAGGCCGGGTCGATGACCTTGATGGAGAGGATCGCCTCTTCTTGGGGAGACTCTTCGCGAGCCGCCCGACTCAGCCGATGGGCGATGACCGGCTCCAGCGCGCTCTCCAACAAACTGTCGATGAGCTGCGACGGCGTGTAGTAGCTGCCGGTGGTCTTGCGTTCGGAACCGGCGCTGGCGGCCAGGGCAAAGTGGCCGGCCTCCAGATTGAGCTGGGGGTGAAGCTCCAACAGCGATTCGTAGACGCTGCCCAACTCCTCCGCGTCCAGGTTGCGATAATCCACGGGCAGGCGCACGTTGTTCTGGGTGGCGAAGAGCAGGTCCCGCAAGGCCTCCAAGAGGTCCCGGTTGGCGATCTCCTCCTGGTCCAGCGCGGGGCTGGCCTGGGGCGAAAAGAGAAAGCTGCCCAGGCCGGGCAATCCCAGCGGCGCATAACCAGCGCGCAGCAGGGTGAAGAGCAGGCGCAACTGGCGATAGAGGTCCGGGTGGGGCGAGCCGCGCCAATCGGCGGCCAGGTTGCGCAGGCGGCGCAGGCTGAAGAAGCGCTCGTATCGCTGGCGCTGCTCGGCCGCGGCCTCGGGCGCGAGCAGCAGGTCCCGCTCCTCCGCCACCGCCAGAAAGATGATGCGGTAGACCAGGCGGCGCAATTGGTCGTAGAAGTCTTGCCCGCTCAGGTCGCCGCTGCGCAGGTTGGCGCGCAGCTTGCCGTTGGCCGGGTGGCGCAGAAAGCCGCGGCCCAGGGTCTCGATGGCTTCCTGCACGCCGTCGCGCAGCGCGTCCAGCGCGCGCGTCCCCTGCTCTGCGGCCACGTGGGACCAGCGTTCCAGCCAGCAGGTTGCAGATTGGGACGGCGAGAGTTTGAGGTCTTGCGCCGTTTCACCTGATGCGCCTTCCTTCTCTTCCAACGCCTGCACGTCCTCATCCCCCCAAGTCCCCAAAACCTCGAATCTGCTCTGATGGCAGACCAGCCACAGCAGGGAAAAATCGGCGTAGAGTTCGCCGCTCATGATGGCGGCCAGGTCGAATTCCACATAAGCCGCGCGGCGCAGGCTGGCGTTGTCGTGCACCAGGCGCAGTTGCAGCCCATTGGAGAGGATGGCCCAGGTGTGGTTGACGCTGCGGTTGAGGAACTCCTGCACCAGGCTGTGGGGAGTGCGTTTGAGCGCGCTTCCGCCCTCGCCGCGCCGGTCCAGCGCCTGGCGAAAGCTCACCAGGTGGATGGGCGTCTGTTCCCACAGGTGGCTGATGGGGTAGGTTGTCCCGTCGTCGCTCTCCAACCCGCCGCGCTGAAGTTGCAGGCGACCAAAGCCCAATTCCTGAAAGAGCACCAGCAGCCAGCGTTCGCGCGTCAGCGTCACGCCGCTGTCGTGCGCGGGCAGCCTGCGCCGCTGCTCATCGAAGCTCAGCCAGGCGCCCAGGCAGCGATTCCACGCCCGGTTGATGGCCTCGTTGAGGCGCTCGCCCGGCAGCAGGTGGTAGTCCTCCGGGCGCAGCCCCTCGACTGCGCGGCCATCGGCGATGCGCTGGAGCAGGTCGGCGGGCAGCAGGCCGCCCTCGGTCTTGACGGTGGTAAAGGTGGAGCGGGCGATGGTTTGCATAATTCCTCACATCCGAGATTCTTCGCTGGCGCTCAGAATGACAAGCCCGAGGCGTCGCCTGTCATCCTGAGCGCAGCGAAGGAACTGTTTCGCAGCGCGAGATTCTTCGCTGGCGCTCAGAATGACAAGCCCGAGGCGTCGCCTGTCATCCTGAGCGCAGCGAAGGAACTGTTTCGCAGCGCGAGATTCTTCGCTGGCGCTCAGAATGACGACTGTCGGCGAGATTCTTCGCTGCGCTCAGAATGACAAGCCCGAGGCGTCGCC
>CAZLMM010000102.1:0-23039 GCA_964560495.1 uncultured Caldilineaceae bacterium
CCTACCCAATGCCCATGCGCTCATCGTCGGCGTCGCCAATTACCGCTACGTCAACCCGCTGCCGGCCACCGTGCTGGCCGACGCACGGGCGATTCACGCCGCGCTCAGCGACGAGAGCCTGTGCGCCTATCCCCTCGCAAATACAACGCTGCTGCTGGATGACCAGGCGACCCAGGCCGGGCTACGTCAGTCGTTGGCCGACCTGGCAGCCAGGTGCAACGTCGACTCCACCGCCTTCATCTACGTCTCGAGCCACGGCGGGCGCATCGAGAGCGGCGCCCACGCCGGCGATTACCTCTTGCCGGTGGACGCTCGCTACGCTGGCGCAGAGACGCTGGCCCAGACCTCCATCGCCGGCCAGGAGTTCACCGCAGCCCTGGCAGCCATTCCGGCGCGCAAGCTGGTCGTTGTGCTGGACTGCTGTCATTCTGGCGGCGTCGGTCAACCCAAAGAGGTCGAGCCGACGCCGAAGATCGGCCTCTCCGACGCCTATCTGGAGACGCTCAAGGCCGGGCGCGGGCGGGTCATCCTGGCCTCATCGCGCAGCAACGAGCTTTCATGGATACTGCAAGGAGCGGCCAACAGCCTCTTCACCACCCATCTCCTGGCTGGGTTGAGGGGCGGGGCCAACGGCGCGGGCGGCGTGATCCGTATCTTCGACATCTTCGACTATGTGCAGCCGCGGGTGACCGCCGACAAGCCCGAACAGCACCCTATCTTCAAGGCCGAGATTGAAGAAAATTTCCCGGTTGCGCTCCATCTGGGCGGACAAAAGGTCCCTGTGACCCCGACGGCGCCTGTCGGCGACGGCTACAAATATGACGTGTTCATTAGCTACAGCGGGACAAAAGAAGATCGCGCCTGGGTGCGTCAGAAGCTGCTGCCTCTGCTCAAACAAAACAACCTGGTCGCGGCGGTGGATTTCGAGGCGCCGTTGGGTCTACCCAAGATTACCTTCAGCGAGCAGGCGGTGCAGACCAGCCGCTACACCTTGCCTGTGCTTACCGCTGCCTATCTCGCCAGCGGCTTTGGCGAGTTCGAGAACTTGATCGCCCAACACCTGGGCATAGAGCAGAGCCAGTACCGCCTCATCCCGGTGATGGCGCAAGAGTGCACCCCGCGGCTGGGGCTGCGTATGCTGCCCATTCTCGATCTATCGGACGAGGATGAACTGGACTTCAACATCGAGCGACTGGTCGATCAACTGCGCCGGCCGCCCGAGAAACGGGGCGGTTGATTCACAATGCACATCCGTCCTTTCCAGCTCGAACGATATTTTGCTGAACACGAATTCACGGCGCGTTATCTGCTCAGCGCGTCGGACTGCGAGAGTATGGCCCTGGCCGAACTGCTGGCGATGGCCTCGCCAGCCAGGCTGGAGATGTGGCGCGACCTCCGCCTGGGCTATACAGAATCGCCCGGCCATCCAGCGTTGCGCTGCGCAATCGCCGAGCTCTACCAGACCATCGACGCCGACCAGGTGTTGGTCGCCGCGCCGGAGGAGGCGATCTTCCTTGCCATGCATGCGCTCTTGCAGCCGGGCGACCATGTTGTGGCCGTTGCGCCCGCCTATCAGTCGCTCCACGAGATCGCGCACAGCATCGGCTGCAGCGTAAGCCTGTGGCCTGTGCGTCTGGACGGCGGCCGTTGGCGCGTGGACATAGATGAGTTGGCCGGCTTGTTCACACCCCACACCAGACTGTTGACACTCAACTTTCCCCACAACCCGACCGGTTTATTGCCCATTCATTGGGAGATTGACGCCATTCTTGCCCTGGCCGAGGAGCACAAGGTCTCTGTTTTCAGCGACGAGATGTATCGCCTGTTGGAATACGACCTAACAACGCGATTGCCGGCGCTGTGCGACCGCTACGAGCGCGCAATCTCCCTCTCCGGTCTCTCCAAGTCCTTTGCTCTCCCTGGCCTGCGCATAGGCTGGCTGGCAAGCCATGACCGCTCTCTCATGGAGCGCTGCCTCATGCTGAAAGACTACACCACCATCTGCAACAGCGCGCCGGGCGAGGTGTTGGCGCTTATGGCGCTGGACAACCGCGACGCGATTACGGCGCGCAACCTGGAGATCATCCGCGGAAATTTGGCTCTCGCCCAAGCGTTTTTTGCCGCGCGGCCAGAGCGGTTCACATGGATTCCACCCCAAGCCGGCTCTGTTGCGTTTCCCCTTTGGCAGGGCAATGACCCTGTCGAGGCTTTCTGTCAACGCCTTTTGGCGATCAAGGGAACGCTGCTTGTGCCTGGCTGCCTCTTTCATGTCCCCGACAATCACTTTCGGCTTGGTCTGGGGCGGCGTGACTTTGGCGTGGCGTTAGCCGCGCTAGAGGAACTATTGGAGCAGGATGAGCAGTGAAGCGTCGCTGGCTGATCACATGCGGAAGACGCCGTAGCGTGTCTCTTTGACTGGCGCATTGAAGCACGCCGAGAGAGCAAGCGCCAAGACGGTGCGCGTTTCTGGCGGGTCGAGAATGCCATCATCCCACAAGCGCGCCGTGGCGTAATAGGGATTGCCCTCGGCTTCATACTTGTCCAGAATGGGTTGCTTGAAGGCCGCCTGTTCTTCCGCTGTCATGAGGGGCTGCCCCAGGCGCGTCGCCTGATCCTGTTTCACGGTAAGCAGTACATTGGCTGCCTGCTCTCCCCCCATGACGCTGATGCGGCCATTGGGCCACATCCACAGAAAACGAGGCCCATAGGCGCGCCCGCACATGCCATAGTTGCCCGCGCCAAAAGAGCCGCCAATGATGACCGTCAGTTTGGGAACCTGTGCGTTTGCCACCGCGTGCACCATCTTGGCGCCATCTTTGGCGATGCCTCCCACTTCGTACTCCTTGCCCACCATGAAGCCGGTGATATTCTGCAAGAAGAGCAGCGGGATGTGTCGCGCGCCGCACAGCTCGATAAAGTGCGCGCCCTTGAGCGCCGATTCACTGAAGAGAACGCCGTTGTTGGCGACGACGCCCACCGGATAGCCGTGGATGCGGGCAAAGCCGCACACCAGCGTTTCGCCATAGCGCGCCTTGAACTCGCGCAGACGGCTGCCATCTACCAGGCGCGCGATGACCTCGCGCACATCATAGGCTGCCCGATATGAAGCCGGCAGCACGCCGTATAGCTCCGTCGGGTCGTAAAGAGGGGCTTCAGGAGGCGCGATGTCTTGCTCAACCTTCTTGCGCGTGTTGAGCGTTGAGATGATGCTACGGACGATCTCCAGCGCATGGTCGTCATCATTGGCGAAGTGATCTGCCACTCCCGATCTCCGCGTGTGGACGTCTGCGCCGCCCAGCTCCTCGGCGCTCACATCTTCGCCAGTGGCGGCCTTGACGAGCGGCGGCCCACCCAAGAAAATTGTACCCACACCCTTGACGATGACAGTTTCGTCGCTCATGGCCGGCACATACGCGCCGCCGGCGGTGCACGAACCCATCACCGCGGCGACCTGGGGGATACCCGCCGCGCTCATCACTGCCTGGTTATAGAAGATGCGTCCAAAGTCATCAACATCGGGGAAGACCTCGTCCTGCATGGGAAGAAACGCGCCGCCTGAATCCACCAGGTAGATGCAGGGCAGGTGGTTCTCCAGGGCGATCTGCTGAGCGCGCAGATGTTTCTTGACCGTGAGCGGGTAGTAGGTTCCGCCCTTGACCGTGGCGTCATTGGCAATGATCAGACATTCGCGCCCGGCCACACGCCCAATGCCCGTGACGATGCCAGCCGCGGGGGCTTCGTTGTCGTACATGCCCCAGGCGGCCAGGGGCGACAGTTCGAGAAAGGCAGCCCCCAGATCGAGCAGGCGGTCGATGCGCGTGCGTGCAGTGAGCTTGCCCTGCTGCACGTGTCGCTGCTGCGCTCGCTCCCCGCCGCCTTGACGTATCTGCGCTATGCGCGCCCGCAGTTCGGCAGCCAGGGCTTGATGATAGGCTACATTCTGGCGGAACTGCTCACCCTGTAGGTCGATTGTGGATTCGATGATGTCCATGGATTGGAGTGATTGACGTTTGTTCGTTGTGACTCTACCTAATTTGAGGCCGCTGCCTGTCATCGCCATCCCGCTGCGCCCACCTGACCCCGATGCGCCGCTTGATCTTCAAGAGATCTTCAACCGCTGCTACGACAATGACGACTACGCCAGTATGATTGACTACAGCAAAGCCGCCGCCTGCGCCCCTGAGCAATGAAGAACGCCTCTGGCTACATCACACTCTGGCTGAACAAGGCGTCGTGCAAATGGAACTGTGACTGTCAGCAAACGAGATTTCAACTACAGATGTTAGGCGGTCGCCCAAGGCAGGCGCAAGGACATGTCCCTACGAATCTTTATCTGACTTTCTGTAGCTGCCGTCTGTCTCTGCTCTCCACTGCCTCCAATCCTCTGGCGAATCCATATCTGCCCATAGGGTTGACGACTCGACGATAGATACAGTCAACCCAGCCCGTTGCGCTAAGGCCACATGTCGTGCAAAGCTGTGGCGCCCAAAAGCAAAGGGGATTGCCGCGGGCGGGCGCATGAGCAACGCGCTGGTGCCGCCTGCGCGGCTGGGAGCAATGACAACGCCTGGGGTCAAGCCAGCGCGCTCGACGAGGGTGTTCACGTCGGCCTCTGTCAGCAGCGGCAAGTCGCCGGGCAGCACCAGGATACTTTGGCCGCCTCGGTCGATTACGGCGCGGCGCGCCTGCTCCAATGCAGGATTCAACCCGCGACGTTCTTCCTTCAACCCCACCACGCCCAAATCGTGCGCCAGCCTGAGCACATGTCTGTCACGACTGACGACCATGACGCCGCCAAAGAGAGCGGTGCTACTGGCAGTCGAAAGGACGTGCGTGAGCATTGCACGGCTGACTGCTACGCGATCTTCCATGGCAAGAATCGGCGCCAGCCTGCTCTTGCTCAGATGAAAAGGCTTTTCCGGCACAATGAGCCACAAATTCATGCGACGCTACGGTCACGTGATCTTGAGGCGCGCGAGCTTGCGATTGGCGCGCGTGATCGGATCGACGCCAAAGTTGATCGTTTCGCGCGCCAGACGCTCTTTGCCGGCTGCGTCAGTCATGATGGTATTGGTCACCAGCGTTGGCAGGTGCACTGCTTCCGCCAGAACGGCGTCTTCCTCATCCAGCACGAAGCCGTCAAGGAGACCGGCGAAATGGTCTACCACGGTCAGTGGGCTGACCATGCGCCCCATCTCGCGCATCATCTTGGCCGCGGGACCCTTGAGCGCCCGTCCGCCAACGATAGGCGTCACAGCAATCACCGGCGCATTGGATTGGCGGATCAGGCGGCGCAGCCCCGGTACGCTCAAGATGGGATCGATGGAGAGATAGGGATTGCTGGGACAAAACACGATGAGATGCGCTGCGGTAATGGCGTCATAGACGCCCGCCGTAAGTCTTGCCTTTTGGACGCCGACAAAGGTCACATCCATGACGACCGGCTCGCAGCGCCGCCGCACGAAATAATGCTGAAAAGGGAGGTCGCCTTCATCGGTGTGCACCAGTGTGCGCACGGGCTCGTCGCACATGGGTAGGATGATCGTGGTCACGCCAAAGCTGCGCCGCAGACGGTCGGTCACTTCGCTAAGACTGACGCCCTGGCGCAGCCATTCGCTTCGCCGCAGATGCGTCGCCACGTCGCGGTCGCCCAATCGAAACCAGTCTTCGCCGCCAATTTTGCCCAGTTCGTCCAACACAGTGAAGTGTTCATCGCGGCGCCCCCAACCGGTTTCAGGGTGATGGACATCGGCCAGATTATACATGACCGTGTCCAGGTCAGGGCAGATGGTCAAGCCCCAGTGCTCGAAGTCGTCGCCTGTGTTGACGATGACTGTCAGCGCGCCGGGCGGCAATGCTGCCTGCAGACCTGCCGCCATCTTTGCTCCGCCTACACCGCCAGCCAGGGCCACCACGTTGAATGCTTCCATGTTGTCATCTCCAAATGATTCGGCTTGCTATGGACGCTCGCTCTTTTGTCTTTACTTCGGCCGGATAACCCACTGTGATAAATGCCTGTGGCTGCCAATCGAGGGGAAGCTGCAATACAGAACAGACAATCTTCGGCGCAAAGAGCGGGGCGCACATCCAGCAGGCGGCCAGGCCAAAGGCATGAGCCGCCAGCAGCAGGTTTTGGCAAGCCAGCGCCACACTCTGCACGGCCATCACCCATTCGGCATGGTTGCGCTGTTCGTCAGCGTAGACATCCATCTGTTCCATACTCAGTGCGGCCACGATGAGCGCTGCTGCGCTTGTCAGACGGAGCTGGCTGATAGTCACCCGACGTTCGATGAGCGCCGGGTCCGTCTGGTCAGCCTGGAGGTCCTGCCGCCATTGCGCTGCCATCGCCTGACTCAAATCCGCCTTTGCATTCGCATCTGTCACTACACAGAAGCGCCACGGCTGGCGGTTGTGAGCAGAGGGCGCCCAGTTCGCCGCTTCCAAGAGATGTTCGAGAAGAGCTGTTTCCACTGGACGACTTTGGTAGCGCCGGATCGAACGCCGGGTGCGCGCCAGCTCCAAAAAGTCCGCTATCACACCCTGAGACTCGCTTCGGGAAGAGAGTGGCATTTGCGTCACGTTGCAACTGCTCGATCATCACTCAGCATAGAGTGGGATTATAGCATTTGCTGCTAACGACCCCCAACCTACAGAATGGAAAAGAAATTCCTGTGATACACTTTCATTCCATCTGGCGTCCAATCTCAATCTACGACTCAAGGAGATGCTTTCACTATGAGTGACCGATTTCAGCGAGTTGCCCTCTATCTGCAAGACAAACATCCGATTCGCGATGGCATGGAGTACGCCCGCTACGCAGAAGAGCGTGGCTTCGAGGCCGTCTGGCAGGCGGAGAGCCGTCTGGTGCGCGATGCCATCGTGCCCATGGCCGCCTTTGCTGCAGTCACCGAGCGCATTCACATCGGCTCCGGCGTGATCAACAACTGGACGCGCAACATTGGCTTGCTGGCTGCCACTTTTCTCACACTGGACGATTTGGCCCCTGACCGCATCATTTGCGGCATTGGCGCCTGGTGGGACCCATTGGCGCGCAATGTGGGCATCGAGCGCCGCAAACCGCTTACGGCCATGCGCGAGACCGTCGAGGTGATGCGCCGGCTGCTGGCCATGGAGCGCGTCACCTTCCACGGCGAATTTCATCACGTGGATGGCATCGAGCTGGATGTGGTGCATGGTCGTCGTGAGCCGCGCAACGTCAAGATCATGATCGGCGCTACGGGTCCGCAGATGATGGAGCTGACTGGCGAAATCGCCGACGGCGCAGTACTCAACTACTGCGTACCCCCGGAATACAACATCGAAGCATTGGAGCAACTGGAACGGGGAGCGGCGCGCGCCGGACGGTCCCTCGACGACATTGACCGCCCCCAGTTGATCGTCTGTTCCGTGCACGAAGATCGCCAGGTTGCGTTGGACGGCGCACGCGAGCTACTCACCCAATACCTGGCGCAGCAGCCTCACATCGCCAAGGCGAGCGGCGTCAAGCCAGAGGTGGTGCAACAGATTCAGTCGATCCTGGGCTGGCCTGCCACCAGAGAACAGGTGCGCGCCGCCATGAAATATGTGCCCGATGAGCTGGTGCAGCGCATCACTGCCAGCGGCGCGCCAGACGAAGTCAAAACGAGAGTGCGCGAATATATGAGATACGGCGCAACCTGCCCCATTCTCTATCCCCTGGGCGATGTGAAGCTGATGATTGACACTTTTGCTGCGGAGTAGGCGGAGTCGGTTGGGCAGCATCGGTTGGGAACCGACGCCTGGATGACGAACTCCACTTTGCAGGTTGGGTGAAACGGCGAGGTTGCTCGATGATGTGTAAGTCGCCGCCCAGAAATAACTTCCCGTTTCCAACCTTCCAAGAAGCTCCGAGCTTCCTGGAAGGTGAAAAGTAATACTTTGACAAGCGCTAAGTATTGCCATCAACAGGGTTTGAATGGCAGGGAACGACGATCTCGTTGAAGATGAGAATCGCAGCCGCCATTCCACCCACTACAGGCCACAGCAAGGTTTAACAAGTGACTCTGCGCCAACTTCGCAGATTTATGTTTGTGCGCTACACTAATTTAATACATGAATTTAATACATGAATTTAATACATGTTGATGTGATTCCCTGCGTAGGGGTGTTACAGCTGGGTGTGGAGGCCCGGAACAAGAAGCGCAAATGGCGAGCAAAAAGAAACAAAAGCTCAAATTGCGGGCAAAACATGTGCAACAGGCGCAGCAGCGACCTGGTCAACGATTGGATGACGCGCAGGCGGCGCTCTTTGCCGGCAAACCGGCAAAGGCTGTTGAGCTGGCCGCGGCGGCGCTCATTGCGAATCTCGACCCCAGCTTGCGCATGCGCGGCGAAAATCTGCTCACAGAGGCTCACTTTCGCGTCGCCGCTGAAACCCCGGATATGGAACAGCGCCTTTCGCACCTGGAAAGCGCCGTCCGTCTGAACCCCAGACAAGCGCGACTACATCACCATGCGGGCGTGACACAGTTGCGCCTGGGGCGAGCCGCTGCTGCTATGCATTCTTTCGATCGCGCGCTTGCGCTGGATGCGCAACGTCCAGGTTTGCGTTTTTTGCATCAGTTGGCAGGCGTCATGGCCGGCGAAGCCTTGCAGACCGAGGGGTTCAGCGAGGCTGAAGTCAACAGCCTTCATCTGGCCCAGGCCTTGTCGAATGAGAACGAACGTGCCAACCTGAGTTCTCGATTCGCCAAGAAGTCGTTGGCCGGCCAGGCTGATGGCTTATGGCAAATTCTGCTCCAAATGGCTGATCAGCCGAAATCTGCGCCTGTTGCGGGTTTCACTGCTCAACGCGCCATGGCGGGCCAACTCTCAGACAGCCCAATGACAGCTTACTATGCCGGTGTAGTTGCCCTGCGCAAAGGCGACAAGACCACCGCTCTGCCTATCTGGCGGCAGTTAGCCCAGGAAAGAGCGTTGTCCACCGTCTGGTTCAAAGAGAACTCTACGCTGCTGACCCGTGACTATGCCAACGCCCTGGCCGAAGCGCAGCAGTGGCAGGAGATCGCCTCGCTCCAACCCAGCGACGCTGAGCTTGCCGCTGACAGCCTCCTGGCCGAAGTTGTTTCTGCCGCACACTTTCGGTTGGGCTATGCAGCGGCTGAAGCCAACCGGTGGGATCAGGCCATGCGTCACTGGGAGCATTCCAACCACCTGGCCAAGGATCGACGCAGCGCGCAAAACCTGGCGCTGGCGCAGGAACGTCTGGAACGCTGGGCCGACGCAGCGGCTTCCTGGCGCGAGATGGTGCGCCGTCGCCCGCGCAAGAGCGGTCACCCGGATGCACTCACCGATAGCCAAGTGGGCGCCATCTGGCGCCGCGCGGCTGACTGTTACGCCCAGATTGGCGACAGCAGCGAAGAGATTGCATGTCTGAAGAATGCGATCAAATATCGAGAGACCGACCTCGATCTGCGTCTGCGCCTGGTCGATGTCTACATGAACGAAGAACGAGTCGAAGCGGCTCACAATGAATTGGAACGCATCCTGGAAATTGCCCCTGACCATGCTCCGGCGTTGAATCGGTTGGGAGCGATCTATCAAGAATATGACATGGGCAACCCCATGCCCATCTGGCAGCGCGTGGTTGCTCTCGAACCGCAGAATCAAGACGCCAGAAATGCACTGGCAACCTGTTACATCAATCTGGCGCACAGTCAGATCCCATCGGGTTTCCTGGACAGGGTGCTGAACCGCACCCCAAAACAGCAGATGAAGATTCTTCAGGATGGCTTGAAAGAACTGCCCGAACACCCCCTCTTGTTGCTCGAGTTGGGGAAGATTCAACACCGAATGGGCGACACCCGTTCGGCGCGAGAGTCCCTGCGCCAGGCGTGGGAAGCGCAACCGAATAACCCCGTGATCGTCGGCAACACCATGCACGAACTGCTTCACGCCAAAGGTGAGGAAATCGTTGAAGACCTGCTGCCTGCTGTCCACAAGATTCCTGGTCTGCTCTCCACTTTCTGGATCAGTCAGGCTGAGCGTGCGCAAGAGTGCCAATTCGACAATCAATGGGTGGATCGCTTCTTCGAAGAGGCCATTGTTCAAGCAGCCCTGCGCAATGGCGATGACTCTCCGGCTGTCACCTTCATGTTCATTTGCGATGAGCTGCAAAACGAAAAGGCTTCCCCTGCGTTGGTAAAAAAGTGGGAGGAACGCGCCCGCCGTGAAGCGGCCCATGCCGGGTTGAATGAATATATCGACGCCCGAGCAGCCGCTATGGCTGGCGATACAAAGAAGGCCATCAGTCTTCTGCGCAAGGGCCGACAAGTGGCCGAGAAAACCAATGAGACAGAAGCCGCCAACCATTTCCAACAGATCGAAACCCTGTTGAGCAAACCGCAAGACCTGTTCAGTCAATTGTTCGGCCAGTTGGGCGAAGATGCACTCATGGAGATGATGAGGGATTTTGAAAGAATGGAACAAACCAGGAGGAGACGGCGGTGAGCCAGAAAAATCGCGCCAAATCCGTCGCAACGCCTACTGCCGATCCCTACCGGGTGTTGGGCATCGAGCGTGAGGCTGCCGAAGCGGAGATCAAACGCGCCTATTTCCAACTCGTGCGCCAATTTCCCCCTGAACGAGAACCGGAGAAATTCCAGGAAATCCGCGCCGCCTATGAGTCCCTGCGCGATGCGGGGCAGCGGGCCGAGGTCAGCCTTTTCTTACTGCAACCGCCCCTCCCGTTGCAGAAGCGCCGTTCTCCGAGTTACGATCTGGATGTGCACCCAGAAGACCTGCTCACTTTGATGATCGATGCGGTCGCGTCGCCCATGCAGGTGGATTTCCTCAAGCCGCCTTCATAACAGCGGCGAAACACATAAACACATACATCGTGAATTATCTCTTACCCTATCGAAGCACAATATGGATCTACCACTCGATATAGAAGGCGCAGCGACCTCGCCCGACTCGCTGCCGCAGATTCAACAACGGCTGCTGCAACTTGCCGGTCAGATCGACCAGATGCAAAGCCAATTGGAGCAGTTGACCGCTGATACACGAGACAACAACAGCCAACTCGATGCGCTCCTGCGCGCTTTCCTCTCCCCATCCAACGCTCAGAAAGCCGAGGAACGTCTGAGCGACATCGCCGCCCAGCTTACCGACACGCATCAGCAAGTGGAACAGATCAAAGACGCGCTTGCTGTGGTTGCCACCCGAGAACAGGTCGCGCTCTTGGAGCACGCGTTGGTCGACCGAGAGATGGTGGCGGAGGTTGCCGACAACGTCAAGAAGCTGGGACGCACCCAGTTCAAGGCCAACACCCTTGGCGAGACGCGTGAGCAACAAATCGAAAACGCATTGGCCCTGGCGCGCGATCTGGTCGTACGCCGCGAACAAGCGCAGGAACGCCGCAGCGCCGATGATCGCTTGCGCCTGGATGAACTACGCAATGCGGCGCGCGGCGAACTGGCGGCTGACCTGCTGCCCGCGCTGGACAGCATCGAGCTGGCGTTGGCTGCTGGTCGATCGCTGGTGGCGCAGCGCCGCAAACAACTGGACGACTGGCGCGAACGCCACGCTGCTCAATTGCGCAGTCTTTCCACGCCCCAAGAGGCGGTCTCGGTTTCCGAGATCAACCCGCCTATTGGCTTCTGGGAGCGGTTGCGCCGCAGCCTGTCCAGCGAGGCCAGCCTGCCGCAGTCCATTCGACTGGCGCTGCCACCCCCTGCGGCGTCGGAACCAGCGCCGGAGATTGAGAACGCGTCGGACCTTTTGGACGCGATAGAGTCTTGGTTATCCGGCCTGGCATTGGTGCGCGACCGCTTTGCGGCGCTTCTGTCCCTGGAGGAGATTCAGCCTCTGCCGGCTTTGGGTCAACCCTTCGACCCCCGGTTGCACCTTGCCATCGAAGCAGAAGAACGCAGCGATGCCCCGGCCAACACTGTGGTGCGTGTGCTGCGCCAGGGCTATCGCCAACGACAGCGCGTCTTGCGCTATGCCGAAGTTGTGGTGGCGCGGCCGCCTTCTGTCGCGGCAGAGATGCAGCCAGATCAATCCGCGTACGATAAAGAGGAAAACGATGATGAACAATTCTGAACCTGTGATCGGCATTGACCTGGGCACAACCAACTCAGTGTTGGGTGTGGTTGTTGATGGCATCCCGCGTGTGCTGCCTGTGCAAGGCAATCCCCTGTTGCCTTCCCTGGTGGGCATTGGCCCACGAGGCGATGTGCTGGTGGGAATGCCAGCGCGCAACCAATGGGTGGTTGCGCCGCAGGACACCGTGCGCTCCATCAAGCGCAAGATGGGCAGCAACGAAAAAGTGAACATGGCCGGCGCCAGCTATACGCCCCAGGAGATTTCGGCCTTCATTCTGCGCGAGATCAGGCTGGCAGCCGAAGAGCAGCTTGGTCGCCCGGTCAAGCGCGCGGTGATCACGACGCCGGCTTACTTCAACGAGGTGCAGCGCCAGGCCACCATCGAGGCAGGCGAGATCGCCGGGCTAGGGGTGGAACGCATCCTCAACGAACCGACAGCCGCGGCCCTGGCCTATGGTTTTGGCGTGGGTGAAGACGCCCATTTGCGCGTGCTGGTCTATGACCTGGGCGGCGGCACCTTCGACGTTTCCATCATCGAGATGAATTACGGCGTGGTGGATGTCCTGGCGACAGCCGGCGACAATCACCTGGGCGGCGATGATTTCGACGACCGCCTGGCCGCCATGATCGCCGATGAGTTTCAGGTCAAGCACAAGATTGACCTGCGCCAGGATCACCAGGCCTGGGCGCGACTGGTGCGGGCGGCGGAAGAGGCCAAGATCGCCCTGTCGGCGACGCCGTTCACTTCTCTCAACCTGGAATACATCGCTACAGACCGCAAAGGCAAGGCGCTCCATATCCAACGCGAGATCTCGCGCCATGAATTCGTCGAACTCATCGACGACCTGCTGGAACGCACCATCGACTGCATTGACGACGCCATGCGCGACGCCAAAATCGACCCGCACCAGATCGATCGTGTACTGTTGGTCGGCGGCTCTACACGCATCCCAGCGGTGTGGCAGATGGTGGCGAGCAAAATGCGCCAGGACCCCCACATGGAGATCGACCCAGACGCGGCGGTGGCCCTGGGTGCGGCGGTGCAGGCAGCCATCATCGCCGGCGAGGAAATCAACGCAATCCTGGTCGATGTCACTCCTCTGTCCCTGGGCATCGAGACCGCCACCTTTGGCTTCACCGGTCAGCTGCGCACGGATCATTTTGCGCCTCTCATCCGCCGCAATACGACTGTGCCAGCCCAAAAGAGCGAGGTCTTCAGCACACTCTTTCCTGGGCAAAAAGAGATTCAGATTAAGGTTTACCAGGGCGAGCACACCGTCGCATCACAGAACGTCCTGTTGGGTGAGTTTTTTGTGGAAGACCTGAAGCCCAATCGTCCCGATGGGTTGACCGATGTAACGGTCAGTTTCCAGATCGATGTCAATGGTATTCTCAACGTGACCGTGAGCGAGCGCGGCACGGGCAAACAGGTGAGCGAGCGGCTCAAGGCAGACCGCCAGCGACTCAGCCCAGAGCAGATCGCTGAAAGCCAGGCTAAGCTGGCGACGGTCTATGGCGAGGACGAGTTGTACGAGACGGGCGAGGGCGAGGAGGAGGACGAGGACGAGGAAATGATGCTCGACCCCGGCGCACGCGCGCTGTTGGAGCGCGCTCGTAAGGCGTTGGAGCGTCCCGGTCTGGACGAGGAACTGGCCGATGACATCCATGGGACAGTCGAACAAATTCAGATGGCGGCGTTGGATGGCGACCGGAAGGCCGTCGAAGAACACTGCGACGAGTTGATCGACCTGCTCTTCGACGCAGAAGAGGTGTAAACAATGCGATTCCTGGTCAGCACATTCTTTACAGGCGGAGTGCTCGTCCTGTTTTTGCGTTGGGCCCGTAGTCAGAGCGAGCAGCAGATCGACAAGATGCAAGATGCGGTCTTCAATTCGCCCGGCGCTGAGGCGCCTGTGCCGCCTCGTGTACTCGTTGCTGCGTCCGGCCTGCTGATCGTTCTCTGGTTCGTTGACCGCAGGCTTTTCCGGCTTGCGCGTTGGCAAACGCTTTCCTCTTTGCTCACAGGCGGTGTTGGTGGGATATTTGCCCTTATGCGCACGCGAATTGTATAATTTTGCATGTTTTCCCATCCAGGAACGACTGATTGCTTTCGTGTTTGCTCCCACGATTTTGCGGATATGAGTTTGAAAACGTGAAGATATGGCCACGACAGGCCTGGGTGCGCGCCAACCGACGCGTTCTGAGAAGCAAAACAGCAGCGCCACGCCGCCTGCTTCCCTGCGCGAGGGTGATGCGCCGCTCATCCAGGCTCAATCGCCAATAGCGACGGTGCAGCGCGTTCTGGACAATCCTCAGAGCGTCCGCGCCGGCGATGCGGTCATCTTGCAGCGCGCCCTCGGCAATCATCTGGTCGGGCAAATCTTCAGACGGGCGACCGGCAGCGCTCTCTCCACAGGCCAGCCCTCTGCCCATCTGCCCACCTCCGCTCCAACTGCAGCGCCTCTCATCCAACGCGCTCCTGCTCGCGCAGCCCCTACCGGACCGAACGCATCAGAAGAAGAGCCTGACGCCGAGAATGTAGAACTGGAGAGCAACCCGGGTGAAGAAGGGGCAGTCTTTGGCGCACCCACTCCGCCCGCTGCGCCCAACGAGGCCGATGCTGGATCGCCCGATGGAACGGTGCAGCGCAGCGCGCAGATCACGCCACAACAGGCGCGGACCGCGTTCTCCCAACGCTCCCTCGCCAACATCATGGCGCGCATCAATCGACCGGCTTTGGTCGTACAGCGCGACATCCTGAGCGACCCGACAGTGGGCGAGTATGTGCAGAATGCGGTCAAGAGCGAGCGCGAAAAGATCGAAGAGGCCATTGCCAACGAAGATATAGGCGCAATCAAGGACATCGCCAACTACCGCCTTGCCACGCGTGAGCAACGCTATCGCATGCTCCACCTCCTGATTCAGCAGCGTTGGGTGGGGCCATACGACGAGGAAGCCATCTGGAATATCTGGGACAGCTTTGACGAAAAGTTGCCCGAAGCAGCCGGCACAAAGGAGGGCCTTGTTTACTGGAGGTACAGCGTCGAGGAGGCCGATGTAGATGAGTTGCCCCTTGTAATGCGTTTGAAGAGACAATTTGCGGCAGACATCTACGCAGAAGTGCGCGCTGTACTCGACCAGAATCTTCAATTCGTCGATGGCGAAATCGCCAGACTCGGGCTTTCGGGTGCAGAAAAGGAGCTGACGCCAATGCAGCGTTTCAACCTGGACGATCTTCAACGCATCGCCGGGTTGTTAGATCAAACGGCGGCGGCGCGTAAGGCGCTCTGTGAAATCCCCGTCGGCTTCAATGAAAACCCTGCTGGACCGCCGCCAGAAATGGGCAATTATGGCACGGCGGAAGCCCAAGAGAGTGGGGTGCAATCCGAAGAAAACCGCTATGAACAGCTAACGATTGCTTATTTCGATTCCAAACAACCGCCGAATTTTCCAGGCGATGAAGGCATGGCGTCTTGGGCAAAGATCAAAGAACATGATGACAAGCTCAATCTGGCATTCAGATCTTTGGCGGACGCCTATCCAGTCCTCTATGCACTGGCGCGCAAAGACGCCGGCGAACTTGGCAGATTTGCACAATCTGACCCCCAGGCGGCCTTCGCTGTGGCGTCCACGACCTTGCTCGAACTACGCAAGAACATCGTAGGCGTCCAACCGAAAATCGGCAAGGATCTGTTGTACGGACAGTTCCAGCCGGTGTATGAACGTCTTTTCGATGGCGGCAAATCGCAATCGCAGATCGACTGGAGCACCCCTTTCTACAACTGGCTGGCGCATGAAGACTTGCGCAACCAGGAATCAACCGAATTCTGGAAAGCCATCGGATTGGCCAGTTTGCAGGCGGGTATGTTCATCGTCGCCGGGTTGGCCACGGGTGGCGTCGGCGCAGCCTTGTTGGCCGGCGGACTGGGCCTCAGCGTCTATCAGGCTACGGACAGTTGGGACAAATATCGCAACCTGGCCATGGCCGCCAACAGCGCAGCCACCAGCAAAAGCGACATTGTTGCCAGCCATCAGGTGGACAGCGCCTTGGCGAGCGCAATCCTGGATTCTGCGTTTGCCCTGATCGACTTCTACTCGCCGCTCAAGGCGGGGGTACGCATGGTGCGCGGCGCGCCTGCCTTGCGCAAGGCAACAGAGGCCGGCCAGGCTGCCCGCGTCGCCTCGGAAGAAGCAGCCGAGGCGACGGCTGAACAGGCAACAAGGGCGGGGGCAAAGCAAGAACTGGCGCTCATGGCGCAATTGGAGTCGGTGCGGTTGGGACGCATGGTCGGCGAAGGGGCAGAGAAGACAATCGCCCAGGCGATCAATCAGATGGGCATCACACGCACGCTGCAAGAAGCCGGCGGTTGGAAACGTGTGGCGGATCTGTTGGGCAACGACTCGCCCCTGGCCGAACGTTTCATCACCTGGCGCGATGGCATCTGGGCCGAAACCGAGAGATTTGTGCGGGATGAACTTAAGGGCAAAGCGGTGCGCACGGGTTCACGCAACAACTTCAAAAACGATTTGGATATTTCTCTCTTGGGTGGCAATTCCTTTGGCGACGCCCAGAAGACGCGCGCTTTCCTGGCGGGACGGCTGGGTGTGCAGCCCAAAGAAGTGGACGCAATCCTGCACGCATCCATCTTCACCGACCCGCGGCGCATGCACCTCTATGACTTGCCCGGCCTGACTCTGGATGAGGTCACGCGCGTCCAAATTTCCAAAAAAGTCGCCGCATATCACAAGAAAGCCGTGTGGGCCTATCGCCTGCGCGAGGCGGAAGAAACCGGCAACTACATGCTTTGGGCCAGATTGCAACTGGAACACGGCAAGGAGATTGCCGAGGCCGGCAAGATCATCCCGCTCAACGCAAAGGACATAGAGCGGTTAGGGTTCGAAATAGACACACTGCACGGTCAATTGGACACAGCGATTGCAGCGGGCAAGACGGCGGAACAAGCAAAACTCGTCGAGGAGATCGCTCAAAAGCAGGCGCACATCAACATCATGGAAAAGGAAGGGTATCTTTCCAGCGGCGGCGTGCGCAAGCAGGTGACCGGTCGAGAAGCCAGCCATGTGCCCGATTTCGCCGAAGCCACTACCCGCTCTGCTCTGCCTCATGAGATCTTCGTGGATGCGCTGGATCAATGCGCCAAACTCGACAAGGCTGCTGACCAGTTCCTGTCTGACCTTTTTATCACAGCAACAAAGAATGGCGATCTGGCGCCTGCAACCAAGGCGTTTGCTAAGTACGCCGGGCGTTTCGTCGATGCAGTCAAGGGGCTGTTCGAGAACCCTACGCTTCTGGAACAGATCAGGGCGCGCACTGGCAAGTCCCTCATCTTGCCTTCGGTCAGCGAGTTGAAAACATTGGCAGAGCAGGCGGGCAAGGGCGCCATCGATCATGACTTGATCATGAAAACGCGACGCTATCTGGCCCGAATCGAAATAGCCCAATCCACCGTGATCAAAGAACTGCAGGCGCAAGCAGGGCTAGAGGGCATCCAGGCTAATCTGACCAGGGTGCAGCTCCTCACCGCGGCCCACATCAAATTCCTGCGCTTCCGCGATATGTATGAGGAGCACATCTTCTTTGGAATGAATTTGGGGAAGAGCCGCTTGCTCCAATATCCCTCTGACGATGAGAAAAAGTGAGCCAACGCCGTGCGGCTCCGTGTTTCGGGGGGGAGGAACGCTTCTTGAATTGCCCCGCTCACTCCACCGGCTCTAGCAGGGTCAGCTCGCTGGTATTCGCCGCAGCCCAGGCCTCCACTCCGTTGTCCAGGCGCACGAACCACCAAATGATGGTGTCGCTGTTGCCAGGCAACTGGGTCGGCCCGGCAATGATCACCGCTTCCTGACTGTTTTCCATGAATCCCACCGATTCGCCGGCATCTGCGCCGGCTTCGCTGCGCAATGTCAAGCGTAGACCGGGCTTGATGCGCACCCGTTTGCCGATAGTCAGGTTGGGGTCGGCGTTCTTGCTTGGAGGGAGATCGACCGACGCGCTTGCACCAGACGCATCACCAGGGGACTGGGTTGGCTCTGTCTGAACGGCCTCTGTCGGCGTCGGTTCGACGGTGGTTGCTGTCGGGCGAAAGAACAAGGCCCACACCACCACGGCAAGCATGAGCAGAGCGGCAATGATGGCGACCACGGGCCAGATGCGGCGGCGCAGCGCAGGTTCTCCGACCATCTCTGGGTGGGCAGGTGGAAGCGGCACCTCCAGTGTGTCGCTGCGCAAGAAACTCTGCCACACTTGCATGGAAAGAGTTTCCGGACCTGCGTAATGGTCTTCCAGGATGTGCTGCGCCTGGCGCACTGCGGCTGAGCCGGCCTCATTGCTGATGGTGCTGGAGAGATGCAGCTCAGCGCGCACAGGCTGACGCTTGCGGTCCAGCAGGACGATCAGACTGGCGATTGGCGCGCCTTCGGCGTTGGAGACATTGAAGTACTCAGCCTCGATGGCCTGAAGGAGGTCGCGGGCACGCGGGGCGTCGCCCGGAAGTTGAATGTCGTAGGGTTCTTGAGACATGAGCCGCCTTCGCAGGATTTCAGTGAGTAATGGGATCGCTTACGACCCCGGCAGGGTGAGCGTCACAATGCCGCCAACGCGCGCGCTGTTCTCTCCATAGTTTAGCATACGTAGGTTGAATTCCGCACCTATATCCGGGCGCAGCGCGCCAATCCAGCGCAGACTGTCGCCCGTTTTGAGATAGGGATAGACGTTTTGCGGCAGACCCGTGATCTGTGCGCCGCGCTCCGTCGATCCTGCGTAGCCCTGGGTGATTCCGTCAAAGGCGCCGCCGCCTACTTCGGCGCTGTCGGTGTAGGGGAAACGCATGGTGAAGGTCCCCGAAACTGGGGTTCCCTCCATCGGTTGGATGTTGGGAACGGTGAGCTGATGCACGCCGGCAATGCGCACATGATCGTCAGCGATGGAGTAGAGACGCAGTCGGGTGTTGTAGGGCGCGCCCGGCAGTCCCACCCAATCGCCGTCGAAATCCAGCGAGTCACCCACCCTTCGCACGCTGTTCAGCCCTGCAATCTGAAAGGTCGCTTCGCCCTGACCGCCTGCCGTCAGCATGATGTCTGTACCGGGGATGCGCTCGCCCACATTCACTCGACGTTCGATGGGGCCGCTGAAGCGGATTGCCCCGGGCGGCGCCTGGAAGGACGGCAAGGCGTCCAGCCCAGGAAGATCGGTGATGCTGCTCAAATCGGGCAAACCCAATTCCCGCACCAGATCGGGAAGCTGGCGCAGCTCATCCGGCAGGGCTGGCAACGAAGGGAGAGAGGGCAACTCCGGCGCGCTGCAGCCGGCCAGAAACAACGCGATCAGCAGAGTCAGGCGGATGTAGAGGGCACGCATGGTCAATAGGCTCCCAGTTGGACAAGGCGCTCGTCGCTGATGCCAAAATGGTGCGCCACCTCGTGCAACACCGTGCGCCGCACCTGCTGGCGAATCGCTTCATCGTCGTTGGGAGGGCAGACCATGAGAATCGTGCGGCGAAAAATGGTGATGCGGTCGGGGGGAACAAGCCCATAGTTGTGCGTGCGTGCAGTCAGGGGCACACCCTCATAGAGACCCAACAACAAGCGACCTGGCTCCAGACCGGCGGCGTCCAACTGATATCGGGTCGGCCAATCCTGCACGATGACGCCCACATTGTCCATGACGCGCCACAGTTCTTCGGGAATCTCTTCCAGCGCTTCAGCGACAAGCTCCTCGAATCGTTCCCGTGTTGGGATGGTTGTGTAGATTGACATGTGCTCCACTGCGGACGACTGTTCCCCTACCTTTGGTTTGTTGATTTGTATAGATACGCTACCATTATAGCCAAAGACAGCCAGACAACCAATGCTGTGACAAGAGCGCGTGGGAATTTGACGACTGCACGCTGGCGCGCTATAATCAAAAGCAATCGAAAGTAAACAAAGCCAATTGAAATGTCATGCAGGCAGCGCCAATCCCATCCGATCTCTATCTCGAAGAACGCCGCCAGGCCATTCTGGATGTTATTGTCTGCGCTGGCCGTGTAACAGTGGGCGACCTGGCTGAACAGTTTGGCGTCTCCGCCGTCACCATTCGTGGCGATCTTGACGCCTTAGCCGGGCGCAATCTCGTTGTGCGCACCCACGGCGGCGCTGTACCGGCGCAAGAGGGGTTGGGCGAGCTTGCGCTGGCGCTCCGTCGTCAACGTCAGGTGAAAGAGAAAAGTCGCATCGGCGAGGCCGCCGCCGAAACTATTGCCGACGGCGACGCCATTTATCTGGATGCCAGCAGCACCTCCCTGGCAATTGCCCATCATCTCAGGCAGCGACGCCACATCACTGTGCTGAGCAACAGCCTGGCCGTTGCCCAAGAACTTCTGGACGCGCCAGCTGTGACCGTCGTCCTCGTCGGCGGTGTGTTACAAAAGGAGACAGCCTCGTGCATTGGCGTCTATGGGCTGGATTTGCTCGACCATTTCAACCTGCAGATCGGCTTTTTTGGCGCGCACGGGCTTACGGTGCAAAATGGTCTGACCGATATTCATCCCGCAGTGGCTGAATTCAAACGCCGACTCGCCCAGCGTTGCCGCCGGGTTACAGTAGTGCTGGATGGCACCAAGTGGGCGCGCGTCGGCGTCGCTTCGTTTGCGCGCATCGACGAGATCGATGCAGTGATCACGGATGCCAGCGCGCCAGCGCATCTGATCGATGAGGTGCGCTCGTTTGGCGTCGCCGTGACAATTGTCTGAGGAAAAAATGAAACGCTACAAGAATTATCTCATGGACATGGATGGCGTGCTTGTGCGTGGGCGCGCTGCCATCCCCGGCGCGGTTGAGTTCATTGCGCGCCTGACAGCCGCCCACATCCCCTTCCTTGTGCTCACCAACAATCCCTTCTACACGCCGCGCGACCTCTCCCACCGTCTCAATACTGTGGGACTGACGGTTGAACCGGAACGCATCTTCACCGCGGCGATGGCGACTGCGCGCTTTTTGCAAACGCAGCGACCCCATGGCAAGGCCTTTGTCATCGGCGAGAGCGGGCTGACCGGGCCGATCCACGAAGCGGGCTATATCATCACCGACCATGACCCAGACTACGTCGTTCTGGGCGAGACCCATGGCTACAACTTCGAGCAGATCACCCGCGCCATCCGCCTGGTGGCGGCGGGCGCACGCTTCGTCGCCACCAACCCCGATCCATCTGGTCCGGGAGAATCGGGACTGACGCCAGCCTGCGGCGCGATGGCCGCGCTCATCGAGAAGGCCACGGGCGTCAGCCCGTTCTTCGTGGGCAAACCCAACCCACTCATGATGCGCAGCGCACTCAATTATCTGCGGGCTCATTCCGAAGATACGGTGATGATCGGCGACCGCATGGACACAGACATCGTAGGCGCGGTGAGCAGCGGCATGGATACGATTCTGGTGCTCACCGGCGTGACCAAGCGTAGCGAGATCGACAGGTTTCCCT
Organism: uncultured Caldilineaceae bacterium; assembly: GCA_964560495.1. Lineage (GTDB taxonomy): Bacteria > Chloroflexota > Anaerolineae > Caldilineales > Caldilineaceae > UBA5069. Next base: position 21,559 of record CAZLMM010000102.1, read on the forward strand.
ATCAACCGACCTATGTGGTCGAGTCGATTGGGGATGTGGAATTGTAAAAGGAATCACACATGGCAACAGCAGTCGTCATGCCCAAACAAGGGCAGTCTGTGGAAAGCTGCATCATCGTTGAATGGAAGAAAAGTGTAGGCGACATCGTCGCGGCTGGCGACGCGCTGTGCGATGTGGAAACCGACAAAGCGACCATGGAAGTCGAATCGCCCATCGCTGGCGTGCTCCTGGCCCAACTCTTTCCAGCGGGCGCAGACGTACCCGTGATGACCAACATTGCGGTGGTGGGGCAGGCTGGCGAAGATGTCGGCGCCTGGCTGGCGCCGATCAATGCACCGGACGCCGCACCGGCGGTCCAGCCTATGAAGGTTGCTGCGCCGGAGCCAGTCAAAGCGGTAGCTGCGCCGCTCTCTGCACCGGTGGGCGTTTCACCCCGAGCGCGTGGCCTGGCCGAACGCAAAGGAGTCGCTGCGACGGCGCTCGTAGGAAGCGGGCCGGGTGGACGCGTCATTGAGCGCGACGTGGCGGCGGCAGTCAGCCGACCGAAGCTGACGCCAGTCGCCAAAGCCATGCTGGCTGGCGGCGAGTTCATTGCGCCGGAACAGGGCAGCGGCCCTGGCGGGCGCGTCACATCGAAAGACTTGGCTCTGGCTGCGGCGCCGCTGCCTGTGGAAGCGCCGCCCATCTCCGCGCCACAACCGCCCACTGCGCCGCAGCCAATCGTCCAGGTCGCTGTGGAAGAGGTCGTGGAAATTCCCGTGAAGGGTGTGCGCAAGGTGATTGCTGAACGCATGTTGGCTTCGCTGCAAACCACCGCGCAGTTGACGCTCAACGCCAGCGCCGATGCACGCATGCTCCTGGCGCTGCGCAAACGTTTCAAGGACAGCCCTGAGCACCTGGGGCTGCGGGGGATCACCATCAATGACCTGGTGCTCTTTGCTACGGCGCGCAGTCTGACCCAGCATTGGGGACTCAATGCCACCTTCAGCGACAACACCATTCGCCAGTACAAGCGCGTACATTTGGGCGTGGCCGTGGACACGCCGCGCGGTCTGCTCGTGCCGGTGGTGCGCAACGCCGACACGCTCACCCTGCGCCAACTTTCCGCCGAAGCGAAACGCCTGGCGACCGCCTGCCTGGAAAATAGGATTACGCCCGACGAATTGAGCGGCGGCACCTTCACCGTGACCAACCTGGGCGGATTTGGTATAGAGAGTTTCACGCCTGTGCTCAATGCGCCGCAGGTGGCGATCTTGGGCGTGGGCGGCGTCAATCTGAAGCCCGTAGAAGTGGATGGCGCTGTGCAGTTCATTCCCCACATCGGTTTCTCTCTCACCATCAACCATCAGGTGGTGGACGGCGCGCCGGCGGCGCGCTTCCTGCAAATGCTCGGGCAGGCGATTGGGCAGATCGATCTGTTGATGGCAGGATAAGAGAGGTTTACGGTTTACGGTGGCGCAAGTGGTGACTATCAGCACGGA
>CAZLMM010000103.1:0-22548 GCA_964560495.1 uncultured Caldilineaceae bacterium
GGTCGTCAAGAAGGTCGTCAAGAAGGTCGTCAAGAAGGTCGTCAAGAAGGTCGCCGAGAGGGATTGCTGTTGGCTCTACTGCGACTCTATGAGTATCGTTTTGGTCCGGTTCCAGTCGACGTTCATCACTATGTGCAGCCTTTGACCACGGAGGAACTGGCAAGACTGCTCGATATTGCCCTGACAGCTCAAAGCGGCGCAGACTTTGCCGCAAGTCTCCCCGGACTGCCAGACGCCTCCACAAACGGGCAGAGCGCCTCATAGCCTATGGAAATCCTCGGCGGTCCACTCTTTGCAGTTGCTGGCGCGGGCGAAAGCCACGGCCCGGCCATCACGACTATCGTCTTTGGCTGTCCCCCTGGCCTCAAGCTGGCGCGCACGGACATCCAGCGTTATCTCGACCGGCGTCGCCCTGGCAGCAACAGACACGGCACGCCGCGTCGGGAAGACGACGCCGTCGTGCTCCTGTCCGGTCTGTACAACGAAGACCATGAGAGACTGCTCGCCGGCCCAAACATGCAGATCACGCTCAACGGTGAAACGTCTGCCACAACCGGCTACGAAGAAGGCTACACCACTGGCGAACCAGTGGCGGCAATCGTCCTGTCAACTTCCCAGAAATCCGGCGATTATGCCCAGTTTGCTGGCATTACAGGCGAGGTGAGGCCCGGTCACACGGACTTGGTGAAGCACCACAAGTCGCGTGGCTTCGTCGATGTGCGCGGCGGCGGTCGCTCCAGCTACCGCTCCACCATTTCGGACGTAATCGGCGGGTCAATTGCGCGCCGCTTTCTGTCCGAAAACTTTGACACAGCCATCCTCTCGTCCATCATACAGGTCGGCCCTTTGCGGTCGAATAAGAGTCTGACCGCACACTTCGAGGCAATCATCGCCCAACGGCAATTGCACCACATTCCCACGAAAGAGGTTGAAACGGTCGAGTCCATGCTCGAACAAGCCGAGATTCCTTCGTTCGACGCCGATTTCGCCGAAGCAGCAGGGGATCTCATCAAGCGCACTCGCATCGAGGGTGACTCCCTCGGCGCAATAGTTGAAGTTGTGGCCGTCAACGTTCCAGCCCTGGTTGGCGAGCCGCTCTACAACAGCTTGAAGCTGCGCCTGATGGGCGCGTTGGGCGGACTGCACGCAGTCCAGGCTGTAGAGATCGGCGCAGGGATCGACGTTGCTGGGCGTCGGGGCAGTGAGAACAACGACCCCATTCGCAGCAGTGGCTACCAGCGCAATAGCCACGGTGGACTCATCGGCGGCGTCACAACTGGGATGCCCATTGTCTGCCGGGTAAGCTTCAAGCCCACTTCCACGATCGTCAAGCCGCAGCAGTCAGTGCGCAAGAACTTAGAGGAGATCGACTTCTTGCTCAGGAAGGGACGCCACGACCCTTGCGTTGGTGTGCGCGCCGGTGTGACCCTGGAGTCGCGGCTGGCGATCGAACTGATGAATGCGGTGCTCATGCATCAGGCGCAGTGCGTCGATGCTCGGCGCTTTCAGCTTTTTAGCGGCGGGACGCAGCCGTGAACGCCACCCAGCAAACACCGTTTCTGATCGCCATGAAAGGTCATCCAGCCACCGGCAAGAGTTTGGTGGCGCGTGGGCTTGTTCGACTTCTAGGCTGGCCGATCATTGACAAGGATGATATCAAAGATCACACATTGGCAGTTGCTGGCGGTAATGTGCTGGCCTATTCCATTATGTGGCAGATCGTCGAGACACAGCTTGGGCTGGGCGTGAGCGTCATCGCCGACTCACCGCTTTCCTATCCGATCGGCTATGAAACAGCGCAGTCCCTTGCAGCTCGTTACAACGCTCGCCTCTTCGTCGTTGAAACGATTCTGGACGATGCCCTGTGGCGGCGGCGGCTGGACGAGCGCTCACCAACGGAATCCAGCCACAAGATACGCGGCTGGGAAGCCATGCAGAAACAACTTGCGTTGTATGATGACTGCTGGCGTTACGCCATCAACCCGGCGCATCACATCTTGGTGGACACCGCGCAGCCAGTGGAGCGCCTGATCACACTGGCTCGACAACGAATACTCGGCGAGGGTGCTTGATGTCCATTCCTTCAGAAAGAAATATCGTTATCAGCGGTTTTATGGGGACTGGCAAGACAACCGTGGGGCGCATCTTGGCGCAACGCCTGAATCGTCCGTTCGTCGACCTGGACGAACAGATCGAAGCGCACTTTGGCAAATCGATCCCAGAGGTGTTCGCCCAAGAGGGAGAAGTTCGTTTCCGAGCAGTCGAGTCCGACTTGTGTCGCCACTATTCATGTCAGCCAGGGATCGTGTTGAGCACCGGTGGGGGAGCGCTGGTGAACCCGGTCAACCGCAATGTTCTGGCGGAAAATGGCGTGCTGATTTGTCTGTCAGCCAGCGTTGACGCCATCCTGGAGCGTGTGGAACTTGCGGAAAATCGGCCTCTTCTGCCTGGAGATCGCCCTGAACGGCGCAGCCGCATCCGCAGACTGCTGAATGAACGTCGAGCAGCATACGCGACCATTCCCCATCAGGTGGATACAACCGGACGCGACCCAGAAAGGGTCGCTGATTTGGTGATGGAGGCGCTCACTGCAGACGTTGAGGTGAGGAACATGACGCGCATTCCGGTCACACATCCCCAGGGCAGCTACCATCTCTGTATTGGCGAGGGCCTGTTGTCGCAGACTGGTCGTCTGTTGCGAAATCGAAGAATGCGCAATGGCGTTGTCGCCGTGGTGAGCAACGAAGTTATCGCCTCCCATCATGCGCCTGTCCTCATGGCGAGTCTGACGTCTGCCGGCTATGAACCGCATCTCTGTCTTCTGCCCGAGGGCGAGCAGTTCAAGACGCTTGCGTCCATCGCATCGCTCTACGAGCAGATGCTGGCGGCCAGACTCGACCGAGGCGGCGCAGTCATTGCCCTGGGTGGCGGCGTCATCGGCGATATGGCTGGCTTCGCCGCAGCGACGTACCTGCGCGGTGTGCCCTTTATCCAGTCGCCCACCACACTCCTGGCTATGGTCGACGCCTCTGTGGGCGGCAAAACAGGTGTGGATCTGCCTCAAGGCAAAAACCTTGTGGGCGCTTTCAAACAGCCCGAGCTGGTCATCATGGACACAGCCGTCTTCGAGACGTTGCCCGGCGCAGAATTTCGCGCCGGACTGGCCGAAGTGGTCAAGCACGGCGTCATCGACGCGCCTGAGCTGTTTGAGCAGTTGGAGGAACACGGCCCGGCTAACCTGACCCAACTGGTGGCCGACGCAGTGCGCGTCAAGGTGCGCGTCGTGGAAGAAGACCCTTTTGAGCAGGGGCGGCGCGCAGTGCTCAATCTGGGTCACACCTTCGGTCACGCCATCGAGCTGGTGAGTCGCTTCGCTGTGCGTCATGGCGAGGCAGTTGCGCTTGGCATGGTCGCCGCTGCGCGCATGGCGGTCGCGCTGGGGCGCTGTCCAGTTGTATTGGCTGACCGCATCGAGTACCTTCTTGAACGGCTGAACCTGCCAACCCGCTTGACAGGTTTCGAGGTGGATGCAGTTCTCGCGGCCATGGGGCATGACAAAAAGCGCGCTGGCAAGACGCTGCGTTTCGTCATTCCTCAGGCGCTGGGCGATGTGGTCGTTATCGACGATCCCGGTCGCGACATAGTGCGCGCCGCCCTGGAGACTGTATTAAACTGACATAAGCGACCTGTATTGATCATTTCTCATTCCCTATGTTCAACATCGCCCTGATCCACGGACCCAATCTGAATCTACTCGGGATACGCGAGACATCAATCTATGGCAGCATGACCCTGGCGCAGATCGAAGAAAGGCTGGTCGCCAGCGCAGCCGGCCACGCCATCCGCTCGTTCCAGAGCAACCACGAAGGCGCGCTCATCGACTTCATCCATGACGCACGCACGTGGGCCGACGGCATCCTGATCAACCCCGGCGCCTTCACCCATTACTCCTATGCGCTGCGTGACGCCATCGCCGGCGTCAAGCTGCCTGCGGTGGAGGTTCATTTGAGCAACATTCACGCACGCGAGCCGTTTCGCCACACATCGGTGATTGCGCCAGTCTGCCTGGGGCAGATCTGTGGCTTCGGCTGGCGCAGTTACCTTTGGGGGCTGTCTGCGCTTGTGGAGCATCTGGAAGAACAGAGGGCAAACAATGTTTGATCGCGAATGTTTTGGGGCGATCCCCGCCAATCATCGTGCGGTGGTACGACCATTCACACTCGCCCTACTCGCGCTTGGGCTAATACTCCTTTTCGGCGCATGCGATTCGCCCTTGTCAACGCCGACGCCGGTTGGTCAGCCCGCAACAGGTGGTGTGAATGGGGCGGCGGTGCAGGCGGCGCAAGACGCTGGCGCATCTCAAGGTGCACCCGATGTTGAGGCTTCGCCCGAGCCGGCGACGCCGACGCCCGCGCCGTTGAATGGCCGTGTGACGCTGTGGCATAGCTGGGCAGGGCGCGACGGCGATGCGTTGAGCGCCGTCTTGACCGATCTACGCGCCAGAGAACCGAACCTGGTCGTGGAGACACTCTTCGTTGCGCCCAACGAACTGCCCCAGGCATACGCAGACGCGGTGCGCAACGGCGGCGGGCCGGACCTGGTCGCCACGGCAAGCTGGTGGCTTGACGACATGATTGCCGCAGGGGTGGTGGCGCCCATTGAAGGCGGTCTTGTTCTGCGGAGCGCAGAAGACTACTTCCCAGCGGCTCTGCAGACGCTCCAAAGAAAGGGCGTCACTTTGGGGTTGCCCACACGTTTCGAGACGGTCGCTCTTTACTACAATAGGGATCTGGCAGCGGACCAATTGCCTGTGGAGACCGCCGATTTACTGGCGCTGGCGCAAAGCGCGCCTGCTCTGGGAACAGGACTCTATGCCAATCTCTATCATGTCTGGTGGGGATTTCCTGCCTATAGCGCGCAGTTGTTCGACTCGGAGGGGCGCGTCATTCTGGATCAGAATAGCGGTGCAGCCGAATTTTTGACCTGGATGAAGGCGCTCAGCGATACGCCTGGCAGCTTCGTTGATGATGACTACGGGATGTTGCTCGACCGTTTCAAGAAGGGCGAGTTTGCTTTCTTCGTAGATGGGCCATGGGCTTTTGCAGATCTGCGGGCGGCATTGGGGGATGCACTAGCGGCCATGCCGTTGCCGGCCGGTCCGCTGGGGCCTGCACAGCCCTGGCTCAACACCGACGGACTCTTTGTCAATCCGAGTCTGCCGCCAGATCAGCAGATGCTTGCCCTTCATGTAGCTGAAGAACTGACCGGTCCCCAGGCAGCGTCCCGCTTCACCGAAATCGCCGGTTGGCTTTCCGCCAATCGAGAGGCTGTTCCACCGGACGATCCTGTCTTGAGGGGATTCATGGAGCAAGCTGCGACTGCCCAGCCCGCACCCACGAACCCTGAAATGGAGCAGGTTTGGGGATACGCCGGCGACATGCTCATCAAAGTGCTGGCCGATGTATCTGAGCCTGGCGCGGCCGTCTCCGAAACCAGTGCCTTGATCAATGAGGCAAATGGGAGATGACGTTCAGCGCACATGAGTGAGGATCGACGCGGCATCCAACGCTTCAACCTGGAGACCATGTCCGGAGTCTTCCCAGGCGTGCGCACCCAGGTCTATCAGCGTGTGCGCCTGACGCCAATGGATGACTCTGGCGCCTCACCATGCTGGGGGCAAATCTCGTGGTGCGACACCCCCCATTCGTGCGTTGTCCATCGCCTGGGAGTGAACAATGAGCTGCTTGATCAGACGCCGCTGGCACGCGTTCTCTACCCAATCAGCCGCACAATCAACCAGGAATTGCAGAGCGCTTTGGCCGCAACTGGCTGGCGTATGGAAGCGTGTGGGTCATGCGTCTATTGGCGCGCTGGTGAATCTGGCGACGATTCAACACCGCCCAGGGGCTTATGTACGTTCCAACAAGCCCATGTTGATGCTGAGCCAACGCCAGTCATTCTGGCCGTCCAGTCGCACCTTGCCTTACGCTGTGAACATTGGCGGCCAGCCAATGTTCTCGTAGATTCGCCTTTATCTGCGATGTCGGTGTGGCCGCTCCCGCTTGCAGCCCAGGTCTCCGACAGCAAGAAGCGTGGTTGGGAGCGGCTGCGCATGCACGCCCGGAAGCTGCTGTCACCGCGTCGCTCTGCCAATCTTCCTCTGGCGGAGCGTTTGGTGGAGCGCAGCGGCGTGGGCGCTGGCACCGAAGCGTGTTCCGCCTGCCAGGGGCGGATTGCCAATTTGGCGGCGCTGGCGGTAGAATCCCAGGAAGGCGATAAAGAGACCCTCAGCGTCTGGCGGTGCCGAACCTGTTTCACCCTCTATCTGAGCGACTGGGTTGATCGCTGGGAGCGATTGGAAAGCCTGGAAACAGAAGAGACGATCTATCGCCTGGCGCCGGCAGAGGCGTTGGCGATCTTGACGATTATCGATGGCGTCGCAGGAGGGGATCACCCAAGGCGGCGCAGCGAACGAAGCGAGCCGAGAGAATGGATCAAGAGCCAGATGCGGGACAGAGCGCCGCTCAGCCACATGATCAAACAGGGACGATGAGTTCGCAAGCCTGGAATCCCGGTGAAAGGGGGCCAGGTCAACGAGCTGAAAGTGGCTTCGTCGATGGCTATTTGCTCCTGGAGGTGCGACCGGAACGACCAGTGGTTGCCATTTATGATCGACTCCCCTTTCCTCATCTGGGCATCCAACAAGAGATTGTTTTTGATCTTGGCGTCACCGCCAAAGCCAGCGATCAAGAGCTGGCAGGCGTAGTTTTCCGCGGCTATCACGATCATCAACTGCTTTTCGAGCAGCGCTGGTCTGCTGAGGTGATCCGCCGTCACACCGGAGAAAGTGATCTGACCATTGCTGCTGAGACAGGACTCGCTTTGCGATCGCTCCATTTCATCCTCCATGGTTATCAGCAACTTTCCCATGTAGAGTGCCTGGTGGTGGGCAAAGAGAAACGAACTGGTCGCCGCATCGAAGCAAAACTCGACATTCCCGTGAGGAGTCATGATCAGCAGACGGAATTGCATCTGCCGCTGGTAGGAGCCTGGTGGGTCATCCAGGGGAACGATTGGAGCGACCGGCACAAGCAGGAGGTCTTTAGCCAGCCCTACGCACTGGATTTTGTCAAGTTGGGTGCCGACAATAATTTTTTCCAGCGTGACGGTCATGCGTTAGAAGATCACTATAGTTGGAATCAACCAGTCTACGCCGCGGCTGGAGGCAAAGTGGCTCTGACAATCTACGACATGCCTGACCTGGCGCCTGGCGCGCCGTCCGACCCACGCATCTTTCGCAACGACCCGCGCCGGCTGCTCGGCAACGCCATCGCCATCAGCCATGCCAATGGAGAATTCAGTTATTACGGGCACTTGCAGCAAGCGAGCATTCAGGTCAATGAAGGGCAGCTCGTGCGCCGCGGCGCGCTGCTTGGGCGCGTGGGCAACAGCGGACAGTCGCCAGGCCCTCACTTGCATTTCCATCTTATGGAAGGGCCGAATCTGCTGATCGATCAAGGATTGCCCGCCAAGTTCAGCCATTTTTCGGCTGGAGGCGCATTGCTTACTGAGCCTGTTTTTATCCCAACCAGAATGATCATCTTTGGGAAAGAGAAAGAGAGCCATGTTGAACACGAGCGTAGATGACGAACTCTACGATGAGATTGCCCTGCTTGCTGGCGAGAAAGTTGTCCATTTGGATGTGTGGGAGGAGTCGCTCTCGGAAAGTCTGGAAGGCCGCACAAACCCCAGCGCAGAGCAGGATAGCTGCGATGTGGATTTATATTTGGCTGGAGGGGTCTACTTCGAGTTGTATGGCGTGCGCTGCTTTTCCGACCTGGATGAAGAACCGTGGATCGGTCATGAAATGATCGACCGCCGCCTACACGCGCTCGTCAAGAACGGCGCGGTGCTGGAGGAGGTGGCGGTCGACGAAGACGACGCGCTGGTGCTCGTCCTCAGCCAGGGAGGAGAGCCGGTCGCCTACCTCGCAGTCGGCGCATGGTTGCTGGAAGAATGGGACGAGTTGCCAGAGTAGAAGTTTTGCATCATAATAGCTGATATCGAAATTCTTCATTCAAGCGTTATTTCATTTCAACAAGAGGAGAAGACTCTCATGATGCCACTCATGACCGTTGCCGCAGCCCAACCCGGCAGCAAACCAGCCGTCAGCCCGTGGATGGGTTCGCTCTATGCTGGCGTGTTCACTGCCATTGCTGCCACGGCATTTTCGTTGCTCTTGCAGGCCGAGATTCCCTGGCTCTACATTCCCGTCTTTCTGCTCACCGGCGTCGGCCCGGTGCTTGGCTACCAGATGGCGACCGGCAAGATTTTCTCCGACTGGAAGTCGATCATTGGTGGTTTGTTGGGCTTTGTCTTGTTCCTCTTGGGGTGGCTTTTGTGGCCCATTTTGGTAGGCGCACTCACAAAAAGCCAATCCATTGGCAGACTCTTTCTGGGCAGCCTGATTGGCATCGTGTTGGGCGTCATCGTCTTCTTCGTTCTCGCCACCGTCATGGGGCAGAACCCAAGTTGGGTCGGCCTGGGCTGGGTGATGTTGTGGGCTGTGTGGGGCGGCTCTTGCGGCGCGGCCATGGTGGCTTGGGCGAAGGAAGCTTAAGCAATTGCTAAACTGCGGTTGCTTTGAAACCAGGAGTTTTCACAGTTCAAAAACTCCTGGTTTCAAACAGAGCGAAGTATAATGGTCAATTGTTGGTGAACACCCGCAACCACTGTTCTTATAGCGGTTTGGCGTAGCTCAACATGCGTTGCTTTTGGGACGGCAGGCCAGCAGGCTTGCCGTCTTTTCGTGCAAACTAGCCAAAGGGCGTAACTTCCCAATTGGGCAAGTTCAATGAACGCAGCTATAATCGTTGCGTTGAACGATGTGAAGCAATCATAGTTGGGTGATCATGTACAGAAGCACAACGACAATCGAAGATATCTATCGTCTGGCGCTGCCGCCAGAGACGCGTCTTCTGACCGGCGATGAGTATCTTGGCCGTGCAGTGACCTGGGCGTGTAGCCTGCGGCCCAGCCCGCCGGCCTTTCCCAAGCTCGACGGCAACGAATTGGCCCTCATCGACATGGAAGACTTGCGCCGACTCGATCCACAGATGCGTCTGGATCGAGTCGTCTTCAGCCTGCAGAACGCTCATGTGGCCTCAATCGCCGTGTTGGGACGCGTAGATGCCAATGCGGTGAGCGCAGCTCATTCAACCCGACTGACCCTGTTTCAGCTTCCCATCAGCGCATCGCTCGTGCAAGTGGAGCGCGCCGTCATCCGCCTGATCGTCGACCGGGCTGGCTATATCAGTCAACGCTCCGCCGAATTGCAGCGTGAGCTAAACCAGATTGCGCTTCACGGCGGCAGCCTAGTCGAGTTGGCGCAGCACGTACAGCAATTTGCACAACAGCCCGTCCTGCTATTGCGCGAGGATGGCCATGTTTCCACCGAAGCAGGGTTGGACGACTTGTCGGAGCCGGAGAAACGCAATCTCTTGGGCAGCCTGCCCAACCTGACGGAGCTGCGCAGTTGGGCTGCCAGCGCCTCCTCCAATGGTTCATCGAAAGGGGTGGGCATCCTACCCTTGCAAGCAGGTTTTTCCTATCGGCAGGCGATCGTTGCACCCATCATTGCCAATGACGCTGTCCGCGGCTACTGTCTGGTTTTGCGACCCGCTGGCAACCAGATCAACGAGGTGAGCACAGTCGAAGAAATCGCGGCAGTTCAATGTTCTGCAGCCGCGGCGCTGGAATGGGCGAAGCAGAACGCAGTGGGTGTGGCAGAAGAGCGTATGCGCGCGGCGTTTGTCGACGAGTTGCTGGCATCAGAGATCGCTGATGAGCAAGCGTGGATTCAGCGCGGCGCGTCGCTGGGTTTCGATCTCTCGCGCCCTCACGTGGCCTGGCTCATGGAGGTCAAAGGAGTGCCCGATTGGCCGACGCCGTTGCACCGCTTTGCGGATGAACGTCAGGTGCGCCTGCCCTATTGCCGGCGCGAGGAAGGGCTGCTGCTCTTCTGGCCGACGGACAACCCCAAGAGCGGGCGCGACCTGAAGAATGTTGCAGCAGAGTTTGTCGCACGGCTTCAAGCCAGCCATCCGCGCGCCCGTATCGTCATCGGCATTGGGCGACCGGCGACTGGACCAGCTTCCTGGCTGCAAAGCCAACAACAGGCGCGGGAGAGTTGGCGGCTGGGCAAGGAATGGAAAAGTGCGCCAGTTACATATTTTGGCGATTTAGGTCTCTATCAGTTGCTCACTGGTATGCGCAACAGTCAGGAGGCGGCGCGCTTCTTTCGCAAAACGTTGGGCAAGCTCATCGCTTATGACAACGAGCGCAACGCCGAATTGGTGACGACGCTGGAAGGCTACTTTGCCTGTCATGGCAACCTGACCCAAACGGCCATCAGGCTGCACATTCACCGCAACACCCTCACCTATCGCCTGGACCAGATCGCCTCCATCACCCAGCTCGACCTGGATGACCCAGACGCCCGCTTCTCGTTGCAACTGGCGCTCAAGCTGCGGCCCGTGTTGCGGTGAGCACCGGTAGAACCACTCCATCAAAAAACGCCGCCCTCTCCCCCCGCCACGTGCGAAACGCCACGGGTATGCGCGTCGCGTGCCCGGGATCGAGCGCGCCTGGCAGGTCATCTTCGCTAAACCAGCCCATGTCCAGGGTCTCATTGGCGTGGGAGGGCTGCACCGCCTCAACACCTGCAACCGGCCTGCACAAAAAGAGGAACTGATAGAGGTGATGACGGCTCGTCGTGCCGCAGAGTCGTGAGTCGAAGACGCCCACCAGCGCCACTGCCTCGCAGGCCACGCCCGTCTCTTCCAATGCCTCGCGCACTGCGCCTGCGGCCGGCGTCTCACCCACGTCCAGCGCGCCGCCCGGCATGGCCCACTTGCCGTTGTCCGCACGCTGAATCAGCAGGATGCGCCCAGCGTCGTCGATGACCGCAGCGTCGCCCACGCACAGCGGCGTCGGGCGCATAAAGATGGGCGCGCGCAGCGGTTCGATCTGTTCGGGCAGGTCGTCCGTCGCCAACGCCAGCATGGACATGGCGATCTCCTGAATCGCCTGAAAGCGCGCGCGATCGTAGTGGGATTGGCTGAAGCGCAAGCCATTGGCAGAGTGGTCGCGCAGTTCGTCGGCCCACAAGGCAAGCTGTTGGGCAAGGCTGCTCATCGCGCGCCGCTCATCGTGAGCCTGCCGGCCGCGCCGGCTGCCAGCTCCTCAGCCAATGCCCGCACTGCTTCAACGCCTTGCTCGCCGCCAGCGGCCTTGACCAGCGCCGAGCCGACGATCACGCCGTCGGCGATGGCTGCCACAGCCGCAACCTGAGCGCCTGTACCGATGCCAAAGCCCACGGCCAGGGGCAGATCGGTGTGTCGGCGCACGCGCTGTACGAAGTCCGCCAGGTCGGGTGGCAGCTCGCTGCGTGCGCCGGTGATGCCTGTCACGCTAACCAGATAGATGAAGCCGGTCGAGTGGCGCGCCGTCAGCTTGATACGCTCCTCGGTGCTGGTGGGCGCCAGGAGGTAGATCGTCGCCAGCCCAGCGGCCCGACAGGCGCTCTCCAGCTCGTCGGCCTCCTCCGGCGGCAGATCGGGCACGATCAAGCCGTCGATACCCGAGGCGACGGCGTCATCCACAAACCGCTGGATGCCATAGGCCATGAGCGGGTTGAAATAGGTCATGGCGCAGAAAGGTTGGACGACGCCGGCCGCGCGCAGCTCGCGAATCATAGCCAGGCAGTCGGCCACAGTCGTGCCCTGGGTCAGCGCCCGGTAGGTGGCGGATTGGATGGTTGGCCCATCGGCCAACGGGTCGCTGTGAGGAATGCCGATCTCGAACAGATCGGCGCCGGCTGCGCTCAACGTCTGGATGATCTCCAGCGTCGTTGCGCGGTCAGGATAGCCCATGGCGTGATAGGGCATGAAGGCGGCGCGATGTTGTGCCTTCAGGCGAGAAAAGACAGTTTGAATGCGCTGCAATCCATTCATAGCGGCCTCCAAGAATGATGAATAGTAAATGGATAATTTGTGAATGGTTAACGGGGTTTGTCCCCTGACGTCGTCGTAGCGCTGGGGCTGATGATACGACAGAGTTCATCACATTCACCAAGAATGTCCTGCATGCGACTTTCGGGCAACAATCGACTCCGTACAATCATGGTCAACCAGATTCGTGACTCGTTCAACTCCTTCAGGGCCAATTTCAGCTTGTGGATGAAATCCCGTCGGCTTTCTGCACCTCTGGCTTCGGCATAATGAGCAGCGGGCGCTGTTCCAGACCGCAGTAGCTGATCGCCCAGATGATGGCCGGCTATAGTTTTTGGCAGCGACGCCGTCAAAACAATGATTCGCACTCCAAATTCAATCAATCGTTCCTCGATATCGTCCCCTTTTGCCACGTCGCCCCCATTCACAATTCATCATTCACAATTTACAATTCTCAATTCACATCTCTATCTCTTTGATCAACGTCCCCAGGTCCTTGTCTCCTCTCCCGCTCAGATTGACCAGGATGACCTCATCCTTGCTCATAGTCGGCGCGAGTTTGACCAGGTGCGCCACCGCGTGCGCACTCTCCAGCGCCGGGATGATGCCTTCCAGCCGGCTGAGCAAACGCACGCCGTCCAACGCCTCGGCATCAGTGGCGTAGGTGTATTCCGTGCGCCCCATGTCGCGCAGCCAGGCGTGCTCTGGCCCCACGCTGGCATAGTCCAGCCCGGCGCTAATGCTGTGGGTGAGAGCGATCTGGCCGTCGTCGTCCTGCAAGACATAGCTGCGCGTCCCTTGCAGCACCCCCAGCCGGCCCAGGCGCGGATCGGCGAAGCGCGCCGCATGTTCGCCGCCCTCGATGCCGCGCCCGCCCGCCTCCACGCCGATGAGCCGCACCTGCTCGTGTTTCAGAAAGGCGTGAAAGACGCCGATGGCGTTGCTGCCGCCGCCCACACAGGCGACGATGGCGTCGGGCAGACGACCGGGGCCCGTGGTCGGGTCGAGCATCTGCTGAATGCACTCGCGCCCGATGACGCTCTGGAAATCGCGCACTATGGCCGGGTAGGGATGGGGTCCCAGCGCGCTGCCCAACAGATAATGGGTCGTGCGCACGTTGGTCACCCAATCGCGGATGGCCTCGTTGATGGCATCCTTGAGCGTCTGGCTCCCGCTCTCCACCCCGCGCACCTCCGTACCCAGCAGGCGCATGCGATAGACATTGGGCTGCTGGCGGGCCATGTCCACCACGCCCATGTAGACCACGCACTCGATGCCTAGCATGGCCGCCGCTGTCGCAGTCGCCACGCCGTGTTGCCCGGCGCCGGTCTCAGCCACGATGCGCGTCTTTTGCATTTTGCGCTTCATGAGGAGGGCCTGTCCCAATGCGTTGTTGATCTTGTGTGCGCCAGTGTGGGCCAGGTCTTCGCGCTTGAGGTAGATACGCGGCCCGCCAAAGTGCTCGGTCAGACGGTGGGCAAAGGTGATGGGGGTGGGGCGGCCCACAAAGGTGCGGTTGAGGCGCTCCAGCTCGGCCGTGAAGTCGCGGTCGCTGCGCGCCTGAAGATAGGCTTCTTCCAATTCATCCAACGCTGGCATGAGCGTTTCTGGTACGAACTTCCCGCCATAGGGGCCAAAGTGCCCACTCTCGTCGGGCATAGCGTAGTAGTTGATGGCTGTTGATGCTGACATGGAGAGTTCCCTGCATCCGAATAGTGGTGCTCGTTTGAGACCAAGCGTTTTGTCGATCGTAGCAACCGCACAGGCGTCTGATCGTTCGATTGACCAAGTATGCCACATTGAAATCTTGCTGGTGGAATTCCTGGGCAGCTTGCTCAGCTTTTGACATCGTCGATGGCAAGCGCATCGTCACCTATATCATCTGCACAAACTTCGACCGCCCCCACTGAGGCATCACCCGGACGCCAATCGTAGCTAACCCTCTTGTGTTCTCACAAGAGCCTCATATTCGACGACAGACGAGCAGCCCATGACCGATGGGAACCACCACCGCATCGCCCCGCGCGTCGCTGAGCGCGTGGTCGACCAGCGGCTGAAGCTCTTCCTGATGGCTGATTACGTTGTCCGCAACCAATAGCCCACCCGTGACCAATCGTGGAGTCACCAACTCGTAGCAATCGGCGTAGACCTCTTTTTCGGCGTCGAGGAAGCAGAAGGCGATCTGCCGATGGCTGTCCAGGTGGTTGCGTGCATCGCCTTCGACCAGCGTGACTACATCCTCCACTTCGGCCAAACGAAAAGTCTCACGCGCCAGGGCTATCTTGGCCTCCAGCACCTCGAAGGTCGTCAACGTGTGACCGGTCGCCCGGCACGCCAGCGCCAGCCACAAGGCCGAATAGCCCGCGCTTGCGCCGATCTCCACCCAGTCGCCCGCCGGTGTGTTGGCGGCCAGCAGGGCCAGCAAGCGACCAGTAGTAGGCGAGATCTGGCGCAGGCGTTGCATTCGGGGTGTGCCGTCCTTGCGATCTGCCGCGTCGATGGCTTCCAGGTGCGCCATGCGCGCCGCAACGGTCTGTGGTATGGTGTGAAACATGATGAATGCTCCGAGTGATATTGCAACCTTTTCTGGGCGCGCGGGCGTCGCGTCTGCTGCCGCCAAAAAGGACAAACCATAACTTATGTAAGTCTTGACCTACGAGCGCCTCAATTGTCGCAACGCGGCCGCCTCCATCACCTCCACAGGCGGGCGGCGACCGCTCCACAGCTCGAAGGCAATGGCGCCCTGCCAGATCAACATGCCCAGGCCGCCGATTGGTCGCGCCCCGTCCGCCCCGGCCTGGCGCAACAGCCGTGTGACAGGTGGGTTATAGACCAGATCATAGACCACTTGGCCGGGGTGAAACGCCAGCCCATCGTTCCACGGCAGGCCGTTCACGTTGGGCGTCATGCCCAACGACGTGCAGTTAACGATGATCTGTGCAGACTCAGCGACCGCGGCGAGATCGTCCGGCAGGCGGGCGGCGCTCATCCTGCACCCTGTAATGTGGGGTTTCTTGCCCGAAACCCGCGCCGGGGGGGGGTGGTGGGTGCGTTTCCACACGGTGTGGGCCGGGGCGCCGTCGGAGCCCAGGCCGTAGAACACGGCCCGGCTCGAACCACCCGCGCCCAACACCAGGACGTTCATGCCGGCGACTATCACTTCGTGGCTGTCCAGGTCGGCGATGAAGCCGCGGGCGTCGGTGTTGTCGCCCAAGAGCGCGCCATCCTCCTCGACATGAATCGTGTTGACTGCGCCGATGGCCCGCGCCGCCGGCGTCAGGCGATCCAGGTGTGGCATGACCGCCTGCTTGTGGGGCACCGTGACATTGACGCCAGCCATGCCCATGGCGGCCACCCCCCGCACTGCCTCAGCGATGCGCGCCGGCGGTTCAGGATTCACCGGCAACGGCACATAGCGCCAATCCATGCCCAATGCGTCGAACGCTGCGTTGTGCATGGCCGGGCTGACGCTATGGCTCACCGGCCAGCCGAACAGACCGACGATGCGGGTGCGTCCAGAAATCGGCGCGGCGCTCACTCTTCCACCCTCAGTTCTGCACCCAATGCCTGCAAGGTGATCTCGAAGCCGGGAAAGCTGTCTGCTGTGACTTCGGCTTCGTGGACAGTGGACGCGCTATCGGCGACCAGGGCAGCGATGGTCAACGCCATGGCCAGTCGGTGATCGCCATGACTCTCCACCGCCGCGCCGTGCAGCTGCGACGGTCCGTCGATGATGAAGCCGTCGCTGGTCGGCTCGATCTTTGCACCCATTTTGCGCAGCTCGCTCACTGTAGTGGCGATGCGGTCGGTCTCCTTGACGCGCAGTTCGCTGGCGTCGTGAACGATGGTGCGTCCTTGGGCCTGGGTTGCGGCCACGGCCAGCACGGGCAGCTCGTCGATCATAGTGACAATCTGCTCGCCGCCAAAGGTCGCGCCTGTCAACCTGCCGTGACTTACCACCAGGTCGGCCACCGGTTCGCCAGCCTGTTCGCGCTGATTCTCGTAACGGATCGATGCGCCCATGGCAAGCAGGGCGTCCACGATGCCCGTGCGAGTGGGGTTGACGCCCACGCCAACGAGCGTGAGCTGGCTGCCAGGCGTGATCGCGGCAGCCGCTAGAAGGAAGGCCGCCGAAGACATATCGCCCGGCACGGTGATCTCTAGCGGCGTCAGCGGCGCGTCGGGGCGTTCGCTGGTGACTGCGTTGCCCACCACGTGGATGGGCGCGCCCATGGCGGCCAACATGCGCTCGGTGTGATCCCGCGCCGGGCCAGGCTCGCGCACGACGGTGAGTCCGTTGGCGTAGAGGCCGGCCAGCAGCACGCACGACTTCACCTGCGCGCTGGCAACGGGCATCTCATACTCCACCCCGCGCAGCCGGGCTGGACGAATGCCCAGGGGCGCATAGTCACCTCCCTGTCGCCCCATGATGTCGGCGCCCATGCCCCGCAGCGGCTTGACGATGCGCCCCATGGGCCGCCGGCGGATCTGCTCGCTTCCGGTAAGGAAGGTGGTGAAGCTCTGACCGGCCAACAAACCGGTGAGCAGGCGGATGGTGGTGCCGGAATTGCCGCAGTCGAGCACCGTGTTGGGTTCTTGCAGACCGGCGACGCCGCGCCCATGCACAATGAGCTCCGTGGGCGTCTCCACGTCGATCTGCACGCCCAGCCCGCGCATCACCTGCACGGTGGAACGGCAGTCCCCGCCGTCGAGGAAGTTGCGGATGACGCTCTTGCCCTCGGCGATACTGCCAAACATGACCGCCCGATGGCTGATGGATTTGTCGCCCGGCACGCTGCACTGGCCGGTGAGGGAATGATTGGGTTTGATGATGATGTGGGTCATTGTAAATGGTTAATAGTTGATGGTTAGTGGTTAACGATTAGTGGCTGCTTTCACCGAAGCGTTGCCACTCCACTGGCATCTGAGACACCTTCTCGCGGCCAGACGGCTGGTGTACGGGTTTTCCGAGGGGGCGCACGCGCAGCGCGCCGGCGAAATACGATGCGATGCGCTCGCGTGCAATGGCGATATACTCACTCTCGCGCTCACTGCCAACCGCACGCCGCCCGTGCATCAGCGCGCCAATCAGGGCGCTGCCAACGCCGGCAAAGGGGTCAAAAACCAGGTCGTCTTCATTGGTGAGCGCCAGCACACAACGTTCCACAAGTTCGACCGGAAACTGGCACGGATGAATCGTCTTTTCAGGGTGGTTCGATTTGACGTTTGGGATGTCCCATAGCAATTCCTCCCAATCCTTCAACAACACCTCCCACACATCTGATGGATTCTTGCCGAGAGGGTTGCCTGATGGCTTGCCAACATTCGGGCCTTTGTAATGGCGTTTGCCGGGATATTTCGAGGGGACGCGCACTGCGTCAAGATTGAAGAGATAGTTGTCGCTCTTGGTGAACCACAGAAGCGTCTCATAGCGTCCTGAAAAACGCTTCGAGGCATGGAGTCCATGGCCGAAATACCAGATGATCCGATTACGCAGCCGATAGTTGAGTCGTTTGAAAGTGTCGTAGTAAAGAATGTCCAACGGAAAGACTTCACCGTCTTCCACATAGTTGCCCACTTGCCAACAAATGCTGCCGTTATCCGCCAGAACACGCCAAAACTGCGCGATCAGATGCGCTTGCTGCGCCAGATAATCGCCAATCGAAACTTTGTCCTCATAGTCCTTGCCAAGGTTGTAAGGAGGAGAAGTAATGATCAACCGCACCGACTGATCCGGCAGGGCCGCCGTCAAATCTGCCGCATCTCCATGAAACAAGGTGACAGCAGAATTTGGTTCGTAACGGCTGGCAATGTGTTTGGGGGCGTCGAATAATGGTGAATGGGGCATGCTTTGAACTCTCTTCCTACTGCTTACGCCAGCTCGAACGCGCCTGTTGCGATTTCTCCAGCATCTGGCGCAGGGCGGCCTCCTCGTTGGCGGCGAGAAGACGGCGCAGGTCGTCGAGGCGACAGGCGAAGCGGTCGAGCTGCTCCAAGACGGCCCGGCGGTTGGTCATGAGAATGTCCATGAACATGCGCGTGTCGCTGGCCGCCACGCGGCTGGTGTCGCGGAAACCGCCGGCCGCCAGTTCCCACACCAGCGGGTCATCCGCGCCCACATCGGCCACGGCATGGACGAGCGCGCTCGCCAGCAGAAAGGGCAGGTGGCTGATGCTGGCGACCAGGCGGTCGTGGCGCTGGGCGTCGAGAATGATGGGGCGAGCGCCCACAGCCTGGGCCAGATCCGTCGCCAGCGTCAACGCGTCGGAACTGGTGCGACTCAACGGCGTCAGCACCCACGGCGCGCCCACGTACAGCCCCGTTTCCGCCGCCTCGAAACCGGCCGTCTCTTTACCGCACATGGGGTGGCCGCCCACGGGCTGAACGCCCACGGGCAGTCGATCCATGGCTGCGCAGATTTCGCCTTTGGTGCTGCCCATGTCCACCACCAGCGCGCCCGGCCACAGATGCGGGCCGATCTCGTCCAGGGTGTCGATGATGGTGCGCACGGGCGTCGCCAGCACCACGATGTCCGCGCCCAGGACGCCGGTGATCACATCGTTGGTGGCTTCGTCCGCCGCGCCAGAGAAGAACGCCTGGAGCACTGTGTCGGTGCGTCGCGCCACCCCGCGCACCTCACGACAGAGATGACCGCGCGTCAAGTCCATGCACAGGCTGGCGCCCATCAAGCCCAGCCCAACCACCGTCACACGGCAATCTCGTAATGCTTTCGCCATACTCGCCTAGATTTCGCGCCCCACCGCAGCAGCCACCGGGCGCAGCTCGGCTATCATCTGGGCAAAGCGCTTGGGAGTGAGGCTTTGCGCGCCATCGCTCCAGGCGCGCGCCGGATCGGGGTGTACTTCGACCATGAGCGCGTCCGCGCCGGCCGCGACAGCCGCCTTGGAGATGGGGTTGATGAGATTCCACATCCCCGTGCCGTGGGCCGGATCAGCCACCACCGGCAGGTGGGTCAGCTCCTTGAGCACCGGGATGGCGTTGATGTCGAAGGTGTTGCGCGTGGCTGTCTCGTAGGTGCGGATACCCCGCTCGCAGACCATCACCTGCATGTTGCCGCCGCTCAGGATGTACTCTGCGCTCATGAGCAGCTCCTGGATGGTGCCGCTCAGCCCACGCTTAAGAAAGACGGGTTTGTTCTGTCGCCCCAACGCCTTGAGCAGCGAGTAGTTCTGGGTGTTGCGCGCGCCCACCTGAAAGATGTCGGTGTATTCGCCCACAGTGGGAATGTCGTCGGAACTCATCACCTCGGTGATGATGGGCAGCCCGGTTTGTTCCCGCGCCTCGGCCAGGTAGCGGAGACCCTCTTCGCCCAGACCCTGAAAGGTGTAGGGGCTGCTGCGCGGCTTGTAGGCGCCCCCGCGCAGGATGGACGCGCCGGCTTCTTTGACCGCGTGCGCAGTCTCCAGGATCATCTCGCGGCCCTCTACGCTGCACGGCCCGGCCATGACGATGACCTTCCTGCCGCCTACGGGCACGCCATTGACCTGGATGATGCTGTCTTGCTGGGTGAAGTCGCGGCTGGCCAGACGGAAAGGTTGCATGACGCGCATGGTCTTCTCCACGCCGTCCATGACCACGAACTGGTCTTCGGTCAGCTCATGTTCGTTGGCGCCCACCACGCCGATGATGGTGCGCGCCTCGCCCCGACTCAGGTGCACCTTGAAGCCCAGCTCCTCGACCCGCTTGACGACGTCCTCCACATATTTCGGCTCTGCGCCCTGCTTCATGACAATGATCATTGCTCCCCCTATCTCCTGATCGTACTCGTACTCGAACACGCCGTCATTGAGCACGATATTTTCTGATTATCTGTCTTTGACTATGATTCGTGTGATTTCTTGATGAACTATGAGATCGTACTCGCGCTCGGCCATGTTTTCATCGAGTACGAGTACGATTACGAATGCGAAATCGTATCTTGGTATACGAAGTTTTTTACGCCAATGCCATCTCCACATGTCCATTGGGCGAATACTGCATCAATGGCGCGATCGAGCGGTCGACCGCCTGGGCGATGCGCCGCAAGTCTACCATGAGCCGGGCGAAATCCTCCAGCGTCAGGCTTTGGCGACCGTCGCTGGCGGCTTTGTCCGGGTCGGGATGCACCTCGATGATCAGGGCATCGGCGCCGGCAGCCACCGCAGCTTTGCTCATTGCCGGCAACAGTTCGCGCAGTCCGGTGCCGTGAGACGGGTCGGCCACGACCGGCAGGTGGCTCGACTGTTTGAGCACCGGAATGGCGTTGAGGTCGAAGGTGTTGCGCGTGGCCGTCTCGTAGGTGCGAATGCCGCGCTCGCACAACATGACGTTGTAGTTGCCGTTGCTGACAATGTACTCGGCGCACATGAGTAATTCCTTGATCATGCCGCTGATGCCGCGCTTGAGCATCACCGGCTTCTTGATCTTGCCCACCGCGTGGAGCAAACCATAGTTCTGCATGTTGCGCGCTCCGATCTGCAAGATGTCGGCGTATTCCGCCACCATTGTCACCTGCTCTTCGCGCATCACTTCGGTGATGACCGGCAAACCAGTGGCCTCGCGCGCCTCGGCCAGATACTCCAAGCCCTTCAGCCCCATACCCTGGAAGTCGTAGGGGCTGGTGCGGGGCTTGAACGCGCCGCCGCGTAGCACCGTCGCGCCCGCCTCTTTCACTGCGTGGGCGATCTCGATGATCTGTGAGCGGCTCTCGACGCTACACGGGCCGGCCATGACCACCACCTCGCCGCCGCCGACGCGCACCGCGCCAGCGGCTACGTCGATGACCGTGTCGTCGGGACGGGTCGTGCGGCTGGCGAGCTTGTATGGCTCTTGAATGCGCAGCGTCTGCAAGACGCCGGACATGACATCGAAGGTCTCGCGGGTGATGCTGGTCAGATCGCCCACCAGGGCGACGACCGTGCGGCTTTCGCCATAGATTGGGTGGGTCTTTAGCCCCATCTGTTCTGCTTTGCGGATCACAGCGCCGATCTCGGCGGCGGTGGATCCCGGTTTCATGACGACGATCATAGTTTCGCTCCTGTCCTATCCTGAAAAAACATCTTCGCCACAGGGAACGCAGAGATCACAAAAATTTCTTCATGCGTTGTGGCCAGGCTGGGGACTTCCCATTAGCCATTCACCACTCACCGTTTACCATTCACCATTTCTCGCCCTAGATTTGTAACAGCTCCGCCTGCGCGACCTCCCCATTGGCGACCTCCGGCCGGGCAGCCGGATAGCTGCCCAGGAGCTTGACGAACGCGGCCTGGCTGAGAAGACGCATGATTGCGTCGCGTGCGTCGTCGTCCTGCCAGTGGCCGTCGAAGTCCAGGTAGAAAACATATTGCCATGGACGACCGCGGCGGGGGCGGCTTTCTAGCTTGGTCAGATTGATCTTGCGCTGGGCAAACTCCCCCAGGGCAGCGTAGAGCGCGCCGGGTGTGTTCGGCACGGCAAAGACCAATGATGTCTTTGCCCGCTCGCTGCGTGGGGCCTCGCCTCTTCCGATGACAAAAAAACGTGTGTAGTTGTGGTGAATGTCCTCGATATTCTCCTCGATGATCTCCAGGCCATAGGTCTTGGCCGCCAGTTTGCTGGCAATGGCCGCGACGCCGTCCACCGGGTTAAGGGCCAGGTCTTTGGCGCTGCCGGCCGTGTCATACCAGGTCACAGCCTGATAGCCGTGGCGGTTAAGATACCGTTCGCACTGGGCAAGCGCCTGAGGGTGACTGCGCACTTGGTTGATGAGAGCCGTCTTGCCAGGGAGCGTCATAAGGTTGTGACGCACTCTCAATAGAATCTCGCCATGCACCTTGAGGTCGTGGTCCAGGAGCAGGTCATAGGACTTGTTGATGCTGCCCGCAGTGGAGTTTTCCACCGGCGCGACGCCGTAGTCGGCGCGGCCTTCCTCCACCGCGGCGAAGATATGCTCGATGGCGTGGCACGGCAGTGTGGCTGCCTCATCGCCGAAATGCTGGCGAGCTGCCTCTTCGGAATATGCGCCGTGTTCGCCCTGGAATGCAATCGTAATCATGGATTCCTCCCCGATTGTCGCAGAGTCATTATCGATCCGCAGAATACACAGATTGCGCAGATGAAATACAAATCAATCTGCTCAATCTGTGGATCATATACTCACCAAATGTTCATCGATCCAGCGGTTGAGCTCTTCCATGTCTTGTTCCGACAGGATGATGCTGATGTCAGGGCGTAAGGCGCGCGCTTCGCGCAGATAGACGTGCTGGATTTCATGCTGGGTCTTTTCCGTGTTCCAATGGAGCAGGATGCGGATGCAGCGCCCCAACGCGCCTTCCACGTTGATCTCGTAGCTGCACATGAGCGGCACCTCCAGCCAGCCAAGCTGGCGCGCCGCAGTGGCCGGAAAAGCCGAGTTGATGTCCACCGTCGTCGTAAAGATGGCGCTCGCCACATCTTCCTTTTCGATGCCGTTGACGCGGATCATCAGCGCCAGCAATTCACGAGTGGCGCGTAGGACTGACTCGCGCCCCACATCCTCCACGGTCGTCGCCCCACGCAC
>CAZLMM010000104.1:0-22403 GCA_964560495.1 uncultured Caldilineaceae bacterium
TTCACTGCGTTCAGCATGACAATACCACCGGCTTATTTAGGCCCACGTGTACTAGAGGAGCTACGCACCTGGGATCGCTGGCATCTTGGCGATTGCCGGCAAGATGCCAGTGCTCCC
Source organism: uncultured Caldilineaceae bacterium (assembly GCA_964560495.1). GTDB lineage: Bacteria > Chloroflexota > Anaerolineae > Caldilineales > Caldilineaceae > UBA5069. The sequence goes on from CAZLMM010000104.1 coordinate 118, forward strand.
AGAGCAACTGCGTAACATGAGTTATACTTTGCTTTGTTTGAGACCAGGAGTTTTCCCAGGTAAAAAACTCTTGGCCTTAAAGCAAGCGCAGTATAGTTACATAGACCACCACAGCGAACTAATTTTGCAGTGCACCGATAATCGAGTGGAGACGCCCATGATCACGAAGGAAGCATCTTTGCCTTTCTATGAGCAAGCACTAGATTTCCTGGCAAGTGGTCCGTCGATCGATGAGATCATTCGCTTCCGGCCATCCCAGCAGGCGCAGAATTGATTTAGTGCGCTGCTCGAGCTCAATCGCCAGCGAGAGTTGACCCCTGACGAGTCAGAAGAGTTGGATCATTACGTTCAAATCGATCGTATGATGTCATTGGTGAAAGCGAAAGCATATCGCCACCTTGATTCGGCAGTACGATGACCAGATTAAGGGTTTCGATACGGGAGTTGGTGATTACACGCTCAAGACGAAGTTGTGAATATTGTCATTTGCACGCCAACTACGGGACTCTTGCTCACGAGATCGACCATGTCATTGCCCAAAAACATGGTGGGCGCACCAGTTTGGACAACCTTGCTTACGCCTGCGCACAGTGTAATTGATTCAAAGGGAGTGACATATCTTCAATCGATAGTAATACAGGTCTGGTAGTTCCTCTGTTCAACCCTCGCGTTGATATGTGGGATGAACATCTCAGACATGATGGTCCATTTATTAGGCCACGCACAGGATCGGGATGAGCTACTGTGCGCTTGCTTCAGCTGAATCAGGTTGATCGCGTCTTGTTGCGTGAGGCATTGATTTCTATCGGTCGATATCCATATGAATTCGGTCAGTGATCTTTTGAGAGACGCCATGTCCCAATCACCCAATTACAAATCCGAACTGGTCGGCGTTTTTGGTCATCCGGTGGCCGAGAACCCCACCATCGTCATGCAAGAGGCGGCCTTCCGCGCGCTGGGGCTGAACTGGCGCTATCTCAACATCGAGGTCTATCCGCAAGACCTGGCCGCAGCCATGCAAGGACTGCGCGCCATGAATTTCCGCGGCGTTAACCTGACGATCCCGCACAAGGTGGCGGTGCTCCAATACCTGGATGAGGTGTCGCCCGACGCCGCGCTCATGGGCGCGGTGAACACAGTCCGCCGCGACGGCGACCGGTTGATCGGCGAGAATACCGATGGCAAGGGCTTTCTTCGCTCCCTGCGCGAGGATGCCGGCGTGGATCCGGTTGGCAAGCGCGTCGTGGTCTTGGGCGCGGGCGGCGCAGCGCGCGCCATGACCGTGGAGCTGGCCTTGGCTGGCGCAGCGCATATCACCATCGTCAACCGCAACGTGGGGCGGGGCGGGGCGCTGGTTGGCCTGCTCAACGAAAAGACGCCGGCGCAGGCAGAGTTCGTCGCCTGGCTGGGGTGTTACGCCGTCCCAACCGACACAGACATCATCGCCAACGCCACCTCCATCGGCCTCTATCCCAACGTGGACGAGCAGCCCGACATCGACTACGCCACGATCACACCCAACATGGTCGTCTGCGACGTGATTCCCAACCCACCGCAGACGCCCTTTCTGCGCCAGGCGGCCGCGCGCGGCGCTCGCACGCTCGACGGTCTGGGTATGCTGGTCTACCAGGGCGCCATCGGCCTGAAGATGTGGAGCGGCCTGGACGCCCCAGTTTCCATCATGCGTCAGGCGCTGGCGGATGAGTTTGGCGTCGTCTGACAAAACGATGCCGACCCTACTGATCGAAGGCTACAAGTTTCGCTTCTATTCGTTTGACATCGATGAGCCGCCACACATGCATGTATCACGCGGAAGCAATGTGGCAAAAGTGTGGTTGCAACCCGTTAGGCTCGAATACAGCCGAGGTTACAGCCAGCGGAATATAATAGACGCGACAAATAGAGATCATACAGCCGTAGGTGTGGTTTGTAACCGCACAATCGTGGTTGACCAGAGACGTGCGGCTACGAGCCGCACCTATTGATTGGCTAAGGTGGCTATTGGACGCAACGCCTCAACAGCGTGAGCAGTGGTTGATTGAGCCGGGGGGCTATGCCATCTACCGGGATGAACTGGATGATGGTATCGAAATCGAACACTTGTTGCTTTTACATTCTATTGATCGCCCAGCAAGCGCGTCGAGGTCGCGTCGATGAACAAAGGAACCCGCACGAGCAGTTTTGGCGCGAACAGCCGCATTAGCCATGATTCGTCGCCCTATTACGAGAGCCGATTATACGAAGGGCTGGCTGCGCCAGGCGGCCATGCCGAGCCGGACAATCGGCTGCCAGACGAATGCCGCAACTGGCTCTTCCACGCCAGCTCCGAACAGATGAATGAACTGCCCGATCGTTGCGTCCACCTGATGATCACATCCCCGCCCTACAACGTGACCAAAGAATACGACGACAATCTCTCATTGCGGGAATATCTGGACTTGCTGCGCCGCGTCTTGGGCGAGACGCATCGCGTGTTGGTGGATGGCGGGCGGGCGTGCATCAACGTGGCGAACGTGGGACGCAAGCCCTACATCCCGCTGTCGGATCATATTTCGCTGATGATGCTCGAAATCGGCTTTCTCATGCGGGGCGAGATCATTTGGTGTAAGGGCGCCGGCGCGGGGGTTTCCATGGCCTGGGGCAGCTGGCAGTCAGCCTCCAACCCGGTGTTGCGCGACACGCATGAATATATCCTGGTTTTCAGCAAAGGAACATTTCGCCGCAGCGGACGTGGGCGGGAGAGCACCATCGGGCGCGACGAATTCATGGAATGGACCAAATCAGTGTGGACCATGAACCCCGAATCGGCTCGGAAAGTAAAACATCCAGCGCCCTTCCCCGTTGATCTGCCTCATCGACTGATTCAACTCTACACCTTCAAAGGCGATGTCGTTCTTGATCCCTTCATGGGCAGCGGTACGACGGCTGTGGCTGCCTTGCAAGATGGGCGTGCATTTGTTGGGTACGACACCAGTGCGGAATATATTGAGCTGGCAACGCGGCGCCTCGCCGCGGTGAAGCGAGACAAAAATTAGCCCAAACAGATAAAGCCAAATAGAAACGGAGAGACAAAGATGTCAACGAACTCACCTGTCAACCGATTGATCGGTGATATGCCCAAGATTGGTATCCGTCCCACCATTGATGGTCGCCTGGGCGGGGTGCGGGAATCGCTGGAAAACCAATGCATGACCATGGCCCAGGCCGTGGCGGGCCTGTTGAGTCAGAAATTGCGCCACTACAACGGCATGCCCGTGGAATGCGTCATCGCCGACAGCACCATCGGCGGCGTGGCCGAAGCCGCTCGTTGCGCCGAGAAGTTCCGTCGCGCAGGCGTGGGCGTTTCCATCACCGTGACGCCCTGTTGGTGCTATGGCTCCGAGACGATGGACATGGACCCGCTGCTGCCCAAGGCTGTCTGGGGCTTCAACGGCACCGAGCGTCCCGGCGCGGTCTATCTGGCTGCGGTCTCTGCCGCACACAACCAGAAGGGGCTGCCGGTCTTCAACATTTATGGTCGAGATGTACAGGACAGCGGCGACAGTTCGATTCCCGAGGATGTGGAGGAGAAATTGTTGCGCTTTGCTCGCGCTGGTTTGGCCGTCGCCAACATGCGCGGCAAGTCCTATCTGGGCATGGGCGGCGTCAGTATGGGCATCGCCGGTTCCATCGTCAATCAGGAATTGTTCGAGGAGTATTTTGGCATGCGCGTCGAGACCATCGACATGGTGGAATTCGTGCGCCGCATGAACGAAGGTATCTACGACCAGGAAGAGTTTGAGAAAGCGCTGGCGTGGGTCAAAGCCAATTGCCCAGAGGGGAAGGACTACAACCCGCCTGACAAGCAGCGCAGCCGCGCTCAGAAGGATCAGGATTGGGCGACATCGGTGAAGATGGTGCTCATCACGCGCGACCTCATGGTGGGCAACCCGCGCCTGGCCCAGATGGGCTTTGGCGAAGAAGCTCACGGGCGCAACGCCATTGCGTCGGGCTTCCAGGGGCAACGCCAGTGGACCGATCATCTGCCCAATGGCGACTTTCTCGAAGCAATACTTAATTCGTCCTTCGACTGGACGGGCATCCGCGCGCCCTACATCGTCGCCACCGAGAACGATGCGCTCAACGGCGCTTCCATGCTACTGGGGCATCTGCTCACCGGCGCAGCACAGATTTTCGCCGACGTGCGCACATACTGGAGTCCGGCGGCTGTAGAGCGGGTCGCCGGTTACGAGTTGATTGGTCGCGCCGCAGACGGCATCCTCCACTTGATCAACTCTGGCCCGGCCGCGCTGGATGGGACGGGTCAACAGAATCGCAACGGCGAACCGGCCATAAAACCCTTCTGGGAAGTGACGCCTGAGGAGGCCGACGCCTGTCTGAAGGCAACAACCTGGCACGCTGGCATGACTGAGTATTTCCGCGGCGGGGGCTGGTCGACCCGCTTCTGCACGCGCGGCGGTATGCCCGTGACCATGTGCCGCCTCAATCTGGCCAAGGGTCTCGGCCCAGCCCTACAGATCGCCGAAGGCTGGACTGTCGACCTTCCCGAGCGTGTCCACGCCATCCTCGACGAGCGCACCAATCCCACCTGGCCCACCACCTGGTTTGCCCCACGCACCAGCGGCAGCGGTCCCTTCCGCGATGTCTACACGGTGATGAACAATTGGGGCGCCAACCACGGCGCAATCAGCTATGGGCATATCGGCGCTGACCTGATCGCGCTCAGCGCGTTACTGCGTATCCCGGTCTACATGCACAACGTACCCGAAGAGACGATTTTCCGCCCCAGCGTATGGGCCATGTTCGGCGCGAACGAGCCTGTGGGCGCAGACTTCCGCGCCTGCGCCAATTTCGGTCCGCTGTATCGTTGATCCAGATAGATTCCGTAGGGCGGGTGTCGCCGTCGCAAGATGATGCTTTCTCTCGAATCATTCCTGGCGACATCCGCCGTCCGCTTCGCAATATGGAGACGTAGTACCCCAGCATGAACATCCACGATAGCGGCTACAAACGACTTTTCTCCAACCACACTATCTTCCGTCAGCTCATCGAGACCTTTGTCGAAGAGGATTGGGTGCAGCTGTTGGATTTCAAACGTGCAACCACCATCGACAAATCGTTTGTCAGCGAGCATTACAAGGAGACTGAAGCAGCTTCTTCCGCAGATTTTCCCGATTGTGTTGTACAATGGCAGCGAGAGGTGGACAGCGCCCGATACGCTGCGCGATCTGATTGCGCAAACAGTGGAGTTGGGCGACTTTGGGGTTCAGGCGCGCCATCTGCCGATCATCATCAACAGATATCAGTTGGAGAAGCTATTGGTCGAAGCCAACATTGTTTCGACGCTTTTTCTGGCCGAAGCGCATTATGATCGCCGCCTGCTCATTGACCAGTTGGTCGACCTCTATGAGCGTGACGACGCAAATGCGGTCTCGTTGCTCGCCAACTGGTTCAGGCAGATGACAGTCCACAAACACATTCCGGCTGAAGACTACGCATTGTTGGAGCGTACATATCGTTCGAAGGAGGAACTGAAAACCATGCTCGTGGAAGCCCTGATGCGGGAAGAAGAAGCAATGAAGGCGACGTTGATGGAATCTTTCAGGAGAGAACAGGAAGAGATTCTCGAGTCTCTCAGAAAAGAGACTGAACAGAAGCGAGAGCAATGGCTGGAGCAAGGCATCGAGATCTTTCAGACGAAACTGGCGAATAGAAAGCCAAGCGCGATATGACCGTAACCATGACTGCCGTGCGTTTGCACGGACCGCGCGACCTGCGCGTCGAACAAGTTTCCCATCCTGGCGAGCCAGGGCCAGGACAGGTTCTTCTGCGCATCAAGGCGGTGGGCGTCTGCGGCAGCGATCTGCACACCTATGTCGACGCTCGCATCGGCGACACGCTGGTCGCCTCGCCTCTCATTCTGGGTCACGAATTCAGCGCCATCGTGGAGGCGGTCGGCCCCGACGCACGCGACGGCGACTTCGAGCCGCTGCGGGTAGGCGCTCGGGTGGCGGTCGATCCCGCCCAGCCCTGCGGCCGCTGCGAGATGTGCGAACAGGGACATCCCAACCTCTGTCTGCGGCTGCACTTCTGCGGCCTGCACCCAGACCCGGGCAGCCTGGCCGAGTATCTCATTATGCCAGCCCACACCTGCTTCCCTGTGCCAGACGAGATTGACGACGCTGAGGCGGCCATGCTCGAGCCATTGGGCATCGCACTCCACGCCGTTGATTTGGCCAAACTGCGGGTTGCGGATAGCGTAGCGATCCTCGGCGCTGGACCCATCGGGTTGCTCCTTCTGCAAGTGGCAAAGCTTTCGGGCGCGTCTCCCATCTTTGTCAGCGACCGCCTCCCCTGGCGGCTGGCCCTAGCGGAGCGATTCGACGCGGTTCCCATCAACTATGATGAAACCGATCCTGTTGGCGCCGTGATAGCAGGCACAAATGGCCGTGGGGTAGATTGCGCCATCGAAGCTGCCTGGGCCGATCATTCGGTCGGCCAGGCCATGGAGATGGCGCGCATGGGTGGCCGCGTGGTCCTGGTTGGTATTCCCGGCCCCGACCACGTAGAGTTTCGCGCTTCCGCAGCCCGACGCAAAGGGCTGACTGTGCGTTTCTCCCGACGGATGAAGCATACCTATCCGCGCACCATCAAGCTGGCGCTTACGGACGCAGTCGATCTCAAGGCGATCATCTCCCATCACTTCCCGCTCTCAAAGACGCCCGAAGCCTACGCGATGAACGTTGCCTATGAGGATAACGTGGTGAAGGTGATCATCGACGTATAACTCGCGACGCGTCGAACCGATTGTGTAGTTGTCTCGGAATTTTAAGGTTCAGGGGCTTGACAGCCCCTTTTCCTTGTGTTATTCTGAAAACGCTTTCAGAAAACGCTTTCAGAAGATTATTACTCTTGTCATGAACTCCCGTAAGCTGCAACGAGCCACCATATCGGATGTCGCCCGTTTGGCTGGCGTGTCGATCTCCACGGTGAGCCGGGTGATGAATGACACCGCGCCGGTGGCCGATGAGACCGAAACCAGAGTGCGCAACGCGGTGCGATTGTTGGACTTTACGCCACAAGCCGCTGCGCGCACGCTGGCTGGCCGCAAAACCAACACAATTGGCCTGTTGTTGCCAGAACTAGGCAGCTCCTTCTTCGTGCCCACCTTGCGCGGCATCGAAGCGGCCGTGCGCGAAGCTGGGATGGACTTGCTGATTTTCACCTTTGGCGCGGCTCCTCAGGTGCGCAAACAGATGCGGCAACCCTTGGGCGAGCACAACACCGATGGATTGCTCGTCTTCAGCAACCTATTGGATACGGCGGAGCTGGTGCGCATGCAGCAGCGCGGCTTTCCAATCGTGTTGTTGCATCGTTCTGCGCCGAAAGGGCTGCCGATTCCGAGTGTGCGATTCGACAACCACAGCGGCGCGCGCCAGGCGTTTGACCACTTGATCCATGTGCATGGCCGACGGCGGATCATCTTTCTGCGTGGCCCAGAAGGCAATGAAGACTCGGCGTGGCGGGAAGTTGCGTATCGCGATGCATTGGAGGAAAACGGCATCGCTTTCGATCCGGCGCTTGTGGCCGCGGGTGGCTTCAATGAGATGCAGGGTGAGGCGGTAATGTCGCAGTTGATTGCCAACGGGGTGAAATTCGATGCGGTGTTCACCGGCGATGACGAGGCTGCGGCAGGCGTGATCATGGCGCTGCGCAGGGCAGCAGTGCGCATTCCCGAAGATGTGGCGGTGATCGGATTTGATGACATGTCCTTTGTGCGCCATTTCAGCCCGTCGCTGACTACGGTGCGGGCGCCTATCGAAGCCGCCAGTTATCTGGCGGCGCGCCAGTTGACGCGCCTGATCCACGGCGATGAGGCCGACCTGGCGACGATCTTGCCTGTGGAATTGGTCATGCGTCAGTCGTGTGGGTGTGGATAGTGAGAGTTGTTTGTGAGGTGGTGGGGCTTTGAGGTTTTGGGACAGGTGAGATGTGGTTCGTAGTCTGTAATGCGCCCAGCAGATTTTTTTGCAAGCGTTTTCAGAAAAACAAAGTTGTGTATCCTTGTTCGTATCACAGTTCAGTTCAATTGAGGAGAAAACACTCTATGCGTCGGACACTTACGATTCTTTTTTCCATGCTGGTGATCGCCAGTATGGCGCTTGCTGCCTGCGGCGGCGGCGCTGCGCCGGCCGCACAGCCGGCGGCTGAGGAAGCCGCCGCCACCGAGGCGCCGGCCGAAGGGGAAGCCCCCGCTGAGGCCGCGCCAACCGAAGCGCCGGCCGAAGAAGCTGCGCCAGCCCCGGCCATGGAAGGCCGCACCCAGGTGCGTTGGTTTGTTGGTCTGGGGACAGGCACCAACGAGGCCCAGATTCCAGCCGAACAGGCTGTCGTGGACAAGTTCAACGCCATGCAGGACAAGATCGAGCTGGTGATGGAAGTCGTGCCCAATACATCGGCGCGCGACACACTGGCGACCCAGATTGCCTCGGGCAACGGTCCGGACATCGTCGGCCCGGTGGGCTGGGGCGGCTCCAATGCCTTCTACGGTCAGTATCTTGACCTGACGCCCTTCATCGAGGCCGATGGGTATGACCTGACGCAGTTCAACCCGGCCACCATCGAGATGTATCAGACCGAAGGCGGCGAGCAGCCCGGTCTGCCCTTTGCGGTCTTCCCGGCAGTCGTCTACTATCAGACCGAGATGTTCGACGAGGCCGGCCTGAACTATCCACCGGCCAAGTATGGCGACAAATATATCATGCCCGATGGCTCGGAAGTGGCCTGGAACTGGGACACCGTGCGTGAGATCGCCAAGATCCTGACCGTGGACGCCAATGGCGCTGATGCAACCATGGCCGACTTCGATCCGTCTCAAATCGTTCAATACGGCTTCAACCTCCAGTGGCAGACGCATCCCAACTATATCGGCAGCTATCTGGGCGGCGCCAACAGCCTGCTGGCTGAAGACGGCGCGACGGCCCAGGTGCCCGAGGAATGGGTGAACGCCTGGAAGTGGTGGCACGACGGCATGTGGGGCGACCAGCCCTTCATCCCCACAGACCCCGTGGTGCAGTCGCCCGAGTTTGGCAGCGGCAACGCCTTTGCCAGCGGCAAGGTGGCTATGGCCGTATCGCCAAGCTGGTACACCTGCTGCATCGCCGACGCCGGCGATAGCTGGGATCTGGCTGTCATGCCCTCGGACGCCGAAGGCAACATCAACAGCCGCCTGGACGCCGACACCTTCCGCATCCTCAAGGACACTCAGCACCCGCAGGAAGCCTGGGAAGTGCTCAAGTATTTGATCGGCGAAGGCTCGCTGGAATTGCTGGCCGTTTATGGCGGTATGCCAGCGCGCACCGCCGACTTCGACACCTGGCTGACCGACAAGCAGGCTCAGTTCCCCTTTGTCACCAACTGGGATGCTGTCTCCGCCGGCCTGAGCTATCCCGATGTACCCAACGCCGAAGCCTATGTTCCGAGCTGGAGCGAGGTGTGGGATCGCGTGAATACTCTGAGTAGCTTGTTCGTCAATGAGGCAGAGGTCGACATCGACGCCGAGGCTGCCAAGTTGCAGACCGACCTGCAGGCGATCTTCGACAAGGCCGCATCGCAGTAAGTTTTCGTCTGTTCTTCACCAAACCGCCCTCGCATTGAGGGCGGTTTGGTGAAATTGTCGCATCACGAAGGAGATCGCTTATGGCAACCACAATGAACCATCCGGCGCAGACGCCAGCCCGAACCCGCAGCGGTCGTTCCAGGGCGCTGGCTCGTCGTGAAGCAATCTGGGGGTGGATATTCATTTCACCCTTTGTCATTGGACTGACCGTGTTTCTCTTGATCCCCACGGTTGCCACCTTCGTCATGAGCTTTACCAATTTCAGGCTCGGCGGCGATTCGACCCAATTTGTGGGGATTCTAAATTATCAGAACTTGTTTCGCGACAGGCAGGTCTGGGCGGCGCTGGGCGTCACCATCAAATATGGCCTGATTGCCCTGCCGATTGGACTCATCTTCCCCTTGATGTTGGCTGTGGCATTGAACACAGAAGGCTTGAAGGGCAAAGGGCTTTTTCGCACGCTCTTCTATTTTCCCTATATCGTTCCCTTCGTGGCGGCGATCTTCGTGTGGGGCGCCATGCTCAACGCTGAAACCGGCTGGATCAATGAGTTTCTGCGCTGGATCGGCGTCGCTAATCCGCCTAACTGGCTCAATGACACCTTCTGGGTCTACCCGGCCCTGGTCATCTTGGGGTTATGGGGCATCGGCAATGCCATGCTCATCTTTCTGGCCTCGTTGCAGGGCGTGCCAACTGAGCTGTACGACGCATCGCGCATCGATGGCGCCGGCTGGTGGGCGACGCTATTCAATGTAACGCTGCCTCTAATCTCGCCGGTGATTTTTTATAACGTCACACTGGCGATCGTGGGCCTGTTCCAGTATTTTACAGTGCCCCTTGTGTTGAATCAGGGCACGGGCGCGCCCGGCGGGGCAACGATGTTCTACAATCTGTACCTCTACAAGACCTTTTTCACCTATCAGAACATGGCCTATGGCGCAACTCAGGCCTGGCTGCTCTTTATTGTCATTCTGGTGGTCACGCTGGCGCTCTTCAGGACGTCGCGTTACTGGGTCTATTACGCCGCTGACAATCGTTAGCGCCCAGCGGTGTAAGTCAGTTGTGAAACGTCATTTTGTCTGGCAGGCATGGTTTTTGAGGTCAGGTTACGGGACCACAGGGAGTTTCTGGGAGGATTGGGTCAAATGTCAGCCACAACTTCTGCGACGACAAATGCAGCCGTGCGCGTATCTTCGTCGAGTCAACGTTCTGCACGCACAGGAAGGATCGTACGTTCGGTGCTCGTCACGGTATTGGTGTTATTGCTGGTCTTCCTATTTCTGCTGCCATTTTTCAACATGATCTTCACCTCTCTCAAGACCACGGATCAAATGATGGAAGCAGGCGCGCCGGTGTGGCCAGCTTTGCCAGATGTTTATGAGTACAACGGCGAGACCCTCGAAGTCTACGAAGTGCCCATGGAGGATGGCAGCGTGCAAGAGCTGGCGGCTGTGAAGAAGGGGCGACAGCAGACGGTTTTCATCGACCCGAACAATCCTGAAGCAGGCGAGATCGTCTGGCAAGGCTCCTGGCGCACTTTGGAGCGACCCTGGCAGTGGGCGCCCGCCTGGAACAACTATATCGAAGCCTGGACGACCATCGACTTCCCGCTCTTATTCCGCAACACGCTGGCGATTGCACTCATCGGCCTGACGGGAACTATCATTTCTTCGACGCTGGTGGCCTATGGCTTTGCCCGTTTTCGCTTTCGCGGGCGCGACCTCATGTTCACCATACTGCTCTCCACGATCTTCCTCCCCGCGGCCGTCACCATCGTGCCCACCTATGCGTTCTTTGCGGCAATCGGTTGGGTGGGTAGCTGGCTACCTTTGACAGTGCCGCACCTCTTCTCCAACGCCTACAACGTCTTCCTCCTGCGCCAATACATGATGACCATCCCCCGCGAAATCGACGAGGCGGCGCAGATGGACGGCGCCAATCCGGTGCGCATCCTCTGGTCGATTATTTTGCCGCAGTGCAAATCGGTCATCCTGGCCGTTGCGCTCTTTCACCTGGTCTTTGCATGGAACGACTATTTCGGCCCGCTGCTCTATCTCTCCACCCGCTTCGACCTTCAGCCCATTGCCGTCGCCTTGCCGCGCTTCAACAATCTGTATGGATCGAACCCGCCGCTGATCCAGGCCGCATCGCTCATGGCCATGGCGCTGCCGGTGCTACTCTTCTTTCTGGCCCAGCGCGTCTTCATCCAGGGCGTGGTGGTGACTGGGGTGGAGAAGTGATCTCCAAACATGCAATACAATGGGGTGCATTCAAAGTTAGTTTGCTGTAGGGGCTTGAACGGCGGCGGCAAAGCTTCGCGGTTACGAAAGGATGACTTCGCCGCCGTTCAAGCCCCTACGGAATGACCACCCGTAACTGATTTTGAACACACCCAATTCAATGGAGACAAATCAGGCCGCTTACCTGTTCCACTGTCTGCGACAAGGCAGAGATCGCCCAGAGTGCATGGTGGTCTGCCCCAAATTTTGGGAAATTGTACACGCACCCTATATGATTCGCCATTTGACATGGGCGTCAGTTTCCTGTACGATAATCGCATAATCAGAAAGTCAGATCGGTTGTCGAGGAGATGAACATGGATGTCCAGGAGACTTCCGTATTATCGTATCCTGTTCGCTTGCGCAGCCGCGGACAGATCACCATTCCGCAAGTGATTCGGGAGCGTATGGATGTGGATGATGGGGATTTTCTCACTTTGGTGGAGATCGGCGACCTTATATTTCTAGCGCCCAAACCACTGCAGACGCTACGTTTGGCAGGTAAACTTGTTGATATGATGGATGAGGCTGGCGTCACACTTGCTGATCTGTTGCGGGGCGTAAACGAGGAACGATCTGCCATTGCCCGAGAACGTAACGATTGATGCGCCGCATCTTTGCTGATAGTAGTGTGGTGATTGCCGGCGCCTTTTCACGCACTGGTGCAAGCCAGGCAGTCTTGGCGATGGCAGAGATTGGGCTGTTTCACCTCGTTGTATCGCGCCAGGTGATTGACGAGTGCGAACGAAATCTGCGCGCCAAAATGCCCGCCGCCCTCACAGCCTTTGCTCAGTTGTTGGCAAGTGCAAATCTGATTGTCGTTGGCGAGCCATCTTCGGAAGAGACGGCCCGTTGGTTGTCGTACATTGAAACAAAAGACGCGCCGATCCTCGCTGCGGCTGTGCAGGCGAACGTCGATCGTTTGCTGACGTTGAACGCAAAAAATTTTACCCCCAAGGTTGCAGCGATCAGTGGTTTAGTCATTCAGCCCCCGAGCAATTTTGTCCGTGAGGTGCGCGCAATCGTTACGGGGTATTTGCCATGACGCCCCGAACCGGCATTGTCTCCCATCAACCAGCACGATACGGACATAGATTGTGGACTACGTCGCTATGCCTTTTCATCATTTGCAGCACCCTCACCTTGAGCGCATGCAGCGACGGCGAATCAGCGTCCACGCCCATCGCCACTGCTCCCGTGACTGCACCCACCGAGATGCCCACGGCAGTCATCACCCCTGTTCCCACCCCGACGCCGACTCCTGCGCCCCTGCCCACCTTCACGCCCATTCCCACGTCGGCGGCGGGCATACTCATTGTGGATGCCGGCCAGGATCTGGGCGCCGTCAGCCCCTACCTCTTTGGCAGCGGCTACGGGCCGTGGGTGGCCCTGCGACCAGAAGTGACGCCCCTGGCTGAGCAAGCCGGGATCAGCGTCATTCGCTATCCTGGCGGCGAGTGGGGCGATTCCAACGATCTCACGCCGCTGCAAATCGATCAATTTGTCGCTCTGGCGCGTAAACTTGGCGCAGAACCCTACATCCACGTGCGCTTGCCTGAAAGCACGCCCGAAAAGGCCGCAGAGATGGTGCGTTACGCCAACCTGGAGAAGGGTTACGGCATCAAATTCTGGTCCATCGGCAACGAGCCGAGCCTCTACCAGGGGCGCAACGACCGCGCCGAATGGGACACGGCCCACTTCAACACCGAGTGGCGCAAATTCGCCGAGGCCATGAAAGCCGTCGACCCCACCATCTTGCTTCTCGGCCCCGAGACGCACCAGTTCACCGGCGATCCTGGCTACGATCCGAAAGACAAAGCTGGCGCCGACTGGATGGTCGAATTCCTCCAGGCCAACGGCGACATGGTGGACATGGTGACCTTCCATCGCTATCCCTTCCCCAACAACGCCGAGCGCACAGCAGCGACCATCGACGACCTGCGCGCCAACCCGCCCGAATGGGATGAGATCATCCGCCGCCTCCACGCGCTGATCCGCGAACACACCGGGCGCGACTTGCCGGTGGGCGTCACCGAGGTCAACTCCCACTGGTCGCGCGCCATTGATGGCGAGGCCACGCCCGATTCCCACTTCAGCGCCATCTGGCTGGCCGATGTGCTTGGGCGGCTCATGCGCCAAAAGGTGGAGATGGTGAACCAATTTCTGTTGGTCAGCGGTCAGGAGCAGAGCGGCTTTGGTCTGCTGGATCGCTACGCGCCACGACCCGCCTATTTCGTCTATCCCATGTACAAGATGTTCGGTCGCTCCCTGGTCTACGCCAATTCCGATGACCCACAGGTTTCTATCTACGCAGGCCGGCGCGATGATGGCAAGCTGACGCTTATGGCGATCAACCTGGGCGATAAACCGGCGACCAAACCCCTGCGGCTGGAAGGATTTTCGCCGGCCGGTCTGGTGGAGGTATGGCGCTTCGACGCGGAGCATCAGGCGGAACAGGTTGGGCGACAGCTCATCGCCGACGGCGTATCATTGACGCTGCCGCCTCAGTCCATGACGCTCTATGTCGTGAGCGAAGCAAAATAATTCCATCCGCAGATGACGCAGCTCCCGGGGCTTCAATCTGTGAAATCAGCGCAATCTGCGGATCGCATCTGTTTGTCCGGCTTTTCCTGATCTGGAGGAAAATCAATGAAGGTCGCTGTCATGGGCGGTGGATCGAGTTACACCCCTGAACTGGTCAAGGGCTTCCTGGATCGGGTGGAGAGCTTCCCCCTAAGCGAGCTGTGGCTGGTGGACATCTCCCAGAAACGGCTGGAGATTGTCGGCGGCTTTGCCCAACGCATGGTGCAGACGCGTGGCGAACCCTTCAAGGTGATGCTTACCACGGATCGCCGCGCGGCCATCGACGGCGCCAGCTATGTCATGACCCAGTTGCGCGTGGGCGGCATGAAAGCGCGCCGCGAAGATGAATACCTGGGCAAACGTCACGGTCTGGTGGGGCAAGAGACGACCGGCGTGGGCGGGATGGCCAAAGCTCTGCGCACCATTCCGGTCATCCTGGGCATCGCCGCGGACATGGCGGAGCTTGCACCTGGCGCGCTGTTGGTCAACTTCACCAACCCGGCCGGCTTGGTGACAGAGGCGCTCAGCCGCTATGCGCCGACTGTGCCGGCGGTGGGCGTCTGCAATGTGCCCATCACGACCAAGATGTACATGATCGAGGGGCTGGAAAAGGCCACAGGCAGACAGATCGACCCGGCTTCGGCGCGGCTCGACACACTGGGGCTGAACCACCTCTCCTGGCATCGCGGTTTTTCGGTGGATGGCGAAGACTTGTGGCCCCAGATCATCGCCGGGCAACTGGAGGAGCTGCGCAACGACCCCGATCCAGAATGGACGCCGCAGCTCATCGAGTCCTTGCAGATGATCCCGAACTACTATCTTCAGTACTTCTACTATACTGAACGCAAGGTGGCGAGTCAGGCAAAATGGCCGCCTTCCCGCGCCGAGGAGGTGATGGTGGTGGAGGCCGATCTGCTGGCCCAGTACGCCGACCCCAACCTGCGCGAGCCGCCGGCCGACCTGATGAAGCGAGGCGGCGCCTGGTATTCCACTCTGGCGACCCAATTGCTCAACGCGCACTACAACGACCTGAACGAAGAGCACATCGTCAATACGGCGCAGCGCGGCGCGGTGGAAGGCTGGCCCGCCGACTGGGTGCTTGAGCTGCCCTGTCGCGTCAATCGTAACGGCGTCACACCCATCCCCGCCAAACCGTTGCCCCTCGCCTGCGCCGGCCTGCTGGCAAACGTCAAGGCCTATGAGCTGCTCACCGTAGAGGCGGCGGTTCACGGCGATTACGACGCAGCCTATCAGGCTCTGCTCACCCACCCACTTGGCCCCTCCGCTGACCAGGTGCAGAGCGTCCTTGATGAGCTGCTTGCCATCAACCGACCCTACCTCCCCCAGTTCACCAGTCACACAACTCGTAATGCGTAAACCCACAGCTTCCATGAACACGAATCCCACTCTCCATCGTCTGGGCTTTGCTGATAACGACCGCGTTGTCGTCTTTCACGCCGACGACATCGGCATGTGTCAGGGGACGGTCATTGCCTATAACGAAATGTTGAGCTTTGGCGTGCTTTCGTCCGCCGCAGTGATGGTTCCGTGTCCCTGGTATCCCGCCGCAGCGCAGGCAATACGCGCTCACAGCGATCATCCGCGGCTGGATGTCGGTGTGCACTTGACATTCAACAGCGAGTGGGCGACCTATCGCTGGGGGCCGCTCTCGACGCGTGACCCGGACAGTGGGCTGCTCGATGAGGCGGGCTATCTCCACCATCGCGCCTGGGCAACAGAAGAACAGGCCGCGACCGCAGCAGTTGAGGCAGAGATGCGGATGCAGATCGAACGCGCCCTGGCCGACGGAATCGATCTGACCCATATCGACACGCACATGCTCACGCTCTTTCACCCGCGCTTCTTGCCAATCTATCTCAAGATCGGGCTGGAATACCGGCTGCCTATCTTCTTGATGCGCGACGGTCATCAGGCGCTCCACTCAGCCGGGCATAACGGCGACCAGGCGCTTCTGTTGGCGCGTCACATCGCCGAAGCGGAAGAACAGGGCATGCCCCTTTTCGATCACCTCTACGTCTTGCCGCTGGATAGTCCTCTTGACCGCCTGGGACAGGCTCAAGCAGCGCTTTCGGACTTGCCGCCTGGATTGACCAATTTCCTCTTCCACCCAAGCGTGGACAACGCTGAGCTGCGCGCTATTGCCCCAGATTGGCGCTGTCGCACAGCGGATTACGAGCTTTTCGTCGACGAACGCTGGCGGCGCGCTGTGGCGGAGACGGGCGTTCATGTGATTGGTTTTCGCGCTCTGCGCGACTTGGTGAGGGTGGCATGATAGCCAGGCGCTTCTTGCTGGGCGTGGATATCGGCGGCAGCAAGAGCCACGCTCTCATCGCCGACGAGCAGGGGCGCGCGGTCGGTTTTGCCCATGCCGGGCCGGGCAATCACGAAGTGGTGGGCTATGACGGCCTGAGACAGGTGCTTGTGGAACTGACGACCTCCGCCGCAGGGATGGCCGACGTGACTGTCGATGAAATCGCCGGGGCCGGCTTTGGGGTGGCGGGCTACGACTGGCCGTCGGAGCGTGCACCGACCCTTGAGGCCATCGGCGCGATTGGGTTATCGTGCCCAGTTGAAGCAGTCAACGACACCATCATCGGCCTCATTGCTGGCGCTGAAGAGGGATGGGGCGTCTCGCTGGTGGCCGGCACGAGCAACAACTGCCGCGGCTGGGATCGCAACCATCGGGAAGGACGCGTCTTGGGCAACGGCGTCTTCTTTGGCGAGAACGGCGGCAGCTATGAGTTGATTCTCAGAGCCATGCAGGATGTCGCAAAAGCCTGGACGCGGCGTGGGCCTGCTACCGTTCTTACCGGCAAGTTCTGCGACTTGGTGGGCGCAAGCGACGCAGCAGACCTGCTGGAAGGCCTGAGCCAGGAGCGTTACGCCATCGACGCCGACGCCGCACCCCTGGTTTTCGATGCAGCGTGCGCGGGCGACGCCGTGGCCCGGGAGGTCATCCGTTGGTCGGCCCAGGAACTGGGCGATCTGGCGGTCGGCGTCATCCGCCAGTTGAGGCTGGAAGCGGAAGCCTTTGACGTGGTGTTGGTGGGCAGCCTCTACAACGGCGGCGACCTCTTTCTGTCGCCATTGGGCGAAACGATCCGCGCTGTCGCGCCCGGCGCGCGGCTGGTGCGATTAACGGCGCCGCCGGTGGTCGGCGCCGTGCTGTTGGGGATGCAGGCAGCCAGCCTTGACCCGCGCCCCGCACGCCAGACGCTCATCGCATCGACGATAGAACTGCTGGCCGAGCCTTCCGCCATTAACCATTGACTGTTACTGAATTCTGGATTATGAACTCATGCTGGCCCATGAATCTTTCACCTAGAGATCGGTAGCCATTTCCAGCCCTTCCAATCCATGACCAAAGAACATACACACACTGATCATCTGGCTCTCCTCCCCATGCCGCGTCGTCTGACATTGAGCGGCGGCGTCTGTTCGTTGGCGCAAAATGGCGTCATCGTCATCGAGGCGGAGGACTCCCAATCTCTCTGGTTCATCGCCCAGGAGATGCAGGCCGCTCTGCAAAGCGTCGGTCTCCACTGGTCGATCATCGCCGGGCGCAGCGGCGCGGCGAACCGAATGGCGCTGATTCTCAACCTGACACATGGGAGCGCTCTTCACGACCAGGGCTACTCCCTCACCGTGACGCCCGAGCGCATCGACGCAACAGCTGCCACACCAGTCGGTCTCTTCTACGCCGTGCAGACGCTGCGTCAGCTTGTGCAGCTTTGCGGCCAACGCCTGCCCACTTTACGCTGCACCGATTGGCCTGATTTCCCGAACCGCGGCGTCATGCTCGACGTAAGCCGCAGCAAAGTCCCTACCATGACCACGCTCTACAGCATGGTAGACCTGCTGGCTTCCTGGAAGATCAACCAACTCCAGCTCTACACCGAGCACACCTTCGCTTATGGCAATCACGCCGAAGTGTGGGCCGACGCATCCCCTTTGACCGGCGAGGAGATTCTGGCGCTGGACGCCTACTGTCGGGCGCGTTTCATCGAGCTTGTCCCCAATCAGAACACCTTTGGCCACATGACGCCCTGGCTCATCCACGAGCGTTATCGCGACCTGGCCGAAGCGCCCGATGGCTGCGATACGCGCTGGGGGCGTTACGACGTGCCTCTTTCGCTCAATCCAGGCGACCCACGCAGCCTGGAGCTTGTGCGCAGCATGTTGGACGAGCTGCTGCCCCACTTCTCCAGCCGTCAGGTGAATGTAGGCTGCGACGAGACGATTGATCTGGGTCTGGGACGGAGCAAAGACGCCGTGGCGGAACGCGGCGCCGGGCGCGTCTATCTGGATTTTGTGCTCAAAGTTTACCAGGATGTGCAACGCCGCGGTCGCGTCATGCAGTTTTGGGGCGACATCATCATGGAGCATCCCGAATTGACGCCCGAATTGCCGGCCAACGCCATCGCGCTGGAGTGGGGCTATCAGGCCGATCACCCCTTCGACGCGCACGGCGCACTCTTTGCTGCTTCGGGCATTCCCTTCTATGTGTGCCCCGGCACATCAAGTTGGAACAGCATTGTGGGGCGCACGGACAACGCCTTCGGGAACCTGCGCAACGCAGCGGCCAACGGGCGCAAATATGGCGCGGTGGGCTATCTCATCACCGATTGGGGCGACAACGGCCACTGGCAACCCCTCTCGGTGAGCGCGCTGCCCCTGGCCTATGGCGCCGGGCTGGCCTGGAGCTATGAGCACAACGTGGATGCTGATGTGTGCGCCAGCGTCGACGCCTTCTTTTTTCAGAACAATGCCCGCCAGATGGCCCGCATCGCCCATGATCTGGGCAAAGTGGACAATTTGCTTGGCATCCAGATTCACAATCGGTCGGGGCTTTTCTCCATCCTCCTGGTGAGACCGAATGAGCTGGTGCAGAGGGTTCCTGCAGAGGTCGATCTCTCGGCCTTGCCTGGCCGGCTGGCAGAGGCAGAAGCGGAGATCGACCGACTGGCTGCTCGATTGGCCGAGGTGGAGATGGGCTGCGTCGACGCCGGCCTGATTCACCGCGAATACCAGTGGGGGATGGGGATGCTGCGCCACGCCTGCCGGCGAGGGCGCTGGGTCTTGGCAGGCGGCAACGTTGGCGATGAGACAGCGCAAGCCCTCCTTGTGGATGCCCAGCGTCTCATCGCCGAATATGGAGCCATCTGGCAGGCGCGTTTTCGCCCTGGCGGCTATGAGAAGAGCGTGTCCGGCCTGCGCCGTTTGTGTGTGGATTACGGCGGCGAAGAATGAGGAACGTAATATGATGAACGGTGAATTGTCAATGGAGAATGATGAATGGTGGGCGCAGCGCGCAGTCTGGTCATGATCCTGTGTTTGACATTGGCTGCGTGCCGCGCGCCATCGGCGCTTGTTGCGCCGACCCCTACGCCAATGCTCGCCGATGAATCAGCCATGTCGCGCGCTTATGAGGCGACCATCTGGTCCTACTACGCCAACGCGCCGGAGATGGCGACGCTGCTTGCCAATCGGGAAGTCATCGGCGAAGTGAATTTCTTCTGGTATGAATTGGCCGCGGACGGCTCGATCCGCGGCAGTGCGCAAAACCAGACCGCAGTGCGCACAGCGCAGGAGGCGGGCATGCGGGTGCTGCCCTCCATCATGAACGGCTTCAGCGCCGAGCGCGTCCACGCGGTGGTGAGCGACCCTGAACGCCGCAGTCAACATGTGGAGGAGATCATCGCGCTGGTGTTGGCGAACGGCTTCGACGGCATTGACATCGACTACGAAAGTCTCGACCCGGCGGATCGTGAGGATTTCAGCCTGTTCATCGAGGAGTTGGCCTCCGGGCTCCACGCCGAGGGGAAACTGCTCTCCATTGCTGTACACCCCAAGACCGATGACGAAGGGAGCTGGGGCGGTCCTGCGGCGCAGGACTGGGCGCGCCTGGGTGCAGCGGTGGATGAGTTCAAGATCATGACTTACGATTATCACTGGTCCACCAGCGAGGCCGGGCCGATTGCCCCCATTGATTGGACCGACCAGGTGCTCGATTACGCGGCGACGGTCGTTCCACCGCAGAAGACCTACCTGGGCATCCACTTCTACGGCTATGATTGGCTGGGCAAGAGCGCCAAGGCCTTGACATGGATGGAGGTGCAGACAGTGCTGCGGCGACACGAACCGGCGGTGCAGCGGGACGAGTCGGAGGAAGCCCGGTTCACCTATGACGCCGGCGGTGAGCGCACGGTGTATTTTGCCGACGCGCAGTCGGTGCAGGCCAAGCTGCGCGCCACCTTTGCGCAGCATCCTGATCTGGCCGGCATCGCCATCTGGCGGCTGGGCGGCGAAGACCCCAGGGTGTGGAGGGTGATCCACGAGTGGGGTCTTGAGATTATAGGGTCTTGAAGTTGTGGTTTTTTGGGCAAGCTCGTATTCTTCCCCAACGCCTCAACACTTTACCACCAAAAGAAAACGTTCGAGACAGAAGGCGCACCACAAATGATTCATGCAACGCAAAATTGTGCCACAGAATGGTCATTCACGTCTGGCAAATCTTACGCAGATCCTTTCAACGAGGTGCAGCTCGACGTGATTGTCACTGCTCCCCATGGCGGGGAGCAAACGCTGCCAGCCTTCTGGGCCGGCGAACAGACATGGACGGTGCGCTATGCGCCGGCGTCGCCGGGCCTCTTTCGCTTTCGCAGCGTGTGCAGCGATGCGACAAATGGCGACCTCCACGGGCACACTGGCGTCATCGAAACCGCGCCCTACACGGGCGTCAATCCACTGCTGCGTCACGGGCCGTTGCGAGTTGCAGCCAACCGACGCCGCCTGGAGCATCGCGATGGGACGCCCTTTTTCTGGCTGGGCGACACATGGTGGATGGCGCTGTGTGAGCGGTTGCGCTGGCCGGAAGATTTCCAGGCGCTGACGGCTGACCGGACGGCCAAAGGCTTCAGCGTCGTCCAGATGGTTATGGGTCTCTATCCCGACATGGATTGGTTTGACCCACGCGGCGCCAATGAGGCCGGCTTTCCCTGGACGCCCGGCTTCGAGCGCATCAATCCGGCCTATTTCGACATGGCCGACCTGCGCATTGCCCACCTGGTGCGCGCCGGCGTCGTCCCATGCCTCGTCGGTTCGTGGGGCTACTTCCTGGATTTTGCCGGTCTGGATGTGCTGAAGCGTCACTGGCGCAACCTGGTTGCACGTTACGCTGCCTATCCGGTGGTCTGGTGCGCAGCCGGCGAGGCGCTCATGCCCTATTACCTCAACCGCGATTTCCAGCGTGAGTCTGAGAGCTGGCGACAACAGACGCGCGCTGCCTGGTCGGAACTGATCCGCACGATCCGCACCTTCGATCCAGTGGGACATCCCATCTCCATCCATCCCACCCAGTTCGGTCGTCAACAAGTGGATGACCCTTCAGTGCTCGATTTCGAGATGTTGCAGACTGGGCACAGCGGCTATCGCAGCCTGACCAACACCGTCAACATGCTGGAAGAATCGTTGACCGCTGACCCAGTCATGCCCGTACTGGTGGATGAGGTCAACTATGAGGGCATCCTGGAATCGAGCCGCGAGGAGGTGCAGCGTTTCCTCTTCTGGTCGAGCCTGCTCTCCGGCGCCATGGGGCACACCTATGGAGCGAATGGTCTCTGGCAGGTGAACGCAGTCAACGCGCCCTACGGCCCGTCGCCTCACGGTACGGCCTGGGGCCATCTCCCCTGGGATGCAGCGGCGCAACTTCCTGGGTCGCGACAATTGGGCCTGGGCAAGGCGCTGCTCATGCGCTATCCCTGGTGGGCGTTCGAGCCGCACCT
>CAZLMM010000105.1:0-22038 GCA_964560495.1 uncultured Caldilineaceae bacterium
CCGACACGCAGATGCTTCACTACGTAGATGCTTCACTGGCGTAGATGCTTCACTACGTTCAGCATGACAAGAGCGGTGTTTCTTGCCCAAGTTATGCCACGCGGGGCATTGGAAACTCAGAATAACGATATCTGAATCTCATTTAGGCCGAACTGTACTATACTGCGGTTGCTTTGAGACCAGGAGTTTTTGGCCTGCGAAAACTCCTGGTCTCAAACAGAGCAAAGTATAGAGATCAATAACTTCTTCCATAACTGCGCAGACACGATATATCGTGTCTGCGCTCCGAGAAATTTAGAAGATACCCCATTCTTTTCATCGCCCATTGTAGTCGGCCGGCCTCGAACCTGAAGTACACCCTTTCCCGTGCTTGCGGTTAGGGCGAATGCAAATTCTCGATTATAATAGGTCTATTGCAAGAGGTGCGCATGGAACGCGGAACCGTGCGGAGATGCCTGTCAACCGTTTGTGCATCCGTACGCGGCACAGAACCGAAGAAGCACTATGGCTGATGAGATGATCGAGATCGAACCTGTTTTGCCATCCAGCGTTGGCGAGAACGGGGCGAACGGCGCCAATGGCGCCGCCGGTAACAACGGATTCAATGTCGGGATGGTGCGCGCTGTCTCCATCGAAAGTGAGATGCGCACGGCGTATCTCGACTATGCCATGAGCGTCATCGTGGCGCGCGCCTTGCCCGATGCGCGCGATGGCCTGAAACCAGTGCACCGGCGCATCCTCTACGCCATGCACGACATGGGGCTGAATGCTTCCAGTCCATACAAGAAAAGCGCCCGCATCGTTGGCGAGGTGCTGGGCAAGTATCATCCCCATGGGGATGGCGCGGTCTATGACGCAATGGCGCGCATGGCCCAGGATTTCAGCCTGCGCTACTGTCTGGTGGACGGCCAGGGAAACTTTGGCTCCGTCGATGGCGACAGCCCGGCAGCCATGCGCTACACCGAAGCGCGCCTATCGCGCATCGCCGAAACGATGCTGCAAGACATCGACATGGACACGGTCGATTGGCAGCCCAACTTCGATGACAGCCTGGAAGAGCCTCAGGTGTTGCCCGCCATGTTGCCGAATTTCCTGGTGAACGGCACCAGCGGCATCGCCGTGGGCATGGCAACCAACGTTCCACCTCACAATCTGCGCGAAATTGCCGACGCCACCGTCTATGTCATTGAAAACTGGGGACGCCGGGACGAGATCGGCCTGGAAGAGTTGATGACCTTTGTCAAAGGCCCCGATTTTCCCACGGGCGGCATCATCCTGGGGGGCGAGGGCATCGCCCAGGCATTGGGCACAGGTCGCGGCAAGATCGTTGTACGCGCCAAAACCACCATCGAAGAGACCCGCAACAACCGCTTTCGCATCATCGTCACCGAAATCCCCTATCAGGTCAACAAATCAGCGCTGATCGAGCGCATCGCTGAGCTGGTGCGCGAGGGCAAGCTGGAGAATGTCTCTGACTTGCGCGACGAGAGCGACCGCACAGGGATGCGCATTATCATTGAGCTGAGTCGCGGCGCCGCGCCCAAAAAGGTGCGCAATCGACTTTTCAAGCATACATCGTTACAAACTTCCTTTGGCGTCAATATGTTGGCTCTGGTCAAGAACGAGCCAGTGACGCTGAGTTTGCGCCGCGCCATCATCGTCTACATCGAGCACCGGGTAGAAGTGCTGACCCGGCGCACCGAATTTCAACTGGGCAAGGCGCGCGAGCGCGCCCACATCCTGGAAGGGCTGCGTATTGCTCTGGAATTCCTCGACGAAGTGATCGCCACGATCCGCGCCAGCGCCAGCGCCGATGTTGCACGCGGCGCGCTCATGGAACGATTCGGTCTGAGCCAGGTGCAGGCCCAGGCCATTCTGGACATGCAGTTGCGGCGTTTGGCTGCGTTGGAACGCCAAAAGATTGAAGACGAATATCAGGAGATTCTCGCCAAGATCGCCTATTATCTGGACTTGCTGGAGCACCCAGAGAAGATCCGCAGCCTGGTGCGCGACGATATCCAGATGTTGCGAGAAAAGTTTGGCGACGAACGGCGCACGATGATAGCCCACGACGCCAGCGGCGAATTTAGCGAAGAAGACCTCATCGCGCAAGATAATGTGCTGATTTCGTATAGCGCAGGTTCGTACATCAAGCGAATGCCCGCTGATGTCTTTCGTTCCCAGGGGCGCGGTGGACGCGGCGTCAAGGGCATGACCACTCGCGGCGAGGACGAAGTCGTCAATCTACTCTTTGCGCGCACTTTGGACACCATGCTCTTCTTTACCGACCGGGGGCGGGTCTATAGCAGCCGCGTCTATGATCTGCCTGAAGGCAGCCGCACCTCGCGCGGGGCGCACATCGCCAACGTGCTGAGCTTGCAGCCAGATGAGCGCGTCTCCACCATGCTCGTCGTCCCGGATTTCGAGCAGGCCCAGTACATTACACTCATCACCCGGTTTGCGCGCATCAAGCGCATGGAACTGAGCGCCTTTGCCAACGTGCGTTCCAATGGCCTGATTGCTATCACCCTCGACGAAGGCGATTCGCTGGATTGGGCGCGGCTGACCCAGGGCAATCAGGAATTCGTCGTCATTACTCGCCGCGGCAAGGCGCTGCGCTTCCACGAAGAGACTGTGCGCCCCATGGGACGCACCGCGGCCGGCGTCATGGCGATGCGTCTGCTTGGCGATGATTGCGTGGTCAGTCTGGATGTGATTCAGCCCGATTGCGACCTCCTGGTGCTTCATGAGTTTGGCCATGGCAAGCGTGTGCCTCTAGATGAATACAACGCCAAGGGGCGCTATACCCAAGGCATGTGGACGACCGACCACACCCGACTGGATGAGAGCGGCGCAATTGTGGCCGCGCGCGTTGTCCATCCCCAGGATCAGATCACAGTCATTACGGCGAACGGCATTGTGTTGCGCACGCCGGTGACTGGCATCAGCCAGATTGGGCGCACGGCGCGCGGTGTGCGCATCGTGAACCTGCAAGAAGGCGATTCTGTCGCGGCGGTTGCGATCCTGACCTATGAGGATCTGAATCGCGGGGTGGACGGCGGCGGCTCTGATGAGTCGCAAGGGGCAATGACGCAACCAGGACCAGAAGCCGAGTTGGTCGAAGATAGCTCTCAAGATGGAGACGCTGTAACGGGTCCAACCATGGAATTACAGGCAGCCGACTGAGTTGAGACCATGACGCACACATTGATACACCAGGCGCCAGGTCAACAACTGGCCTTCTTCCCTGTGCTCGATGCGTTGGCCATGGCCGAAGCGTTGGTGGCCTTTGCTAATAGCGAAGGCGGCGTCTTGATCCTGGGGATGGATGAGCAAGGCCACGCTGGATCGGCGTTTCTGGCCGATGAAGCCGAAGACGCGCTTCAGTCCGCCCTGCGCATGTGTCGTCCGCCGGTGCGCACCGAGTGGATACAGGATGCCATATCAGTCGGCACGGCTGTTTCCATTCGGGTCCCACGCAGCGACACGTTGCATCGTCTGACCGATGGGAGGGTGGTCGTTCGGCGCGGTGCTGAAAACGCCGTGCTCGAAGACGATGCAATCGATCAGCAGCTTGTCGCCAGGCCCGCCGGCGAATTCGAGTTGCAAGCTGTCGGCGGCGCAACGCGCAGCGATCTGGCCGAAGACGTGATCGATGAATACATGGAGCAGCGTCAGCGGCGCAATCCCCGTTCGACTATCCTGCCAAAAGACAAACTGTTGCAACAGATCGGCGCATTGACCCCAGGGAAAACGCCCACCATCAGCGGGCTGCTTTTGTTTGGCCAGGAACCGCAGATCTTCATGCCTCACAGCCGCGCCATCTTCGTCAAGTTTTCCGACACCACTCCGCGCGGCGCAGGCGGCGCCCTCGGCTACGGTCGGCGCGAAGAGATTCTTGGACCTCTGCCCCAAATCATCGAACATACGTGGCGCATCATCTGGGAGGAAATGGACAAGAGCGCCGTGGTCACTGCGCTGAGCCGCAACGACATCTTTGAATATCCCAAGATTCCCGTGCGTGAAGCGCTGATCAATGCAGTGGCCCATCGTGATTATCGCATGACCGGCAGCAGCATCGAGGTGCGCATGTACACTGACCGCCTCGAGGTCATCAGCCCAGGCGGTTTGCCGGCCCACATCACCGTGGACAACATCGTCGAGGAGCACTATAGTCGCAATCCGCGCATCGTCAATGGGCTGCATCAGTGGGGCTTTATCGAAGAGATGGGATTAGGCGTTGACCGTATGATCGAGGACATGGTGAACGCCGGCCATCAGCCGCCGCTCTTCGACGCCAAGCCCCACAGCTTCAAGGTGACCCTCTTCAACAAGAAGGACCCCAAGCGCGTCGTCCAGGCTTGGGAACAAAACATGAGCGAGCGCCAGATGAAGGCCATCGAGTATTTGCGGCGCAACGGCAGCATCACCAACAGCGAATACCGGGAGCTTTGTCCCCATGTTGGCCAGGAAACCGTGCGGTTGGATCTGGCTGATTTGGTGGCGCAGGGCGTCTTGCTCAAGATCGGGGACAAACGAGGGACGCGCTATATCCTCAAATAGATCATCCAGCAACCAGATGGCCTGATTACTCCATTACCCAATTGGGATAGTGGTGATATCTTGGGATACCCAGTCGGTGAGTTTGGGATAATTGGGAAAAGTTTTGGGATATTGGCGATATCCTGGAAATGAAGAACGATAGGGTTGCCGCCGTTTGGGATAATTGGGAAATCGGTTTGGGATATTGGGGATAATTTGGGATTTCCCTTCCGCACGCAAGAAAGTATGGTTATTGTATGAGTGATCCATCCAACCAGATAGGCGATCCGTTGGTTGCGCCCCCGGAATTTGTCCTGACCCCAGCGCCCGGGGCGGCGAGCGCGGATGCGCCAGCCGCCGACGCGCCGCCGCAAACCAGCCCGTGGGCTGTGGTGCGCGAGATTGTGGAGACCATCGTCCTGGCGCTGATTCTCTTCCTGGTCATTCGCCAGGTGGTGCAGAACTATCGCATCGAGAGCCACTCCATGGAGCCGAACTTTTACGAGGGGCAGTTCGTGCTGGTGAACAAGCTGGCCTACAAGATTGGCGAGCCGCACCGTGGCGAGGTGATCGTCTTTCACAATCCGGGTAACCCGGACGAGGATTACATCAAGCGCATCATCGGCCTGCCGGGGGATACAGTGGAGGTGGTGGGCGATGCTGTGCTGATCAACGGGCAGGAGTTGCCCCAGCCCTATCCCCATAATCTGAACCTTGAAGGCTCCCTCTTTGGGCCTACCATTGTGGGCGACAGCGAACTGTTCGTTATGGGCGACAATCGCCCCAATTCCAGCGACAGCCGGCGCATCGGTGCGATTCCTGAAGACCTGGTGGTGGGAAAAGCGTGGTTGCGCGTTTGGCCCTTCAGCGAGTTTGGCCTGGTGGATCACTATCAGCTTCAGCCTGGGGCGGCTTTGGAATAGGACAAACAAATGATGAACCCAAATGAACGAGCCACGCGCGCCCTTGCCGAATTCTCATCTGTCGAGACCGACGTCAGCGTCGCCGATGTGCACATCTCGCCAGTGGAAATGGCCGCCCACATCGACCACACTCTCTTGCGGCCCGATGCGACAATTGATCAATTCCACCAACTCTGTGGTGAAGCGCGTGAGTATTGCTTTGCCAGCGTCTGTGTTCACCCCAGCCGAGTGGCATTGTGCGTCGAGCTCCTGAGCGAGGCAGCCAGCAAGGTCTGCACGGTGGTCGGCTTTCCCCAAGGGGCGACCCTCTCCGCCGCTAAAGCGTTCGAGGCTGAGCAAGCCATGCTCTTAGGCGCCGCTGAGGTGGACATGGTGATGAACGTGGGGCGTCTCAAGGAGCGCGACTTCACCTTCGTCCATGCCGACATCGCCAGCGTCGTGCAGGTTGTCCACGCCGCCGGCGGTCTGCTCAAGGTGATCATCGAAACGGCGCTCCTGAGCAGAGACGAAAAGATCATCGCATGCGCTCTTTGTAAAGACGCCGGCGCCGATTTCGTCAAGACCAGCACCGGCTTTAACGGCGGCGGCGCGACGGTTGAGGACATCGCTCTCATGCGGCGTGTGGTCGGCCCCCAGTTGGGCGTCAAGGCGTCGGGTGGAGTGCGCACGGCTGATGATGCGTTGGCGATGTTGCGCGCAGGCGCCACGCGCATCGGCGCCAGCAGCGGCGTGCGCATTGTGCAAGGTCTGGCCGGCCAGATGGATCATGGCGCGGCAGTGGGGGCGCACTACTGATGACGCAACGGGTTTCTGATTTTGCGCTGCTCATCGGCCATGTGTGGCGCTGCCCTGATTGCCGCGCGGCGATCATCACGCAACCGGACATCTACTGGATCGGCTTCAAGCTCAGCGACGCCCAGCGCGACATCATCCGCAGCCTCACTGATGAATCGTTCCAGACGATGATGCGCCTTTCCGAGGTCACGACACTCACGACCCGCGAGCTCGACGACGCCATCGACCACCCACGCGCCCGGTTGCGACACTTGGGCGTGGTGAAATATGACCAGCGCACGAATGGGCGTTGAAGGTTGCAAGAGGGTTTTGGGGTGCGGCGTCGTGTATGCGGCAAGGGAATTCTCGGTTTATCGATGCGATAGTGTTTTGATGTTTTGGCGCGGTTGCCGCAAAATCCTAAAACCCCAAGACCTCAGAACACCACATTTCTTCTTCGATCTACACCAAGACGCCAATGCAACAGATCGCGCCTAACCTGTACGTCATCGACGAAATCGGCGACATGGTTCATTGTTATGTGTGGGAGTGGGCGCAGGGGATTACGCTCATCGATGCGGGGATGCCAGTCGATGGACCGAAGATTCTAGCTGCCCTCAAGAGCAGGGGCCGGCCTCTGCACTCGGTGAAGCGTCTCATCGTCACCCACGGCGATGTCGATCATGTGGGCGGCGCTGCCCACATCGTGCGCGCCGCCCGTGCACCCGTCGCCTGTCACACCGTAGAGAAAGAGCTGCTGGAGCATCCTGGCCGGCGCAAACCTCGCCCCTGGTTGCTGCGGCCCTTCGCTGCGTTCGCCCGCCTTTTTCCCGCCTTGCGCGCCCAACCTGTTGCGCCAGATGAGCTGCTTGTGGATGGACAGGAGCTGCCCGAAGGCTTCATCGTCGTGCACACGCCCGGACATACGCCAGGGCACATCAGCCTGCTCCACCGCCAGCAACGCATCCTCATTGCCGGCGACGCGCTCTCAAATCGCAAGGGCAAGCTGGCTGCGCCCAGCAACAACCCCTTCACCACGGACCCAACCATCTGTCTGCGCAGTGTATGGAAGCTGGCCAAGAAACATGGCGACGACTTCGATGTCGTCGTTTTTGGGCATGGCGAGCCAATCCTTAACAACGGCGGCGCAAAGGTGAAAGCGCTCGCCAGTCAGATCTACTCAAGTGAAGTGTAGTTTGTCTATTCCTCTTTGCGCGCGCGTTTTGCCTCGCGCAGTCGGATATCGTGGCGCAGTTCTCGCTTGCGGATACGCAGGGACTTGGGCGTCACTTCCAGCAGGTCGCCTTTGTCCAGATACTGGATCGCGTCATCCAGCGAGAGCACCCGCGGCGGTGTGAGCATGTCGGTCGTCGCCGAGGGCTTTTCGCGGAAGTTGGTGAGCTGTTTCGCCAGGCAGACGTTGATCACCAGTTCTTCCGGGCGGATGTGTACGCCGACCACCTGGCCGCCATAGACCTCCTCGCCCGGCTGCACGATGAACTCGCCGCGCTGTTGCAGCTTCGCGAGCGCATAGGCTGTCACCGGTCCGGTCTCCAGGGCCACCAGCTTTCCCTGCTCGCCGGCGTCCATGTCGCCGGCGTAAGGTTCGTAGCCGTGAAAGAGCGTGTGGAAGACGCCCGTGCCGCGTGTTGCAGTGAGGAACATCTGGCGGAAACCGAGCAGACCACGCGTCGGGGCGATGAATTCGGCGTAGACCGAGCCGTTGTCCTCGTAGCGAATGTTGATCATTTGACCACGACGCCGGCCCAGCATCTCTGAGACGGCGCCGAAATAGTCGCCCAACACCTCGATGTAGACATGCTCCATTGGCTCCATGAGCTCGCTTGTGTCGTCGTCCTTGCGGAAGATCACTTCGGGCGGGCTGACTGCGAACTCGTAGCCTTCGCGTCGCATCGTCTCGATGAGGATCGCCAGGTGCAGTTCGCCGCGGCCAGAGACGAGAAACTCGCTGGCAAGTTCGGTGTCGTGCACGCGCAAGGAGACGTTGCGCTCCAGCTCCGCCATCAAACGGGCGCGCAACTGGCGGCTGGTCAGGTATTGCCCCTCGCGCCCGGCGAACGGGGAATCGTTGACTGCAAAGGTCATGCGCACCGTCGGTTCTTCCACGGCAATGGGCGGCAAGGGACGTGGGTCCAGGGGATCGCACAGGGTGTCGCCAATGCCCACATCTTCGA
Organism: uncultured Caldilineaceae bacterium; assembly: GCA_964560495.1. GTDB lineage: Bacteria > Chloroflexota > Anaerolineae > Caldilineales > Caldilineaceae > UBA5069. The sequence goes on from CAZLMM010000105.1 coordinate 8,435, forward strand.
TGCCGGCCACCGCGATGATGTTGCCGGCGAGGACCTCAGCCTGCTCTTTGCGTTGCAGGTCACGGAAAAGATAGGCCTGGGTGATCTTGGCTAGCTTGCCGCTCCCCTGGGCATTGATGTGCATTACAGTCTGCCCGCTGCGGATGGAGCCGTTTTGCAAGCGACCAATGGCAATTTTGCCCACATATGGGCTATATTCCAAGGTGCTGACGAGCATTTGCGTGGGCATGGTCGGGTCTACTGCCGGCGCGGGGATGTAGTCGAGAATTGCCGCAAAGAGCGGCTCCAGGTCGGGCGCCAGGTCGCCAGGGGTGTAGCCAGCGCGGCCTTCCAACGCCCGTGCGTAGATGACCGGGAAATCCGCCTGTTCCTCGCTTGCCCCCAGGTCGATAAAGAGATCGAAAGTGGCGTTGACTGCGTATTCAGGGCGCGCCGCTGGCCGATCCACCTTGTTGACCACCACGATGGCCTTCAGTCCCTTGTTGAGCGCCTGACGCAGCACAAAGCGCGTCTGGGGCATAGGGCCTTCCACTGCATCCACCAGGAGCAGCACGCCATCCACCATGTTCATCACCCGCTCCACTTCGCCGCCGAAATCGGCGTGGCCGGGCGTATCGACGATGTTGATGGTCACATCGTTGTAAACGATGCCCGTATTCTTGGCCAGAATGGTGATGCCCCGCTCTCGCTCCAGGTCATTGGAGTCAAGGACGCGTTCCTGCACTTGTTGGTTGGCGCGAAAGACGTTGGTTTGTCTCAACATGCCATCGACCAACGTCGTCTTGCCATGATCCACATGGGCAATAATTGCGATATTGCGGATACTGGGACGGACCGAGCCAAGAGCCGTCTTCGTCTGTCCCATTCCAAGCTGATTGTTCCCAGGTCGTTCCATCACTGCCAGCATAACTCTCCCCAGACACAAAAGCGCCCGGCTGGAAAGCCGAGCATTCAAAGACTGCACTCTGTCAGTATATGCTCAGAAGCGTGATCGAACAACTTTTCGTCACTCCACCGGTCACTTTGGGATGAGCGCGCCACGAATATACGCATTCAGGCCTCACTCTGTTACAATACTTTCTGGAGTTGCACCATTCTCTATTTCCTGCCCATTGCCGGGATGGCTGGGACATTGGCGTCCAGTGATTCATGTTTGGCTAAGCCGCAGGTCTGTTGCGCATTGAGTGGAGAGCACACGATTGACAGAGACAATGGGGTCTCCCCGGGAGGCACGGCGAGCGCAACCAGGAACGGCAGTCATGGTCGGAGTACGTTGGGATAGTGAAATGGAGCAAATGTGCAATTCTTACGGAATATCAAACTCATCCAGGGCGGCATGGGCGTCTATGTGTCGAACTGGAGATTGGCTCGTGCAGTCGCCATGGAGCGACCAGGCGAGACAGTCGGTACGGTCTCAGGAACAGCGCTTGACGTCGTATACACAAGGCTGTTGCAGCTCGGCGACCCAGGCGGACACGCCCGACGGGCGTTCCACGCGCTCGACGAAGAATTCGATGTGAGCATTGGTCACAAAATCATCGACCGTTATTTCATCGAGGGGGGCAAGCCGCCCAATGCCCGTTTCAAGAGCACTCCGATGCATTTTCTGCGTTCGCAGCGGGGAGACTCCTCTTTTCCAGTGACGTCGCCGGAAGAGACGCCAGAGCCTCTACTGCTGGATGAAGAGGTGATCGAGCTGCTGATTGCCACCGGTTTCGTGGAGGTCTGGCTCGCCAGGCAGGGACACTCCGGCCACGTCTTCATCAACTTCCTCAACAAGATCGAGATTCCATTGGTCTTCACACTCTATGGCGCGATGCTTGCAGGCGTGGATGGCGTATTGGTCGGCGCGGGCAACCCCGAAGGACTCGCCGCAGTCCGCTCCCAGTTGGTGAATCATGAGGAAGTCACGCACGCCATTTCCCTGATCTACCGAGAAGCCGGCGAGGAGTTCGCCCTTGCCTTTGATCCCCGCAAGATTGCCGATGGCAAATTCGCTCGAAAGCTCCTGAAGAAACCCGCATTTGTCGCCATCGCTTCATTGGAGGGACTGGTCAAGGCGTTGGCGGCAAGCCCAAGCGAGGCGCCCGATGGCTTTGTCATCGAGAATTATACGGCGGGCGGCCACAACGCCAATCCTGTCGGTCCACTACGCAAGGATGCGTTGGGGCAGCCAATCTACAGTGAGAAGGATCGCCCTGATCTGGCAGCTATCAAAGGGGTTGGCAAGCCGTTCTGGCTGGCAGGTGGCTATGGCAGTCGCGAGAAACTGCACGAAGCCCGCGCCATTGGCGCCGCAGGTGTGCAGGTCGGCTCCTTGTTTGCCCTGGCCGAGGAATCGGGTATGAAGCCAGATTACCGCTCTGCCATCCTCAATGCTCTCAAGACAGGCGTCGACGACGGGGCGCTCGTGCATACGACCATGTACTCCCCCACGGGTTTTTCGTTCAAGGTGGTGCAATTGGAAGGAACTCTCTCGGAGCAGGAGGTCTACGAGAGTCGGCGACGCGTTTGCGACATCGGCATCTTGCAATAATGGGGTTTCAGCAAGGCCGATGACGACGGAGAGCGCACACTCTTTCACCGCTGCGCGGCCGGCCCCATCGAGAGTTATGTGAATAGGCGGGGCGTCGAGCGCAACACAGAAGAGCGACGCTGTTTGTGCAATGGTCTGCTGGCTTGCGTCGGCCTTGGCCAGACCAAGGAACTGCGCGGTCAGGTCATCGAAGAACCCGCCATCGTTACTCTGGGCGACAACCTGGACGGTGTGCGCCGCCTGTCTCGCCAGGGACAAACCCACTATTGGGCCAGAGACGTGGTCGCTGACATCCTTGGCTAGGGTCTGGCAAAAGACAAATGACGGATCTCTGGATGATGAACGATTGCTTGCCCACAATCTTCCAGGAAGCTCTCCAGCTTCTTGGAAGATGTCCGACACGGGTTTCCACCAAGAGCTCAAAAACAACATCAACTGAGGTGACTTGAATTCCTATGACCCCATCGCAAGAGACGCGCGCCCCCTCTGACCACAAGGATTTCTCCTTCGAGTCTCTGCCGCAACCGTTGCGCGAAGGCGCAGCTCGCGCAGGTTGGTCAACGCTGATGCCCGTCCAATCGCGGGCGATTCCTTACCTGTTGGACGGAGACCATGTCATGGTGCAGGCGCGCACCGGCAGCGGCAAGACTGGCGCGTATCTGCTGCCCATGCTCCAGTTGCTCGATCCCAAGCGCAACCATTGCCAGGCGCTGATTCTTGCGCCGACGCGCGAACTGGCGCGCCAGGTGCAGCATGAGGCCGAGACCATCTGCTCACCCATCGGTCTGCGCGCCGAGGCGGTCTATGGCGGCGTTGGCTACAAAGCGCAGATCGACGCGCTCAAGCAGGGTGTGCATATTGTTGTGGGCACGCCGGGCCGTGTACTCGACCACCTGCTGCGCCGCACCTTCACCCTGGATCAACTGCGCATGTTGGTCTATGACGAGGCGGACCGCATGTTCTCCATGGGCTTCTATCCCGACATGGTACAGCTCCAAACCTACCTGCCCGAGCACGAAATTAACACCTGCATGTTCTCGGCCACTTTCCCTGAGCACATTATCCGCACCGCGCATCAGTTCATGCACGAGCCGGAGCTTGTCTCGCTCAGCACGGACCATGTCCACGTCACAGAGACCGAGCACGTTTTCTATGTCGTGCCCGGGGTGAACAAAGACCGGGTGTTGGTCAAGCTCATTGAGCTGGAAAACCCGGCGTCAGCCATCATCTTCTGCAACACGAAGCAGAATGTCCATTACGTGAATGTGGTCTTGCAGCGTTTTGGCTACGATGCCGACGAACTGAGCGCGGATCTGCCTCAGGATGCGCGCGAGCGCGTGCTGGAGCGCGTGCGCAAAGGGACGCTGCGCTTTCTCGTGGCGACCGACGTGGCCGCGCGCGGGCTGGACATCCCCAATCTCTCCCATATTTTTCAGTATGAGCCGCCCGAGGAACAGGAAGCCTACATCCATCGCGCCGGACGAACGGGGCGCGCCGGCACCAGCGGCGTCGCCATCACGCTGGTGAGCGGCATCGAACGATTGTATTTGAGCCGCATCGCCAAGCAGTATTCCATCGCCATGGAGGATCGTCCTTTGCCCACCGACGAGGATGTAGAGGCAATTGTCAGCGAGCGGTTGACGGCCCTGCTGGAGGCCCGTCTGCGCGCCCGTGACCGGTTACAGGCCGAGCGCAGCCTGCGCTTTACGCCCCTGGCGCGCAGCCTCATCGAAAGTGAGGATGAATCCGCCGTCATCGCCATGCTGCTGGATGATTATTACCAGCAAATGCTCCATGCGCCCGTCGCGCCGCCAGCCTCGATTTCGCCTGCCGGCCCGAGCAAGAAGCCTGCTTCGCCAGGGCGGCCCCGGCGTCGGCGGCGCAGGTGATAGTCATGTCCTATCAGTAAGCACGCCCACGTGGTCTGGATTCGACGGGAATCGGTGCAGGGCGCACCTATTGGACGATGTGATATTGTTAAAGATGGCGATGAGCAGACATGAACCATGCTTAACTCAACTCAATTTGAGACAGTAGTTTTTCATAAACTGCGGTTGCTTTGAAACCGATGGTTCTCACCCTTGAAGGACTATCGGTTTCAAACAGAGCAAAGAATAGCAAGAGGAGGGGGTTCAGTTCAGGGTGGTGGAAGATAGTGGATTGGGGGATGCCGGGTTCGCGGAGCGCTTTGAATAGGGGGCGCCTGTCTCAAGCGACGACCTTCACCAGGCCGCTCTCGATAATCACCATATCGGTTGTCAAGAGAGGTGCGTTCAATGCTCGCGCGGTGGCGGCGATGACGCGATCTACCATTTCGGGAATGGCTGCTGGGCCGAACTCGCTCATGGCGATTGCCACTGCAAGATTCAGCGGCGTGATGTATATCGTGGCAGAAGCATCCTCTGGCAAAGCTAACAATTGATCAACGGCGGATGAGGCGATACGCTGGCGATGCAGAAGAAAAATGGCCTCAATCAATACAATGCTAGGCACCAAGACTTGAGCGCGACCTTCTCCGACTGCACTGAAGACCCTGTTCACTGCCCTGGGTAGGCGGCGATCATCAGTGATGTACCAGAGCAGGCATTGCGTATCGGTCACATACCGCTTCATGGAATCAGTCCTGGAATTTTCGCCACATTTCCCGGCGGACTTCGGCCAACAACTCGGGTGAAAAATCGTACCCCTTCAATATGCCGCGCAAGTTGATGATGCGAAGGGGGGGTGAAGGCTCCTTTTTCTCACTGGCAGTCCCTGCCTTGAACCGCAGAAATTCGATGTAGCTGGCAAGCTCGACCAGGCTATTCTGAGGGAGGCCCTCGATTTGTTTCTGAAGTAGTTGAGATGTCACTGCGCTTGGTCTCACATCAATTTTAGACGCTGTCATATTCATCCTGTCATTCAATCACTCACACACTCAACAGACGGCGATCATGTAATAAGCGTCATCGTGTGTGCGTTCCAGGCTACAAACTATCCTGAAACATACCCGACTCCGATCCCACGGCCGACGTCGACGTATCGGACTACCTTGATAGAGTGTAACATAACCCCATTGTCCGCACCAGGCAAGGACATGCCGGGGTAGTGTATCTCTGATGGTTGAAATTTAGCATAGGGCGGTCTCCTGGCAATTGAACTTTGGTGAACAGTGTTGTCTGTGTAGACTTTCACTTGTGCCATAGTTGGTTACCTTCCTTCATGCCACTGGTGCGATACGCTGTGACAAGAAAGCCGACTTCGTTCAATCGCTTCGTGACGGCACACACCCAACGTCGATGCCCGTCGGTGCGATAGAAGAGCATGACAGCTTATCGGATGCGCGACTCGTGTTCCCGCATTAATCCGCGGTCGGCTGGGATTTCACCCACACATCCCCTTGCGACTTGGCCCAGTCCTCGTCCGACACGAGAGTGATGACGCGGTAGGATTCCGCGTATTCCATCTCCTTGCCCTTGCCCGCTTCCGCCGCCCATTGGCGTAGCATTGGCTCGGGATCCCACTCGCCCATCTGACTCACGTGTTTGCGCAGCGCCTCGATCTTCAAGCTCATGGTCTCGCTGACATTGACAAACGTGTCGCCACTGCTGCCAAAACCCTCGACAAAAACCTTCCGCACCTTGTGGGCGCGCAACCCCTCCTCCGCCAACTCCTCGAAGAGATGGGGCTGGCCGGCTGCCGGAAAGATGGCGTCGATGGCTGCCATGGCCACAGCTCGATGATCAGGGTGGTTGATATAGCTTTCGGCTACGAAAAGCGCAGTCGGGTCGCCGCAGATGACCGCTTCGGGGCGATGCCGGCGAATCTCCCGCACCAGGCGCTTGCGCAGAGCGAGGGTGTTCTCCACCGCGCCGTCTGGCTCGCGCAAAAAGATCACCTCATGTACGCCAACCACCGCAGCAGCGGCCAGCTGCTCGGCCTCGCGCGTCTCCGCAGCCTGGGCGCGTGTGATCCCTTCCCTGGCGATGCCCACATCCCCGCTGGTGACCAACACATAGATGACCTCGGCGCCGGCCTGGACCCAGCGCGCCACTGTGCCGGCGCAGCCAAATTCGATGTCGTCGGGATGCGCCACGATGACCATTGCTTTTTTCGGAATGTAGAAATGATTGCTCATGATTTGTGTTTGCTTCCTTAGGCATAGATTGCGTCTTTCCAATTGTCAGGGAGTGACCCTGAGCACCGGCAGCGGTCTCAGCGTGGGTTCCGGCTGAATCTGGACAACTCGTCCATCGGCCAGACGAATTTTGAGCAGCAGTTGCTCACGCAAGATGCGCAACAAGATCTCCTCAAGTGAGACTCCCTGCATTTCGTCGAACGAAGAGAGAGCGATGGTCATCATGATGTCTTTTCAAGACATATTGTGATATTGTAAAGAAGCCAGATTGACCGGTCAAACTGACCTGGCGCTTTGCAACGATTCCAATTGTATAGTAATGCGGACGATGGTCGGATTTTGCGAAGCAAGATCCGCACTCAAGCGACCCTTCGATATGCCTCAGCTTCTCCGTGACCTGCAAGCTCCTCTGAGCGTCATCATCACTGATGAGCTGCGCTCTTGCCAGCAACGAGTATGAACATGATGAGAAGGAGTGAAGGATGAAGCCGATTTCCCGTTTGTTCCCTGGTTGGGCGCTGATTGCGCTGGTGGTGTTGCTGCTCAGCGGGGCGGCGGCTGCCTGGGCTGCGCCGCCGGCAATTCGCGTGCGGCTGCCGGGGCAGAGCGGCGTGGGTTACGACCCACTGACAGGCGCTGAGCAGGAACTGGCGCTCCGGGCAGCGTCAGTGGTCAGCGGCGTCGGCGCCGCGTCTGTACGCACGTCGACGCCGGAGGCTGCCGGTGAGCCGGTGGTCAGCGCGCCGGGCGAAGAGGTTCTGTTGGTTGAGCGCCATCAGGAAAACAAGGAGGCCATGTCCCAGGGCAATTGGCCGCGTCGCGCCGATGTCTATGTCTACCGCTACGCCGACGATACGCTCGTCCATTCACTCTACAACTATGAAAGTGGTCAGATTGACCTGGTGGAAGAGGCGCAGGGAACGCAACTTCCTCTCACCCAGGCTGAGCGGGAGCTGGCTGTGGAGATCGCTTTGGGCGACCCGGCGCTGCGCAGCTTGTTGAATGGGGAATACACCCGTATCACCGGTCAGCCGCTCAACGACGCGGAACAGCTTGATGTGCGCGTGTTCGTCTACATCGCCGGCGCAGCCCCTGAACTGGAAACGCCGGCGGCCGCAGCGTGCGGTCTGAATCGCTGCGCACAACTTCTGATCCTGACGCCCGACAACGCCACGCTGGAATATCTGCCCATCATCAACCTCTCCACGCTCAAGGTGGCGAGCAGCGCGCCATTGGCTCTGAACCAGGAAAATGGGGGAGAGTGAGCAATGGCAACGCAAAAAATGGCTGTAATGCGGCCAGACTTCATCCGCCGTGCAGTGGGCGCGCTGATCATCTTGACAGGGCTGATTGTGGTTGTCGTCCTGTGGTCTGAATGGTGGCCGCTGGCTGCCCAAAGCGGCCATAACTGCTCGTCTGCCTATCGCATCGACGAGACGCTCCCCACGGGCGCGCGCTGGGAGATGTGTTGGGAACACCGGGCGCTGGAAGGCATCGTCCTCTATGACATCACCTTTACGCCGCCGGGTGGGCCGCGGCGTCTGGTCTTGGCCCAGGCGCATGTGGCGCAGATTCACGTGCCCTATGATGACAACGGCGCGCGCTTCCATGACGTCACCGATTATGGATTGGGCGGCGATTTCATCCTTGATCTATCGCCCACAGAATGTCCGGGCGGCGCGCTGCTGCGCTATAGCGGCAAGGATGTGCTGTGCAAACAGGTGCAACAGCGAGGCTATGCTCAAAAGTACTACAGCCGCAATCTGCAAGGCTACGAACTCAATCTTTTCAGCGTGTCGGTGAGCGGCGACTACAATTACATCCCTCAGTGGACGTTCTACGATGACGGCACGATTGCGCCGAGCATGGGCGCAGCGGGTCAATTGCAACGCTATGGCAGCGATCCCCAGTATGGCTGGCGCACGGCATCCAATCGCATCCCCATCTCCCATATTCACAACTACTACTACCGACTTGACTTCGATATAGACGGTCTGGCGAATGACCTGGTGGAGGAGATTGAGTTTTTGCCGGCGGACAGCAACCGCCGCCGCGTCATCTCGGTGACGCCGCTGACGACCGAAAGCGGGCGCGGTCACCTGCCGGAACGAATGCGCTCATGGCGTATCCGCGATACGGTGAACAAAAATAGCGAAGGGCATCCCATCTCCTATCACCTGGAAGCCATGCGCAGCGGTCATGATTTCATCGGCCCCTCCTTTGAGCCGTTCACCTTCAATGATCTCTATGTGACCGTTGCCCGCACGTGCGAGCAGTACATTTCCCACAACCCCACGACAGGCGGCTGCGGCGAAAACGTCACCCAGTTTGTCAACGGCGAGAACACCAATGGCGCAGATGTGGTCGTTTGGTATGGCGTGACCTTCCATCATCTGCCGCGCGACGAGGACGAGGGGTATATGGATGCTCACTGGGACGGTTTCACCTTGATTCCGCGCGATTGGACAGCTGAGAATCCACTGGACAATCGAGTCAACGGCACGCCGCCGGCTACGCTCACACCTGCGGCGACGGATACGCCTGGCGGTGAGACTGCAACGCCCACCGCAACAGCCACGGGGACGCAGTCAGCGACGGCGACGCCCACCGGCGCGCCGACCGCCACAGCGACGGGCACGGCGCCGCCGCCCACGGCCACGGCAACCCAGCCTCCCCAAGGGTGTCAGAACCTCCTGGTCAATGGCGATTTCGAGCTGAGCGTCGGTTGGACGTTTGGCTCCACGCCTTTCCCGGCCGGCTACGTGCTCTCACCTGTATTCGCCGGCGGTCAAGCCCTGCGCACCGGCATCCCTGCCGGCTCGACCAACAAGCTGGCCTATTCGTCAGCCTATCAGCGCGTCGACTTGCCAGCTTCCGCCGCGCAGATTCTCATTACCTATTGGGAGCGACCCGGCGGCAGCGCCGACGGTGTGGATTATCGCGAGGCGCTGGTCCTGAACTCCTCCTACGGGCTGTTGCGTTCGCTGAGCCGCTCCACCGCCAGCGGAACCGATGTGTGGCAGCAACGCACGTTCGATCTGACGACCTTCCGCGGGCGCACGGTGGTGATCTACTTCAACACCTATAACAACGGCAGCGCCAGCCAGATGTGGAACTACCTGGACAGTGTGCAGTTGCTGGCGTGCAGCGCGCCGGCCCAGGCGGCTGCTGAGCCGACCGTCACGCCGACTCCTGTCAATCCGGCGCAACCTGCCGACGCATTGACAGTTCAGCCGGCCCAGGTGCTTCTGTTGGATGCGCCGCTTCAGCGCAGCGCCGCCATTTCTGTGACGAATCTTGTCGCCGGCAAGCCGCTCGACTGGATCGCCAGCACCGAAACAGAGTGGCTCAACCTGCCCACCGAGTCCGGGCAGACGCCGGACTTGTTGAACGTGGAGCTGATGCAGGGAGGGCTGCCGGCCGGCGTCTACACGGGAACGGTGATCCTCTCCAGCACCCAGGAACCCAGCCGCACAGTTGCCATCACCGTAACGACCATCGCCGGGCTAGACAACCACTTGTTCTTGCCGGTGGTGGTGCGGTGACAAGGAAATAGGGAATAGTAGGTCACGCTTGCAGCGTGACAAGCGTGACCTACAGCCGTTACTCACGGCTCTCAGGCGTAAATATCATAGCCCGTGGGGGCTATTCATAGCGAAAGCGCCACACTCCGATGACGAAGAAGACCACGGCCATGGCCAGGAGGATGCCTGCCTCCTGTTCTGAAAATAGCCACATTTTCATCGTTTGTGGCGCCGGTAAGGCATGATGCCTATCCACCCAATCTATCCGACGCCGTGCAGATCATCCAGTGTCAAAAGTCATAATTCACCCAATTCTGCCATTCGCCTGTCGCCAGCGCATGAGCATGTTTGCCGGAATGTCCCTGTTCCTGCGAGAATTGCATAGGCGTCGCCCCCATCGAACATCCATCGACGCCAGAAAATCAGCGGCAGAGCAATAGGCATGGACATTCAACACAATTCTATTGGGGAAAAGATGAGCGAGCACAAACCAACTACACCTGACTTGAGGCGAGTACGCGCCGTGCTTTTTGACATGGATGGCGTCCTCTATGTCTCCAGTACACCTCTACCCGGTGTGCAGGAGCTTCTCGATTACCTGGACGCCACCCAACGTAGCTGGCTCTGCGTGACCAACAACGCCACGCGCACCTCCGCCCAGTTCGCTGCACGCCTGGCAGACATGGGCGTGCGCGTTGCGCCCGACCGCATCTTGGGCAGCGCCGAGGCGACGGCTGCCTGGCTGGAAGACCAGGTGCAGAATCATGGCGCGCCGCAGGGGAAGGTGATCGTCATGGGGATGGAGGGGCTGCGCGAAGCGTTGCTCGAGCGTGGTTTCGAGTTGACGACCGATCCCTTTGCAGCGACCTACGCAGTCGCCGGCGCGCATTTCAAACTGACATTTGCTGATCTGGCCGATGCGTGCCTGGCGATCCGCAACGGCGCGCGCTTCATCGGCACGAATGGCGACCTGACGTTCCCCACCGAGAGAGGTCAGGTGCCCGGCGCCGGCAGCATGTTGGCGCTGCTCGAGGCTGCCACCGGCGTCAAACCGTTTGTCATCGGCAAGCCGAACGCGCCTATGTACGAGCTCGCCATGTGGCGTCTCGGCGCATCGCCCCAGAGCACAATGATGGTGGGAGATCGCTATGAGACCGACATTGCCGGCGCGCTGCCTCTGGGGATGATCACCGCGGGCGTGCTGACGGGCATTTCCACCCTGGCCGAGTTTGTTGGGCAGAATCACCCACCCCATTTAATTGTGGAAGGATTGCCCGAACTCTTGGTTGCATTCAAACAGGCGGACGGCGGCTCGTAGGTGCGATTTATCGTAAGCTGGGTGTCGAGTCGCGGGTGATGGCAACACGGCTGGTGGTGGAGCAGCACCTTGTATAAATCGGGTTTGCCATCCTGAAATGAAAAAAGAGTTGACATGGGCGTTATTCAGTGCTAAAGTGACAACAAAGGTATTTTTACTGTCACTTCAGAGGAGGGCTTATGTTACCGACGGCTATGCCAACTATTCCCATCACGGACTTACGCACACGTCAACCGGAAATCATCGAAACCATCAAACAATCGCCATTGCTGCTTACCCGCCAGGGTCATAGCGCCGGTGTTCTCGTTCACCCGGACATGTGGAATCAACTTGTCACTGAGCTTGAACATCATCGCCGTCGCCGCCGCGAACGGCTACAACAGATCCGTGAAGAAATGGCCGCCGGTCAGGAAATTACCCAGGCGGAGTTGGAAGCTGAATTACAAAAACGGGGCATGCTCTAATGCGGTGGACCCTTCGGTATAGCCCCGAAGCTGTTCAAGCAATTTATCAGATTCCGCGTACTATTTGGCGTGAAGCCAAAACGGTGATCTGGTCCTTACAAGAGAATCCATTGCCACCCAACGTTCAAACCGATGCGGCTGACCCCAGTCTCTACTGGATTCCACTGCCGGGCGACTATGTCCTCTATTACATCATTGTGGATGAACAGCACGCCATCCGCATTTTAGATATCGAGTAAATTGCTGAACACTTGAATTTAGAGTCAAGGGTCAGGATTGACGATGGCGTCGCTCTTCTGGCAACGGCGAGTTGTGCAGCGTCTGCCAGGCCCGGCGATACCGTTGCAGCCGCTCCATGGCAGCGTCATCGACTTCGGTCAGCCGCGTGATGTCCATGTTGTCGCGCAGGTTCGCCAGCTTGATCTTGGCCGCGATGGGGTGCTGAGCGACCCGCAGGATGAACTCTTCGTATATTCCTATGCAAACGATACCACAAGTGATCGAATTTGATACACCCGCCCAGCGCTCGCTGTTGGATTTTTCCTTGCCCGAACTCACTGACTATCTGGTCGGTCTGGGCGAACCGGCCTATCGCGCCCGCCAGATTTGGGAGTGGATCTATCAACGCTTCGCGGCGGATTTTGCGTCTATGAGCAATCTGCCTTTGCCGTTGCGCAGGCGATTGGAGCAGGAAGCCACCGTCGCGCCCCTCGTTCCCATCGCCGAGATTGTGTCTCGGGCGCGCGACACCCAGAAGGTGCTCTTTCGTCTCCATGATGGGCAGACCATCGAGACGGTGCTCATGCTCTACGACGAGCGCCGCACCCTGTGCATCAGCAGCCAGGCAGGCTGCGCCATGGGCTGCTCCTTTTGCGCCACGGCCCAGGGCGGGCTGGCGCGCAATTTGAGCGCCGGAGAGATTGTCGCGCAAGTGCTTCACTTTGCCCGCTACCTGGCCGCACCGTCGGCCCCGCCCGAAATGGTCGTCGAGCGGCCCACCCACGTCACGAATATCGTGCTCATGGGCATGGGCGAGCCGCTGCACAACTATCGGAATGTCTGGAGCGCGCTGCACCGCCTCACCGATCCTGGCGCATTTGGCCTGGGCGCGCGCCACATCACCCTGAGCACCGTCGGGCTGGCGCCCATGATCGACCGCATGGCCGCTGAAGAGTTGCAGATCGGCCTGGCAGTGAGCCTGCACGCGCCCAACGATGAGCTGCGCAGAGAGCTTGCACCGGTGGACAAAGCCTATCCCATCGCTGAGCTCCTGGCCGCCGTGGAACGCTACATCGCCAAGACTGGGCGCCGGGTGACGTTTGAGTACGCGCTGATGGCCGGCGTAAACGACAGCCCTCAGCTGGCGCAGGAATTGGCGCTCCGACTCAAGAGTTTGCTCTGTCACATCAACCTCATCCCACTCAATCCGATCCCCGACAGCAAGTATCAGCCGACAAGCGACGCCGACGCTGAACGTTTCGCCGAGATCCTGCGCTCAGCCGGCGTCTCGACGACGATCCGTCTGCGCCGGGGCATCGAGATCAATGCGGGGTGCGGGCAGTTGCGTCGGGCCAGGGGACAACCTGCGTGAATTCATTTGGGTGCATTCAAAGTTAGTTCGCTGTAGGGGCATGAACGGCGGCGA
>CAZLMM010000106.1:0-21859 GCA_964560495.1 uncultured Caldilineaceae bacterium
GGGAAGACAAAGTCGGTGAGAAATTCCAGGCGCAAATCTTCGATGTAGCATTTGCTTGCGCCCGAAGCCAGCGCCTTGGCTTCCAGGCCACTCAGTTCTTCCTCCTGCCCCAGGTTGGCGCAGACGCAGATGACTTCGCATTTGTAGTTGTTCTTGAGCCAGGGCACGATGATGCTGGTGTCCAGACCGCCTGAATAGGCAAGCGCGACTTTTTTTACAGTTGCTCTGGTTGTCATAAGAGATTTGAATCCTTTCCAATTGCAAGAAAAAACGCCACCCGGCTCTCCGGCGTGGCGTTGGAAGCGACGAGCATGCGTCATTAATGCAGGGGACAGATTTCAGCGGCCCCGCAAACATGCGCTGCAGACCCTGGCCCGCTTCCCGCGGGCGTTGTCCTGGAATGTGGCGCTGCATTGATAGTCAGGCGAGCACTGGCGCAATACATGGGTTGAAGGATACCCTACGCCCAAAAGAAAGTCAAAAGCAGGGCCGCTCTATCGCATTTGGGGGGTGCGCAGCGTAGCTGCACAGAAAAGCCACGCCCGGCCATCGTGTGAACCATCTTTCCAGGCGTCGCCCTTACGCGTCAGGTGAGCTGGCGCAAACCCGGCGCCAAGTCGTCGTTGCAAACGTGGTAGATCGTCAAAGCCATACGAGTAGATGCCGCCGTACTGTTCATCAAGCATGAAGCGGCGCAAGAAGCGCCATTGCGCCCTGAAATAGCGATCATATGGCTCGCCGTCGTCCACCGTCCGGCTGAGCGCCAACAACGCCTTGATCGCCTCCACCTGCACCCACCACGACTTGGCGCGTACAATCAAATCCTGCCCTTCAAGGTTGATGGGCGGCGAATGTGGGCTTGCGAAGAAGAAGCCGCCTCGCCGGCCATCCCACGCATGACGCACACAGTGATCCACCAGACGCCGGGCATTGTCCACCTGGGCGGCCGCATCGTCTGCTGCATGGCGCGCACTCAACAGACGGCTGGCGGTCTGGAAAGCGGAACCGTAACGCATGAGATGAGGCGCTGGCGTCCAGTCGGGGTGGCAGAAAAAGCAGAGCACGTGCGATGGGGGCTGCATGCGCCGCGCCATGATGTCGATTGCTTCGTGCAGTCTTTGCGCCACTCTATCATCTCGCCAGACACTGTAGAGATCACCGAACGCCTCGAGCAAATCGGAATGGACATTGGCATCCTTCAACCCGATTGGCGTTCCGATGGTGTCAACCGGTTCGTGGAGTGGATTTTGCGCCGGTTCGCGAATAACTGTTCCTTCCCGCCGAAGAAACCCAAAGTAGCCGCCGTACCGATCATCGTGGGCGAATTGGTCGATCCAGGCGAATCCTTCTTGCGCCAGGGTCAGCGCGCTTGGGTCGCGCGTCGCTGTGTAGACTGCTGCACATGCGCTGATGGCGTAGGCCACGCCATGAACATGCTTTGTGTGCGCTTCCAGTGGTTCGCCGGTGCGCCGTACGCGATGAAACCAGCCGCCAGAACGTTGATCCCACATCACCTCGCGCAGGAAGCGAAATCCGTGCTGGACAGCCTTGCGCACGTGTTCATTGCCGGGCGCAACGCGCAGCAGATCAGCGGCGAGCCAGGTCTGGCGCGCTTGAAACTCAAGCAACTTCTCGTGGGGGCCGCAGGGTCTCCACCTGCGGTCGAAATCACACAACAGGCCGCCGTATTCTGTATCCACACATCGTGGAAACCAGACATGGAGCACGTGCCGTCCCAAAACAGCCTCAAACTCCTCCGCAGTGGGCGGGGAATCGCTCTCGGGTCGATGGGAAGAACGGATCCGGCTCATGAGGGGCGACATTCTTCTATCTATCGAGGCCCTGCCTCACGGATCACAGTGGTGACGTACTCGATCTCCTCGATGGTCAGCGACGAAGCCGACGGCAAATAGAATCCACGGCGACAGAGGTCTTCGGCCACCGGATAGCGCTGCCCAAAGAACTGCCGCCAGTAGACGGGCTGGCAGTGCATGGGAATGAAGAAGGTGCGCGTCTCCACACCGTGGTCGGCCAGCACCTTGCGCAGCTGGTCGCGGTTCATGCCATATTCCTGCTCATCGACCAGGATGCCGTACATCCAGTAGACGTTCCTGGCCCAGGACGCCTCGCGCGGCGTGCAGATGCCAGGGACGGTGGAGAGGCGGCAGGTGTACTCCTGCGCGTTGCGCCGGCGCGCAGCCACGAAACCATCGAGTTGCTCCACTTGCGCCAACCCAACTGCGGCTTGAAGATTGGTCATGCGATAGTTGAAACCGACGAATTTGTGCCAGAAATGGCGTTCATGGCTAAAGGCGTGGTCGCGTAAGTTCCAAGCCAGGCGGGCGATCTCCCGGTTATCAGTGGTCACCATGCCGCCCTCGCCTGTGGTGATGATCTTGTTGCCATAGAAACTGAAACCGGCAGCGTCGCCCAGTCCACCGGTGCGTCGCCCTTTGTATTCGGCGCCGTGGCTTTCGGCTGCGTCCTCCACCACGAAGATGCCATGTTTCGCCGCCAGTTCCCGCAGCGGGTCCATGTCAGTCGGGTGGCCGTAAATGTGCACGGGCACGATGGCTTTTGTGCGCGGGGTGATCTTGTCCTCCACCATATTCAGATCCATCTGCCAATACTCTGGCTCCATATCGACCAGCACAGGTTTGGCTCCGCAATAGGTGACGGCGTTGGCCGTGGCGATCATAGTGAAAGTGGGGATGATGACTTCATCCTGCGAGTCCAGACCCAGGGTGGCCATGGCCAGATGCATGGCGACGGTGCCGTTGGCGCAAGCGATGCCGTATTTCACGCCGCAAAAAGTGGCAAAGCGCGCCTCGAAATCGCGGATGAAGCTGCCGGCGGATGAAATCCAGTTGCTCTCCACCGCCTGGGTCACATACTTCAGCTCGTTGCCAGCCAGGGTCGGCTCACATACAGGGATGATCTTGCGCCGCGGCTTTTCATCAAAATCGGGGATGGCGCGATAGACAAGTTTGACTTCCGGGTCTGCCGCAGGGATCACTGCGGCCAACTCGCCCATTTCTTCCAGGGTCAATTCAGCAGGTGTCAACATGATGATTCACTCGCAACTTGATTGTTTTTCGCCAGGCGATCTGTTATAGAAAAAGCGCCACAATTCTCACCCTATTTCATTCTATCACTTACCGGCGGTACAACGCTTTGCAGCTTGATTTCGTCGTATGATTTTGTGATATACTCACCGCCATGAAACCACCGATGACTGAAGAAGAATTTGGCGCTTATATGGAAGAGGCCACGTGCAAGGCCGGCTTTGAGGTTGAAAAGCGCGACGGTCTGGTGATGTATGTCATTATTAAGGGACAATCCACGGGACTCTATCTGAAACGACCCTATCTGGGCTATTGCGAATCGCCGTGGCGCCTCAATGATATCGTTCAGGCTCATGCGAAGGCGCTCACCGAGATCGAGCCGATTGCGATGCCAGATCTGCCCGAGCGCCACGAAGACATCTTGCCCCTCCTCAACCAGGTCGAACGCCTCAAGTCCTTGCGCACCGAGGGTTTCACCGATGCGATCTATCGCCCCTTCTGGGTAGGGCTGATCATCACCTATGTCTTGGACGCTCCCAAGCACATGGCCTATATCAGCCCGGACTTGTGGGCCAGCATGAACGAGGGCAAAGAAACGTCTGTTGATGAGCTGCACAAGGTCGCAGTGGATAACTTGCGCAAGCGCATCAAGCGCAAGGATTACGAGGTCAAAGGCTACGGCGATCGCACCTACATCGTGTGCACCGCCGCCGATGGCTACGCCGCAACGCGCATCCTGGTGCCCGATCTGATGACGACATGGGCGCAGCGTATCCCTGGCCGCATGCTCATCGGCGCGCCGAACCGCGACTTCCTCATCGCCTTTAGCGATCGCAATCTGAGGCAGGCGACGTTGATGGCGAACCAGGTGCGCAAAGACGCCAGGCGCATGCCGCGGCCGCTTAGCGGTCGTCTGATGGTGTGGGAGGATGGCGTCCTGCGTGAACATGAACCGCTGCAATAGCCTCAATCAACCTGCGAAACGTAGCCGCCACACCGTTGCAATGTACTTGCGTCCCTTGACCAGATAGTCCCACAAGTTGACGCCTGTCTTGCTCTCGCCGCTGTTGCGCGGGATGCAGACGTAGGGCGTCTCGCTGATGCGAAACCCCATCTGCGCCGCCCGCCCCAACAGATCGATGCAGTATTCGCCATAATCGCCCCGCAGTCGAATCGACCGCAGCACCCACCCACGAGCAGCGATGAAGCCGCTGGTGTAGTCGTGAACCTGGTTGCCTAGCATGAGCACGGCAAAGCCGTTGATGATGCGGCTGAGCGCGCGCGCCATAAAATCATGGGCCACATCGTCGCCGCCGGAAATCCAGCGCGACCCCACCGCCACATCTGCGCCATCCATGATCGCCTGCACCAGCCGGGGCACATCCGCCGGCGGCATGGAGAGATCGCAATCCATCCAGGTGACGATCTCGGCGCCAAAGGTGTACATCGCCAGATCGACGCCCTTCTGGATGGCCGACGTCAGTCCTTTTTCGCCCACGCGTCGGTGCAATACAACGCGGCGCTCTGCGCCTGTGTTCAGCTCCCTGGCGAGGTCCTCCACCACCTGCCAGGTGCCGTCGGGCGAGTTGTCATCCACCACGAGGATCATGTGGGGCGTGATGGCGCTGGCCAACACGCCGCGAATCAAGGGGGCGATGTTGTCGCGCTCGTTGTAGGTGGGCAAAACCGTACAGACCAGCGGTTGGGTGATAGCTTTGCTGGACAAGACAGCGTTTTTGTTCATGCTCATGCTGCTTTCTGCGCCAGTAGGATCAGGCTGAGCCCGAAGGGGAGGTCGGCGTAGCGTAACCAGACAGACTCTCTTTGCAGGGCCGTCTGCACGACGCGATTGGCCGTGGGCGACAGATAGAGTTCGTCATTGGATGTACGGTTGCGCTCCAAGAGGCGGAGGACGATCACTGGCGGCGCAAGCAGGGTATTTGCGGATGTCACGCGCTGGATGAAGAATCCCGCTGCGGTCACAATCGTTTTCAAAGCAGCGCGGTCATAGCGCCGCCCGGTGTTGAAGGCCACATCGTGTGCGCCGTGTAACCAGGCGTAGGCGCTGACGCGCAGAGCCAGCCAGCCGTTTGGTCGCAGGACGCGACGCGCTTCGGCCAGACCCTGGGCGATGTCCACTGCGCTCTGGTCGAAAGCGTCCAGCGCCACAACCAGGTCAAAGGCTTCATCCGCATAGGGGAGATGGTGTAGATTCGCCTGTGTGAGCTGTTGCTTAGGCAGCTGCATCGCTTGCGCGTGAATCAACGCCGCCGGGTGCAAGTCCAGCCCATCCACCCAGGCAGCGGGATGCATGTGGGCCAGCGCGTTCAACATCATCCCCGAGCCGCAGCCGATCTCCAGAATGCGCGGTTGCGCCGGCAACAGAACATCCGCCAACACGCTCGTCATCACTGCAGTCATGCCGACGTGCCAGCCATAGGTCTTGCTTTTGTCATAGAGCATGGGCAGCAATTGCCCGTTCTCCACCAATTTTTCGTCACTCAATTGTCACCACTCCCAGCGTCGCCGGTTTACCGGTCATAGGCAGATGGTCGCCATCCGCGGTATAGAGGCCAAACTCCAATTCATATTCGCCCGCGGGCAGGTCGGCCGGCAGGGACATCTGATATTCATCCAGGATGCGCCATCCCGGCTGCCAACGTGTGGTGGGCAGAGAGCCATTTCCCGGTGGGCTGTCCTTGCCAGCCAGGAGTGTTCGCCCATTCTCCGGATCGACCAGGTGGGTGAAGACAGTCCAATCATGGACGGGTTTTTCTGTCGCCAGCCAATGATACTGAACATAGAGTGTATCGCCTGGCCGGACGGCGGCGGGCTGCACGTCATAGCCCATCAGCGCGACGCCGTCGCCCAGGTCCATGTTGTGCTCCACAAAGGGTGGGCGTTGCGCATCCGTCTCCGCTGCGCGTACATAAACGTTGGCGTAGGTCTGGCCGCCAGCATCGACAAAGGCGCGGGTCACCTGCGCAGTGGGAAAGAGGTCGGGCAACAACAGCCGCGTGCGGAAATCCTCATGCTCGATGACGACATAGAGTTCAGGATGTGTTGGCGGTTGGGCGGCCAGGGGAAAGATGTTGCGCCCGTCGAAGGTGACCGGCGCTGCATGGGCGTCCGGTTGCGTCTCCCAGGCGAAAGCCAGGGTGGGATGGTCGCTGGAACGCGGAGTCAGGTAGATGGGCGTCTGCGCCGGTTGGCTGGCGATCCAGCGCCCTACCTCCCACAAACCCACGTCAAAGGCATGATACAGATCGGGCAGTGCGGCCCAACGCACAAAGTATTGCTGCCATGAGGTGAAGGCTGCAACGACTAGCAGCACGATGCTGGCCCAGCGGACAGCCTGGAAGCGCGCCGGTCGCCATTGCCAGATAGCGTCCAGTCCTACGGCGCACAAGATGGCCGCTGGACCAGCCGCGCCCAACACGCGATGAAAATGGGGCGCATATTCGCTCGCTACGCCAACGCTCAACAAGACAATCAACGAGAGAAGAATAATCTGCATGACGACGCGACGAATTCCCAGAACAGCGATCACCAGGCCGATGAAAAACGGGGTCGCCAGCCAAAGGCCAAGAACCGACTCGCCAGGGAGATTCCGCCGCGGGTCGAGATCTCCGGTTGCGCCTAAGGGCCAGAACATGGCTGCTGTGGCCCACATGTTGTGAATGACGCCGCCCGATGTGGACGCATCTCCCCCCACGACGGCGATCTGGCTCGGTCGCAGCGTCAGCAGGCCGGGATTCTGCCAGAAGAACCAGGCCAAGGGCGCAACGAGCAGCAGCGCCGTGGCCGCAGCCAAAATGCAGCCTGCGATTGGGCGGCCAAGAGATGACGCGCTGGCGCCTGCCTGTATCTTCTTGACCCCCAACAGCGCCGTCACGCCCAACGCCACGAAGGGCATGACCCACGCGCCCTGATATGAGTACATGCAGGCGGCGAGAGCTGCGCCGCTGGCAAGGAACGCAAGCCAGCCCCCGGTGCGCCAGCCGCGCAGGAAGAGCCAGATGAATGCGCCCCACCACAACGGCGTCAAGATCGGCTCGATGCCCATACGGCTGAAATGAATGTGCCAGCGCATGACGGCCAGTGATGCCGCCGCAAAAAGTGGAAAAGCCGGAGAAAGCCTTGTTGCGTCGCCATCAAGTCGTCGCAACTCGTCAGCCGCACCAGCGACGGCCACGACGCCGAGCACGCCGAAAACGGCCGCCGTCACCCGCATGACCGTTGGTCCGGGCAAAAAGCCGGTCAACTCTGCCAGACCAAATGCGACGGCATTGGCATAGGCATTGAGAGGGGGAAGGCCGAAGTTTGCCGCAATAAATACAGGACGATAGTCAGAGTCTTTGAGGATGCGCCACGCCTCCAACCCCTCGAAGGACTCATCCAAATGAAAACCGGGCGGCGTCTCGCCGATGCGCCAGAAGCGAAAGCCGATTGCAACCGCCAAAATCAAGAACAGGAAAAAGAGGCTAAGCCGGTGTCCACGCGCCATAGACGGGGATTATATCATCAGCGCCAAAGAACATCTGTATAAGTCTTCATGATTCTATACGCCCCGACCGTGAAATAGACCCATGACCACCAGAAAACTTGACATCTCTCAGGTCCATCGTTGATACTGTAACCATGATGGAACAGACAATCCGTATTTCCACCATACCCATCGTTTCTGCCGTCGGAGGCAACGTCGGCGGTCTCCTCGCGCTTAGATAGCCCGCGCCATTTTCTCGCTGCGGGCGATTCCCAACCAATTTCACACCGTGACAAGAGACGCGGCGTTCGCGCTTGTCGTTTTGTTGTCAACGCAATGACCCAATTCAGCCATGCAATTGATGAAACACATTCGCACCGAGGAGATCACGACCATGTCGGACAAATATATTCCCCAAGAGATAGAACCAAAATGGCAGGCCGCCTGGGAAGCGCAGGGGCTGTACAATACTCATGAAGACCCCAGCCGCCCCAAATGGTATGCATTGACCATGTTGCCCTATCCATCAGGCGACCTGCACACCGGTCATTGGTACGCCTTTACGCCCAGCGATGCGGCCGCACGCTGGCGGCGTATGAACGGCTATAACGTCTTCTTTCCCATTGGCTTCGATGCCTTTGGACTGCCCGCTGAGAACGCTGCCATCAAACACGGCATCCATCCAAAAATCTGGACGTATGCAAACATCGAGCGCATGCGCCAACAACTGAGGCGCATGGGCGCCATGTGGGCGTGGGATCGGGTGGCGGTGAGTTGCGATCCAGACTACTACAAGTGGAGTCAATGGTTCTTTCGCAAATTCTATGACGCCGGGCTGGCCTATCGCGAATATGCGCCGGTGGATTGGTGCCCCAACTGCAACACCACTCTGGCGCGCGAGCAGGTGTGGGGCGACGACCGCCACTGCGAACGATGTGGCACGCCGGTGATCAAAAAGAATCTGGAACACTGGAAGTTCCGCATTACGGCCTACGCTGATGAGCTGATCGACATGCTGGAGACCATCAGTTGGCCGGAGCGTGTGAAAGTGATGCAGACCAACTGGATTGGACGCTCCATCGGCGCTGAAGTCACCTTCCACACCGAACAAGGCGATTCGCTGGTCATCTTCACCACCCGCCCCGACACCCTGTGGGGCGCCACCTTCATGGTGTTGGCGCCAGAGCACCCACTGGTGGATGTCGTAACGAACGACGAGCAGCGCGCTGTCGTGGCCGCCTACAAAGAACAAGCCGCACGCCAGGATGAAATCAGCCGCACCGCCGCAGACAAGGAGAAGACAGGCGTCTTCACCGGGGGCTACGCCATCAATCCTGTGAATGATGAGCGCATTCCCATCTGGATCGCCGACTATGTGCTGATGGGCTACGGCACTGGGGCGATCATGGCCGTGCCCGCCCACGATGAGCGCGACTTCGCCTTCGCTAGAAAGTATGGTCTGGAGATTCGCCGCGTCATCACGGGCCCGGACGGCGCGGTTGGCCCGCTGGAGGCAGCCTATGACTCCAAGAGCGAGGGCGAGATGATCAATAGCGGCGCGTTCGATGGAACGCCGGTGCTGGGCGCAGTGGAGAAAGTGACGACCTGGCTGGCGGAGACAGGCAAGGGCAAGGCGTCGGTCAACTACCGCCTGCGCGACTGGTTGATCAGCCGCCAGCGCATGTGGGGCGCGCCCATCCCAATCATCTACTGCCCCAACTGCGGAACAGTTCCCGTGCCTTATGAAGACCTGCCTGTGGTGCTGCCCGACGACGCCGAGTTTCGCCCCACAGGCGAAAGCCCGCTGCGCTATCATGAAGGCTTCCGTTCTGTGAAGTGTCCGCAATGCGGCGGCGACGCCGAACGTGACCCTGACACACTGGATACGTTTATGTGCTCGTCATGGTATCAATATGCCTACATCGCGCCCAACTGGAAAGCCGGCCAGCCCATCCATGTCGATGATATGCCCTGGGACAAGACGAAGGGCGACTATTGGCTGCCAGTTGATCAATACACTGGTGGCATCGAACACGCCACCATGCACCTGTTGTACACTCGGTTTTTCACCAAAGCGCTGCGCGATCTGGGGGTAGTGGATTTCGACGAACCCATGAAGCGACTGTTCAATCAAGGCATGATCTTGGGTCCAGACGGCGAGAAAATGTCCAAGAGCCGCGGCAACGTGGTGAACCCGGATGAAATGGTGGACAAATATGGCGCTGACACAGTGCGCGGCTATCTGATGTTCATCGGCCCCTGGGATCAGGGCGGCCCGTGGGATCCCAAATCCATTGAGGGCGTGCATCGCTTCCTGCACCGCGTTTGGAGCGTGGCGACGGATGATCCAGACGCATCTGGTTCCGACGGCGTCCAGGACTCTGACGAGGCGCGGGCGCTGGAGCGGAGATTGCACCAGACGATCAGCAAGGTGACGGCAGACATCGAGTCGTTCCGCTTCAACACTGCGCTGGCTGCGTTGATGGAGTTCAACAACAGCCTGATGAAGGCCAAAGAGACATCCGTTGCCAGGACGCCCATTTGGACGAAGGCGCTGGATAGCCTGCTGTTGTTGATGGCGCCCATTTTCCCCCACATCAGTGAGGAGCTGTGGCATCGGCGCGGGCATGACGCCAGCATCCATCTGCAAAGTTGGCCCATGAGCGACGCAGAAAAAACGCGCGAGGAGGCGATCGCAGTAGCGGTGCAGGTGAATGGCAGAGTGCGTGATCGCCTGATGACGCCGCCAGGCGCTGCTGCTGAGCTGTTGGAAAAACAGGCGCTGGCGTTGGATAGCGTGCAAAGGTGGCTGGATGGCAAACAAATCCAGCGTGTCATCGTTGTTCCCGACCGATTGGTCAATGTGGTGGTCAAATAGACCTTGATGCATGACGCATGGCTTGTCACAAGCCATGCGTCATGCGTTTTCCCCAGAACATCTCCGTCTTTGCCCCAAGTCAATCTCCGGGTTGCTTAACCCGACCTTAATCATTCCTTCATTTGATGCTGTTAGTCTGAACAAGCAGGGCAGTGGAGCGAAGGTGCTCCATCGGAAAAGCGCCGGCAGCGTATATCCAGCAGAACAACGCAACTCTTTGTTGCAATAATGCCATTTTGAGGTGGTGTTTTTTGCTGTTTTCATCAGGCCCGCTACAATGAAGACAACTTCTTTACAGCACACCGCCCGCTTGAATCAGCGTGTTTTCTCTCATGGGGGAATCTGTTCGCTGTCCGCCTTGTTGATAGCATGGAGGCAAACAATGATTCACAAACAAGTCTTCTCGACAAAGGGTGTCATGGAAATTACCTTCGAGCTGCCTTCGGGGTTATGGGCAGATCGCATCTATGTGGTGGGCGATTTCAATGAGTGGAGCAAGACGGCAATGCCTATGCGCCAGGAACGCGATGGCATGTGGCGGGCCACTGTCCAGGTTCCTCTGGGGCGGCAGTACGAATTCCGCTATCTCATCGACGGCAACTGGCACACGGACTATCACGCTGACGGCTCGCGCCCTAATGCGTATGGGAGTGAGAATAGCGTATTGGATGCAACGACTGCTTTCGAGGCAGAATTCGAGGACGATTTTCACGAAAGCAGCGAGTTTCTCGAGAGCAGCGAGGCGAATCGCAACATCATTCTCTTCCCTTCCCGGCGGTCACCACGTCCCCGTCGGCTGCTGGCGACCGCTGCATGATAGACGCAAAAAGAAAAAGGCTCTCGATTGAGAGCCTTTTTCTTTGGTCGGGGCGAGAGGATTTGAACCTCCGACCTCTTGAACCCCATTCAAGTGCGCTACCAATCTGCGCTACGCCCCGCCAATTGACAAGAGTATAGCACGCGCTGCGCTCGTTGGCAAATCAATCGTGTGTGTTCAAAGTGAGTTGGTTGCAGGGGCCTGGATGGCAGCGAATTCATTCCGTCACATCCACAACGCCCGCCGCCGTTCAAAACCCAAGGGATGAATTCACCCAAACCCGATTTGCCGTGAATGGTCAACCTGGTCCTCATGCTGCACCCAACCGCTCACCAACAAAATCACGTGCGCCGTTGAGGAAGTCGCGCAAGGACATTGCTTTTCTGCCCGCCGGCTGCACCGTGTGGAGCGCCAACAAGCCATCGCCCGTCCCCACGGCCACGCCGCCGTCAGCGCGCATGACAACGCCCGGCTCACCCGGCCCTTGCACCACACTGGCTCGCACGATACGAAAGGGCTGCCCACGCCAAATGCTGTGGGCGCCTGGCCAGGGTGTGTATGCCCTGGTCATCCGTTCAATGTACACAGCCGAACGCGTCCAGTCGATCAGACCATCCTCTTTCCGAATCAGCCGACACACAGAAGACTCACCGGGTAGGTCGCCCTGGGGAATGGGCGCGATCTCCCCTGCCAGCCACTGCGTCAGCGTCGTCGCCAACATTGTTGCCCCCTGTTCGGCCAGGCGCTCACCCAGGCTGAGCGCGGTGTCATTGGGCAAAACGGGCTGACGCGCCTGACTTAGCGCCGGCCCTGTATCCATGCCCGCATCCATAAGCATGATCGTCACGCCTGTCTCTGCGACGCCGTCGAGCAAAGCTGCGGTGATGGGGGAAGCGCCACGGTAGGCAGGCAGCAGGCTGGCGTGAACATTGATGCAGCCAAAGGTGGGAATTTCCAAGACGCTTCTCGGCAGAATCAGACCGTAGGCCGCCACGACGATCACATCGGGCCCAAATCCGGCCAGGGTTTCGATTGCATCTGGCGATTTGCGCAGCGTCTCTGGCTGAAACGTCGCCAACCCAAGCCTGAGAGCCTCCTCCTTGACCGCGCTCCTGGTTTCTTTGCCGCCGCGACCTGCCGGACGATCCGGCTGCGTGACCACAGCAACGACCTGCCAGTTCTGGGCGGCGGACGACTCATGCAGCCGACGTAACGACGGCACGGCAAAGTCTGGCGTGCCCATGAACAGGATGCGAACAGTCGATACATTTTTCATGGCTGGATTGTAGCATGGCAAGGCGCGAAAACCACTACTGATGACGCTGCTCGCCCACACGGGCCAAGATCGAGGTCGAGCAGATCGTCGGGCAGGCCGCGCAACCTTTTCTCATCGGCTGCGTAATGATGCACAGACAAGCAGGGAAGACGAACGATGGACGATGTCAACCTGCCAACGGATGGACAAAACTAGAAGGAGTAGGATCATGAACGAAGACCGAATCGATAACGGCGAGGGACAGCCGACCCCTAACACGACGGGGCAGGCGGGAAACACCGATCAGCCAAATACAAACAACTATCAATGGGTGTCAGATACGGCAGCGAAACAAGTGAATGAAGCCGCAGACGCCCTTCGCCGAGGGGAATTCATCCGCAATGCAGTGGCTGACCCAAACGCCGACTCAGACGACCGGTTGGTGGGGTTGCTCTCCTATGTCATTCCGGTGCTCTTGCCCATCATTGTGCTGTTGAGCGAAAGCAGCAAGAAACGACCGTTTCAGCGGTATCACGCGGTGCAGAGTTTGGGGCTGACCGGTCTGCTGCTGTTGCTGATGGTGGCGACGTCCATCGTTACCGGCATCCTGACCGCGATCCCCATCATCGGCTTCCTGGTGGGCGTGTTGATGCTGTGCATCAGTCCGTTGCTCTTTTTGATGGCTGTAGCGGCCATCTTCTTTTACGGATACCAGGCCTATCAGGGTCGGCGTTTCGCCATCCCCATCGTCACCAGCTTCTTGCATGACCAGGAATGGTTGTAGTGGGCTGCCATCGACCTGTTACATGTGCTTGCGCGTACGGAGTGACTGTTTGTCGAGATGGGTCTGCTTAATTGGGGTGTATTCAAAGTTAGTTTGCGGTAGAGGCTTGAACGGCGGCGAAGTCATCTTCCTGTAACAGCAAAGCCTCGCCGCCGCTGTTCAAGCCCCAACGGACAGGCGTTGCGCGGTTGCTGTCCAATGTTGACAAAAGCGGGGAAGGTGGAGATCTCCACCTTCCCCGCTTTTGTTTTATTGAGGTTTAGCTGCATAAAATCAAAAAATTGAACAGTATTTTCAATTATAAGAAAATATATATTGACAAAATTAAAAATTATGATATGATACATCCGTAATACTTAGAAGAGGTGTGTTTTTCTTGAAGGAAGGACTCTCGATGCTGTTCAACGATGACAGGATGATTCTTGACGCAGCGCTGCAAAAACGGGACGCACTGCAACGAGAAGCAGGGGTTGAGCGGATGGCGGTGCGCCTCGGCCCGTCTCGGCTGACGCTGGCAATCAACCGGATAGGAAAAATGTTGGTGTCTTTGGGTGAAGAGCTCCAGCGCCGGCATCCCGGCGTCATGACCGAGGCGTCCATGAAGTTTCGGGTCGATGTTTTGAGTGGAAAGGGATAAGAGATGATGCCATTGCCAGCCCGCTGTCCCTTCGACGGCGGCAAGATTATCGTCACGCGTTTCTATTGCCCCGACAGTCAAGTTTCAGTGGAGGGCCAGTTCGAGGTGAATGCGCCCTTTGCCCAGTTAACGCCAGAGCAGCTCTCGTTTGTCGAGACCTTCGTGCGCTGTGAAGGCAGGTTCAATCGAATGGAGAGCGAGATGAAGCTCTCCTATCCAACTTTGCGCAGCCGCCTGTCTGATATCGTCCGCACATTGGGCTATGAACCATCGAAGGATGAACAAACGCCGCCCATGAGCGAAATGGAAAGGCGCCGTGTGCTTGAAGAGTTGAATGCAGGCAGTTTGAGTTTTGATGAGGCAATGAATTTGTTGAAGGGAGGCGACTGATGACAATCCAACACACATTTTCAACCGGGGGAACCCCCCAAATCACAATCGAGCGCGCCAACGGCGACCTGACGGTGCGCGGCTGGCATCAACCCGAGGTTTTGGTGAAGTGCGACGATGAGCGAGCTGAACTGCTTCACGACGGCGCGATCTTGCGCATCGCCTGCGACGATGACTGCACCATTCAAGCGCCTTTTGGCGCGATCCTACGCCTCAACCACTGCAGCGACGATGTTCAGGTTGCGTCAATTCACGGTGCGCTCAAAATCGGAGATGTGGGGGGGGATCTGAATCTGCGAGACGTAGGCCCGCTCTCGGTGGATTCGGTCGGCGGCGACCTGACTGTCAAAACTGTCCACGGCGACTGCCGCATCAGCTCTGCTGGCGGCGATGCAACGGTGACAAATGTTGTGGGCGCATTGGTCGTTGAACAGGTGG
This sequence comes from uncultured Caldilineaceae bacterium, assembly GCA_964560495.1. Classification (GTDB taxonomy): domain Bacteria; phylum Chloroflexota; class Anaerolineae; order Caldilineales; family Caldilineaceae; genus UBA5069. The sequence continues at coordinate 14,751 of CAZLMM010000106.1, forward strand.
GCGATGACCTGATGGTGAATGATGTACGGGGCAGCGTCCGCGCGACGGTTGGCGACGATGCAACGCTGCGTCTGTTTCTTCTGCCCGGGTGCGAATACTCCATCACTGCCGGCAGTGATGTCACCTGTCGCATTCAGTCCGACGCCAGCGCACGGGTCAACCTGACATCCGGCGGCGATATTTCGGTGCGCAGATTGGCGACCCCCAGTCAACATTTCATGGGAGCTGCATCGTTGATTCTCGGCGCCGGTGAGGCAACGCTCAATATCACTGCCGGTGGGGACACGTCGTTGATCGGCATGAGCCAGGACGAACTGGGCGAGCTGGCCTCTGAAATCGGCGCTGAATTTGGCGCACGCGCCGCAGAATTCGCCCAGCAGATGGCGACTCAGTTCGAGGCGCAGATTGGCGCATTCGCCCGCCAGTTGGATGAAAAGCTCACACAGTTTGGCGGCGGCGAGGAATTGGCAGCTCGTATCAATGAGAAAGTCCAGAGCGCGCTGCGTCGAGCAGAGGAGCGTCTTTCCGAGGCGTTGCGCAACGCCGAAGCCCGTTCACGCGAGGCAGAACGCCGGGCCGCAGAGAACGCTGCACAACAGCGTCATCAGCCGCCGCCTTTTGTCCCGCCCCACTTTGGCGCGCCGACCCAACCGCCAAAGCGACCAACTCCCCCCAAGCCGCCTGTGAGTGAAGAAGAGCGCATGATGATTCTGCGCATGGTGAGCGAAGGAAAGATTTCGGTGGAACAGGCAGAAAAGCTCCTGGCTGCTGTCAACGGCTGAGAGCCGGATCCATCTTTGCTTCGTGTCTCCCAAGACATGAATTTGCCGTAGGGGCTTGAACGGCGGCGAAGTCGTCGTTCAAGCCCCCACTGAATGACCATCTGTAACTGATTTTGCACACACCCAATTGAGTTGATCGGAGCGAGGCGGGTTAGAATGTTCTGACCCGCCTCGTTGGCGGATCCAACCCATTCCCCACTGCGGCGTTGGTAGTTGACTGATTTGCCCTGATTGCTTCCAGACCAAGGAGTTCAATCATGCTCAAGAGCGCCCGCCTTACGCTGCGCGCCATCCGGCGCGACGATCTACCCAGTCTCAACGGGTTCAACAATGACGTGGAGGTCGAGCTGGCTGGCGGCGGCGACCCGCCGCTACCCCAAGCGATTGAGCGCCTGGAAGCGGAATTCAATAGCCAGGTCGCTGGCGGCGGGCGCGATGGCATGAGCTTTGTCATCGAAGCGGATGGCAGGTGCATCGGCCAGTGCGCGCTCTTTGGAGTGGACAACGTGGCGCGCACGGCGGAACTGGGCATCACCATTGGGGATAAGGAGTATTGGGGGCGTGGTTTTGGGCGCGAAGCCGTGGCCCTGCTGGTGGCCTATGGTTTCCGCCATCACAACCTCCATCGCATTCATCTGAGAGTTCACGCCGCTAACGAGCGCGCCATGCGCTGCTACCGCGCCTGCGGCTTTATCGAGGAAGGGCGTCTGCGCAGTCATGTCTGGAGCAACGGCGCCTACGACGACCTGGTGGTGATGGGCGCCCTGCGGAGCGAATGGAGCGATTGACATGATAAGCCAACTTGATGCGCTCTTTCATCATGTCGAGCAGAATCGTGAACGCTTCTTGGAGCGCCTCTTTGCCTATTTGCGCATGCCTAGCATCAGCGCGCAAGGCGTGGGTATTCATGAGACGGGGATGTTTCTGCTCTCCCAGCTTGAGCAATTGGGCATGGAGACGCGTTTGTTGCCCACCGCAGGCTGGCCTGTGGTCTATGGCCGGCGCATGGACGCGCCCGGCGCGCCTACTGTGCTGCTCTACGGCCACTATGATGTGCAACCGCCGGACCCACTGGAAGCATGGGTTTCGCCGCCATTCGAGCCGACTGTGCGCAACGGGCGTATCTATGCCCGGGGCGCGGGCGACAACAAGGGCCAGCACTTCGCCCAGTTGCTTGCCATTGAATCTTGGCTGGCGACGGCTGGCCGCCTGCCTTGCAACGTGATTGTGTTGCTGGAGGGCGAAGAAGAGGTCGGCAGCCCTCACATTGCCCAGCTCGTGCGAGATGAGCGTGATTTGCTTTCATGCGACCTGGTGGTAACCGCCGACGGCCCGGTGCATGAGAGCGGGCAGCCATGCATTCTCTTTGGCGTGCGCGGCATCGTCTCTTTCGAACTGCGAGCGCGGGGCGCAAATCGCGACCTCCACTCTGGCAATTGGGGCGGCGTCGCCCCGAATCCCTTGTGGACGTTGGTGCACTTGCTGGCGACCATGAAGGATGATCTGGGGCGAATCACCATCGACGGCTTCTACGATAACGTGCAGTCGCTCACTGCCCTGGAGCGCAAGGCGCTGGCTGCTCTGCCGTTGAATGTAGACCGGGTCAAAGAGGAGTTGGGGCTGTCCGTGTTGGATGCACCCGCAGAGCGCGATTTCAATGAACGGTTGGCGCTCTGGCCGACATTCACCATCAATGGGCTGCACGGCGGCTATGGCGGCCCGGGAACCAAGACAGTGCTGCCCCACGCAGCCTTCGCCAAGTGCGACATGCGTCTGGTGGAGGCGCAGAGTGTGGAAGAGATATTCGCCAAGGTGGAAGCGCATGTGCAGCGCATCGCGCCAGAAGTGGAGTTTGTGCGACTGGGCGGCATGGAGCCGTCCAAGACGCCTCTGGATTCACCCTTCACGGCATCGATCCAACAGGCGCTGCGCGCTGGGCAGGGCGTCGAGCCGCTGCTCATTCCGGCCATGGGTGGCAGTCTGCCCGATTATGTCTTCACCAAGATTCTCGGCGCGCCTGCCTTTGTTACGCCCTATGCCAACGCCGATGAAGCCAATCATGCGCCCAACGAGAATCTGGAAGTGGAACGTTTCTTTGCTGGCGTTCGCACCGGCGCGGCGCTTCTGGCGCATCTTTCTGCTCGCCAGGTTAACAATTCACGAGTGACGAATGACTCGTGACAGGCGGCGACATGAGTAGCCAATCTGGAGACCAGCAAAGCATCTTTGATGCACCTTTCAGGAAGACTGGGAGCAGGAAGGTTATTTATTCCCGATCATCGAACAGGATGGCGTGTACATGTCTGGGCCCATGCACGCCCAGGGTCAGATTCATCTCGATGTCGCCCGATTTGCTGGGTCCGCTGATGAGGGTGAGATTGGCCCTCTGGCGCATGAAGCCGGTCAGGTCGTCCTGGCGCTGGGCAGCCAGCCACGACTCGATGGTGGGATAGAGACGGCTAAAGGGGATCAAGGCCACGTGGCGCAGAGGCAGCAAGCTGGCGATGCGGCTGGTTTGCGACCCCGAGGCGACGAGCATGGAGCCGGTGCTGGCAAACGCAGCCTCCACGCCGGTCAGCCCGTAGCGGATGTGGCGCACGGCGGCGCGGTCGGCGTCGCCGGAGATGGACAATGGCGTGACGGTCTGAAACCCCATGTCGGCCAGTGCTTCGGCGACGCCGACCACCGGCAGCGCAGCGGGCGACCAGCTCAGCACTTGGCGCTCCTGCCCGGTGATCAGACGTGCGCCTTTGACGGACGCTTCATCTCCCGTCCACCACTCCTGCAAGCGCGCGATCAGCGCCATGCGCGCCTCTGCCGGGCTTTCCACGATCTCGCAGCTGCCATGGAGCGCGGTCAACTCGGCGCGAAAGCGCGCTGACAGCGCGTCCGGGTCGCCGTTTGCACTGGTCACGGTCATGCGCGTCTCGGCTGTGAGCGGCGCGGGCGCTGGCGGTGGAAAAGCCAGATCGTCGCGGCTCAGCGATGTGCGCAGCCGGTAGAGGATGTCATCACGCGCGGACATTGGGAGTCATCTTTTCTTGCTTGTCAGACGATTTCAGAAAATTGAATGGTCAAAGCATACCCAGGGTTGTCGTAACGATAGGTATAAGTTCCGGCATGTTCGCTCCGTAAAACTAGATCAGAAGTCACTCTACAAATCAAAATCTCATTTCCGCTTTGTATACACCCATTTCAAACGGGCGCTGCTTTAGACGGGTATGGGTGAGAACTTCGAGTGGTCGAACACCCGCACCTCTTCTTCGAGGCGTCCTTCCAGGCGGTCCTTCTCTATTTCGAGATCGTAACGCGCTTGTAGATTCAACCAATACCGTTCCGAAAGACCGAAGTAGCGTGACAGCCGCAACGCCGTATCTGCGCTGATGGCGCGTTTGCCATGCACAATCTCGTTGATGCGGCGAGGGTGGACGCCAATGTCCTGCGCCAATCTGTACTGGCTGACACCGAATGGCTTCAGAAACTCTTCCAACAGGATTTCACCCGGATGCACAGGCGCAAACTTCATCGTTGTCATTACGAACCTCCTACACTCAATGATAGTCCGTCACTTCGACATCGTAGGCGTCGCCTTCCCGCCAACGAAAGCAGATGCGCCACTGGGCGTTGATGCGGATGCTGTACTGCCCGGCGCGATCGCTTGAAAGCTGTTCCAGCCGATTTGCAGGTGGAATACGCAAATCGCTCAATCGTTCGGCTGCGTCGATTTGCACTAATTTGCGCCAGGCCAACTGGTGTAGTTCTGGTGGGAAATGGCGCAGAAACTGGCGCTGAAAGAGCTGCTCGCTGTCCTTGTCGTGGAAGGACTTGATCATACACGAAATGATAACGCAAGACGCTATGACCGACAAGCCGTGATGCAACGTGCAGTCTCTGCTAAATCGGTTTGCTCCCCGAAATCGCTTTGCGCTGTTTCTGCCGGTCCCGCCACTGGTCGCGAAAGCTGCGGCGGGCGAAAGGCGGAAAGTCGCGGCTTTGGGTCCAGGCGGAAAGGGGCGGCGGCCCACTCTTGATGCTGCCGCCGCTGAGCCAGGCGTAGAGGTTGCTCGCCAGGCTCGCCATACCGCCAGCACTCTCGTAGAGGCTGCGGTTGCTCATGACGCGCACGAAATTGCCCATGGCCGCGGCCTCGAAAAAACCAGGATCGCCGCGGCGGACGCTGTCGGCGCGCAAGTCGAGCAGCAATCGCGGCAAGTCGATCTGCACCGGGCAGGCGTCACGGCACGCGCCGCACAAGGTGCTGGCGTAGGGCAGTTTGGCGTCATCAGTCACTTCCAGGTGTAGCAGCGGGCTGATCACCGCGCCGATGGGGCCGCTGTAGGTGCTGCCATAGGCGTGACCGCCGATCTCGCGATAGACCGGGCAGGCGCTTAAACAGGCGCCGCAGCGGATGCACATGAGCGCTTCGCCATAGCCGCGGGCTAACATTTCGCTGCGCCCGTTGTCCAGCAATACCAGATGCACTTCCTCTGGGCCATCTACATCCCCGCGACGGCGCGGCCCGCTGGTCATGGAAAGATAGACGCTGCACTGCTGGCCAGTGGCGCTGCGGCAGAGCGCCTGATATTGAAGAAAGGCGTCTTCGACGGTTGGTGTGAGCTTTTCGATGCCCATGACGATCACATAAATGCGGGGCAAACTGGCGGTCATACGCCCGTTGCCTTCATTCGTCACGATGCAGAGCGTACCTGTTTCGGCGATGGCGAAGTTGCAACCAGAGATGCCCATGTCGGCGCTGAGGAACTCTTTGCGCAGCGCGCCGCGGGCAACCCCACACATGATCTCCGGATCAAGGGTGGGCGGCATGTCCAGCTCGCGCTGAAAGATGAGGCTGATGTCTTCGATGCGTTTGTGGATCACCGGCGCGACGATGTGGCTGGGCGGCTCATGCACAAGCTGGATGATGTACTCGCCCAGGTCGGTCTCCACGACTTTCATGCCGGCCGCCTCCAGGGCCTGGTTGAGGTGCGTCTCTTCTGTGGCCATGGACTTGGCCTTGACCACCTTCTCCACATTTCCCTTACGGGCGATTTCCAGAACAATGCGGTTCAGCTCTGCCGCATCATTGGCCCAGTGAACGCGCCCGCCGTTGTCAATGAAGTTGCGCTCCAGCTCTTCCAACAGCTCGGGCAGATTGCGCAGCACGTATTCTTTCATCTGGCGCACTTGGCTGCGCAACCGGGCATGGTCGACGGCGCCCATGCCGCTGTCGTGTTGCGCATTCATGCGGGTGGTGGCGCGGGTCAGTGCAACTTTCAGATGCTTATCACCCAGAGCTGCGGCGACGCGCTCCTTGTAGGGCGCTTTCAGGTTGATCGCCATGGTTCATTCCCTTGCATCTTTCCAGCGCCGCGGCGGCGCAGCGCGTTCACCCTGGGCCGGCGGCGTTTCTGGCGCCGGCTCCACATCCACCTGGTTGGTCAACACTTGGGCGATGTGTACGGCGCGGCAGCGTTGACGTTGGCGGCTGAGCAGGCCGTTGATGTGAGTCATGCAACTGACGTCGCACAACGCCACAGCGTCTGCGCCGTTCTCTGCCAGGTTGAGCGTCTTGCGTTGGCCCATGGCCGCGCTGATCTCGGCGTTCTTGACGGCGAAGAGACCGCCAAAACCACAGCACTCCTCTGCGCCGGCCAGTGAAACAAGGGTTGCACCTTCCACTTGCTCCAGGAGGGCGCGCGGCTGGCGGTCAACGCCCAGCTCACGCAGTAGATGGCAACAGGCGTGATAGGTGAGTCTGCCGGAGAAGCGAGCGCCCAGTTCGACCACGCCCAGTACATCGACCAAAAACTCAGTCAGCTCGAAAGTGACTTCGGCCAGGGCTTCAGCGCGGCGGCGATAGCTGGCGTCGGTGGGGCCGTCGAAGAGCAGCGAGTAGAAATGATTGGTCATGGTGGCGCAGCTGCCACTGGGCGCGACGATAGCGTCGACTTCCCCGTTGTGCACTAACGGCTCGAAAATTTCCACGAAGCGCCGGGCCAGAGTGCGGGCCTCATCCCGATAGCCGGCGTTGAACGCGGGCTGGCCGCAGCAGGTCTGCTCCATAGGAAAGATGACTTCAACGCCGCAGCGTTCCAGCAGCTCCACGGCGGCCATGCCCACTTCGGGATAGAGCATGTCCACCATACAGGTGACAAACAGGGCAACCCGGCGGGGCGGATTGGCGAAGTGTTTTCGATGCATGATGAGTTGGCAGCCACTTTGAATGGTTTTGGGTGTGTTCAAAATCAGCTACAGGCGGTCATTCCTACAGTAAACTAAACTGCGGTTGCTTTGAAACCAGGAGTTTTCACAGTTCAAAAACTCCTG
>CAZLMM010000107.1:0-21628 GCA_964560495.1 uncultured Caldilineaceae bacterium
GTGATCGACGGCGTGTCAGTCGGCGTGGCCGTGTCCGTGGGCGTCGGCGTGATCGACGGCGTGTCGGTCGGCGTGGCTGTGTCCGTGGGCGTCGGCGTGATCGACGGCGTGTCGGTCGGCGTGGCCGTGTCCGTGGGCGTGTCCGTGGGCGTCGGCGTGATCGACGGCGTGTCAGTCGGCGTGGCCGTGTCCGTGGGCGTCGGCGTGATCGGCGGCGTGTCGGTCTCGGTAGGCGTCGACGTGGGTGTTGACTCATCGGCCTCTGCGATATAGTTGACAACAATCTGCCCTACTACGACCGTCTGCGTGGGCTGATCACTGCGCCACCAGCCAAACGCGCTTACGTATGGAAACACCGCCGAAAAATCGAAGCCAGGCTCATCTAGTCCGGTCATGGTATTGTCCGACGCGTAGCCCCCGGCCATCCAACTCGTTGTGGCCGGTTGCATCCACCCGCCGTCAGGGTCGCTCGCATCTGGAATCCACGATGCAGAGCCGCCTTCCAACTTGGCCGCAGACTGCTGTTTTCGATACCACCATTCCACTTTATAGCGTTTGTGGTCAGTTCGCCCGTCGATCATTATCGGCGAATAATCGATGACGACATCGAAGGTGTTGACTGCGTGGATCTGTTCTTGAGTTGGCGGCAATCCGCTCACCCACTCCGTATAAGGAATGACCGAATCTTTGCGATACCAATGATTGCTTGTAAAGCCGTCGTACTCACCAGTGAAAACGAGATCGCCTTCAAGTGGATCAGTCGCCGGCGCACCGGGAAAAACGTAGAAACCCTTGCCTGCATAGTTCGCCACCTGCCCGTGTCCGGCGCGGATATCGTAGCCGCTGTCGTGCGGTTCCGACTCATTCCATATACTGCCTGGGGCGGCCGGCGCCCACCAGGCGTCGCCTCCTTGATTGGGTGCAGGGTTGACGTAGACTAGTGCGCCAGCCGAGTTTTTCATATGGGGGGCCATGGCAACGTTCTCGAGCGCGGGAGGGCGCGATAGGTTGTCTGCAGTGACGACGCCCATCTGGATGCCCCCTTCCCAGCGATTGAAATGCCAATCGGCCAAGTTCTCGCTGTCAGGGAAAAAGTTGAGCTGCAAGTTAGTCAGATCGATGCCGAGGAACGAGACGCGCAGACCTAGCGCGCCCTCGCCGGCGGCATCTACGTTGTAGGCTGTGTCGGTGAAAATGTGTGTTTCGTGCGCCCATGCTCCGCCTGGACCTGCGTTCAGTATGAAAGGGACCACAAGCGTGCGGGTGAGTGGGAGAGCCAACGGAGGGGGAGCCGCCATTGGCGCATAGGGCGCGGCGGTGAATACCGAGGCGCTCAGTTCCGTCTGGGTTTCTATCGGAATGTGGGCGCCTGCTTCAGCCACTATCCCATCGCCCTCAGCTCTATCCGCACGCAACCAATAGACAGTGATGGAGATGAGCGCAATGCCCAATAACAAGGCTACGACCAGTTGATGCCAAGCGAACCGCGGCCTACCGGGCTTTCTGAAGTCAGACATGCCACCAGTCTATCACGGCAGGGCGCGCCATGACGAAACAGAGCGCGCAGGGATTCCTCGTCGGGCTGGCTGGGTGAGGGTTATTCCAGACGGATCGTCTGTCCCAGGCTCAAGATGGACGATTCTCTCAGTCCATTGATGCGCAGAAGTTCGCGCCAATCTAGCCCAAAGCGAAGTGCAACACCCATGATAGTATCGCCTGGGCGAATGGTGTAGGTGCGGGGAGAATAGGCAGGCGGCGTATCCGGCGCGGTCGGCTTGATGACTGTCAAGGTGGCTGGCGTAGGCTGAGCTGCCTCATGGAAAGGTATCATGAGCGTCTGACCGATTTGGAGGTAGGAGTCCTCATCAAGCTGGTTGAACGCTGCCAATTCCTCCCAGGTCAGGCCATTGCGGGAGGCGATGCTGAAGAGGGTGTCGCCCGGCGCGACGGCATATGTGGTGCTTGTGGGGTCATTCTGCGGAGACGAGACGTCTTTGACCTGCTGCGACGCCACTTCGTCACTCGCGTCAACAGCCGGCTCCTCGTCCACAGTCGTCTCATCCTCAGATTTGCTCACTGCATCTGCTTCCGCATCCCCATCGGCAGCCTCCGTCTCGGCGAGAGCGGGCTCCTCGACGCCTGGCAGACGTAGCTGCATCCCGATCTGAAGCACTGAGTATTCACCCAGACCATTTGCAGCGGCAACATCTTCCCAGCGAACGTCGTATCTTGCAGCAATGCCGATGAGGGTGTCGCCGCTCTGCACTTCATATTTGATGCCTCCGCTGGCCGGCGCTGGACCTCCCACGCCAGCGATGCCGGGCAATCGCAAGATCTGACCAATCTGGAGCAGATCAGCCTCGCTCAATTTGTTGGCAAGTGCGATGTCCTGCCAATCAAGACCGTAGCGAATGGCGATTCCTAACAAGGTATCGCCAGAGCGAATGGTGTAATCCATGCCGCCTGCCGGCAAAGTGAGCTGTGGCGCAGCTTCTGGCTGAACTGGGGCCGCAGGCGCCGCATAGGCGGAAGCCTGGCCGTCGCTGTTGGCAAAGTCGGTGACATAGATCCAGAAGCCATTGCCCACCGCGGCGGCGCCTACGCCGAATTCATCCCAGTTGGCGTTGAGAATGTTGACGCGGTGAATCCAGTCGTTCATCCACCAGCTCATGGCGCGGTCTGGCGTCTGTGCAGTCACCCAATTCTCGCTCACCCACCCGCTCGGATAACCGGTGCGTCGCACGCGAGTATGGACGTTGCTGCCATCGCTCCCATAGTGACCATAGATGCCATTGGCGATCAAGTCATCGACATGCGCCTGGGCGGCCTGATTGAGCAATGAATTCACCTGCAACGCAGGCAGTCCTGCATTGGCGCGCGCCTGATTGACACCGTCGATGATGGCTTGAACGTGATCGCCGTTGGAAGGCGAATCGCTCTGGGCCTGGATGACAGAGATGGGAGCAAAGGAAATCAGCAACGCAAAGGCAAAGGAAACAAAACGAGCGTATAGTTGTGGTCCAAATTTCGTCTGCATAGCGCGCTATGCTAACAGAGGTTGCGCGGACTGCCAAAACTGTAATTTGTCGTCTCAAGGAAAAAGGTGTACAAAACTGACCACTTCAGGCGCTCAGCGGCGGCGTTTCGGCTGAAAATCATCGGTTTGCCGCAGCGATCAAGCGGCGTCTCGCGGCCAGATTGGGGGCAAACGATGGGCATGGGTGTGATTCACGTGAAAGAAAAAATGGTCAATATCATCCGCAGCAATGCCAAAGCCACGAGCATTTCTGAAATCGCCAGCTACATGATCGAGAGTCGGAAATGAGCGATCCTGTTCTTGCGGCGGTGCTGGCCTCTGTGGAGCGACGCGATCCGGTGGTCCTGGCGACAGCCATATCAGCCAGCGGCGACCTGGGCGGCGCATTGGGGCGACGCCTGGTTGCCTGGCTGAACCCAGAGAGAACGCCGGTGGGCGAGCTACATCTGGGAGCAGCAACAGCCCAGGCGCTGGCAGACGCACGCGCTGCCCTTGCTGCCCGACAATCGCGCCAGAAACGCTATGTCACTGAACATGGAGAGATCACGCTCTTTTTCGAGGTGCAAAGCCCCCCGCCCCACCTGATCATTGCCGGCGCAGGCCACATCGCTGCGCCATTGGCCGCCATGGCCAAGATTTGCGACTACGAAGTGACGGTCCTGGATGATCGCAGCCAGTACGCACAGCGGGCGCGCTTCCCCACAGCCGACAGGGTGATCGCCGGGCCGTTCCGGCGCGAACTTCAGCGTTTGCGCGGCGATCGCCCGACGTTCGATGGCCGCACATGCCTGGTGCTGGTGACGCGCGGCCACCAATACGACATGGAATGTCTGCTGGAGGTGATCAACGATCCCCTGGCCTATGTGGGCATGATTGGCAGCCAACGCCGCGTGCGCGCCGTATTCGAGCTGCTGGAAAAGGAACAGAGTGTTCCAGCAGAGATTTTCGACCGGGTCTATGCGCCCATTGGGCTGGACATCGGCGCAGTCACGCCGGCAGAGATCGCGGTGTGCATCATGGCCGAAGTGATCAATGTGCTGGCTGGCGGGCCGGCGCTCTCCCTGAGTCATCATTTGCGGCGCGAGCTGCAGGCCAGACGAAAGGACGCGCAACTCTCACAGCGAAAGGCCAAGAGACCGTCCACCTGAATTCCGGTTGAACCCATTTGAACAGCGGGTGATGAAATGAGGCGGGTCTTACTGGAAGTGATTGCGACCTCCGCCGATGATTGCGCCCTCATCGAGGAGCTTGGCGGCGACCGCATCGAACTGACGTGTAGCCTGGCGCTGGGTGGACTCACGCCGTCGCCCGGCCTACTGGCGGAAAGCCGGCGCGCGACCAGGCTACCCATCATGGCCATGGCGCGGCCGCGCGAGGCAGGCTTCTGCTACAGCCGACGCGAGCTGGCTGCCATGCTCCACGATGTGGAGTTTCTGCTCGCCCACGGGGCCGATGGCGTCGTCTTTGGCGTGCTCACAACTGATGGGGAGATCGATGTTGCGGCCTGCAAAGAAGTCGTAGCGTTGGCCGCGAGAAAGCAGACCGTCTTTCATCGCGCCTTTGACGCGATCCCGAATCCGCTGACCGGCCTGGAACAGCTCATTGACCTGGGCGTGACGCGCGTCCTGACTTCTGGTCAGGCGGCCAATGCGCTCGCAGGCGCACGCCTCATCGCCCATCTGGCGGAACAAGCGCGCAACCGCATGGAGATCTTGCCCGGCGGCGGCGTCACCAGCGCCAATGTGGCCGAACTCCTGGCAGCCACTGCCTGCACACAAGTTCACGTCTCACTATCGGAAATGGCTGGCGATCTTTCCACATTGGGACGCAGCCAGATCGGCTATCTGGGCGCGATCCCGCCGGAAGGTCACTATCGCCGCGCGAGCAGAAGCGCGCTGGAGACGATGACGCGGCGACTCAAAGCGGTCAGCTGAGCGCTCCTCCTGACAAGCCCGGTCGCCGCTGGCGCCGGCGCGCCCAAACTCCGCCTTCATCCACATGCGGCGCGTCGGTTGGCACCCTCTTGCAGCTTCTCCAGCCCCACCGTCGCACCCCAAAGGCGGGCGATGATGGGCTGAGCTGCCTCCACATCGCCGCTCGTCCAGAAAGACTCCTTGCCAAGGCGCGTGGCCGATGAAAGCAAGCCATTGCTTTCCAATACATCCCTCAGCCGTCGGGCCACCGCCTGGCCGCTGTCCAGCAAGCGTACATGCGGGCCGACCACATCCATGATGAGCGGCGCCAGGAAAGGGAAGTGGGTGCAGCCCAGGACGAGGGTGTCGGCGCCGGCGGTTAGCAGGGGCGCGGTGTAGCGTTCCACCAGAGCGCGCGTCGCCGGCCCCGACAGGTCGCCGGCCTCGACTTGCATCACCAGACCAGGACACTCCTGGGCAATCACCCGCACAGGGCCGCCAAAGCGAGAGACGAGATCGGCATAGTTGCGGCTGGCGAGGGTGCCGGTCGTGGCCAACACGCCGACGACGCCGCTCTTGCTGACAAAAGTTGCCGGCTTGACAGCTGGCTCCATGGCGACGACGGGAGCGCTGAACGTCTGGCGCAGCAGGCCGGCCGCGGCTGAAGTCGCCGTGTTGCAGGCAATGACAAGCGCCTTGGCGCCCTTCGCCCGGAGAAAGCGCGCAATGGTCAGACTGCGCTGTTGGATGTATTCGGCGCTCTTCTCGCCGTAGGGAATATGAGCGGAGTCCGCAACATAGAGCAGGTCTTCATGGAGCAACATTGTGCGGATCTCTCGCAACACCGAAAGACCGCCCACTCCCGAATCGAAGACGCCAATGGGTCGCTCAGCGGCGCTCGACGCCATCATCATGGAGAGCCGGCTAACCTTCCTGATCTATGCAATAGACCTTGTGCCAGGTGTTGCGTCTGCACTGGGGACAGGCCGCCAATTTGGTTGGATTGCCCACCGCCTTCCAACGCACGCCGCCAGCCTCCCACACAGACTGCTCGTGGCCGCACTCTTTGCAGCGCATCATCCATTTGCGCGATTGGGCTTCCATGTCGGCAGCCCAGCGCGCCGGCAACAACCATGTGAAAAAGCGTTGTACACTGCTCACAACGATGCCCCATTCTATGCGAGGTTCATTTCAGTTGGGTGTGTTCAGAGTTGGTTGCTGTATGGGAAGTGATCGCCCATCACTGATTTTGAAGACACCTGATTCACTGGGGACGAGCGACCTCCAGGTCGGCCAGCACGCTTTCCAGATCAAAGACGCTCTCGCTGGACGGCGCAGCAAGCAGCCGGCGCATGACATCGACGAGGGTCGGCCACATGCCATCCGGGATGCTGAGAAAGTAAGGCGGAACAAGGGCATCGGTGCGCTGAATCAGCTCGACGCCCTGGCGCGCTTCATCTGTCTGGCCGGCGTCGCGCTCACCGCTTTCAGCGATCAACGCATAGCTGGCGTTGCCCAGGTCATCCCCGCCCAACGCGCTGCGCACTTCGTCCGACGCCAGGAAACGGAGAAAGTCGATTGCCTCGGCCCGGTGGGGTGCATTGGCCGGCGTCATGTAGCCGATGGAAAGGACGACCTCGCCTGGCTGCTGGTCCGGGTCCATGACAGGAAAAGGGAAATAGCCCAGTTGGTTGCGCAGCGGCGCGGGCAGCTCATCCATGTAGGCCGGGCCAGAGAGAATCATGGCTGCTTTTGCGCCCGTGTTGATCACGCTCTCCGGCGTCACGGCTGTCAGGCTCGTCAGGGCGCCGATTGCGCCGGCATTGGGCAGGAAGTAGCCGCTTTCCACCAACGAACGCCAATACTCGAAGATGGTGCGCACCTGGGGATCGTCGTAGGGAATGCGACCCTCCCGTAGGGCGCGGTGAAAGTCCGGCCCATATAGACGCAGGGCCAAGTAGTCAATCCACAGTGAACCCATGAAGGGGTCCTGACCGCTGATGGAGAGGGGCGTCACCCCGTTGAGCCAGAGCGTTTCACACAACTCAATAAACTCGTCCCACGTTTGGGGAGGCTGCAAGCCAAGATCATCGAACAACTCTTTGTTGTAATAGAAACCGTTCCAACTGTAGCCCAGGGGCATGAAGTACTGCTTGCCGTCCCGTTCGCTCAGCCGGGCCAGATTGACGGGGTAGTTGTCCGCCAAACCGGTCTCCTGCCAGAGATCGGTCAGGTCGGTCAGGCCGCCCTGGTCGATTGCTTCATCGAGGTATTGGCTGGGCGCAATCAACATGAGATCGGGCGGCGGCGCGTCGGCCAAGTAGGTGTGAGGCCCACGCTGATAGGTCTGGGTCTCCACAGTGATATGGGGATTGACTGCCTCGAACTGCTCCATGAGCAGCTCTTCGGTGCGTCCCACGCCGTCGAAGGTCAGATGGCGCAACGTGACCGGCTCAGGCGTGGGCGCAGGCTCATTCCCCCAACACCCCATGATTGTCAGGCCGGCCGCGCACACAACGATGACAGACAACAATCTGCAAATTGAAGATACTCTCACTTGCTCGGTCCTTGACAAAAAATGGGTGCGGTGAACAGCAGTTTTCGGCGATAGCCCCCGGCAAGGCGTCCACCTGGCCGCACCCATAGGAAAATGCACTGTTGAAAGTATAGCACAGGGCAACGGTTTGGGGATGGTGAGGTTTCAGAACGCGCCAGAGCAATCCCTAAAATCCCACCACCTCACCCTGGTCAGGCCGGCTTGCCATTCTCGAAGCAGTAGTAGATGGTCTGGAAAGGACGGCGAAACTCTTCGACCTCGCGCCCCACCTGTTCGGGCGTCTCGCCGTGTACGAGCACACGGGCGATGAAATCAGCGATCTGGTTCATCTCTGCTTCGCCCATGCCCAGGCGCGTCGTCTCGATGACGCCCATGCGCAGCCCGCCGGGTCGATCCCAGTCTTCGCGACTATCGCTGGGCAGCAGATTCTTGTTGGTGATGATGTTGGCCTGCGCCAACCTGAAAGCAGCCTCCATGCCGCCGCCGAAGCCGCGCACGTCGGCGATGGCCTGGTGGGTACGCGTGTAGCCCTTGTGCGCGCAGAGCATGGGCACGCCCCGTTCATCCAGCGCCTCGGCCAGGGTTTGGGCGTTGCGGACGATCTGGGCCATGTAGATCTGGCCGAATTCCAGCACCTCTGCCGCGGCCACAGCCAATGCAGCGACCCGGTTCACCTGGTGGGTGGCGACCAAAGCGGGAAAGATGGCGTCGGTGAGGGGGCGCGTCAATGTGGGGTCGTTCCATACCATCATGCCGCTTTGAGGCCCGCTGAAGGTCTTGCCGGCCGACCCCATGAGCACCGCCGCGCCCTCACGCAGGGGGTCTTGGAACTGGTCGCCGGCGATCAGCCCCATCTGGTGCGCGCCGTCAAAGATGAAGCGTCCACCCCAAGGGGCGATGATCTCGCTCATCTCCGCCACGGGCAGAGGAAAGAGCGTCATGGACATACCCAGGACGACGAGACGGGGCTGAACGGCCTGGGCGATGATGCGGAAGCGGTCGAGATCGACTGTCAGCTCATGGGGATCGAAGGGCACGTCGACGATTTTCAACCCACGCGTGCCGGCCGGGCCATCGAAGCGGTTGCTGGAGTGACCGCCAAAGGGTTGGGCCGCGCTCATGATGATGTCGCCAGGTTGGGCGAGCGCATGATAGACGGCCAGATTGCCGATCATGCTTCCCATGAGTCGGTGATCTGCGTAATTGGCGCGAAAGACCTTCTTCAGCAGTTCGACGCACAGGGATTCCACTTCGTCGATGTATTGCGTGCCAGCAAACCAGCGATTGACGCGCCCGATGTGTCCTTCGGCGGCGCGTGCGCCGATCTCCGCGGCGAGCAGGCTGCGCACGGTTGGGCTGGTGGGCGCTTCAGGCGCCAGGAGGTTGATGCAGCGGCGACCGCGCCATTCCTCGTTACGCCGCACTGCGGCGATCACCTCTTGGGCCATACCCGCCGGCGAGGCGGATGCGTCCAGAATGCGGCGAGCGTTGGCAAGGATGGCGGGGTCGTGGGCCTCGAACGGGGCGCCGGTCTCAGTGGAGTTCATAGATAAGTCTTCCTCTTTGGGTGAATGGTGTGTATGTATGCAGGGTAAACTCTGAGGACATGATGATTTGTGTCAGCGGTTGAAGGCGAGCAGCGTGGCGAGCAGGGCGAGAGCCCACAGGGCGAACTGCACGATGGCAAAGGGAACGACCCAGACCAAACGCATGGCGCCGCGGAAGTAGCCGCCCGATAGATAGAAGACATAGGCGATAGAGACGCACGCCCACACAAACTGCCCGATCATGAGTATCCTTATTGCCGTCCCGACGCCGGGCATAAAGGGACGAGGAAACATGCCGGCTGTCACGCCCAGGCTGATGAAAAAGACCACCACGGTGAGCGCCCATGCTGCCAGTGTCAAGAGAGTCAGTTTGAGAAGGCTGGTTGGTCGAGACATATTGTTCAGGTAAACAGAAACTGTGGTTCACTGTTTGATCGACAGATAGCGTTGTAACACAATCCGGCGGATTGTGTTACAACGCCATAGAGCTATTTGCCGCCGGGTCAGCGGTTGAACGCCAGCAACGTGACGAGAAAAGCCACGGCGCACAGGGCGAACTGAAGCACGGCAAACGGAATGACCCACACCAACCGCGTGACGCCGCTGAAATAGCCCCCAGACAGGTAAAAGACGTAGGCGACAGACAAACACGCTAATACGATCTGCCCAACTATGAGAACCAGCACCGCGATCTCGGCAGCAGACATCGGGGCGCGCGCAAACGCGCCGGCAGCCGCGACCAGGCTGATGAAATAAACCACACCGGTGAGCAGCCACACGGCGAGGGTCAGAAGGGTCAGTTTGAGCAGGCTGGTTGGTTGAGACATGAGCAATCCTCCACCTGGCGAACGTCGCCAACTTCAGAGCACCGATTGAGTAACCGCCCGGCCATTCCGTCAATCCTCAGCCAGACGTTGCAACGCTGAGGGCGGCGGCCCGTGTATAAGGCGGGCGCGGATGCGTTCGGCGCACTCCTGCGGACTGAGCAGCGATGTGTCAACCTCCAGGTCGTAGACGCCGGGGCGATGCACCGCTGTTTGCCACAAGAGCACAGGCGCAGGCGGCGGCGCAGCGTCGGGCAGGTCGAGATTCCACCCCGTGGCCTGGCGGCGCTCCATGATCATCTCGATGGGACAGCGCACACCCACCAACAGCGCAGGCAGCCCGCTCAGGATGCCGGCGCACATGGGCAGGATGCCCCGCGGAACAGAGTACGCGTCGTGATGTCCCACGTCGACGACGACGTTCAGCCCCAAACGGCTGTGCGCGGCGATGGATTCATACATGGCGCGGTAGAGGACGACGACCAGGGCTTCGAGATCGGGCCGCTCACCGCCGGGTCGCAGACCGATTCCGGGCAAATAACGCTTTGGCGTCATCGCCATGAAGCGGTCCACGCCCAGGTTCAGCCACACGCCGCCAAAACTCTCCTGGATGGCAGCAGCGATGCTGGACTTGCCCGAGCGCGGCGCGCCATTGAGAATGACGATCTGGCCGGGTGGGTGGATCATGGACGACCTATGGCTTGATCTCGCCGGACTATCTCAGCGCCTATGGATGGATTCATGCTGCACTCCCATATCCTGACTCCTCTACCCGCACAGCCGATAGCCCGACCATCTCCTGGTCAAGCCCCTCGCGGACAACCTCAAAGCGATTGGAACGGTGCAGAATGATCGCTGCGTTTTCGCCGAGGTCAAAGGGAAACAGTGCATTCGCCCGCAGCAAGTCTACAATCAGCCAGCGTTGTCTTTGGCTGGAAACAAGAACGGCTGTCAACAGCCATTCAAGCAACCCTGGCGCCACAGCCACCAGGCCCAACACCCTTTGCAGCTGCGGAGAGTTGGACATGCCCAGGGAAGCAAAGAAGATATTCCAGTAGCCCAGGTCTCACTATGACTACCACGATCTTCCCAGCCAAATCACTCTTTCTTCCACGATCCCAACGGCTTGAACTCGCCTGGAGCTTGCACCGCAAGTTGCTCAATGACGCGTTGCCGACACTCGATGACAATAAGCTAGTCATACGCCTGCTACTCCCACAATGGATGATGGATCAATCGCCGCCTGGAAGAACTCCAGGTTGGATTGGGGACGGAACTGAACATAGGCGGGCAGAGACCGTCTCGGCTGAAATGCAGTCTCGGTTGGCGGTAGGACAAAGATGAACATGCGTGAGTCTGTCGCCGCCTGAAGAAAGTCAGCGAGGGACGCCCTGTAACGCGCCAGCAAGGGTGCGCCGGTGACAATGATCACATGTTGCGTCGCGGCGCCAGCGGTCCCCTCATCCAGCCAACCTCGGATCGCCCGCTGCAACACCCGGCGCGCTTCATCTACGGCAGAAGGTTTACGGGGTAATTGGGCAGCCAACGAATACAGATCAAGCGTTGCGACGGCGCCAGCGGACGCAATCGAAAGCAGCGCGGTCAGATCATCCACCCAGACATAGACATGGCGGCCTGACGTCGCCGGCAAGGGGCGGCTTGAGAAGTTTTCCAGGAGGCGCGCGAACTCATCCTTCGTCATCGGGGGTGCAATGATCCTTCTTGTTTACAATCTGCACTTTCTGGCAATGTACTCATCAGCGGCATAGCGGGTGGTCAACTGCTCCAATTCATCGACGATGCTGTAGCGCGCCAGCAACCCAGCCGACGCAGCCTCGCGCAGCGTCCGTCGCACGGCCTCCTGGTCGCGGAAACCAAGAAACGATACACAGGGCTGCTCGAACAAATCACAAACGCGCACGATTCTGGGCGTGGGGGCCAGGCGGGTGTGAAGCAAGAGCAGAAGCCCGTTCATCGGCGTCGCTATGGCAGCTATGTTCCAGTTGGTCCCATTGCGCTTCAGGAAACCCAAGTGTCTCACCGATGTGAGTAGCCGAGAGTATGACTGTCGCTTGAACGCGCCAAAAGTGTCGGTAATGTAGTCTCTGGCCAACGTATTAGGAAATGGTTCGCCGGTGGGAATCGGAAAAACCACCTTCGTAATGAAGCGAGCGATCACCGGCTCGACTTCGAGAATGGTCACCCGCGCCAGTTCCTGAAGAAGCTGCTCATCACGATAAACCTGCCAGGCGGTGGGCAAGAGACCATTCAACAGGCGATCGGGGAAGAACCAGCGCATCACAAGGCTGGCGTAGCGCTTGCGTGTCTGGGGCGAATTCTGCGGTAGGCTATCTACCACATGCGCATAGAAAGCGTCGAAGTCATCGAAGCGTTCGGCGTCTTTCACTGCCTGAATACATTCTTCAAAAGGAAAATCCTGGAGAGTCGATAGGACAGCCATTGCGAGTCAAATCTTGAATGTGGCGGAAGCACAATCTACCATTCTGTCTATGTACGATTATGCAAAATTATGTAGGAAAACCGTGATGTGTGCAAGAACAGAATTTATGAGGAGTGTCTTGCTGGGCTAGTTGAACGAGATGAGTGCTTCATTGGGAAGAGCGCGCTCCGGCAGGTATAGCAACATCAGGATCTTCACCAATAACACGAGAGGGCAGCGGCTGCGCCGCTGCCCTCTCGTCTATCGCTATCTTCTACCTTCTCTCTCCTACTTGTTGACAATCGGCAGGAAGAGCTTGTTCTGCGACGGCGGCTGCACCACCGGCTCGGCGACGATGACCGTGGCTGTGGCCGTGGGGTTGGCCGCATCGCGATAGGTGTAGGTCCCCAGCGCGTTGAACTTGAACTTGTAGCTCTCACCCGGGTCAAGCAGACCGCTGTCCCAGGCGCCATTGGCCGCGGCGGCAGTAATGGCGCCGGGGAAGCTGAGCGCCGGCGTGATGCTCACGCTGGAATGAACGGCGCTGCCGGCGTTGATCCACTCCACGACCGCGCCCGGCGCCACCGTGACCACCGATGGCTCGACGCCGCCGTCAGTGAGAACGATCTGCTGACCGGCTGCCTCGTTGACGATGGGCGTCAGCGGCGCATCGTAGTGCACTGGCGCATCCACCACCACGATATCGCTGCTGGTGAAGGGCTGATACCCCGTCTTGCTCACATCCAGGCGGAAGGTTCCCGGCGGAGTGAAGAAGCTGAAGTAGCCGTCTGCGCCCACAGTCTGGGGGTTGATCTGACCGCTGTTGGCGCTGGGCGCCCACAGACTGAAGGGCGATTGGCCGCTGGCTGCGCTTGCGCCTTCCTGCATACAGGCCACCAGTGCAGTCGGCACGGGCGCGCCCGTCAGCACATCATAGACCGTGCCTTCTGGGTCGATGGTGACTTCGCCATCGGTGCAGATGCGGATCAGGTTACACGTCACGCAGATGCGCATGACGCCGGTGAAGCGGCCCTGGGCCGGCACGCTGAAGACGCCGCTGAAGATGTGGTCGCCGTCCGGGTCGCTGAGCACAACCACCAAGTCGCCCATCTCCAGCTGCACCTGAGCGTTGGGGTCAGCGCAGCAGACCCGCAAGGTGACCGTGTAGGTGCGCCCAGGCCGCAGGAAGACGAACCAGCCGGATGGGTCCAGGCGACCCGCGGGGATGATCACGTGGCCGTCATCGGCGGTGAAGCGCAGGCTGATGGGGTCCCAGAAGAGCGTGCTGTCCACGATGATGGTGACGGTGGGCGAGGGCGCGCTGGTCAGCGCGCCGTGGCGCGCGACAAGATAAATGTCGTGGCTGCCATCGGGCAGCGTCAGCGCGTAGGAGAAGTCACCCAAACCGTTGCCGTGGCTGGCGGAGGTGATGCCGGCGACGGCCAGGTTGCCGTCTACATAGATGTCCACCATGGCGCCGGGCTGCACCCAACCCACCACGGTGACGGTGCTCGTGCAGGTCGTCCCTGCCAATGGGCCGGAGAGGATGGGCGGCAGCAGCGGCACTGTCACCGTCGCCACGCTGGTGTTGTTGACTGTGTTGCCATCGTTGCCGCTGTTGACCGTGGCCGTGTTGCGCACCACCGCACCGGGCGTGGTGTTGAAGGGCAGCTCGGTGCGCAGGATGATGATGCCGCTGCCGCCGGCCGGCAGCGTCCCCACATTGTAATCCAGCGTGTTGCCCACCTGGCTGTGAGGAACGAAGGGGATAGAGTGCTCGGCCACCAGCGTCTGCGGCGGGTCGTAGGTCTCGATGACATGGACGTTGGTTGCTGCGGCGGGGCCGGCGTTGCCATAGTTGACGATCCACCCCACCATCCAACGGCGCTGCCCGGTGGCCGGGTCGTAATCGGGCCAGATCTCGCCGCGCTTGGTAACCCACGGGTCAGAGACGCCCGACTGGCTGTCCAACCGCAGCAGGTAGTCTTCGGTTTCGCCCAGACGGAAGGGGTCGTCGAAGCCCCGTCCATCGCCGTATTGGACGCCGGCGGCGGTGAAGGGCTTGTTCGCCGGGCGTTCGCTCAGGGTCAGGCGCAACCAGGCCGGACGCTGGGCCAGGTCCGGCTGCCAGAAGACAGGCGCCGTCGTGGGCACCACCAGGCCGTGGAGACCAGGGCCGAGAGCAGCGGCATTCACGGGCAGGTCGATGACGATGTGCTCCAGCGCCAGGCCAGCCGCGCCTGTGGCCGAGGGGCACTGGAAGATGTCCTTCCAGTCGCCGTTGCGATTGCTGTCTACCCAGACATTGAGGTAGCCAATGCCGTTGGGCAGCAGGCCGATGGCCGCCGGGTCGATAGCCACATCCACGGTCATGGAGCTGATCTGGCAATGCTTGAAGTTGACTGTCGTGACGCGCAGGCCGTCGTCCGCCTTGTCCAGATCGGGCGTGTTGGCCGGCGGGCGAATGTTGGTGACGCCATCCATGTCGGGACCCTGGTCGGCCTCCACCTCGCCCGTGACGCCGCGACCCAGGTGGAAGGGGCGAGGCTGCTCGTGGCGCGGGCCGCGTTCGGGCGCAGCCACATCGAAGACTGTGGGGAAATTGGCCTGCACCGCCGGATACGCGCTCATGGCTGCGCCGAAGTGATTGGTGCTGTCGGGCGCGTCGCCCAGGTCGCGACAGGCCATGGCGAGCGTCACGGGGTTGCTCTGGCCGCCGTGGGTGCGGGTGAACCACTGGGCCACATTGACTAGCCGCTGGCCGCACTGGACACGGTTGGTGGGGCGCACCTGGATCTTGATGGTCACAGGCGAGGTGGCCGGACCCAGAACGCCATTCCACACCACCACCTGGCCGCCAGAGACGATGTTGGCAACGCCGCTGCTGGCGCTCACGGCCACTGCAACCAGGCCGCCGGGGATGACATCGCTGATATGGACGGTGTGGGAGAGGCCGTCGCTGGAGCTGAGCGTCAGGTAGTAAACCGCGCTCTGGCCGGGGAGGATCGTCCCCTCGATGGCCTCTTGCGCGCCGTCCGCCGTGAGCACGGATTTGGTCAGGCTGATCTTTGGCTCCACCGGCTGGCAGTTGACGGGCGTTTCCGTCGCTGCGCTGACCAGGCCGCCGTTGGTGTTGAGAGCCACGGCCCGGTTCAAAAGCAGTTGATTGCATTCCTTGACCCGCACGCGCAATTGAATCTGCACCGCCGCATTTGGCGTCAGCGAGCCAGACCAGATGACCGCGCCGCTGGGGCCAATGCCGGGGTTGAAGCTGGCGATGAGGGGCGCGGCGCTGGGGACAAGCTCCGTCACGATGGGCGCGCCCAAGAGAGAGACGCCGGCCGGCAGCACGTCGGTCATGATGGCGCTGGCCGGGGCCGAGCCGCCCACGTGCTTGACGACGACCGTGTAGGTGAGCACTGCGCCCAGGGAGACAGGGCCGCCGGGTTGTACGCTCTTGTCGATGGCGATCTGGCCGACCTGACCGACCACCTCGCCCTTGCGCAGGTAGTCTTCGGTCTCGCCCAGGAAGAAGGCCGCCGGGAAGGCCGGGCCGCGACCATCGGGCAGAGCCGGGCCAGGCGCGGGGATGGCCGGCTGTTCGCTCAGGGTGAAGCGCAGCCAGGCGTCGGCGTTGGGCTTCTCGTTGAGCACCAGCACCGTAGGCACGGCGAAATCAACGAAGCCGTTGATGGGAATGGCCGCCGGGTTGATGGTCCAGTTCTGGACGATCCACTCGAACTTGCGGGCGTTGATCTGGGGGCAGCTGCCCACGTCGTTCCAATCGCCATCGCGGTTGCCGTCGATCCAGACGTTGAGATAGAGCTTGGTGGTGGGCGGCGGGACAGTGCCGCGCGAGACGCGCACCCGCAGCGTGGTCGGGCGGCAATCCAATAGCGGCGCGCCCGGGTTGAGCCAGCCGTCATCAGCCTTGTCATTGTCCGCGACGTCGCCGGCGCCGGCGTTGAGGATGTTGGTCACGCCGTCGGCGTCGGGCATCAGGTCGGCGTCGCGTTCGCGCGTCACCCGGTCGCCCAGCCAGTAGCGATTGGCGTTGAGGTGGTGGGGGCCGCTGCCTTGCGCGGCGGGCGTGCCATCCCACACCGAGGGGAAGCGACCTAGCACTGGGCCGGGATAGGCCGTGTTCGCCATGCCCCAGTGGTTGGCGTCGCTGTCAGGCGCATCGCCAAAGTCCGGGAAATGGGCGCTGGGCTGGCAGATAATGACAACGGGCACAGGGTTGCTCCCCATCTGCACGCCGGCGCCAAAGAGAATGGCGCGATTCCAGATGGTCTCCTGACAGGGCGCGCCCAGGTTGACAGTCACCTTGAACTTGATAACCACGTTGCCGCCGGCCGGTATGTTGCCCGTCCACTTCATCTGAGTGGGATTGGTGTCATCGCTGGTGGGCGCCGTGGCGGTGAGCGAGCCGGCCACATAAGTCGTCCCTGCCGGTACAGGGTCGATGACCGTGACGCCGATTGCCGGGCCGCTGCCGGTATTAACCACGACGATAGTGTATTCGATCTGGCTGCCGGCGACGGTCTGGGTGACATCGGCTCGTTTGTGGATTTCCAGCTTTGGCTCGTCGCAGACAACAGTGACGGCAGCCTGGGCGGTGAGCGGCGGAGTCACTGCATCCAGGGAAAGAATGGACGCCCGGTTGTGGATGACGCTGCCGCATTGGGCGTCGGCGTTCACCTGCACCTTGAAGGTGATGGTCACGCTGCCGCCGGCCGGGATGGCGCCCGTCCATTTAACCCAGTTGTTGCCGCTGTCATAGGCGACAGTGGGCGCGGTCGCTGTCTCCGAGCCAGAGACAAAGGTCGTTCCGGCCGGGATGGGGTCGATCATGGTCACGCCCGTGGCCGGCGCGCTGCCGCTGTTGACGATGACGATGGTGTACATCACCGTACCGCCCGGGGCGACTGCGCCGGGGTCAGCCTTCTTGGTGATGGTGAGCACGGGCTTGTCGCGGCAGATCACGAGAACCGATGCGCTGGCCGTGGAATTGACCGCGCCCGGCCCTTCCAGCACGGCGCGGTTGATGATCTCGTGGTTGCAGGGGAAGTTGGGCGAGACCGTCACTTTGAACTTGATGACCACATTGCCGCCGGCCGGGATGGCGCCCGTCCACTTCATGAGGTTAGGATTGCTGTCGTCTGTGGTGGGCGCCGTGGCGTTGAGCGAGCCGGCCACATAGGTCGTCCCCGCCGGGACCGGGTCTTGCACCAAGACACTGGGCGCAGGACCGCTGCCGCTGTTGACGACGACAATGGTGAACTCGATCTGGCCGCCGGGCAACACCGTCGTCACGTTTGCGCTCTTCCTGATCTCCAGCTTGGGGCGGAGGCAATCCACCTTGACGGGCACGGAGGCGTCGAGACCCGGTAGACCGGTGGGGTCGATGAGGCTGGCGCGATTCCAGATGACCACGTTGCAGTCGATCTGGGGCGAGACCTGCACCTTGAACTTGATGACCACGTTGCCGCCGGCCGGGATGGCGCCCGTCCATTCGATGCGGTTCATGCCGCCGTTGTAGGTGGCCGTGGGCGCAGTGGCGCTGACGCTGCCCCCCACATAGCTCGTCCCGGCCGGGATGGGGTCGTACATGACCACACCCGTGGCCGGCCCGGTGCCGCCATTGGCGATGGTGATGGTGTATTCGATGGTTCCGCCTGGTGCAACGCTGGTCGCGCTGGCTTCCTTCTTGATATGGAGGATAGGCTGACCGTCGCAATTGACCTTGACGGGCACAGTCGCATCCAGGATCAACTGGCCCGTGGCCGGGTCGATGATGCTGGCGCGGTTCCAGAT
Source organism: uncultured Caldilineaceae bacterium (assembly GCA_964560495.1). Taxonomy (GTDB): domain Bacteria; phylum Chloroflexota; class Anaerolineae; order Caldilineales; family Caldilineaceae; genus UBA5069. The sequence goes on from CAZLMM010000107.1 coordinate 18,136, forward strand.
GACCGCGTTGCAGTCGATGTTGGGCGAGACCTGCACCTTGAACTTGATGACTACGCTGCCGCCGGCCGGGATGTTACCCGTCCACTCGATGCGGTTGAGGCCGACGTTGTAGCTGGCTGCCGGCGCAGTGGCCGTCACGCTGCCGCCCACATAGGTCGTGCCCGCCGGGATGGGGTCGATCATGGTCACGCCGGTGGCTGGCCCGGCGCCGCTGTTGATGATGGTGATGCTGTACTCGATGAAGCCGCCTGGGCTGACAGTTGTCTGGTCGGCGGTCTTGATCATGTCCAGGTGCGGCTCGGCCGGCGGCTCGAAGAAGGCAATGTAGTCTTCGGTCTCGCCATACTTGAAGCCAGGGATCGGGCCGCGGCCGTCAGCGTAGTTGTTGGCGTTGAGGACAGCCGGTCCATCAGAGAGCGTTACTCGCATCCAGTGGCGCTGGGGCTGATTGGCAAGCTGCACGGGGAGGAAGACCGGCAACGTCACCGCATGGACGCCCGGCCCCAGAAAGGTGGCGAAGTCGCGCACCACCCAGTCGCTGGTCAGCGCGCCTGGGCAAAGGGTGTAGGTGTCATCCCAATCGCCGTCGCGATTCCAGTCGATCCAGGTGTTGATGTAGCGCGTCATGGTCGGCGCGCCGGCCGCAACCGTCACCTGCACTTCCATGTCGGTGAGCGTGCAGTGTTTGACCGCCGGCGGGCGCAGGATGCCGTCGTCGAAATTGTCCCGGTCGGGGATGTCGGCCGGCGGACGCAGGTTGGTTGCCGCGTCCTGGTCGGGGAAGAGGTCGGCGTCGCGCTCGCCGCTGACGCGCTGACCGAGCCAGGCGTCGGCGCGCGGGAAGCGATGGCGCGGGCCAGGCGGCAGCCCGGTGGCCGGGTCATAGACTGTGGGGTAATTGGCGAGGACAGGCCCCGGATACGCAGTCATAGCGACGCCGAAGTGGTTGCTGCTATCGGGCGCGTCGCCCAGGTCGGGACAGATGAGCTTGATGGCAATGGGCAGCGAGGGGACCCCCACGACTGCGCCTGGAATTTCCAGCTGGGCGTAGGCCGTGTTGTGGATGATATTCTGGCACTTGACCAGGTCGATGGGCGGCTTGATCTTGACGCGGAAGGCGAGCTGGGCGCTCTCCCCCGGTTTCAGGCTCAACCCGCGCCAGATCATGGTCTGCGACGCGTCGTCGAAGAGCGGGTCGCCCCGATCAGCCTTGGCGCTGCCCTGCTCGAAGCTCACCTCGCTGGGCAGCGGGTCGGTGATCACCGCGTTGGCCGCTGGCAGGGTGGAGGTGCTGGGGTTGGCAAAAGAAATGGTGTAGGTGACCACATCGTCGGGCTGCACCTCTTCGGCGCTGGCGGCCTTGATGATGATCACCGGTACAGTGGGATTGGGCGCCGGGTCTTGCGCCCGCGCGCTGCTGGTCAGCGCCAATGATGCTGTCACGCTGAATGCGCCGGCCGCGACCAGCGTCAACAGAGCCAGGAGCGCGGCGTGCAGCCGCGCCCGCAGGCGAGCGTCCTTCGTCGAGATTGGTTCAACCGTGGTGTTCATAGCTCCTCCTGTGAGCTGTCTGTGGATGAAACGATTCGTACAACGAGAAGAATCTCCCCGACGGAGTGAACCGCGCGTCACTCTGTCGGGGCGGCTGCACATGGATTCGGGGATGGAACAACATCTGCAATGGACAGGCTACATCGTTCCAATCAATGGTAGGCGGGATTGGGACAAGACAGACATGTTGCCCAACACGACGGGGCTGTGATCCCGATCACCGCTGATAGTCGATGCGGGTTCGGGTGCGAATACGCGACTGGACGGACGCCAAACGATAACGGGTGCGCTTCACAGTTGGGGGCGGCAGGCGCCGGTGAAAGTCGCCAGGTTCTGTTGTCAGTCGGCCATCGTGGCTGGTCTTGCCACAGAGTTCACCGACGAAAAAGGTCATTGCCTATATGTGGAATATCTGCTCCACATCTTCCAGGAAGCTCAGAGCTTCCTGGAAGATTGACCTGATCTCACTGAAACCCCCCGCTCGTGCTCGCCACCCCGCGCTCGCGGCGGATCTTCTCCTCGTAGCCGCTGGCCCAATACGCGGCGATGGGGTCGCTGGGCACGCCCATCTCGTGGCGCACCTGCATGAGCAGCGGGCGCACGTCGGTGCGGAAGGCGTCGGTGAGCAGGCGGTGGGCGGCCAATACCTCGCCGGCGGCCTGGGCTGCGGCGATCTGGGCGTGCGGGACGATGAGCGCCTTGGCGTAGGCTTCCTGACAGTTCATCACCGCGTAGATGGTCGCGGCCAGTTTGCCTTCGATGTTGTGACACTCGTCGAGCATGTAGGCGATACGATTGGCCGTGCTGTGGGCCGGCTCCTCGTTGCCGGCGGCTGCGCCGGCCAGCTCGTTGTAGATCAGGAAAAGCTCATAGGGGTTGACGCTGCCCACGATCAGGTCGTCGTCGGCGTATTTGCGGTTGTTGAAGTGGAATCCACCCAGACGACCCTCGCCCAAGAGCACGGCCACGATCTGCTCGATGTTGACACCCTGGGCGTGATGCCCCAAGTCGACCAGCACCTGCGCCTGAGGGCCAAGCTTGAGGCACATGGCATAGGCCGTGCCCCAGTCGGGAATATCGGTGCTGTAGAAGGTCGGCTCGAAGAACTTGTACTCGATCAACATGCGGCCTTCTTGCGGCAGATGGGCGTAGACGCTGCGCAGGTGATGCTCGAAACGCTGCTTGCGCGCCCGCAGGCTGTCCTGACCGGCAAAGTTCGTGCCGTCGGCGAACCACAGGCTCAGGTCGCGGCTCTTCACCTTGCCCATGATCTCGCAGCACTCCAGGATGTGATCCAGCGCCCGCTCTTGCACGCCTGGGTCGGGATTGCCCAACGAGCCGAACTTGTACTCGTCGTCCTGGAAAACGTTGGGGTTGACCGCGCCGATGCGCACGCCATGCTCCTCGGCGTATTGGCACATGCCCACATAGTCGCCGTCCTTGGGCTTGTCCCAGGGAATGTGAATGGCGACGGTGGGCGCGACGCCGGTCATTTTGTGCACCATGGCCGCGTCATCCAGTTTTTCCTGGGTTGACGTGGCTGCGCCGGGCCAGGCAAAGGCCTTGAATCGGGTGCCGCTGTTGGCAAAGCCCCAACTGGGCGTCTCGATGTGCTGATGCTTGAGCAGGTGCTTGACGTACTCCACGTCGATGCCGTGGCTGGTCAATTCTTCGGCAAGCAGTTCATAGGCGGCATGTGGGTTGATCACGTGTGTCTCCTTGTTTGATGAGTTGATATGTCAGACCCTTCGCTGCGCTCAGGGTGACATCCATCGGGTGCATTCAAAGTTGCGGAAAACTCGTACATCCCCCGGATACAAGATGTATCCTTCTCCGCGGTGACATCCATCGGGTGCATTCAAAGTTGCGGAAAACTGCAACCGGCGCACAGCAATTCTCAGTCTGAAAATGATGGTGACAAAAGAGCCGAAACGTGGTAAGT
>CAZLMM010000108.1:0-21429 GCA_964560495.1 uncultured Caldilineaceae bacterium
GCTGGCGCTCAGAATGACATATCACCGAGTCATTTACGCCGCCGTGTACTAGGGAATGGTAAATTGTAAATGGTGAACAGTGAATGGTTGGCTGTCCATTGGCTGTTGACCATTGGGGAAATGTAGGGGCATGAGGTGCGGCGGGAAACAGTTGGTCTGCAACCACGAAATGTTGTTCCGCCGCACCTCGCGCCCGTGCGCAGGCGAGATGCTGTCACGTCAGGGTGGGTGCGAGGCTTCGCCATGGGCTCAGCCGAACGGTTGAACGGCGGACAGACTGGATTCGTAGCTGACACGCTTACTCTGCCGCCCAGCCCCACGCCCCAACGGTTCGTCGGCCGCGACAGGCTGTGAACCGCGCAAATCCGTTTGTTCTGCGCATCCGTGCTCTACTTTACCACAGCTTTCGAGTGATAGGCGACACCTATGGTCAACTACATTCTGCGCCGGTTGGCGATTTCAGTCTTCGTCATCATCGCCATCGCCATCACCTCTTTCTTCATCATTCAATTGCCGCCGGGCGATTTCGCCTCCACCTACAAATCCTTTCTGATCCAGACGGCCAACATGACCGAAGACAAGGCAGAAGAGATGGCCCAGTTGGTGCGCCAGCAGTACGGTCTTGACCAGCCGCCCTATGTTCAGTTCTTGACCTGGATCAAGGGTATTGTCACTGAAGGCAAGTTTGGCTATTCCTTTGCCTATCGCACCGACGCCGGCGCGATCATTCTGGATCGTCTGCCCAAGACGCTTATGCTGGCCTTGCTGGCCCATCTCACATCTTCAATCGTGGGGATCGCGGCTGGCATCTACGCCGCGCCGCGCCAGTACAGCGCGGCGGACAACATTTTGGGCGTGATCGCCTTCATCCTGACCTCGGTGCCGCGCTTTTTCATCGCCCTGGTCATCATGTACGTGCTGGTCTTCGTTTTCGACCAACATCACCTGACCTCGTTCTTTTCGCCCGAATACGCCGTAGCGCCGTGGTCATGGGACAAGTTCGTCGACCTGTTGCGCCACATCTGGCCCGTGGTGCTGATCGCCGGTCTGGGCGGCGTGGCGCGCAACATGCGCGTCATGCGCGGCAACCTGCTCGATGTCCTCAACGCCCAGTATGTGACGACCGCGCGCGCCAAAGGGCTGAGCGAGCAGCGGGTGATGAACGGCCATGCGGTGCCCAATGCGCTCCACCCGATGGTGGCCTATCAGGGCACGGTGCTGCCCTACATGGTGCAAGGCGAATTGGAGGCGGCCATCGTCATGGGGCTGCCCACCCTGGGGCCAATTCTTTATCAATCGCTGGCGACCCAGGATGTTTATCTGTCGGCGGGCGCGCTGCTTATGATCGCCTCGCTCATCGTGTTGGGCAACCTGGTGGCGGATATCATGTTAGCGGTGCTGGACCCGCGGATCCGGTATAGTTGAACGAGTGGTGTTTTGGGGTGGTGAGGTCTCGAGGTGGTGGAGCGTTCAATGACCCTCAAGACCTCAAAACCCTAAAACCTCAAAACCCCAAAGAACATAATGCCCGGAAGAGGACTCGCATGACAACCGAAGTATTCGAGACGACGACGGAGGAATTTGACACCGTGCGCGCGGCGCGCAGCGAAAGCTATTCGCAGCTCGTGTGGCGCCGTTTTCGCCGCAGCAGACCGGCCATCATTGGCGGGTTGTTCGTCATCGTGCTCTCCCTGCTGGCCCTCTTCGCCGAATTTTTCGCACCCTATCCTCTGCACATGACCAATGCTCAGAACGCCTTCATCCCGCCCACACGCGTCCACTTTTTTGATGAAGAAGGCAATTTTCACCTGCGGCCATTCGTCTACCAGCCTGTTGTCGAACTCGACCCCCAAACCTTTGTGCCCTCGTGGGGCTATGACACCAGCAAGATGTATCCAATCTACTTTTTCGTAGAGGGATGGGAGTACAAATTCCTGGGACTCATCCCCATGAATCTGCATCTGTTTGACGTGGCGGAGGGCGGCGACATCTTCCTATTGGGCACGGACAAGCTGGGCGCCGACCTATGGAGCAAGTCATGCGAGGCGGGCAGGATCTCTCTGACCATGAGCGTCTTTGGCGCGCTGGTCAGCGTGCTCATCGGCGCGGTGGTGGGCGTCTATTCGGGCTATCGAGGCGGCTGGTTCGACAACGTGACCCAACGCTTCGTCGAGTTCATCACGGCCTTTCCCCAACTGGCCCTCTGGCTCTCCCTGGCTGCGGTCATCCCCCGCACCTGGGATTCGTTCCGCGTCTTTATCGTCATGGCCTTCATCTTTGCCCTGCTCTCTTGGACGACCCTGGCGAGAGAGGTGCGCGGCAAGGTGCTCTACATGCGCCAGACCGACTTCATCATGGCCGCGAAAGAGATGGGCGCATCGGATCGGCGCATCGTCTTTCTGCACCTTCTACCGAATTCCCTGAGCCATATCATCGTGGTGCTCACGCTGACCATTCCGGGCATCATCCTGGCCGAGGCTTTTCTCAGCTTCCTGGGCATCGGCATCCAGCGCCCCATGGTCAGTTGGGGTTTGCTCATGCAGGATGCCCAGAACCTGCGCACACTCGGTCAGACACCCTGGATCATGGCGCCGGCGCTGTTCATCATCTCGGCTGTGTTGGGCTTCAACCTGCTGGGCGACGGGCTGCGTGATGCAGCGGACCCGTACTCGACGTTGTGAGAGACATTCATCTGAATGGCCGACACACAGGAATTCCACGGCGCGCTGCCGCAGGTCATCGACAGTGCGGTGAGCTTTGCCATGCGCAATCAGCGCATCACTGCCCGCATCGAAGGGGTGCTGGAGGTCGAAACGCCCCAATATCCGCGGGCGGCCCTGCGCGAATTGATCGTCAATGCGGTGGCGCATCGAGATTACAGCATCGAAGGGGCGCAGGTTCGACTGATCATGTTCGACCGGCGCTTTGAGTTGTACAGCCCGGGTCGGCTGCCCAATGGCATGACGTTGGCAAACCTGCGGCATTACAACCATATCGCCCGCAATCCGCTCATCGTCCAATATCTGAGCCGCCTGGGCTATCTGCGGGATTTTGGCACGGGTATCCCGCGTGTGATTCGGCTCATGCGCGAGCACAACGGCACGGAGCCGGAGTTCGAGCTCATCGGCGAGGAGTTTGTGGCCCGATTGTACAGCACATTTGCCTAGATACGATTCCATGAGACGAATGAATAGACTTGTGTGGGTTGCAGTGTTTCTCCTGGTTGCCTGCGGCGGCCTGACCGCCCTGGCGCTGATCGAAGCGCCGGCGTCGCAAGCGGCGAGCGACGCTGCGACCACGTTGATGGGTCGCGGCCAATCCGGCGCAGCAACTCTGCGCATCACCGGCATCGTGACCAGCGCAGAGGGACCTATCGAAGGCGCAACCGTGCGCATCCAGGCCACAGAAAACAAGACCGTCTCCAGCGCCACTGGCGCATTCACCTTGAGCGGCTTGACCCCACGTGAACCTGTCACAGTGACGGCTTCAGCCCCGGGTCACTATATCGGCTGGACGACGGCCATGCCAGGCGAGCGGGGCGTCGTCATCACGTTGAATCGCCATTATCAGACCGACAACCATGAGTACGGCTGGTTCGAGGAAGATGGCGTAGAAGGATCGGCCGCGTGCGGCAAATGCCACACGGCCCACGCTGAATGGCTGGCCGACGGCCATTCCCAGGCCGCAATCAACCCTCGCTTCCTGACCATGTACGCCGGCACGGATGTGGATGGCAATCAAAGTCCGCCGCCCGACAAGAACAACATCGGCGTTCCCCTGCCCACGGATCTGAGCAAGCCCTATTTCGGCCCGGGTTTCAAGCTCGATTTTCCCAATATCGCCGGTAACTGCGCCACGTGCCACACGCCCATGGCTGCCAAAATGCCGAACGCCCAGAACTGCGGCTGGTCAGGCTGTCACAAAGACACGACCGCGTCGTTTTCCGGTGGGCTTCTCGATCCAGGCGTCAGCCCCATGGATCTGAAGGGTGATGCTGCGGAGGGGATTTCGTGTGAGTTCTGCCACAAGATCGGCCAGGTCAAGATCAACAGACAAACCGGACTGCCATATCCCGACCTACCGGGTATTCTCTCCTACAAGCTCTATCGCCCCACAGAGGGCCACGACCTGATCTTCGGCTCGGTGGATGACATCGCCCGCACCGATGTGCCAGCGCCGCGCGATGTCTATCTGCCGCTGCAACAGGAGAGCGCCTATTGCGCCGGCTGTCACTACGGCATCCTGGGCAGCGTTGTCATCGGCAACATGCAGACCAAAGGCGGCGTGCTGGTCTACAGTTCCTTCAGCGAATGGCTGGAAAGTCCCTACAGCGACGAAGAGACGGGCAAGACCTGCCAGGATTGCCACATGCGCGCAGGGGACTACGACTATTTCGCCTGGCCGGGTATGGGCGGCGTTATCCGCGACCCACAGCAGGTGCACAACCATCAGATGCTGAGCGAAGAACTTTTGCAGAGCGCGGTCACGCTGACGACTACGGCGGTGATCAGCGCCGGCCAGGTGCTGGTGGATGTGGACGTGTTCAACGACCAGACAGGTCATCATATGCCCACCGATTCGCCCATGCGTCAGGCCATCCTGGTGGTGGAAGCAATGGACGGCGACGGCAAACCCCTGCGCCTGCTCGAGGGGCCGACGCTGCCGGAGTGGACAGGCGACTACGCCAGTCAGCCGGGGCGAGCCTACGCCAAAATCCTGCAAGATGAGTGGACTGGCGAGGCGCCAACCGCAGCGATCTGGCGACCCGTGGTCATCGCCGAAGATACGCGCCTGCCGGCTCTGGCGACCGATTCGAGCCGCTACGTCTTTCGTGCGCCGGCAGCCGGCGACGGCACTGTGAATGTACGGTTGCTCTATCGCAAGGCCTTTCAGCAGTTGGCAGAGTGGAAGGGCTGGGATGATCCAGATATTGTGATGGAGGAGAGCAGGATTGAAATTGCGCGCTGATGTAGAATGCCGGGGAATGGTAAATCGTGAATGGTTAAGTCGTTGCCCGTAAGTCACGCTTGCAGCGTGACAAAGCTGATCGACATGAGATAGACCGCATGTACACAGAGAAGGCGCAAGAAGTGCTGCGCGCCGCACAACTGTGTTTTGGGGAGAAGTTGTATAATTCGACTGCGAATCGCGCCTATTACGCGATGTTTCAGGCGGCGATTGCCGCGTTGGAGCGGATCGGGGTGCGCCCGAACGACGAGCAATGGTCGCACGAGAACCTGCAAGCCGAATTCGCGGCAGAATTGATCCATCGGCGAAAAATACATCCGCGCCATCTTGCCGGCTACTTACCCAACGCCATGCGTCTGCGCCATCAGGCCGATTACCGTACGACTTCCGTGTCAAAGGCTCAGGCTGAGAAGGTTTTGCGCCTGGCGACAGAATTCGTCCAGCTTGTTGATAGGAGATGAAAATGGAGCCAAAGGCTGAATTGCGCCGCATCATCGGGGAACTCACCGATTTCATTCTCGATCTGGCGCCGGATGCGAGCGTCGAATATGAACCCGTGATCTATGAAGACGAACACGCCAACCTGAGCGTTTATCCACCGCTGGCATGGAGTGAACAACAGTGCGCACTGTTACAGGATAGGATTGGCGACCGAGTCAGCGATTTGCACATCGACACCGGGTACTTGATCCTAACCTATGTGGTGACGCCGGAGCAGCAGGTGGCGGAAGCTCAATCTGAACTGAGAAACGCTCAGAAAGAGGCGCAAAAAGCCGAACGTGTTCTGGCCGAAGCAAGGTCTCTCGGCCTCTATCAAATCGCACCCGATGAATCCAGGTTGGTTCCCGCATGACGACCATCAAAGAGAACACCATCCTCGAGGTGAAAAACCTCAAACAGTACTTTCCCATCTATCGAGGCTTCTTCCAGAAGATCATTGGTTACATCCGCGCCGTAGATGATGTGAGCTTTTCTCTGCGCGAACAAGAAGTGCTCGGCCTGGTGGGAGAAAGCGGCTGCGGCAAGACGACGACCGGACGCTCGATCCTGCGCCTCTATGACCCAACGGCCGGCGAGGTCCTCTATCGAAAGGCCGACGGCTCCGTGGTCGATGTTGCCAAGATCAGCCAGAATGAGATGAAGCCCCTGCGTCGCGAGATGCGCATGATCTTCCAAGATCCCTTCAGCTCGCTCAACCCGCGCATGACCGTGCGCGACCTGATCGGTGAGCCGCTGGTGATCCACGGCGTGGCCAAAGGCCATGAGCTGGACGATCGGGTGGCGAAACTCATGGAGGAGGTGGGCCTGGACCCGACGTACATGCGGCGCTATCCCCATGAGTTCTCGGGCGGCCAGCGGCAGCGCATCGGTCTGGCGCGCACGCTCAGCCTGAACCCGCGCCTCATCATCGCCGACGAACCGGTCTCGGCGCTGGATGTGTCCATCCAGGCCCAGGTGCTCAATCTGCTGGGCGATCTGAAAGAAGAATTGGGGCTGACATTCGTATTCATCGCCCATGATCTTTCGGTTGTGGAGCACATTTGTGACCGTATTGCGGTCATGTATGTGGGCAAGCTGGTGGAGCTGGCCGACTCCGAAACCCTGCTGCGCGACCCGAAACATCCCTACACCGAGGCGCTGGTCTCCGCGGTGCCGCCGGCGGACCCGGACATCCGCATGGAACGCCTGATTCTTGAGGGCGACGTACCCAGCCCGGCCAATCCGCCCTCCGGCTGCGTCTTCCATCCGCGCTGTCGCTACGCCAAAGACCAGTGTCGCCAGGAAGCGCCAAAGCTGCGGGAGGTTGTTCCCGGTCATTATGCCAGTTGCCACTTTGCCGAAGAGTTGTCGCTGCGCGGAATTGGAGGGTGAATATGTCGTTTGGTAGTCGCATCAAGGCCTTTCTGGCCTATCTCTTCCTGGCTGTAGGGGGGCTGATCATCCTGCTGTTCAACCGCAAGGACCGATTCGCCGTCTTTCATGCCCGCCAATCTGTGTTTCTGACAGTCGTCGCCATCGCCGGCCCGGTGGCATGGGCGATCTGCGCTTACCCTCTTTCTTTCGTTCCCTATGTTGGCCCAATCCTCGCTTCAGCCAGCTTTGCCCTGGTCATCGCCATGTTCATGGCAATTATCATTGCCTGGATTGCGGGAATGGTCTTTGCTTTGCGCGCCCAGCCAAAATTCGTCCCCTTTTTTGGGGAATATACCAAGCGCTTTCGAGCGCTCCGCTAAACTCACCATTACATTCGTTCATGAAAGGTTTTCGTCATGCCCAAAATCACCTTCATTGGTGCGGGAAGCCTTGTCTTCACGCGCCGTCTGTGCAGCGATATTCTGTTGACTCCTGCACTGCAAGATAGCATCATCTGTTTGATGGACATCGACCCGATGCGGCTGGGTCAGGCGCGGGGGATCGTCCAGTCGATTGTCGACCAACGCGGGATCAAAGCGCGCGTCGAAGCGACCACCGACCAACGCGTGGCAGTGGATGGCGCCGACTATGTGGTCACCACCTTTCAGCAAGGCGGTTTGAGCGCCTATAAACTGGATATCGAGATACCGCAAAAATATGGCGTGGAGCAGTGCGTCGGCGATACATTGGGACCCGGCGGCGTCTTTCGCTCCTTGCGCACGATTCCTGTATTGTTGGACTTGTGCAGCGACATGGATGAGCTGGCGCCCGATGCGCTGCTGCTCAACTACGTCAACCCGATGGCCGCCAACTGCTGGGCAGTAGCCGAAGCCAGTGGACGACCGCACGTGGGGTTGTGTCACAGCGTGCAGGGCACCAGCGAAATGCTGGCAAACTGGATCGATATCCCCTACAACGAAGTGAATTTCCTCTGCGCCGGCATCAATCATCAGGCATTCTTCCTGGAGTTTCGCCGGGGCAAAGAGGACCTCTACCCTCTCCTGTGGGAAGCTATCGAACGGCCAGAAGTCGTCGCTGAAGAGCCGGTGCGCACAGACCTGATGAAGTATTTCGGCTATTTCGTCACCGAGTCCAGCGGGCACGCCAGCGAATACGCACCCTACTTCCGCAAATCAGCCCAAATGGTCAACGAGGAGTTGGTTCCCCGTTTCACAGACCAGCGCAACCACTGGTTCGACTTTGGGCGCACGGGCGGCTATTTGCGTCACTGCTTGCATCGGCTGGAGCAGTTCCAGAGCGACTACGACGAAATCGTCGCTTCGCCGCCCTTCACCGAGCGCAGCCACGAATACGGCTCGTGGATCATGGAGGCGTGCGAGACCAACAGGCCGGTGAAGATCGCAGGCAACGTTCCCAACAACGGATTAATCGACAGCCTGCCCAGCGGTTGCTGCGTGGAGGTCCCCTGTCTGGTGGATGGCAGCGGCATCCAACCCACCAAAATCGACTACTATCCACCCCAGTTGGCTGCGCTCAACCGCACCAACATCAACGTGCAAAGCCTCATCGTGGAGGCAGCTCTGACAGGCGACAGCGATGCGGTCTATCACGCAGTGATGCTCGACCCGCTGACGGCGGCGGTCTGCACTTTGCCCCAGATTCACGCCATGGTGAGCGAGATGTTGGATGCCCAGGAGCAGTGGCTGCCCCAGTTCTGAATGGATAATTGTAAATGGTGAATGGTTAACCTGTCGTAGTCGTAGGTCACGCTTGCAGCGTGACAATCTTGACCAAAAACACAAAAGCAAGGATCTATCATGCCCAAAATTGCATTTATTGGCGCTGGCAGCTTCGGCTTCACTCGCAAGCTGGTGCGCGACGTGCTCACATTCCCCCGTCTGGCTGGCTCGACTATTGCCCTCATGGATATCGACCCAGAGCGGCTGGATTATTCGCGCCAGGCTGTCCAGCGCATCGTAAACGAAGGCGGCTATCCGGCAACAGTTGAGGCCACACTGAACAGAGAGGAAGCCCTGACGGGCGCGGACTACGTCATCGTCACGATCCTGGTGGGCGCTACAGACGTGTGGCGTCATGACATCGAAATTCCCAAGAAATACGGCGTGGACATCAACATCGGCGACACCCGTGGTCCCTCGGGCATCTTCCGCGCCATGCGCACCATTCCCGTGATGCTCGACATCGCCCGCGACATGGAGCGCCTCTGCCCGCGCGCTGTGATGCTCAACTACACCAACCCCATGGTCATGCTCTGCCGGGCCATCCAGCGCGAAACCAGCATCCAGATGACCGGTCTCTGTCACAGCGTCCAGGGCACTGCGGAGATGCTGGCCGGCTGGATCGGCGCGCCCATGGAAGAGATCACCTACACTTGCGCCGGCATCAATCACATGGCCTGGTATCTGGACTACAAGTGGAAGGGTGAAGACGCCTATCCGCTCATCCGCAAGGCCATCACCGAGCGCCCTGAAATCTACAACGAAGAGCAGGTGCGCAACGAGATGTTCCTGGCTTTCGACCACTATGTCACCGAATCCAGCGGCCATAACTCGGAATACAACTGGTGGTTTCGCAAGCGGCCAGACCTCATCGAGAAGTATTGCACCCACGGCACGGGCTGGAATCCCGGCGAATACGCCTATGTGCTCAAACACTATCGCCGACGAGACATTGCCTGGCAAGAGGAGATCCGTTCCTGGTTGACCGATTCTGCACCGCTGGACCTGGAACGCGGCCATGAATATGCCGCCTACATCCTCAACGCATTGGAAGGCGGCGACCCATTCCAGTTTAACGGAAACATGGCGAACAAGGGCTACATCACCAACCTGCCCCAAAACGCGTGCGTGGAAGTGCCGGTGTGGACCAGTCGCAAGGGCTTCGAGCCAGTGGCCGTGGGCGCGCTGCCCCCCCAATGCGCCATCCTGACCGGGCTGAGCAGCCAGATCGAGGAGATGGCAGTGGAAGGCACGCTTACCGGCAATCGCCGCCTCATCTATCAGGCCATCGCCAACGACCCGCTCACTGCTGCGGTCTGCTCCCTGGCGGAGATTCAGCAAATGGTAGATGAGCTGTTCGCTGTCAACGAACCGCATTTGCCGACTTTTTCGTAGGACTCGGCGCGACTATTCAGGCTCGGTACGGGCAAGACGTGGGGCGGAAGGTAGCGCCTGGCTATCGTTCAACTCTTTTCCGCCCCACCTCGTGCCCCAACACTATCGGCTGAATAGTTACGACCTGGCAAAGTGTTACTTTGCACCTTCCTGAAAGCTCGTAGCTTCCAGGAAGACTGCCGGCCAGCATGAATTCATCGCCCCAAAACAGCGACAAGAATCAAAGGAGTTGAAGGTGTTTTACGAGTTGCGACAATACGAAATCAGACCCGGCAAGATGGAGGAGTGGGTGCGCCTGTTCGAGGAGGAGATCATGCCTTTTCAAATCTCTAAAGGGATGGTCATCACAGGTGCATTCGTGGGGGAGAACGACCCCAGCATCTTTGTCTGGCTGCGGCGTTTCGAGAATGAGGAAGAACGTGCGCGGCTCTACGAGGCAGTCTACCAGTCAGATACCTGGAAGAACGAGATCGGGCCGAAGATCGGCGCCCTCATGAACCGGGAAGCCATGCGCGTCACCCGGCTCACACCCACTGCCAGGTCTGTGATTCAATGACAAGAGGAATTTACAATGACAAATCAAGCCTCATCTCAGGGTCTGACCTGGTTTCAGGACGCCCGCTTTGGTATGTTCATCCACTGGGGACTGTATTCCATCATCGGCAAACAGGAATGGGTGATGCACACCGACCGCATCCCTGCGCCGGAATACGAGAAACTTGTTCCCCAATTCAACCCGACCAAATTCGACGCCGATGAGTGGGCGCGGGTCGCGGCTGACGCAGGTCAGAAGTACATCATCATCACCAGCCGCCATCACGACGGCTTCAGCATGTATGACACCGGACTCAGCGACTACAAAGTCACAAACACGCCCTTCAAGCGCGACCCCTTGCGCGAGCTGGCTGACGCCTGCGCCCGCCGTGGGGATGTCAAGCTGGGTTTCTACGTCTCGTTGCTGGATTGGCATCACCCGGCCTATCGCTTCCGCGCTGAAAGCGGCCTGGCCTGGGAAGACTATTTGGGCTTTCTCCACGGCCAGGTGCGCGAGCTGTGCACCCAATTCGGCGAGGTGGCGTGCATCTGGTTCGACGGCGACTGGCCGGCCAGCGCGCTCGACGAGAGCAGAAGTTATTTCTTGCCCGGCGGCTCCTTCGAATACGAGACGCTCTATGACATGATCCACACGCTTCAGCCCGACGCAGTTATCGAGAACAACCGCCATGCCAAACCGTTGCCAGGCGAAGACCTGCAAGGCTTCGAGCAGGACCTCCCTGGCGAGAATACAACCGGCTTCAACGAGACCCAGATTTACGGCCTGCCCATTCAGGTGTGCATGACCATCAATGACCATTGGGGATGGAGTCGCACCGACCGTAACACCAAATCCGTGCGTCGATTGGTTCACATCCTGGCGCGCTCGGCCAGCGTGGGCGGCAATCTGCTGCTCAATGTAGGCCCCACGCCCGATGGGGAGATTCCACCACTGCATGTGGAGCGATTACAAGGCGTGGGTCGCTGGCTGGCGACCAATGGCGCGTCGATTTACGCCACCCGCGCCGGCGTGATTGCGCCGACGCGCGAAGCGGTGAGCACCCACACCGGCGACGTTCACTATGTCCACGTGCTGGATGATGTGAGTGACTGCGTGATTCTCACGCGCGTGCCGGCAAGTGTGACTTCAGCGCGGCTGGCCGCGACGGGCGCGCCGCTGGAGATGGAGCGCAGCGGGGAAAATTTCTTTGTCTCGAGCGAAAGCGACCGCACCACGATCTACATTCCGCCTGGTCTACGCGACCCTTACGACACGGTGATCGAGTTGCGGTGATGCACATCATTGGTTCGCTGGAAGCTGCAATTGAAAAGATGAATGCAGCGCACGCAATAGAAGATGGGGTGGAGAAATCTCCACCCCATCTTCTTTCCACAAATCGAACTACCAAATCGGTCCGATAGGTTGCACGGAATACAGACTATTCGGCCGGGGGCATGATGACCGCATCGATCACGTGGATGACGCCGTTGCTGGCGGCGATGTCAGTAGCGATGATCTTGGCCTCGTTGATCATTGGCTGACCATCGACGATGCTGAATTTCACTTTCGCGCCCTGAAGCGTGTCAGCTTCCAGACCATCGGTCACAGCTTCGGCCATGACCGCACCGCTGAGCACGTGGTAGAGCAGAATCTGGGTCAGATCGCCCGACGGGTCAGCCAGCAGGGCGTCCAGCGTCTCCTGCGGGATGGCGGCGAACGCCTCATCGGTCGGCGCAAAGACCGTGAACGGCCCCTCGCCTTTCAGCGCATCCACCAGACCAGCGGCTTGCACAGCAGCAACCAGGGTCGTGAAGTTGCCAGCGCCAACAGCCGTATCCACAATGTCCATCGCCATCGTCTCGGTCATTGGCTTGGTTTCGGCAATGGCCTCACTCTCAGCCGCCGCTTCCTCAGCCGGGGGCATGATGACCGCATCGATCACGTGGATGACGCCGTTGCTGGCGGCGATGTCAGTAGCGATGATCTTGGCCTCGTTGATCATTGGCTGACCATCGACGATGCTGAATTTCACTTTCGCGCCCTGAAGCGTGTCAGCTTCCAGACCATCGGTCACAGCTTCGGCCATGACCGCACCGCTGAGCACGTGGTAGAGCAGAATCTGGGTCAGATCGCCCGACGGGTCAGCCAGCAGGGCGTCCAGCGTCTCCTGCGGGATGGCGGCGAACGCCTCATCGGTCGGCGCAAAGACCGTGAACGGCCCCTCGCCTTTCAGCGCATCCACCAGACCAGCGGCTTGCACAGCAGCAACCAGGGTCGTGAAGTTGCCAGCGTTGACAGCAGTGTCGACGATGTCCATCGGCGCCGCCTCGGCGCTCTCCTCGGCAGGCGCTTCGGTGGCGGTCGGCTCAGCAGCCGGCGCTTCGGTGGCGGTTGGCTCAGCGGCAGGAGCCGCCGGCGCACATGCAGCAAAGACCAGGGCAACGATCAGCAAGAGTGGTGCGAACAGCAGACGTTTCATTATTTTTCTCCTTGGATTCTGGTTTGGATTGACTTGACTTGCCAACTAACTGACTTCGATACTTTCGGTTTATCTCGTTTCGGCCCATCAAGAAGTTTGCTCAAACACTATACAAACTATGTACAAAATATGTTCACTACAGATTTTTTGCGGTGATTTGACTTCCAATTGAAAAGGGTGTGTTCAAAATCAGTTACGGGCGGTCTTTCCGTAGGAGCTTGAACGGCGGCGGCAAAACTGCGCTATTATAGAAAGACGACTTCGCCGTCGTTCAGACCCCTATAACAAACGAACTTCGAATGCACCCGATTGAAAACGACTGAGTTGCAAGGCGTCTCTGCGCCCCTGTGGTACAATGACAGCAGGAGTGCTTTATGCAAGAGTGGTTGGAGACGATTCGCCGCACCATTGCAGAGTGGAATCCGTCGGGTTTGCCGCCATTCGAACGCATCGTCGCGGCGATGGATCCGGTTGCCTGGACATTGCTGGCGCTCTTTGTGGGAGCGGTGGTGTTGGGCGTCTTCTTCAGTGTGAGCACGCGCCGGTCATTTTTGCGGCCAGATGAAGTGGAGACGACGCCCACCGAGTTTTTGGCCCGCTTGAAACAAGACCCAACACAGACGCCGCCCGTTACCATCGTCAGCCGTCTGGGCGCTGAAGCAACCCTGGAGTTGTTGGAATATGGGGATGCAATTCAGACGAAGGAATGGCGTTACCGTTGGGGACGGGTGCGTGAAGAGTTGCTGATCCTGCTTAGCCAACAGAATGCCTTTGGGCCGACCAACTGCCTGGCGCGCTACTATTGCAGCGCTGATGTTCAAGAGCCGGAGACGTTGCGGATTCGTCGCACTGCCCTGATCCACAAATTGGGGCGGGCGCGCCGAATCGATCCCGACCCGGTCGATGGTCCAGCGCAGTTGCGCATCCGCTGCCACCCGGCAGAGGTGCAGAGCGATCTGGGTTTTGCCGGGCCAACAGTGTGGCTCATGACCGATGAACCGGCGCCGGCGCCCGATGGACCTCTGGTGGAGATGGAGCCTGTGGAGTTTCGCTCTTTGCAGGATGCTGAAGTGCGGCTGCACATTCGTCGTTCACCCGTCGTGGGCGGCGGGTTCCACCTGCGTTTGCGCAAAAGACGCAACTACTGGGTGGTCGTCGATGAAGAGATCGAGTGGGTAAGTTGACGGGGTGGGTTGCATCATGTGGGACATCCTGACTGACACCGCCAGACTGTTGGCCTTTCTCAATGAACTGGTGTTGTCGACAATCGTGATTCTGTCGTTTTCGCTGCTGGCCTATATCCTGACCTATAACTTTCGCGTCTCAGTCGCGCGCAGATTTGCCTTGCTACTTGCCTGTGTGATGGTGGTCTATGCCAGTGAGGTGGCCGTGACACGCGTCGTTACAGCCGCTTCTGCGGAACGCTGGCTGCGCTTTGAGTGGCTGGGCATTGCCCTCATGCCGGCGGCCTACTATCTCTTCTCCAATGCGGTGCTATCCACGACGAATTTTCCCATTGGTCGGCGGCGTTGGATCGGCGCGCTCTTTTTGGGCATTTCCCTGGCCTTCGCTGTCGACGCCCTCTTTGGTTCAGCAATTGTCGATGGCGTCTATTACTCGCGGCTTGTTGCTCATCTCGACGCTGGCCCGTTTTTTGGGCTTTTTGCCGTTTTCTTTGGCGTGGCCGTGCTGCTTTCTTTGGGCAACATCCTCAAAGCGCGTAGCCGCTGTCTCACTGCCGGGACTCGGCGGCGCATGAACTACCTCCTGCTAGGCTTCATTGCCCCTGGCGTCGGGGTCTTTCCCTATCTCATCGCCATGAGTCGGTTAAACGCAAGCGGAGAGCCAAGCCTGGCTCTCTTCGTGTTTTCCTTGCTCGGCAATATCGTTGTTGGCGTCATGCTGGTGATCATGAGCTACACCGTTTCTTACTTCGGCGTGTTGACGCCAGATCGCGTTGTGCGCTATCGCATGGTGCGTTTTTTCATGCGTGGGCCGGTGGTTGCCATCTTGGTCGTCCTGGCTGTATTGACTGCGCCCGTCATCGAGCGTTGGTTGGTTCTGCCGCGTAATGTTGTCCTCTTCAGTGTCATTACGGGCGTCATCATCTTCAGCCAACTTTTCTTGAGCGTCAGCAAGTCGTTTGTTGACCGCATCATCTATCGCGAAGACCGGGATGAGATCGCCTGGCTGCGTGAACTGGACCGCCGCCTGTTGGCGACCAGCGATCTGCGCCAATTCTTGGAGAACAACCTGGCGGCTTTGTGTGAGCTGTTGCGCGTCTCCACCGGTTTTGTCGTCGGGGTTTCGGGTTCAGACCTGGTGCTTGAATCAATGGTTGGGCCAGTATACAGGCGCAGCGAGCTTTTGGAAATCGACGATTGGGGAAACGCGCTAGAGAAGGCGCCAAAACAGGATCTGACCTTGACTCCCCATTCACACCATGGCTTTTGGCTGTGGACTCTGCAAGGTCGCGCTGACGAACAGGAGAACCTGGTTACTGTGGGGCTTTTGGGCGTGGAAGCGCGCACCTCAGCCCCCCTTTTCAGTCAAGACGAATCGATCCTGTTGGAGCGTTTCATAGAGCGTATCACAAGCGCGTTGGTGGACAGACGCTTGCAGCAGAGCGTCTTTATCACCCTGCGCACTATCATCCCCGACATCGAACGCATTCAACACATGCGCAATCTGGCGCCCTATGCACGAACAGAGAGCGGAACATCATCGGCTGCTGCTCTGCTCGACTCCAGTCCCATCGACAACCCCGAATTTGAGGCATGGGTCAAAGATGCCCTGAGCCACTATTGGGGCGGCCCAAAGCTGGCATACAGCCCGCTGATCGAGCTACGGGTCGTGAACGAGGCGCTCACTACAGCAGATGACGATCCCACCAAGGCCCTGCGACTTGTGCTTGGCAATGCCTTGCGTCGTCTGCGTCCAGACGGCAAACAGAGTTTCACTGCGCCGGAATGGCTGCTCTACAACATCCTGGATTTGCGCTTTGTCCAGGGACGCAAAGTACGCGAGATTGCCGACCGCCTGGCCATGAGCGAAAGCGATCTTTATCGCAAACAGCGCGTTGCCATTGGTCGGCTGGCGCAAACGCTTAGCGACATGGAACAGGAGAACGCCCAGGCTGGCGCGTCGGGGCGTGGGACAAACAACGGTGCACAGTCAGGCGAATCTAAGTTCCCCGGCGCCGATGATGAAGGGCAAGGCGAAACGCTCTATGGCCGCAGGAAAATCGTCTCCCAAGCGCCGCGCTAAGGGTCAACCGGAACCGCGTCCAGCGCGCCCGCCGAAACGCGCCAGGCCTGAACCACAGGCTGCCGGGGCGAAAGGAGCTAGGCTGGATGAAGCGCACCAGTTCTTGCGGCGCAATGGTCGCCAGCTTGCGGGCGTGATTGCCCTTGCCATTGCGCTCCTCGCGTTCATTTCAATAGCCGGGGACGAGTCTGGATGGATGGAGCTTCTCTTTGGGTGGACGGCGTCTCTGACCGCGCTTGCCTTGCTGACAGTGGGTGTGGTTCTGCTGCTCGGCCCGCGCGTCGGCTATTGGAGTGCTGAAGCGCTTGTGGGCGCTGAGTTGTTCCTGCTGGCGCTACAGGCAGGGACCTTCGTGGTGAACAATGCGGCAGTCACATGGCGCACGAACGCCGATGGCGCAGACGGTGGATTGGTGGGCTGGGCGTTGGGTAGCCTGCTTGTCTCGACGCTGGGGCGCACCATTGCCTTCATCTTCGTAGCGCTCGTCGGGCTGCTCGGCCTGCTCCTGTTGGTGCGCTACACACCCTTCATCTACGTAGTGGCATATGCTGTGCGCGTCTTTCCATTTCTGCGCGCCAGCGTGGGGCGTCTGTTGCTCTTTCCAGGGAGAACAGCAGGTCAGGAAGAGGCGCAAGTCACTCAGACCGGTTCGTCCGCCGGAGGGAGCTTTGTTCCGGCTGTGGCGCCAGAAAGCCAGGCAGAGTTACCCTGGGATGAAGCAGCGCCGCCCCCTGCTCCACCAAATCGAGCACGGCGAAGCAACCCGATTACAGGGGGAGTCAGTACAGGGGGAGGCGCTGGAGTGAGCACCTCCCCAACACATGCATCACCACCGCCCATCCAAACAGAGACGACGCCAACTGCCAAGAAACAAGGGACGACGCCAAACAACGTCACCCGGAAGTCGTCGTCCGTTGCGCGCCCACCCACCCAATTGCCGCCCATTGACTTGCTTTCGAGCGACAGCGGCGTCTATGCTGGCGCCGATGTGCGCGCCTTGCAGCAGCAGATCGAGACGACGCTTTCAGATTTCAACGTGCCGGTGCGCGTTGTACATGTGGAAACCGGGCCCACCGTGACACAGTTTGGGGTGGAGCCGCTCTTTTTGGAGCGAGCCGGCGTCAAGCGCAAGGTGCGCGTGAGTCGCATCGTCAACCTGGCAGACGATCTGGCCCTGGCCTTGGCAGCCCCAGCCGTGCGCATCGAAGCCCCTGTGCCTGGTCGTCCGTATGTGGGTATTGAGGTGCCAAACCCAGACAAGACGTTGGTGGGCATTCGGGGCATCATGGAAAGCCCCATCCTGCGAAGAGACGGAGGACTGTTGGCGCTGCCCCTGGGACGCAACACCGCCGGCAGCCCGGTGGTGATGGACTTGACCCGCGCTCCACACCTGCTCATTGCGGGCGCCACCGGTTCGGGTAAGTCTGTGTGCATCAATACGGTGATCACCGGACTCCTCATGCAACATGGCCCGGAAACGCTGCGCTTTGTCATGGTGGACCCCAAACGCGTCGAGCTGCCCGGCTACAACGGCATTCCCCAGTTGCTTGGTAAGGTGATTACTGACATGGAACAGGTGATGGGTGCGCTGACCTGGCTGCTCTTGCAGATGGACGATCGCTATCGCCTCTTTCGCGAGGTCGGCGTGCGCCATATCGACGGTTACAATCAGCTCGCCTATAAACCAAAGAAGGGCGAACAGCCTCTGACGCCGCTGCCCTACATTGTGCTCGTGGTGGATGAGCTGGCTGACCTGATGATGACGGCTGCAGACGATGTGGAGCGCCAGATCTGTCGCCTGGCCCAGATGGCGCGCGCCACCGGCATTCATCTGATTCTGGCGACCCAACGACCCAGCGTCGATGTGGTCACGGGGTTGATCAAGGCCAATTTTCCCTCACGCATTGCCTTCGCCGTCACCAGCCAGATCGACAGTCGGGTAATTCTGGACATGCCAGGCGCAGAACGGCTGTTGGGGCGCGGCGACATGCTGCTCATGCGGCCCGACCAGGCCAAATTGATCCGAGTTCAAGGGTGTTACGTGGCGGACGAGGAAATCAACCGGGTGTCGGCCTTCTGGAAGCAGCAGACTGCCAGCATGAATCTGCCGCCGCTTGTCGATCCTTGGAGCGCATTGCTCGACCGCGAAGATGATGATGATGAGCTGCTCCACGAGGCTGTGGACGCGCTGCGAGGCGTCACTATTTGCAGCGCCAGCATGTTGCAACGCAAACTACGCATCGGCTATCCCAAGGCGGCGCGCCTCATGGAGCAACTGGAGGCAAAGGGCATTGTGGGGCCAGACATGGGCGCCGGACAAGGCCGGGCTGTCCTGCTCAAGGGGGAAGCTGGAGAGGATGGTGACGACGATGAGACGGTTGATTGAAAGGGAAGGAACGACGATCTACGGTGACGCTGAAGCTATGCCATTCCCATTGGCCGAGAAACCCAGCTCGGCAATTCGATTGTCCCCCTCCACTGGATACCAAAGCAGGTCGCCGGCTATGAAAACATTTGGATCATTGGCATACATTGATTCGATGCCGCCCTCTGTTGTGACGACCCCGCGAGAACTACTTGGTATCTTCCGCCATAGGCTTGCCGTCACTTTCCGGGTGTTTGATCTGGCCGAAATAGCCATCGAGCTTGCGTTGAACCGTAGAAGGCGTTTTCCGACGGACGATTCGTGTTGGGGGTGATGCGACGACAGAAGTCATAATGCTACGCTTCGTTTCTACTCCACTCATCACCAACTCAAGGAATCCTGATGGATTTCATGGCCAGTATATATTCAATTCGCTGCGATGTCACATGAAACAGGCTCGGCGGACAAGAAGCGAGGTAGAAAATGCAGAAGCGCACAAGTTGTGCGCTTCTGCATTTTCTGTTCTTTTGTCTCGAACAACCAAAGACATGCCACTTCACAACCGGCAGTTTTGGCGATGGCCCCGCGCAGAGATCAACGCGCGGTTTCAATTGCCCATTACTTTAGCCCAGACGCTTTTTAAACTCCTGAGTGAGCGCCGGCAGCACATCATAGAGATCGCCGACGATACCGTAGTTGGCCTTCTCAAAGATCGGCGCCTCTCGGTCTTTGTTGATGGCGACAATCATCTTGCTGCCGCCCATGCCTGCCAGATGTTGGATGGCGCCGCTGATGCCCGCGGCAATGTAGAGATCGGGGCGCACTGTCTTGCCGGTCTGCCCCACCTGATACTTGTAAGGAATATAACCCGCGTCCACGGCAGCGCGACTGGCACCAACGGCTGCGCCCAGCACGCCAGCCAACTCGCTGACCAACTGAAAGCCCTTGGCCGGGTCTGCAGAAACGCCACGTCCACCTGAAACGATGATGCGCGCGTCGGTCAGGTTTACTTCGCCCGTGTCAGTGGAACGCACGTCGGTGACCTTTTCAACGATCTGGTCTTCTCCGATTCCCAGGTTGAGCGTCTGCACTGCGCCACTGACAGCGCCTGGCTCAGGCATGGGGAAAGAGCGCGGGCGGATACTGATCACCTGTACGTCGCTGTTGAACTGAACATCGGCCAGAATGTTGTTGGAATAGACGGAGCGCACGGCCACTACCTTGCCCCCTTCCACGCGCAAATCGACCGCATCAGGCGCAATACCTGCATCCAACTCACAGGCAACGAAGGCTGTCAGCTCGCGACCGCGAGTGGTGGCGCTGGCCAGAACAACGGTGGCGCCGCTGGCAGCAATGACCTGCTTGAGACCGGCGGCGTAGGCGCTCAAGCGATAGACGGCAAGAGCCGGATTCGTAATAGTGTAGACTGTGCTGGCGCCGTAGGAAGCTGCTGCAGTGGCGCCTGCAGTCGTATCGCTGCCCATGACCGCTGCAACAAGAGGAACGCCCAACGCAGCGGCGACCTCTTTGGCCTTCCCCATGACTTCCCAACTACTGGAAAGCGGACCTTTGTTCGACTGCTCGACCCAAACTAAAACGGACATGACTCTTCCTCCTATATGACCTTCTCAGCCAACAAGGCATCCGCCAGTTTGGCCGCTTTTTCCTGTGCGCTTGCGCCGTCGATGATTCTCACTTCTGTCTTGCGCTCTTCCGGCTTGCGGATATTTGTCCAGCTCGTGCGGGCGCTGCTGCCATCCACACCCAGATCCGCCAATGTCATCGTCGGGATCTTGGCCTTGTTGGCTTTGCGGATGCCCATGAAACTGGGATAGCGCGGTTCGTTGATCTCCTTGCCTACGCTGACCACGGCCGGCAGTTTTGCGCGCACCGTCTCCTGTGCACCATCCACCAGCCTTTCCACCGTGATCTGACCGCCGCTAACCTCCACGACTTTGGTCACGTTGGTGAGCAGCGAGTAGCCCAACTTGCTGGCCACGCCAGTAAAGACTGCGCCGCTATTGTCATCTACGCTCTGTTTTCCGGTGAGCACCAGATCGGCGCCGCCCTGCTGTTGAATGGCTTTGGCCAGGACTGCTGCGGTGGTCCACATATCGCCCCGTACACCACTGCTATCAACCATGCTGGCGTCAGAGACGCCCATGGCCAGGGCGTGCTTCAACGCTTCCGCCGCTTCCGGTTTCCCCATGGTAATCGCTGCGGTTTCACAATCATAGCGATCTGCTAACAAGATCGCCTCTTCTGCAGCATATTCGTCCCAAGGGTTGATCACCATGGTGGCCGTCACTGCGCCACTGCGGACAGCATCTGCCGAGACCTTGGGCAACTCGGCGGTGTCCGGCGTTTGTTTCACTAGAACGACTACTTTCACGTTTTTATCTCCCTATCCTTATATCCAAAGAAGATTTTGCGTTTACAGGATAAATGTCCCATTGGGGACAATTATATCATGATTCTCATGATCGTTGTGGTGCAGTTGACCCATTGTTGTCAGGACGTTTGTCATGAACGCTGCAGGCGCGGATGGACCAATTCATTGGAGTGAAACATCGACAGGTGCGCTGACCACAGAATTCTATGCAACCGTCGAGTAGGCGCGCTCACATGCAGATGTGGCGCACGTGGACGCGCACCGCATGTTTACTGATCTCTTGTAACACATCTTCCAGAAATCAGTAGGTAAAGACGAGTGGGTCACTGTACTCACTCAGATCGGTTTCCTAGTACACAAGGGCGCAAGTAACCCAATGGTTGTCATGCTGAGTTTCCAATGCCCCGCGTGGCA
>CAZLMM010000109.1:0-20067 GCA_964560495.1 uncultured Caldilineaceae bacterium
ACGCCAGTGAAGCATCTCGCTCTGCCACCCAGATGCTTCGCTGGCGCTCAGCAGGACAATACCCTGGCCCTATTTAAGACCACCTGTACTATAGATGTTCAGAAAAAGATCCGTACCGTAGTGACGACTTCAGTCGTTCAGCCTACATGACGACTGAAGTCGTCACTACGAATGTTTTCCTGACTCTCTATAGCAGATTTGGCCAGCGTTCAAGCGGGCGCAGGTCCGTCCATCGCCCGCATTTTGCTTGTGATCCAAAGACGATTTTGCTGCAACCGGTTGCGAAATCGGTTGCGCAACCGGTTGCGGGTATTGTAGCAAATATAAGCAGGAGCGTCAATAGGTTTCTGACCGGTTTGTGTCCAAATCTGGATGTGACCTGAAAGGTGAGGTGACGCCCCAAGATTGCGTGGAGTCAAGAGGCAGTTCACCAGAAACGCTACGGTCTCCTGTAGCGCCGCCTTCGACTCGACGGGTGTTGCCAACTCGCCCTTTGCCAGGCATTCACCCGGCGCACGGGCCTCCAGCGCATTGACGCCAGGGACGTGCTCGGGGCGGCGCTCATACACACAGGAAGTGTAGCTGACGCCGATCTTGACGGCTTCTTCCTGTGGACGGTCGTAGACCTGGCTGCGTATCCTTTCGCTCACCACACGCAGTTGCGCTGCGAGTTGACTACGTGGCAAGGCGCGCAGTTCGTCGGCGCGTTTGCGCGCCGTCTGGCGGATGTCACCAACGGTTTCAGCAGATCTCTGCTGCTTCAAGAACGTAACAACATCTATACTGCGGTTGCTTTGAGGCCAGGAGTTATTAGCCTGCGAAAACTCTTGGTCTCAGACAGAGCAAAGTATAACTGGGAAAACGGTACATCACAGATGGATGTGTGTAAAACTCTGTTGGTATCATGGTATACTGGCACGCGATCACCAGTAGGTTGTTGTGAAAAGTGAGGCGACAAATGCAAGCATATCGAACAGAAACCGTTGTCCCCCAGGATGGTGAACTGCACCTGAAACAACTTCCATTTCGCCCAGGCGAGCTGGTGAGGTAATTATCTTGTCCCGGCGCATGGAACAATCTGGTGGTCAAGCCTTTGCGTTGAAAGATACGGTAGTCAAGTATGACGCGCCTACCGACCCGGTGGCCGCTACTGCGCCAGTAGCTCGCGTTCGCAGCAGTTCAGCTCTGCGGAGGCGATGGGCGGCAGGCGCTTCTGGATTTTGATGTCATCCTGACAAATGCAGTTTTGGAATGGATGGGTGCGTAAGTCAGGGAGACGGTGTTGGGTCAACCAGTGCGCACCGATTGATCCAACGCCGCCATCTTCACGGCACATGTCCAAAAAGACCTTGAGTGAAATCTCGCCTTCCTTGCGCAGACCATCGATGTCTGTGGCATAAAAATCAGCGCCCCCGTTGAGGCCGATAAACTCACCGCGGAACATATCTATCTCGGGATCATACTGGACGACGGCGCGGTAGCCGTTGATCTCCATCAGATTCATCATGGCTCGACTCCGTTCTCTTTCAACCACTTGCGAATGCTGGCCACCGCGCCCTTGTCCCTGCTTCTTTCGGCGCCGGCCTGGGCCAACGCCACGCCGGCCCGCACAACGCTCCACGCCGCCAACCCTACCAGCACAAGAGGATGACGTGGTCGCACGACCAAGATACGTCGTCTCCCTGGTCACGTTTCCCGGTGCGGTGAGATGCCGATCGCACCAGATTGGCAGATCGTGCGCACCGCTTCGACGACAACATCCGGGCGTAAGATGGGCAAGTCACTGTGGTCACAGCCCTCGACGATGCGATGTTCGCCGCGGGTCGAGAGGCTGGCCTGCTCCGCGCGCAGGGCTGGCATGGCCCGCTTCATCGGCGTCTGCTTGCCTGTCACCCACCACTCAGCGCTGAGCACGACGATCGGTAGATCGCCCAGGCTGCCCGGCGCGCTCACTGCGCTGCGGAAGCTCTCGTCGCTGGCTTCGGCTTCGCGCAGCGCGGCGGCGTAGTTGTGGGGTTGCGCGCACATGGCGGTCAAGGCCGCGCGTAGATCGGGCGGGAACTGCTTGATCTGCGGGAAGACGCCCCGCGCCAGCAACGGGGCAAAGGGTTTCAGCACACCCCACCGGCTCAGCGCGGCGACGGCGCGCATCCCCTGCGTCATCGTCTTGCTCGACGGGATGCCCGGCACGCGCTCGAACATCTCCGGGTGCGACGGGTCCACCAGCGCCAGGCCAGCCACTTCGGCGGGATGGCGCAGCGCGTACCAGGTCATGTTGATGGCGCCGAAGGAGTGGCCTACCAGCACATAGGGCGGCGCAAATCCAGCAGCTTGCAGCAGCAACCGCAGTTCCGCCACAATCTGTGCGCTGGTGCGGGGCAGATGCTCCGGCCCCGGATCGCTGTCACCGTAACCGGCCCGGTCAAAAACGCAGGCGGTGGTGAATTCGCCCACCAGCGGCAGCACGCGCGTCCAGAGCAGGGAAGTCACACCCAGGCCAGTGTCGAAGATGGCGGCGGGCGTTCCCTGTCCAGTACAGCGCAGATTGAGCCGATAGCCGCCGATGTCGATGCGTTCACCTGCCGGAAAGTCTGCAACTGCTGCCATGGTTTTCCTCCCCATTTTTTCTGTCAACGCGTGACCGATGGCAGGTGAGAGCTCGAGTCCATTCGCAGCGAGGTGTGGTGTTGGTGAAGTCCTACACGCCGATCAACTTGTCGTTGCAATCTCGATACAAACTATTCTTTGCGGTAAAAATGGGTCACAGCGGTCCGCTTGAGACGGCGATGCTCATCATTTTACCCACAGGATGTAGCGCGACCCTGTACAGAAAGCGTTGATTGTCTCAGATTCGCTTCCCATCCACCGCTCCCAATGCCCTCAAAGCCGCCCCCTGCGCCGGCGTCAGACCTGTCGCGCCGATAATGTTCATCCCTTCATAGGGACGTTTGATATGCAGACTCTTGATACATTCGCCTGTTTGTGCATCCCAAAGATTGGCAACTTCATCCTCCAAACTACAGATGACGATGCGTTGTCCCGGGAAACCCGCCTTATCAGCCTCTGGGATGGATTGAAAGTAGAGGTCGCACGGCTCGCGCCAGTTTCCCTGTAACACCTGCAGGCAGCGTCCCGTCTCCCTATCCCATTGCCGGAGGGTATGATCAGGGCTGATGCTGACCAAACAATTACCATCCGGGCTGAAATATACGTATGGTGACCCGGTATGACCTGTCAATGTGTACTTACATTGATTCGTGCGCAAGTCCCACAAACGGATGGTTGTGTCCTGGCTGCCACTCAGCAAGAACTGTCCATCCGGGCTGAATTGGAGGGAATTCACCTCGTCCGTGTGCCCCGTCAGTTCTGCAAGAACTTGACGGCTCTGGCGATCCCAAAGCTGCACTTTCTTGTCGGTGCTGCCGCTGGCGATCAGCTTGCCATCGGGACTGAAGCACACTGTTCTCACCCAACCATTATGGCCTTGAAGCACAGCCAGGCATTGTCCCGTATGGCTATCCCACAGGCGCACGGTGGCATCCTCGCTGCCGCTGGCCAGAAGTTCGCCGGTCGGGGAAAAGCTAAGATCCCAGATTTCGTCGCTGTGGCCCTGCAGAGTCGCTAATGCTCGTCCACGCTGTAGATCCCAGATGCGGATAGTGCGATCCATGCTACAACTGGCAAGTCTACAGTTATCAGGGCTAAAGCGAAGATCCAGCACTTCATTCGTATGACCCTTCAGGGTGGTCAGCACCTGTCCACTCGCCGTCTCCCAAACGTAAATCTTTGCATCAAAACTGCTTCTAGCCAGCAGTGCGCCATCGCCACTGAAGCAGAGGGGTCCTACATCGTTTCTATGACCCTGCCATGTCATCAGGCAACGCTTGCTCTGGACATCCCATAAACGCACTGTCTGATCATCGCTGCCACTGGCTAATAGCTTGCCATCGGGGTGAAAACAGAGCGACCTTACCCAGCGTGTGTGACCTTGAAGCACTTTCAGCGATTCTCTTGCTTGGAGATCCCAAAGCCGTATCGTTCGATCACTGCCGCCACTCGCCAACAGGCTGCCATCAGGATGAAAACAAAGAGCGCGGATGTCGTCGCTGTGGCCGTGAAGGGTATGGAGGCAGCGGCCACTGGCGACTTCCCACAAGCGGATGGTTTTGTCATAACTGCCGCTGGCTAACAGGCTGCCATCCGGGCTAAAGCAAACGGAATGTACGACACTGTCGTGTCCCCGCAGGATGAGCCGGCAGTCGCCGTTGCGGCGATCCCAAATGCGTATCGTTCGATCATAGCTGCTGCTGGCTAGCAGCGCGCCGTCGGGATGGAAGCAAACGCAACGCACCTCATCTTCGTGGCCGCGCAACACCATGGCGCAACGACCGCCAGGAATCTCCCACAGTCGGACCGTTCTATCCTTGCTGCCGCTTGCCAGACAATTGCTCGCCGGGCTGAAGGCAACCGACCTGACCATATTCGTATGCCCAAGCAACGTACCCAACCATTGACCGCTCTGCGGATGCCATAGCCGTATCGTCTGGTCATCAGCGCTGCTGGCGAGCCACTGCCCATCAAGAGAAAAACAGACAGACCAAATCCAATCCGTATGCCCGACACAGGTGTACAAGGGTTGACCATCCTTTACTCGCCACACCTGGATCTCTCTGGAAGTAGCCCCGGCCGCAAGTTGGGCGCCGTCAGGACTAATGGCAACCGTGTGAATGCCCGCAAACGAATCGCTAAAGGCGCTATCGGTCAAATCTGCCTGGTGGAAATTGGCATCCTGCGCCTCGACGCCACGCAGATCAGCCTGCCAGACTGCCACATGAGAGAAATCACATCCTACGAGATCGTGGTTCAGATGGACGAGCAGATTGAGTAGATTGCCGCCGCCATATCCCACGCGAGAGGCTGCGTCATGGCGTAATCCGGCGAGAAGCGCACTGAGTCGATCTGTGGCTTGTGCACGCGTTCCCTGTGTCAAGAGCTGGTCAATCACAGGCTCCAGAATCAGACGGCGCTGGCTTTCGCGTACATGACTTCTCGACTGCGCTTTGTACAAGGCATGGTGATGAAGGAGTCGCAATGGTCCACGCAGAATCTCCGCGCACGCCTGCTCCACAAGATAGGCAGTCAGGTATTCCAGCACCACGTTCTGCAGGGTGAAACCATTAGCTGTTTGCTCCACCAAGGAACGTTGACGCAGCCCTTGCAACGCTTCCAGAATCGCCCGTGCCGAGGTGGACTGCACCAGAACGGCGCGAATATCGTCCGGCCCCACCGGCTCACGCTCGACTGCCAACCAGAGCATCAGTTCTTGTTCAAGCGGTAAAAGACGGGCAAATTGCTGTGCGAAGAGGTCGGCAATATCGCCAAAAACGATGGTCTTGGTGTGTAAAAAGGCCGAAATCTTGCCGAGAAAGAGCTCGCTGATTGACTCAGCGACGATTTTCAATGCCAGCGGATTGCCGGAATAGTGTGCATGTAGCAAGCTCCAATCCGACTCACTGCCGACCAATGCTCGATCCTGTAGCAAAGCTCGACAGTCGGTAGGGGGTAAGTCGGCGAGGGGCATTGTGCGCACCGGCGCAGTTGCTCCCGCCAGCGTCACCAGCTCTTTCGGTTTCTCGCGGCTGGTGATCACCAGACAACTTTGGTGTCTGCCCTCGCCGACCCGCTGCAGTAGTCGCCCATAGCCCTCATAGCCAGGCCGGTAGGCGCCCACCCGCTGACCATGCAACACCGTCTCAAAATTATCCAACAGCAGCAGGCAGCGTCGCTGTTGCAGATGCTCCATGAGTAACGCGATGCACTTGTCAACCCCGATGGGCAACTCCTGCACTTCATGCTGCGAAGCCACTTGGATACACTCCGCCAATAGATCTTCTATTGGCGGCGCATTGCGCAACGAGCGCCAGATGACCGCCGAAAAGTCATGTTCAACCTGGGTGGCCGCCCTGGTTGCCAGCGCCGTTTTGCCCTGGCCGCCCATACCCAACACGGCAATGAGACGACAGCGGTCAACCACCAGCCACTGGTGCAATTGGGCCAGTTCCGACTGCCGTCCTTGAAATCGGGTGACATCGGGCGCTTCGCCCCAGTCTATCTGATTTTGGAGCGCTATGTTGGCGATCTTCGGCTCGTTTCCGAAATCGCCAGCGCGGATTGTTTCCATCAGAGTGATGGTCTCAGCATCCGGCTCGACCGCCAATTCCTCATCCAAAATGCGGCGGCAGATCTCAAATTGCGCCAATGCCGCCGGCCGTTGCCCAGAGCGCGCCAACAGGATCATCAACTGGCGATGGGCATCTTCGCGCCAGGGTTGCAGAGTCAAGAGGCGGCGGATGTGAAGAATCGCCTGGTCGAGATTGCCCCGTTGCTCATAGAAATGTGCCAGCTTCTGCTCGCCCTGCTCTACGATTTCTCGGTAATGCGTGCGCTGCACCAGCAGCCACTGTTCGAATTCAACCGCGCCGTGCACATAGAAACCCTCTAGAAAGTCACTACGATAGAGAGAAAGGTTGGCTTGTAAGGATGCAACCGTCGTTGGCGTGGGCGTGAGCTTGCTACAGTGCTCGAACTGCTCGACGTCGAGCTGATAGAGATATTGGCGGTTGAAGGTCACAGTCTGCCGATCGATGTGGATGGCGTCGCCGAGCAGATCGCGCAGGTTGGAAAGACATTTGCTCAGGCTGGCGCGTGCGGCTGCTTCGGGTTGGTCCCCCCAGAGCAGACCAGCGAGGGTAGCTCGCGTATGTGGACGCCCTGTGACTGCAAGGAAATAGAGCAACGCCTGACTTTTGCTTGTGCGGAAGCCGGTCACGGGCTGGTTTCCAAGACGAACCTCCGGGCTACCCAATAGGGTGAGATGAAGGATGTCGTTCATCGTGAGATTTCCAGAAAGGTTTGTCGCGCACTTGTCGCGAGCTTGTCGCTACGGCCTGCTATGCTACTGGGGGGCATAGCCAGCCGCGGCTATTGTACCAAAGTTGGATTGTGTTGTGTAACCGTCAAAGTCAATGACCCAAAAGGAGCGTTCCATGATCTACCGCAAACCACCCATGATGATGGCCAAGCCAGCTACAGCGATCGCCTTGATACTGCTCTGCTTCTTCGTCGCTGCTTGCCAGGCGCCGATCCGACCCAGTGTACAACAGACAACCCTGATGGAACCGAAGCAAAAGACCGCCGAAGTAACCACCGCCCAACTGCTCGAAATTCTGGCCGACGATTCGGCCATAGTCTTCGATGCCCGCCCCCACCTGGAATTTGCGATCAGCCATATTCCAGGTGCACTCAATGTGGCCCCCAAACCAGGTGTGGAGATGTCGCAGTACGTCTCCGATGTAGCAGAGATCGAGCGTCTGGCGCCAGACAAACAGACGGCGCTCGTGCTCTATTGCAACGGACCATTCTGTGGCAAGAGTAAACGCCTTTCGGAAGAGTTGTTGGACGCCGGTTATACCAACGTGCGCCGTTATCAATTGGGCATTCCCATCTGGCGAGCACTGGTTGGCCTGACGCAGATCGAGCTGGATGGCGCTCGTTATGTATTCGAGGGCGATCAAACTGCGGTTTGGGTCGATGCCCGCAGCCCGGAGGAATTCACTGCAGGCAGCCTGCCCGGCGCGGTCAACATGATTGACAAAGAGGATGTGGCCAAGGCCAAAGATGACAAGCGCCTGCCCATGCACGATCACAACACCCGCATCATTGTCTTTGGCAACGATGGCGAACAGGCGCACTCTGTCGCCGCTGAGATTGCCAAGAACGCCTTCCACAATGTGAGTTACTTTGCCGGCTCTGCCGAAGAATTGATGCAAGGCGTGCAGCAATAGCATAAGTCGTGTTGGCGTGATCTGGGCACATGGGAAATGCCCAGATCAACCTTCACGTAAAGCATAACGGGCGCACTTTTGATTTCGAGATAGGTGTCTTCTCAACAACCTGGGGGGAAGCCAACCGTAGGTACGCCAGAAATAGACGCCTCCCGCGCCTCCGCTTACGATCGATAGTTGATGAATGTCGAAATTTTTGAATTATTTCGACATCTTGGTGCTAATATTACCGTGTTTCCACTACCGACCAAATCACAGGGCAGTGTCGTAGGCGCCGCAAAACTGAGAAAGCGGGTTCGAGATCATTCGGAGGCGATAATGCGCCAGCTTTCGACAAAATCACGGCTTGCAGTCTGGGAAATCATCCTAGGGGTCATCTTCTGTTTTCTGACCGGGGTGGCGCTCCTAACTTTGCCCACATGGGCAACAAACTTGCAGCCGGGAAACAAGATTGCAGGTCGTATGGACGCCGATGACGCCGGCGTGCACTGGCAGATCGACCTGACGACCGCCGGCTTCATTCCGCAAACGCTGCAAATCCAGATCGGCGACGCGGTGCGCTGGACCAACCGCTCCGCCGTCGCACAGGTTCTGCGCAGCGGCCTGCCGCAGCGTAGCTTTCTACCGCTCGTTGCCGGAAACGCCGTCCTAACGACAACCTCCTCGTCTCTCCACGGGTCTGGCGATTGGCAAACGAGCGTGGAGTTCGAGACGACATTGCAGCCGGGCGGTCATTTTACTTTCACCTACGACCAACCTGGCGTCTTTCCTTTCTATGCGGCAACTTCGCCCCAATTCAGCGGCGAAGTGCTCGTTGCAGAAGCCAACGCGACGGCCACCGCGACGGGTGCGAGCACGGGTGCGCCGACCGAGGCGCCGACAGCAACGAGCACGAGCACACCGACCGCGACGCCGATAGCAACGGCTACACCCACAGAGACTCCATCAGTATCGCCCACTGCGACGGCCACTCCCACCACTACGCCGACAACCTCGACAACGGAAACCGCCACGCTTACACCTACGCCGACAGAGACGCCGACTCCCACGATGACTGGGACCAATACTGCGACGGCCACGCCGACGGAAACGTCAACTGCGACCGCCACCCCGACCCAAACTCCTACGGAGACGCCGACTGAAGCTGGCCCGCCCCCGCCTCCCGATCCTGCTGACGTTGCGCCGCCGTTGGATCAGAGCGTTGTCACCAACTTGCTCGACGCCACTTCGTTCCTCTACACCGGCGACGACCCAATCCAGACC
This sequence comes from uncultured Caldilineaceae bacterium, assembly GCA_964560495.1. Lineage (GTDB taxonomy): Bacteria > Chloroflexota > Anaerolineae > Caldilineales > Caldilineaceae > UBA5069. The sequence continues at coordinate 9,108 of CAZLMM010000109.1, forward strand.
GGCGTCCTGTCGGGCACGCTTGAACTGCGGCGTGCGGTTGTGCTGCGCGGGCGCGTTCTGCGCCAGAACGGCTCCGGGCTGCCCAATGTGACGGTCAGCGTCCTCGGCCACCCAGAGTTCGGCCAGACGCGCACCCGGCCCGACGGTATGTTCGACTTGGCGGTCAACGGCGGGGGCTGGCTCACAGTGAACTACACCAAAACCGGCTATCTGCCCGCACAACGCAAAGTGGATGCGCCGTGGCAGGATTACGCCTGGCTGCCGGATGTGATGCTGATTCAGGAAGACCCCAATGTCACCCTGATCGATCTGACCGCCGAGATTCCTATGCAGGTTGCGCGCGGCAGCGTCATCTCCGACAGCGACGGCATGCGCCAGGAGACCCTCTTCTTCCCCCAAGGCGCGACCGCATACATGAGCTTTGCCGACGGCATAACTCGGACTTTGACGACGTTGCACGTGCGTATCACCGAGTACACGGTCGGCCCCGACGGCAAGAAGATGATGCCGGCCGAACTGCCGCCCAACTCGGCCTACACCTACGCCACGGAGTACAGCGCCGACGAAGCGACGGCAGCGGGCGCCACAGATGTCTGGTTCAACCCACCGCTCGTCTCCTATGTGGAGAACTTCCTCAACTTCACCGTCGGCGTCACCGTACCGATGGGCCATTACGACAGCAACCGCGGCGCGTGGGTTGCGGCGGATAGCGGGCGTGTCGTCAAGATCGTGAGCGTGACCGACGGTAAGGTCGATCTGGACATCGACGGCAGCGGAGCGCCGGCCTCGCCCGGCGCACTGGCTGCGCTGGGCGTGACCGACGCCGAGCGGGCGAAACTGGCCGACCTCTATCCCGCGGGGCAGAGCCTGTGGCGCGTGCCAGCGCCCCACTTCACGCGGCCCTGGGACAAGAATCAGGCCACAAGCTGCGAGGAACCTTGCCCGCCGCCATCTCCGCCTGACCCATGCGTCGAGGAGGAATGCCGTGAGGATCCACCGCCGCCAACGCCCGAAGATCCGACCAACGTTTGCGGCTCCATCATCGGCTGCGAGACGCAGACCCTCGGCCAGGTGGTCGAGATCGTAGGCGCGCCGTTTGCGCTGCACTATCAGAGCGACCGGACGATGGGCAGCCAGGCCAACTATCAATTGACCATCCCACTGCGCAGGGACTCTGTATCGCCCAAGTTACGCGCCATTCACCTGGATATTCAGATAGCGGGGCGTCATCTCCATCGGGAATTTCCGCCGTCGCAGAGCAGTTACACTTTCGCCTGGGACGGCAAAGACGCCTATGGCAGGCGGCTGCAAGGCAAGCAACCCATTTTGATCGGGTTGACCTATGTCTATCCCCTGGTCTACATGACAACCGAGCGCTTTGGATACAACGGCTCGTCCGCGGCGCTCGCCATTGCGACTACACGCACCTCTTTCGACCTTACCCGCACCTGGCGCGGGGAGGTCGGCGGCTGGACTGCCCTGGAGCAGGGACTTGGCGGGTGGACGCTCAATGTGCACCACGCCTACGATCCGAAGAGCCAGGAGTTGTATCTGGGGGACGGCAGCCGCCGCAGCGCAGAATCGCTCAATCTCAACATCATTCAGAATGTCGCCGGCAGTGGGGCTTCTTGTTTCTATCCCTTCGAGTGCGTCGATGGCATCACCGCCACGCTTGCCAGTATGCAAATGCCGTTGGCAGTCGATGTCGCTCCAAACAGCGATATTTTCATCACGGATGCATCTCTCAGGCGCGTGCGCAAGGTCGACGTCCACGGCGTCATCACCACTGTGGCCGGCAACATCAACGGCCTGGGATGCGCCCCTACCACCGCGCCCTGTGGCGACGGCGGCCCGGCCACACAAGCAATGCTGGTCAATCCGCGCAATGTGGCTCTGGCGCCAGACGGCAGCATCTATATTGCCGACTCGCAAGCCTATCGGATTCGCAAAGTCGACCCCAACGGCGTCATCACGACTGTGGCCGGCACAGGAGTGGAAGGCTTCAGCGGCGACGGCGGCCCGGCGCTGCAAGCGCGCATTGGCGGCGTCATGGACATTGCCGTGGCGGCCGACGGCACGATTTACTTCACTGAAACGAATTACCGGCGCATCCGTCGCATCGGTGCAGATGGCGTCATCAGCACCGTGGCTGGCGGCGGTTCCGGCCCCGCCGCAACCGGAATGCAAGCAACCGCTGTCTTCTTGCCCTTTCCCGACGGAATTGTCTGGGCGCGGGACGGGAGCTTCTACTTCACTTCCTATAATACGCCGGGGGAACGTTTTGTTTATCGGGTCGGTGTGGACGGCATTCTCCAGTTCGTCGGCGGCGCCACAACCGGGATCTCTCCTCACAAGTTGGCAATCGGGCTGGACGGTGCGCTCATTATGGCCGAAGGTTTCCAGCATGTGCGCACCCTTGAACGCGACGGCCAGATCAAGGTCCTTGCCGGCGATGGCGTATGGTGCTCCCCAGTTCCGCCGCTCTTCCCCGGCTGCGGCGACGACGGCCCGGCGCGCAAGGCCCGCTTTGGCAGCGTGGCGGATGTAGCGGTCGGGCCGAGCGGCAGCATCTTTGTGGCCGACAGCCAGCTTCGGCGCATCCGCCAGATCACGCCAGCCTGGCCCGCAGCAAATTACGGCGACAATCTGGTTGCGTCAGAAGATGGCGGCCAGGTCTACGCCTTCGACTACACAGGGCGCCATCTGCGCACGCTTGATGCATTCACTGGCGCGCCGCTCTACCACTTTGCCTACGACGGCGGCGGGCGGCTCGTTGCCGTCACCGACGGCGACGGCAACGTGACCGCCATTGTCCGCAGCGCCGATGGCAGCCCAACGGCCATTGTCGCGCCCTTTGGCCAGACGACTGCCTTGACCGCGGACGCCAACGGCTATCTTACGACGATTGTCAACCCGGCTGGCGAAACCCTCGGTTTCACCTATTCAGCGCAGGGGCTGATGACGCAGATGCAGGATGCGCGCGGTTTTGTGCACACCTTCCAGTACGATGGGCTGGGACGTCTGGTGCGCGACGATAACCCGGCTGCAGGCTTCATGACCCTGCAACGCGTCAACGGCGCGCAAATGTACACGGTCAACCTCAAGACGGCGTTGGCGCGCCAGACCAGCTATCGCGTCGAGCGGACCGGCGCCGATGCGCTGCGACGGCTCGCCACCTATCCCAGCGGTGTGCAGGAAGAGCGGGTGAGGTATGCAGATGGCTCGCTGCTCCATCGGCTGCCTGACGGGACGACGCTGAACACCGCCAACACACCAGACCCGCGTTGGGGAATGATGGCGCCCGTCGCTGCGATGACGAATGTCGCCACGCCTGGCGGCCTGTCCGCGGCTATGAGTATGCAGCGCACGGCGACGCTCTCTCAAGTCGGCAACCCCTTCAGCCTGACAGCGCTGCAAGAGAGCTTCACCATCAACGGGCGAACCTACACCAGCAACTACGACGCCGCCACGCGCACCTTCACCGACATCTCGCCCGCGGGCCGTCAGCAAACGATGGTCATCGACAGCCAGGGACGCCCGACCTTCGTCCAGGCTGCGGGTCTTGCCCCGCTGAGTTACACCTACGACAGCCAAGGGCGGCTCATTGCCGCCACACAGGGCGGCGGGGTGGACGCGCGTGCGGCGACGTTCACCTACAACGGCGACGGCTATCTGGCCAGCGTCACCGACCCGCTGGGACGCACAGTCACCTTCGCCTACGACCTGGCCGGCCGCGTCGCCGCGCAAACCCTACCCGACGGGCGGGTGGTCAGTTACGCCTACGACGCCAATGGCAACCTCACATCGTTGACGCCGCCGGGCCGGCCTGCCCACACCTTCGCCTACACGCCGGTTGACCTGCAAGCTAGTTACACGCCGCCAGACATCGGCATCGGCAACACCGCCACGAGCTACACCTATGACCTGGACCGCCACATCACCCGCATCATGCGACCCGACGGCAAGACCATCGAGGTCGGCTACGAGTTCGCCGGGCGCGCGCAGTCGCTTACCTTCTCACGGGGCGCCGTTACCTATGCTTATCACCCGACCACCGGCAACCTGGTCGGCATCCTGGCGCCGGGCGGCGTCAGCCTGACGCTGGGCTACGATGGCGGCCTGCCGACAGCACAGAACTGGAGCGGCCCTGTGGCGGGGAGCGTGGGTTACGCCTATGACAACAACTTCCGCCGCACTGCAATCACTGTGAACGGCGCCAACGCCATCGCCGCCAGCTATGACAACGACAGTCTGCTCACGGGCGTGGGCGGACTGTCCCTCAGCCGCAACGCCCAGAACGGCCTGCTCACCGGCACCGCGTTGGGCGGCGTCGCCGACGCCTTCGGCTATAACGGCTTCGGCGAACCCATCAGCTACACGGCGCGCTTCAACGGCGCGGCGCTGCTCGGCTTTCGCTACGAATACGACAGCCTGGGACGCATCGTCACCCGCACCGAGACGGTGAGCGGAGCAGCGAGCGTCTATGTCTACGGCTACGATCTGGCTGGCCGCCTGGACACAGTGCGCAAAGATGGTGCGCTGGTCAGCACATACACCTACGATGCCAACGGCAACCGGCTGAGCTATACAGGTTCGGGCGCGCCGGTCGCCGGAACATACGATGCTCAGGATCGCCTGCTCCAGTACGGCGGCGCGACCTACACCTACAGCGCCAATGGCGAGCTGCAGACCCGAACAGCCGGCAACCAGACCACCACCTACACCTACGACGAGCTGGGCAATCTCGTCCAGGCCGTCCTACCCGACGGCACACAAATCGACTACGTGATCGACGGCCTCAATCGGCGCATCGGCAAGCGGATGAACGGCGCGCTGACGCAAGGCTTTCTCTACGACGGCCAACTGCGCATCGTGGCCGAGTTGGACGGCGCGGGGAATGTCGTCAGCCGCTTCGTCTACGCCACGCACGTCAACGTGCCGGATTACATGATCAGGGGCGGCGTTGCCTATCGCATCCTCACCGACCACCTGGGTAGCCCGCGGCTGGTGGTGGATGCGGCTACGGGCATCGTGACGCAGGAGATGAGCTTTGACGAGTTCGGGCGCGTGCTGGGCGATACGAATCCAGGCTTCCAGCCGTTCGGGTTTGCCGGCGGGCTGTACGACCGGCACACGGGGCTGGTCCGCTTCGGCGCGCGGGATTATGACGGAGAGGTAGGCAGGTGGACGGCGAAGGACCCGATTGGGTTTGAAGGAAGTGATAACAACTTGTATGGATATGCGTTGAACGATACCGTAAACTTCATAGATCCCGACGGATTGGATTGGCAAGACTGGGATCTCTCAGCTTTGGCAGATCTCTCTGCCGGTTTTGGTCATATTGTAAGTTTTGGCCTTACCACACGCTTTAACGAATGGACCGGCGCAGACAAGTTTGTGGATGAATGCTCCGGATGGTACACGACAGGGAAGATAGCAGGTATTGCGCATGGATTAATCATGGGAGGATTGCGCGGAGGGGCTGCTCTTGGCAGCAATCGTACTAGATTAGGTCATTGGTTGAACCATGGCCGCTATTGGCGTCTAGGACCAAACAGAATGCCAGCCAACGGCCCACTTCGGGCTGGCACACATGTTCCCCGTCTATCGATCGGGCGACAGCGGCCCGGCATACCCAACCCCCATTTCGACTTGCGTATTCGTGGGATCGATCGATGACGGGCCGCCAACTCTTAGAGATAATCGGCCTTATCACAGCCGGTTCGCCCATTCTCTCTTTTTCGCGCACAGCGATCACTCGCTGTCTTTCCAGCGCTTGTTTTCGAGGGAGACAAAAGCTATGCACGAAGAAACGCCAAACTCAACCACTGCTTCGAGAGAGAAGCTAATCGGCGGGTGGCGCGGGGCGAACTGTGTCCTCACTTTGCGCCAGGATGGGTCGTACTCGCTGATCGCTGGCATCGACAATTGTCGTGACAAGATAGTAGCCCAGGGATCGTTTCAACTCGAACAGTCCGTTCTGGCGCTTGACACAGGGCAAGACGCTATCGAGCCGGTTCGCTATCGAGTCGATATGCCGGATATGGATCAATTGAGGTTGAAGGCAGAGACTCCTGACCTGAGTGGGCAGAGGAGCGAGTTGCTCAACGAAAAGGATTTCGCGCGCATCTCGTGCCGCGAACGTTTGCTCTTCAATGTGCGTGCGACAAGCATTGCGATCCGTGCCTATCTCAACAAACTGAGTCCCGTTGTGCAACCGTTTTGGTGGGAGCGGATCAAAGATTGGTGGCACGATCCTGCCTCATCGCATCGCAACCCGGTCAGAATCAAGAACCTGGAAAAGGTCTTGGCTCACTTGCAGATGATCCAGCACTTTCTGGCCGATCCCGGCCATGCGCTACCGGCCAAGAGCTGCCAGACGCTGCCAGTTCTCCTCGCTCAGATCCAGTCGCCGCAGGATGTGTCGTTCGATTGCGCCTGGGAGTTGGCCGACGCCCTGGAAGGCGAACTCCTGCACTTGGGCGACGCACGCTACATTCGGAGCGTTTGGGCCACATGGCCCAGTGCGAGAATCGCAAAAGAAGTGTGGGAACGTCTGACAGCGGAAAACCTCAAGAGCAACACCGACCAGATCGAAACGGTGATTCGACCATTCCTGTTAGAGGATCAGCGAGACCTGAGTCAAGAATATCGCCGCGACCTGGCTATGATCAGAATGCGCCAATCATTTCTAACAGTCATGGCGCTTGCGCTTTTGGTGCTGGATGTTGGCTTTTGTTGGCTCTATCTGCGGGTTTCGACTTCCACGGAGCCCACATCATCACAGGCTGCAATCCAGGAAGCCACCGTGTCTCCTGAGAGTGATGCGGTAAGTAATGTAGCCGTCACCGTGTCGGTGACGGCTACCACGACCCTGACTGGCGTGCAGTCAGGAGGCTCAGGCTCTGGTGGGAGTAACGAGACGAGTGGACCGACAGACCCGATTGCTCCCACCGCAAGGCTCTTCTTCTTGATCGCAGTTGCCGGCGCAATTGGCAGCGTGCTCAGCCGTGCGACCAGACTCGGTGGGCAACAACTCCCTTCGGCGTCAGAGGCAAATTCCGGCAAAGAAGAGCCGCTCGGCATCCGCACGCTTATGTCGGCCAGGTCCATTTTCGGTGCGCAAATCGTGCTCGGCGCCACGGCCGCGCTATTCGTCTATCTCGTTCTAGCCAGCGGACTGCTCAATATCGTCGATCTCAAGGAACAGATGCCGGCTGTCGTCGCCGTCTATGCCTTTATCGCCGGCTTCTCCGAGCCTTTCCTCACGAATGTCGTGGATAGGATCAGCGGGAAAGTTTTATGAGCAGCAGCCAGGCCGCCTCCATCTCCACCAGAAAGCCACCACCGTTGTCATAGCGCAGGTCCGGTGTGAGGCTCATGGCGAGGTTGATGAGGATGAAGAGAACAACGCCGATCCAGGTTGCCCAGGCCCATCGCTTGGAGAGAAAACGCCCGTTGGGAAAGAGCAGCGGCAGCAAGATGAACAAGGGCATGATGGTGAAAAAGGCGCTGAAACTGTAGTGCGCCCAGGCCAGGATGGGGAGACCTGGCAGCGGCGGAGATGCTGCGACGCCGCACGGGATGCCGACGTAGCCCATGACAGTGAGCGCCCCTCCCAGCGCAACCCAGCCGCAGAGCCAGCCGATGCGATTGCCGGGCCGGTACAGCAGGATGAGCACACTGAGCACGGCAAAGGCCAGGCTGCTCGCCACATTCACGGCCGCCATGAACGGGGTGACGCCGAGATAGTCTCCGCAGCCTTGCACAGAGAGCCAAAGCACAAACGCGCCGGCGCTGGCGGTCAACAACAGGAATACCCCAGCCAACCAGCGGCGGTGGGTGCGATTGAGAATTTGCGGCGTCGAATCAGCGGATGGGCTGCTCAACCCGGTCGTGTGGGTGGTAGCCATCGGGTTATTTTACCTGGAATCCCGTTGCACGCAAGACGCTGAATTTTGTGGGCTCAGCCCGCCACAACTGCTTCGCCTGAGCGATCATTGGCATCTGCGCGAGCCGATGCAGCGCCCGTGAGCATGCGCCAGCCAATCGGCGCCAGGGCGGCAAAGTAGGTCACACAAGCCAGCGGATAGATGATCTGAACCCGCCACCAGGAAATAGATTCATCCCCACCCTGCCCCATGACAAACAAGATCGGCGCCAAGATGAGCAGAACGGCCGTCCAGCGCGGCAATCCACCCTTGATCAGAAAGCCAACGCCCAACAGGATCGTGGTCAACAGGCCCAAGCCCGTCCAGATGACTAACGGGATCGCCCCTGGGCCCGTCACGCTGAAGACCGCGACATCGACGCCGATCTGGTCCAGTCCTGCCTGCAGGATACGGGAAAAGGCCGGCAACATACCAAAGCCGATACCCAGCCCAGTGATGGTGCAGATCAGGCCAAACACGGGCGCACGTTCGCCCATCAACGCTGCCAGGTGCAAATAGAGCGGCACGAAGATCAAAAAGGCCAGCGCCAGGAGCATCCCTTCCACCCAACTGCTGACGCCATGAGAGCTCAAGCCGATGCCGAGCAAAAAGGCGGCTGCGCCCATCACGAGCAGGAGCGGGCCTACGATAAAGGCGATGCCTAATAACTTATGCTGTAGTTGCTCGAAGCGTGACATGGTCTTCTCCTGCGACAGGCATCAAAGTATCGTCTTCCTCTTCAGTGCGCTTCTCGGCGCCTTTGCCCAAGAGACGGGCGGCCAGGTGCTCTTTGCACCGCTGCGGCTGTGGCGAGACCCTAACCGTGCTGCGGCTGGAGGATACAGCCTACGTCGAGCACGGCGTCTTTGGCCGGGGCGAGACCGCGACGTCCACCCACTACGCCAGCATCCAGGCCCGGTCAGCGCCGTGTTCGACGCGCCGGGACCCTGTCGCCAGCCTGGACGCCACCAGGCCGCAGCCAACGCCGCGCGCCCGCGCTACTTTGGTGAAAAGGCTTGCTGGTACGCCGTCAGCATGAGGCTCTTGGCATTGGCAGAGCCATTGACCACCAACATCGCCGAAACCCCGCTGTCGAAGTGGACGATGACGCTGTTCAGCTCTGCCCCACCGTTACTGTCGCCTGGGAAAAAGCCACCCTTGCCCCAAGCGCGGCCGCCGTCTGGCATCTGGCCGTAGTCGCCCAAACCCAGGCCCCATTTCTTCACTGCGCTCACCATCGTAGCAGGAAGCACCATCCCGTGAAACAGGGCAGCCACGAAGATCGTGAGGTCATGGACAGATAGATGGCCACCCGCGCTGCCAGGTTTCAGAGACCAATCGCCGTAAGCGGTTCCTTTGGCGCTGCCGGAGGGTGCAGGGTAGAACAAGGCAGGATCGGGGGCTGTGGCCTTGTAGTGCACATCGACGACACCCAGGGGGGCGAAGATATGCTTGTTCACATAGGCGATGAAGCGAGATGCTGTTCCTGCGCCCGGTGAGACAGTCCACTGCCTGTAGCCGTCCAGGGACGCAACCAGGATGCGCAGTAAGGCATAGTTGACATTCTGGTAGTTCTCCACTTTGTCGCCTGGATCAACGCCGCTGGCGACCATCTTCTCCATATGCTCATATTCGTAGCCTCCCCAGTCGCCGTGGAAGCCGCTGGTATGGTTGAGCAGTTCCTTGAAGGTGATGGTCTTGACCGACGCTGGAACGTTCCATGTCGGCGGCAGACTGGTATGGATCAGGGTATCGATCCCCTTGCCCTTTTTGGCAAGCAGATGCAGGGTGGCCACAGCCGTCACGGCCTTTCCCACGCTGGCCGGGTTGATGCGGTCGAACACGGTGAAGTCGCGCGCGGGGGGATTAGCTGCCGTGCGCGCCGGGCCAGCCGCCCGCTGAATCACCGATGTGCCGCGCCGGACCTCGAAGCCGTATTTGACCACCTTGCCAGTCTGCAGGGCTTTTTCAAGGTTGTCGGCAAGACGCGTCAGATCGAAGCACTGTCCGTTGGTGCAGAAACTCCCGGTGACCGCCTGGGGTTCTGCTTCCCAGAGGGCAGCATAGCCAGCGGAGTTGAGCAACGGATAGCCGCTGACCAGCTTGAGACGATACCCTTGCAGCGAGCGATCGACGAATTCGGCTTGGTAACTGTGGCTCGTCATGCGGTGACGGGCCACCCACTTGGCGCCAGCTTTCTTCTCCCAGATGGCCGCATACCGATCCTGGCCGTTTACCCTGTAGCCGCTGACGTGAACCAACCGGAAGCCCTTCGCCATGAGCTTGTCGAACTCGTTCTGATACTCGGCTGATGTCAGACCGTGGCGAGCCACCGGTTTGGCCCCTGACTTCTTCTCCCAGATGGCCGCATAGCGGGCCTGCTTGCCGACCCCATACCCTTGCACCAGTGTCAGGTGGTAACCTTGCGCGTCCAGTGCGTCGAACTCACTCTGATACTCAGCCGATGTCATGTTGTGGCGAGCTTTCGCCGGCGGCCCCACCTTCTTCTCCCAAATGGCGGCAAAATGCGCCTGGCCTTTGTGGCTGTATCCACTAACATGCACAAGGCGGAAGCCCTGCGCACTCCACTTGTCGAACTCGTCCTGATACTGCGGCGCACTCAGGTTGTGGCGCGCTATCAGCGGCGGCCCCGGCTTTTTCTCCCAGATCGCGGCGAAATGCGGCTGTCCGTTGAGATCGTATCCGTTCACCTGCACAAGGCGGAAGCCCTGTGCGCCCAACTTATCGAACTCCCCCTGATAGGCGGCCGCTGTGAGGCCATGCCGCGCCACCCAGGGAACCGAACCAGGCGCTTCCGCCATGGCGGAGACTGACTCTTCTAACGTTGGCATTGCACATCTCCTGTGAAGTGCGAATCGAGACACTGTGTCCGAACTGACGCGTGACGGGTTAACCTTTCAGGAAGCTGTGAGCTTCCAGAAAGGTTATCGAGGAAAACCGTAAACCCAACAGACTACGGCACGCTAACCTGCTGCACCATGCCCAGCATGAAGTGGGGCGCGCCCTCG
>CAZLMM010000110.1:0-19288 GCA_964560495.1 uncultured Caldilineaceae bacterium
TGCTTCACTACGTAGATGCTTCACTGGCGTTCAGCATGACAAGAGCGGTGTTTCTTGTCCACGTTATGCCACGCGGGGCATTGGAAACTCAGCATGACACAGCAGCGTCCATTGTCATTCTGAGCGCAGTGAAGAATCCGCGTCGTTGCGTGGGACGCTTCGCTGAGGCTCGGCGTGACATAGCAGCATCGATTGTCATTCTGAGCGCAGCGAAGAATCCGGCGTGACAGTGCAAGACCATTCGTCTACAACGCTGGATGCTTCGCTGAGGCTCAGCATGACACAGCAGCGTCCATTGTCATTCTGAGCGCAGCGAAGAATCATGCGCCGTCATAACACAGAGTACAGGGAGTGACGACTATGTTCGCCTACATTGTGCGTCGGGTTTTGTTAATGATCCCGACCGTTTTAGCTATCTCGGTCCTCTGTTTCGTCATCATCCAGTTACCGCCGGGCGATTTTCTTACCTCTTACGTCGCTCAACTGCGCCAACAGGGCGATGTCGTCGATGAATCGCAATTGGCTTCCTTACGAGAGCGGTATGGAATGGGCGAACCGGTGCTTGTTCAGTATGGCAAGTGGATGTATGGTATTTTTACACGCGGCGATTGGGGACAGTCCTTCGAGTTACAAAAACCCGTCAAGGAGCTGATTTGGGAGCGCGTCTGGCTGACTGTGCTCATCTCCGGGGCTGCGCTGCTGGTGAGCTGGTTCATCGCCATCCCCATCGGCGTCTATTCGGCCACGCACCAATACTCCTGGCTGGACTATATCGTGACCGGGTTCAGTTTCGTTGGCCTGGGTACGCCGGGTTTTCTCCTGGCGTTGGTCGTGCTTTTCTACGCCCAGTCCTGGTTGGGCATGAACGTCGGCGGCCTGTTCTCGGAAGAGTATTTGATGGCGCCGTGGAGTGTGGGGAAGGTTGTCGACCTGCTCCAGCATCTGTGGATCCCCCTGATCATCGTTGCCATTGGCAGCACGGCCGGCAACATCCGCATCACCCGCGCCAATCTCCTCGACGAACTCAATAAACCTTATGTGGAGACGGCGCGCGCAAAAGGTGTCGGTGAAAGAAAGTTGATCTGGAAATATCCTGTGCGCGTCGCCCTCAACCCCTTCTTCAGCACCGTTGGATGGTCTTTGGCCAGTTTGGTGTCCGGTACGACGCTGGTCTCAGTGGTGCTCAGTTTGCAAACCACCGGCCCAATGATGCTGCGTGCGCTGACGTCTCAGGACATGTATCTGGCCGGCAGTTTCCTTTTCTTGCTCAGTACGCTGACAGTAATCGGCACACTCATCTCCGACATCCTGCTGGCGGTAGTGGATCCTCGCATCCGATTGGGGTAATCGACCATGTCACTGGCGCAAAAAACCTGGCAAGAACAAATGGCGGAAAACGAAGCCGCCGACGAGAGCGAACTGACCGACGAGAGCGAGCGCATTGGTGCAACAGACGAAAAGGTCTATGTGGCCTCATATGCCAAACTCATGTGGTGGCGTTTTTTGCGTCACAAGTTGGCTGTGATTAGCGCGGTCATCATCTTGATTCTTTACTTTGTAGTCATCTTTGCTGAATTCGTCGCCCCCTATGATCCGGAGACCACCTTTGCGCGCTACAAACTGGCGCCGCCCACGATTCCACATATCGTCCACCCGGATGGAGGTCTCACCTGGCCCTTCATTTATAAAGAAAATCGTGAAATCGACCCAGAGACGTTGCGCAGCGTCTATGTGGAAGATACATCTGTCATGTATCCGATTCGTTTCTTTGTCGAAGGTCCAGAGTACAACTTTTGGGGGCTGTTCTACTCCAATATCCACCTCTTTGGCATCGACGCACCCATCGAAGAACAAGGCATTTTTCTCCTGGGCGCAGACCGCCTGGGGCGCGACATGTTTACACGTATCTGCTACGGCACGCGTATCTCTCTCACCATTGGCCTGGTTAGCGTCGCTATCAGCCTCGTCTTGGGCGTCGTCCTGGGTGGAATCTCTGGCTTCTACGGCGGCGCAGTGGACAACGCCATTCAGCGGGTCATCGAGTTCGTGCGCTCGATTCCCGAGATCCCCCTGATCATGGCATTGGGCGCGGCGCTGCCAGCCACCCTGGATGTGACAACGCTCTATTTCGGCATCACCATCGTCCTGGCGCTGGTCAGTTGGACAGGGCTGGCGCGCGTCGTGCGCGGGCGCTTTCTCAGCATGCGCGAGGAAGATTTTGTCATGGCAGCCAGATTGTGCGGCTCCGGCGAGATGCGCATCATCCTGCGCCACATGATGCCTTCCTTCCTCAGCCATATCATCGCCGCACTCACCCTGGCAATTCCGGCCATTATCCTGGCCGAGACAGGTCTCAGCTTCATCGGCCTGGGGTTGCGTGCGCCGGCCATCAGTTGGGGCGTGCTGCTGCAAGAGGGACAGAATGTCCGCTCCATCGCCCTTGCGCCGTGGGTCCTATCGCCGGCTTTCGCCGTGATCATCTCGGTTCTTGCGTTCAACTTCCTGGGCGACGGCATCCGCGACGCCGCCGACCCCTACGCCAAGTAGGAGATTCCACATGGATGAGACATTGACCGTCGCCGCCCCACGCGCCAGGAGACAGAGCACGGCCAGTAGCGAAGTTTTGCTGGAGGTGGCCAATCTCAGGACCCATTTCTTCCTGGATCAGGGCATCGTCCGTGCAGTGGATGGCGTAGATTTCACCGTGCATCGGGGAGAAACGCTCGGTCTGGTGGGTGAGAGCGGCTGCGGCAAATCTGTCATGGCCCGCTCCATCCTGCGCATCGTGCCTTCCGCCGGACGCATTGTTGAGGGGAAATTGCTATTCCGCGAATTGAACGAGGATGGCGTCAGCGAAGAGGTGACCGATCTCGTCATGCTCGACCCCAACGGCCAGCATGTGCGCCAGATTCGCGGCGGCCAGATTTCCATGGTCTTCCAGGAGCCGATGACCTCCCTCAGCCCGGTGCACACCATCGGCAGCCAGATCATCGAGGCCATCACCCTGCATCAGGATGTGACGCCAGAAGAGGCGCGCCGTCAGGCCATCGACATGCTGGCCAAGGTCAACATGCCACAACCCGAGCGCAATATCGACCGCTACCCCTTCCAGCTCAGCGGCGGCATGCGCCAACGCGCCATGATCGCCATGGCCCTCTCCTGTCGCCCATCTTTGCTCATCGCCGACGAGCCAACCACCGCCTTGGATGTGACGACCCAGGCACAGATCCTCACGCTCATGCGCGACTTGCAGCAAGAGTTCGGCATGGCGATCATCTTCATCACCCACGACCTGGGCGTCATCGCCCAGATGGTGGACAACGTGGTGGTCATGTATCTTGGCCAGGTGGTGGAGCACGCCAGCGTGGATCAAATCTTCTATACACCCAAGCACCCCTACACTCAGGCGCTACTGCGCTCCATCCCACGCCTGGGGCGCAAATCGTCCGAAGGCGTCACCGGGCGTCTCGCCGCCATCCGCGGCTCCGTACCCGACCCCTATTCCATCCCCAAAGGTTGCCCATTCCACCCGCGTTGCCGTCACGCCATCGCCGGCGTCTGCGATGTAAAACGCCCTGATCTCCTGGAGGTCGAACCTGGGCACAAAGTTCGTTGCGTTCTATATGAATGATCAATATGAATCACCAACAACCGACCAACGCCCCCGCCCTTCTGGAGTATAGCGTCGTTGGCGACGCCATCACTCATTGGCTCGTCGCCGGCCCGCTGGCCGTCTCTGTACCCGACTTGGAACGCTTCCCCGGCGCGGATTTCAAGACGCAAATCGCCCGCGCTTGTTATCAGCCGACCCTGGAAATCGAAGCTGAACCCGCCGAGGCATCGACCTTTGAGCTCAACCGCGGCGATGGCGACCTGGTGAAGTTCACCTGGGAGACGGTGCATTGCGACGACGACCGCTTCGTCGATATGAGCGCCTTTTATCACACTTGTCATCACCTGCGCACCTGGGCATATGCTCAGGTGCATCTGTCCAACGCGCTGGAGACGACCGGCGTGCTGACCACCAATGGCCCCGCCGATATATGGATCAACGGGCGCCATGTCCACCGCCAGCTGCACTTTCATCACCAGATTCCCCACAGCGTCCCCTTTCCTTTGCGCCTGGAAGCCGGGCGCAACGACGTCATGGTGCGCTTCGAGGGCGTAGCTGTGCGCGAGTGTCCCTATGTCATGGCTCTTGAAATGCACGGTCTGACGGCCGTTGGCGGCGTCATCCGCCTGCCTACGGCCATCGAGCAAGTGCGCCGGCGCAACCTGCTGGAAGAAGTCGTGGCATGCGCCTACCTGACGCGCTCCATCTTCCACCGAGACGAGGAGTTGCACATCCATTGGAGCGACAAAACCCCTCGTTCCACCACGCTCACAGTACGTTTGGCAGCGCGCAATGGCCGTATCTACGCCGAAGGACAGCCTACGGTGGAAGCGGGCAGCGTCACCAATTTTGGCCCGGTCTATCAGATTCCATCGGGCGAGTATGACATCGTTTTGTTGCCCCTGCCCGAGGAGCACTACGTACACGGACTGCGCATCCGCCGCCGCCTGCCTGTGCGCATCTCCAATGACCGCTACGCCGAACAGCCCTATGGCAGTTATGACCAGCGCCGCCAGGAGGCGCTCATGGATGCCGCTGGGCGTACGGTCAATGTCTTTGCCGAGATCGCCAAGATGGCCCTGGGGCGCTGGCAAGATGTGCGCAACGACGTTGTCCTGCGCACCATCGACGATATCAACCGTCGCGCCGATTGCAGCGATTTCTATCTGGTGGGGCTGTTGGGTATGATGATCCGCTACTGGGATGACCCATCGTTTCCCGCAATCCTGCGCGAGCAGCTGGAATCATGCGTGCTCAACTTCCGCTATTGGCTGGATGAACCAGGCGAAGACGCCATGTGTTTCTGGTCTGAAAATCACCAGATCCTCTTTCACGCCTGCGCCGTCTTAGCCGGTCAGCTTTACCCCGATCGCGTTTTCAGCAACACGGGCCAGACTGGACGCTGGCATCAGGCCAAGGGCGAGGCGATGACGCTCTCATGGCTGCAAAAGCGCGCCGCCGGCGGATTTCGCGAGTGGGACTCCAACACCTATTTCGAGGAAGACACCCTCGCCCTCACCCATCTGGCTGACCTGGCCGAATCTGATGAGGTGGCCGAGATGGCTGCGGTCGTGTTGGACAAACTCTTTTTCACCCTGGCGGTCAACTCCTTTCGCGGCGTCTTTGGCTCTACCCATGGGCGCACCTACTCGCCGTTCATCAAGAGCGGGCGCATGGAGCCGACTTCGGGTATGGGTCGTCTGGCCTTTGGCATGGGCTGTTTCAACGACCGTATCCTGGGAACGGTAAGCCTGGCCTGCGCCACTAACTACGAAGTTCCGGCGATCATCGCCGCCATCGCCGCCGACAGGCCAGATGAGCTATGGAATCGCGAGCGCCACGCCGGCATGATGGAGGCCTGGTGCGACCTGCAAGACGGCCCCTGGGAGGTGAACAAAGTCACCTACAAGACGCCCGACTATATGCTCAGCTCCGCCCAGGACTTTGCGCCCGGCACGCGCGGCTATCAGCAGCACATCTGGCAAGCCACCTTTGGCCCTGATGCGGTGATCTTCGTCACCCACCCGCCGTGTGTCAGCGAGGAAGGTTCCCATCGCCCCAATTTCTGGCATGGCAATGTGGTGCTGCCGCGCGTCGCCCAGTGGAAGGACTTCCTCATTGCGGTGCACAACTTCCCGCCCGACGACTGGATGGGCTTCACCCACGCCTACTTCCCCACCGCTGCATTCGACGAGTACACCCTGCGCAACGGCTGGGCCTTTGCTCGCAAGGAGAGCGGCTACATCGCCTTGACCGCTAGCCGTGGGATTGACCTGACCGCAAGCGGACTCAGCGCCTATCAGGAGTTGCGCTCGTATGGCTGCCAGAACACCTGGCTCTGTCACATGGGGCGTGCGGCGGTGGATGGCGGCTTTGGCGACTTCCAGGAGAAGATTCTGGCGCTGGACATCCGACTGAGCGACCTGGAAGCGCGGGCGGAGACGCTGCGCGGTCAACACGTGCGCTTCGGCTGGCAAGACCCGCTGCTGGTGGGCGGCGTCGAGCAGCCCCTTTCCGGCTTCAAGCACTACGAGAATCCCTACTGCGAGGCCGAACATGGCGCGGGCGACATGCTCCTGCGCTACCAGGATCAGGCGCTGCGGTTGGTGTTTGGGCAAGCCAGCGTGTAAGGCGATTTGGATGTGGTCAAAATCAGCAAGAATAATCACCATTCACAGGAGCGCCATACATGATCACCATCCAGCCTGACGCGCTCAGCGCCTACGTTGCGCGTATGTTTCAGGCGGTCGGCGTCTCCCACGCCGACGCCGTCTTCACCGCCAATTCTCTGGTCACGACCAACCTCATGGGACACGATTCGCACGGCGTGGTGCGTATGCCCCAATACATCGCGGCCATCGAACGGGGCGAATTGGACCCACGCGGCGAGCCGACCGTGACTCACGAGACGCCCATCACGGCATTGGTGGATGGGCGTTGGGCGTTGGGACAGATCACGGCGCGTTTCACTGCACAGGTCGCCATGGCCAAAGCAAAGTCCCATGGCCTGGCTATGACCGCGCCGCTCAACTGCGGCCACGTTGGGCGGCTGGGGGAGTGGGTGGAATTGGCCGCAGCGGAGGAGTTGATTGCGCTGGCCTTCTGTAACAGCGGCGGCGGAGGCGGCCTGGTGACACCCCACGGCGGTAGTCAGCGCTGTCTGGGCACCGACCCCATCGCCGCGGCTTTTCCCCTGCCCCAGCGACCGCCCATTGTGGTGGATTTTGCCACCAGCGCCGTCGCCGAGGGCAAAATCCGCGTGGCGCGCAACGCCGGCAAAACTCTCGCTCCTGGCTTACTCCTCGATGCAGAGGGCCAGCCAAGCGTGGACCCCAGCGACCTCTACCGCGGCGGAATGCTCCTGCCAGCGGCCGGGCACAAAGGATATGGTCTGGGCCTGGTCATGGAATTCCTGGGTGGGGTTTTCACAGGAAGGGGTTGCACCATCTTCCCAGACTTCAAGCCAGGCAACGGCGTCCTTTTCGTGGTCATGCGCGCCGACCTCTTCCAACCCATGGAAGCCTACTACGCCGACGCCCAACGCCTGGTGGATGCGGTGTTGGCCGTGCGCCCCGCGCCTGGCGGCGAGGGTGTCATGCTGCCCGGCGAGCCAGAGCGCCGCAGCATGGCGCTACGCCGGGCAACCGGCATTCCTCTGGACGATGCCACCTGGAGCCAGCTGGTGGCAGTAGCAGACCGGCTGGGTGTGGCGTTTGACCCCACAGTTGCCTGAACATCCTGGCAGATCAAAGCTCCCACACTACCTTTGCACTTTCTCAGGTGACAGTCGCTTCACAAAGTGACTGTCACCTCTGGAATAATCTGCGCAGGCTCTCATTCCACAAATCTTGTTGTGTCACTTTCTGTAACACTCCGCGCCACCGCGTTTCCTCTCCTTCATGGTTCAATCTCTGCGTAGGAAGATTCGTCATGCGTTACGGGTCATGCGTCTTCACCTCTTCAAGACGAGCAGACCCGAACATCGTAAATCGCAAACCGTAAATTCTCTCCGGGGATGGCGCCATGAACACACACACCACCCACTCGCAGCTACTCTATCGCCTGATCGCACTACTGGTGACGCTCTCGCTGCTGTTGCCGCCGCTGCCGTTGCAAGCGGCAGAAGCTGCCGCGCCAGCGCCCGCGCTCGTGGAACAGGCTGTGGGCAGCGGCCTCATCGTGGGCGAGGTCTATCACGATCTCACCGGCCTGCCCGTGGTTGATGCAACCGTCACGCTGGTCAGCGTGGACGGCGCGCAAACCCAGACATCTCCTGTCATGACCGACGCCCGTGGCCGCTATCGTCTGCCCAGCGCAGGCGGCGAGGCGCGCCTGCGCATTGCCAAACCCGGCTACACCAGCGTGGAGCGCGCTGCTACTGTGACGGCTAATCGCTGGGTTGCTGCGCTGGATGCTCGCCTGACCATGCTCGACCCAACTGCGACCAACGTGCCCTCCGTGCTGGGCGGCGCAGCGACAAGCGCCAATGGTCGGGTGCGCTTGCAGATTCCCGCTGGCAGCCTGGAAGCCGACGCCGACATCCTCCTGAGCGAGGTGAGCGCGCAAGGGTTGGCCGGTTTACCGCCCGCGGGCTGGTCGCCCATTTCCGCTGCCCAGGTGACGCCGGGCGATATGCTCTTTCAGGAGACGGCCGGCTTCGCGCCTGCGCTCTCCTTGCCCTTGCCCGCTGGCCTGCCGGCCAACGCCCTGGCCGTGGCCGCTCGTTGGGACGAATCCGCCGGCCAGTGGATCGCCATCGGCCAGGCAGCCATTACGCCGGCCCAGACCCAGGCTGAGATGACCATAGATCGCCCCGGTCAATTTGCCTTGTTCCTGCCCGATCCCACGCCCAATGCGCCGACTCTGCCGGTCGTTGGTCAACCGTTGACCGCTGCAAGCGCTGTTCCTACGCCAGCCGACCTGAGCGCCGAGATTCTCCCTTCGCCGCGGGTCATCTTTACTGCGCCGGGCGAGCAAGCGCAGGTGACGGTGCGGGCCAACAGCGCCTCGGCCATGACCAGCGGCGAGCTGCTGGCCGTGACGCGGCGAGAGTCCTTCGATTTCACTGATGGCGCATCGTTGCACCCTGAGCCCAATGTTCAGGAGATGGCGCTCTTTGTCCACCCTGGTGAGCCGACCGCGCCGGCGGCCAGCTTCATCGTCGCCCCGTCTTTCGTCGCTGAACCTCACGCTCTGCGTCTGGGAACCATCGACCTGGCCGTGCGGCCATACACGCCGGCCGGCGGCGCGCTCATCGCCCGCGAAGGCGCCACGCGTAGCGCGCCAACTGGCGAGGAGATGGTTATCCCGCGCCGGGCCGGCGAGAACTTGCCGGTCGAGTTTGCCGGGCTGAGCGAGGCCGACTTTCCGGCGCAACTGCCCTCAGGTTTTTCGTTCATCGATGGTTTCATGGTGGATTTCTTTGGTGCACGTCTGGCTCTGCCTGGCAGCCTGACTGCGCCTGCGCCGGCCGACTTGCCGACCAGCGCGCAGGTCGTGGCCGTGCGCATGGTGATCGTGGACAACGCCACCCGCCTGGAACTCATGGGGCCGGTCGCCTTGAGCAATGGCCGTTTGCGCTTCAACGGCCTGGTGCATGAAGGACGCTATGCCTTCATTCGCAACGACGCGCCCATGGGTTTCATCAACGGCATGGTTACAGGCGGCGACGGGCGCGCCCTCGCCGGCGCGATGGTCAGCGTCGCCGGTCAGCCCTTTGTCTCCCTCAGCAGCAGCGAGGGCCGCTACATCGTGGGCGGCCCGGCCGGCGTCGTCCAGGTCACTGCGCTGGACCCGGCCAGCTATGATAGCGCCAGCGCCTCAGCGACCATCGGCGCAGCCAACAGCTTTACCACCCTCAACCTGAAGCTGGCTGCCCTCCCACCCGCCATCGTCAGTGTGACGCCGGTGGACGCCGCCGCAAATATACCGTTGACTGCCACAGTGCAGGTTATCTTCTCGGAACCGGTGGTCGGCGCAAGCGCAGCTTTCTCTTTGACGAAAGCCGGCGCAGCCGTCGCGGGCGTCGCCAGCCTGTCGCCCGATGGCCGCACCCTCACTTTCCGCCCATCCAGCCTGTTGGCCTCCGACGCAGCCCACACCGTTCATGTGGCGGCCAGCGTCACCGACAAAAGCGGCGCCCCCCTCACTGCGCCCTACAGCGGCGTCTTCACCACGGTAGATGTGACGCCGCCCGCGCCGCCCATTCCCGGTCAGGTCAACGCGACGATCCCTGGCGACGACAACATCAGTATCGTCACCGGCTCGCCCGGCACCGCCGAAGCCGGCGCGCTGGTGCGGGTGCGCAATCTGCGCAACAGCGGCGACACCACCGTATTGGCCGAAGACGATGGCAGCTTTCGCCTGGAAGTCCCGGCCCTGCGCTCGGACAAACTGCGGCTCTTCCTCAGGGACAGCGCCGGCAACGAGACGGAGGTTCCGCTGCCCCGCTTCCAGAACCCGGATGGCAGCGTAGTGGTGGGCAGTGAGGGAGGCGTCGTCGAAACTGAGGATGGCTCCTTCGCTGAGGTGGCGCCTGGCTCGCTGCCCGACGGGACGGTCATCAAGGTGACGCCGGTGGTGAGCAGCGAGTTGCCCATCACCGTGCCGGCGTCCATCGGCTTCGTGGCTGGCGTGCGCTTGGAGCTGAGCGAAGGCGTGACGCCCACCCGCTACATCGACCTGGGTGTGCCCGCGCCGCCCGACGCCCGTGAGGATGACATCGTGTTGGTAATGACGCCCATCACGACGCCAACCGGCGTGCACGGTTGGAATCTCATCGACCGGGCCCACCTGGAAGATGGCAGATTCGTTACTGCTTCGCCGCCCTTCCCCGGCGCGGGCGAAGGAGGAGTCTTCTCGTTCTTCCGCCCGGCCTATGTCATCGAACCGGGGCCTGACGGGATTCTTCAGACCGAGCCGCGCTTTGCCAGCGACGATGTGATTGAGACGCGCCCCACGGTCAACGGCGAGATTCAGGTGGTCGCAGCCGGTCCCGATGAAAAACTGCAAACGAACCCCAAATTCGACTCGGACGATGTGCGTCGCACCGAATGTATGAGCTACATGTCCATCCTCGCCAGTTACAGGTTCGAGGCCATGATCTACTCTCCCACCATGCCTTTCATCATCGTCCCCATCTTCGAGGCGAATCGCGTGACCCTGGTGGGTTTCTGCAATCAACCCATTCCCGTCACCGTGGCCGATTGGGAGACTGGCGCCATCCTTGACGCCATTAGCTACACTGCTCCTCTGGAGCGCAACGAGATTCTCTATCCCGGCAATGGCCTGACCGATGATCATGACCGCCCCACGGTGGTCGGCGCGCTGCTGCCCACCCAGCTCATCGAGCCGTCGCCGGAGCTGTTGGTCAAATTCTCTGAGGCCATGTTGGCTTCGTCGTTGACCGAACATCTCAAAGTGGTGGACGCGGCTGGCAACTCTGTGGTCGGAACTACCGAAGTTCTCTTCCGCAACACTGTCGCTCTTTTCCGCCCCAAGGTCGCTTTCCGCCTGGGCGTCGATTATACGATTCAGATGTCCGGCGTCGTCGATCTGGCCTACAACCCTGTCCAATTGGACGCGCCTCTCACCTTCCGCCGCGCTGCACCCTCCGTCATCGGCGAGCCGGGGCGCGACCCGGCTCTCTTCGACGCGCTGGCCCATTGCTCAAACCTGGCCGACCCCGCCACCTGTTACTATGGCCCGCAGGATGCCGTCACTGTCGGCAAGACCATGTTCCTCGCCAATGGGACGAAGAACGCTATCGAGAAATTCAAGGACACCACGACTGAGCGCGACATCGCCGTGCTGGACGTGAGCGATCCCTTGGCGCCGGTCATCATCGGCTGGTACGACGCCAACTACCGCACCCGCGCTGTGGCTGTGCTGCCCGATGCAGCGTTCGACTACACGGACGCCAACGGCGCGCCGGCCCGCTTCGAAGGCGACCTCATGCTCGTCTCGGGCGGCGGCTTGGGTGGTCGGGACAACGCCCGCCTGGAAATCTTCGACGTGACCCAGTGCTTCCAGCGCGCGGCCATGGACAACTGTCTCGAAAAAGATTCCGTAACCTTTTGGCCGCGTCTGGGCTTGAAGTTCCTTTCGACGGGCATGAACCTGCCGCACAATATCGGCGTGCCGCCCGACCCAGGCTCCGGCGGGCCGCTCAGCGTCCTGCATCAGCGCCTTGTCGGCCCTGCCGGGCGCAATGACACCATTGTCGCCTATGTTGTGGTCGTGCCTGTTGGTCTCGTCGCGGTGGATGTAACCAATGCGCTCAATGAGGCCAGCACCAGCCCTTCTCGTTTCGCCATCGATGGTCTCTACCGGGGTGACTTCTTCGATGTCAATGTCGCCAAAACGCTGGTCATCGCCGGTGAAAACCCTGGCAGCGGCGTCAACACCCTGCGCATCTTCAATTCCAGCCTGCAGCCCATGGAGGAGGTGCGTGTACCACGCGCTTTCCGTGTGGCCAGCGCGCCAAACCTGATCTTCGACATTGATCGCGACGGCAATCAGGGCGCTGGCGAGGACGACGACAGCGATTCTCTGACCGGCCGTGATGAACTCTTTGATATTGCCCTGGTTGCCAGCGGTGGGACGGCCAACTCCACCTGGGGGCGCGGCGAGATCTACTTCATCGACCTCAGCGCCCGTAGCGACTTGGAACACGACGAACCGCTCAAAGAGTATGACAATCTGCCTGAAAGTGAGCGCATCGTTTCGCGCATTCCCCTGCCCGGGCCGGCCTATGGCGTTTGCGTCGATCCCGCCAATCAGCTGGCCTATGCCGCCATCGGCGGCGTCGGCGTCGGCGTCATCGACCTGACCCACATCCTCGGCGTCATCCGCAACGAGGTGGCCGGGCGCTGGTTGATCGACGACAATTTCGATTTCATCGACGACCGCATTCTCTACATCTTTGCCAATGAGAGCGACCCCCTTCAATGGCTCAACAGCTTCGATTGCCAGGAGATCGACCTGGCCAAAGAACCCAACGCCAGCAATGATCCGGCCTATGAGCCTGCGCCGCCTGGCACTGTCATCCTCAACTGGGAAAGCACCGGCACGCAGATTCTGGGTGCGTTCGATCTGCACGTTGACTCGCCCGTCATCATGCGCAGCGACTTCGATACCATCAACCAGACTATCTGTCAGGCGCCGCAGATGCTGCGCTTCTTCCTCAGCCATCCCGCTACGGTTACAGTAACGATCGACGGCCAGCCCATGCTGGTGGATGAAGACTTTGTCGAGGCGGAGGATGACGGCGTGAATGATGGGATGATCCCACTGGTCAGCCTGTCGTTACGGGCTGGCCCTCACGCTTACGCCATCTCACCCGATGCGGTGCGCGACACAGGCGAGCACGATTTCACCGTAACCGCGCGCTTTGTGGCAGGCGACCCAGGGGTCGTCATGAGCAAGGAGGGCGTCATCCGCCATGACCTTTCTATGAAAGCCAATCTGCCGCTGGGTCACACCATGGTGCGCGGTGTGGATCTCTGGGACGGCCACCTGGCTTATAGCGCCCAAGACCTGACGCTGCCCGGTCGCGGTCTGGAGTTGGAGTTCTCTCGCAGCTATGGCAGCGGCGGCGTCCAGACCGACGGACCCTTGGGCGCTGGCTGGACCCATAACTACAACGTGCGTTTGATTCTCGACAACTGTGGTCGCTACGTCGTCATCGGCGGCGAAGGCTCTGGCAATACCTTCACCAATCCCCACAGCGACCCAGACAAGGCTGCGCTCTTCAGCTCGCCCATCTTCACCGTCAGCCAGGACGCACTTTTCTATGATCCGCAAATCGGCTATCACTCCACGCTCATTCGCAACGGCGAGAACGCTAACGTTTTCGACTTCTTCACGCCGTCGCATCAGCGCTATCACTTCGAGCGCGAAGGCAGCTTGGCCGGCGAGGTCTACACGTTGCGCTTCATAGAGGACACCAGCGGCAATCGTATTACTCTAGATTACACCGGCGGCGACGCCAACGCAGCCACACTGGACAAGGTGAGCACTGCCACGGGTCAGTTCATGAGCTTCACATACGAGCAGATCGCCAACGAGCGCCGCATCGTCAAGTTGGTCGGCGATGTAGGCGACCCCGACCTGGCCGTCGATGTCATCTATGACTATGACGCGCTGGGCAATCTGGTTGCTGTCACTCGCACCTCGCCCTATGCCGGCTTCCATCTCAACGACGTGCGGGTCAACCGCTACACCTACTCGGTGAACAATCCCATCGATCCGCACAACATGCTTAGTTCCACCGACCCGGACGGTCAGGTCACTGAGTACGAGTACTATGCCATGACCGACGCCATCCCCGGCTACAGCGTCGATTTTCTGATCTCCAAACACGAATTCATCAAGGAAATTCGACAGCCGGAGGGCGTCACAGCGCGCTATGCTTACACGATCAGCATGAACCCCGACATACCCAACACCCGCTCCGTCAGCGACCCGCGTCCCGGCGTGCCGCCCACAGTCTACACACTCAACTCCTATGGCGCAGCCGTGCGGGTCGATGCACCCCTGAGCAAGACGACCTACACCATCTGGTGCACGGATCTGCCTTTGCCGGCAGAGTGCCAGCGCCGCGACGCGCTCAAGGGTGCGGAGATCGACCCCTTGGGGCGCAAGACTGTTTACACCTACGACGAGCTGGGCAACATGACCAGCGAAACTGTGTTGCTGAATACCATCAACGCGCCGCACATCCGCCCCACCGCAGACGCAGACGGGAATCCGGTGACACAGGTGGTCTCTGAGTATCTCTATGACCCTCTCTTCAGCGCGGAGATGAAACAGGTTGACGCAGAGGGCAACGTCACTTGGACCTGCCTGGATAGCCCAACGCCGCCTCCCAGCGGTTCGCCGTGCCAGCCAACTACGGGGCGCACAGGCAATGTTTTGGCTACGGTGGACGCCCTGGGCAATCGTACCAGCTTCGCCTATGATGTCCACGGCAACCTGCTCAGCCAGACTGACGCCCGCGGCTTCACCACCAGCTATCTGGATCACAACGCCCTGGGTCTGCCCCAGCGCATGATCGACCCTTTGGGCAACACAGTCAACAATGTCTATGACGCCCGTGGCCGACTCGTCGAGATGTGGGACACCTTCGGTCGCCACACCACCTATGGCTATGATGGACTGGACCGTAAAGTCGAGGAACGCAATCTCGACGATCTAGGCGAAAATGGCGCTGCACAAGTCATGCGTTTCGTTTATTCGCCGGGCGGCCAGCTCCTCAAGACCACCAACGGGCTGAACCACGTCAGTGAAAACATTTATGACGACCTGGGACGCGTGGTCAAGGCCATCGAGCACAACGTGCTCCAGGCCGACGGCTCCACCGTCACCTATTCCACGACGCTTGTCTACGATGAGGCGTCCAATCGCGTCAGCGAGACCGACGCCCGCGGCGTCACCCGCCTCTACACCTATGACGCGCTCAGCCGCATGACCCGCAGCGAGCTTGTCCAGCCCGGCGCCAACAAGACGCTGCAAATCGTCGCATACGATCTTGCCAACAACAAGCTCACCGACACGGATAAGCACGGCTTCGTCAAGACCTATCACTATGATGGCCTCTATCGCGTCGTCGAGGAAGTGTTGCCCTTCCAGCATTCTTTTGCGGATGTACCTTTCCAGCAGGCCAAGATCATCCGCCGCTATGATCTCCTGGGACATACGGTCAGCCAGACTGACGCCAACGGCGTGGAAGTTGCGATGGAATACGATGCACTCTATCGCATGACCCGCGTCACCGATCCCATGGGCGGCAGCATCGTCTACACCTACGACACGGTGGGAAACAAGATTGGCGAAGAACAAGAAGTCACTGGCGCCGCCACTCATACTGCCTACGACGCGCTCGGACGCATCACCACCGTCACCCAGATCGTGCCCTTTGGCGGGCCAAACATGGCGACAGTCAGCTATATCACCTCCTATGAATATGAGGATGCTGACAACGCGGTGATCGTGACCGATCATCGCGGCGTTCAGAGTCGCGCCGATAAGGATGGTCTCGACCGCCTCTACCAGGAGATCAACGATTACGAAGATCTGAACCAGACCATCACCTACTTCTACGACGCCAATGGCAACGTCGTGCGCGTGCGCGACAGCCAAGGCAACGACGACGACGTCGCCTATACCTTCGACGGTCTCAACCGCAAGATTCGGGTGCGTTTCGTTCAGACCAGCGATGACCTTGGCTCGGTGGAGGACCGCTATTTCTACGATGGCCTGGGCAACCTGATACGCCAGATCGATGCGCGGGGCGTCGAGCGCCGCTACACCTACGACAGCCTCAACCGCCCACTCACCGAGTCGCTGGTGGAGAGTATCACCAACGGCGGCCAGGAGTTGATCCTGGGCCAGACCACCTATATAGATGAAGCCGACGCCAACCAGCTCTATCAGGTCATCTCGACGGATGTCAAAGGCAATCAGCGCGTCACCTTCTACGACGCGCTCAACCACCCCAAACGCGTCAAGGACCTGCCCAATGCTGGCGTCGTCGAGTATGAATATGACCACCTGAATCTGCGCGTTCGCATAGACAAACGGGGACTGCGCACTGAGTTCACCTATGATGCAGCGGGGCGCCAGACAAGGGTCGCCGAGTTCGATGAAAACGACACGGAACGCTCCGCCATTGCCACTGTCTATGACGACCCCAATCTGCGCACCCTTGTGACTGATCGGCGCGGCATCGTCACGACTGAACAGCGCGACGGTCTGGGCCGCCTGGTGCAGCTCAGTCGCAGCGGGCTAGACATGAGCAGCCACTACGGCGCAACAGAGGTCGTCTTGGATCGCTCTGAATACGATGCCGTCGGCAATCTCATCCGCTCCATCGACGCCAACGGCAATGTCACCGAGTTTGTCTATGATGGTCTCAACCGTCTGGTGGAGAAGACCGATGGGTTGGGCAGTCCGGTGGAGGCCACTGCGCACTGGACCTACGACCTGGTGGGCAATCTCTTGACGGAGAAGGATGGCCGCGTCCACGGCGGCGCGTTCGACATGCGCTACACCTATGACGCTCGCTATCGCCGCGTCAGCGCCGAAAATGCCCTGGGTGAAATCACCACCTATCAATATGACGCCGCCGACAACCTGGTGCGGGTGGTTGAACCGAACGGCGCGCTCTACGCCACCGAGTATCGTTACGACGAAATGGGAGCGCTCCTGGCCGTCGATGAGCTGCCCCGCGGCGATGCGACGACGCCAGCCGGCGTGACGCGCTTCTTCTACGATGCCGCCCGCAACCGCATCGCCCAACAGGATGCCAGCGGCAATCTTGTCACCTATCAATACGACCGTTTCAACCGCCTGACCGACATGTATCAGCATACGGTCGCCGGTGGGCTGGCCGAGGGAGCGCAGCGCGGCAGCGACCCCACGGGCGCCCAGCTCTTGGCGGGTCTGGGCAATGTGGCCAGCGCCCTTCACTGGCGCTATGAGTATGACGCAGCCGGCAACAAGACCCTCATTGTAGACCCGCGCGGTCAGCAGGTGGTGCAGAGCTATGATTATCTGAGTCGATTGACGGGCAAAACCTATCAGGCGCACGCTGCGCCTGGGTTGGACTATCAGCCACAGACGATTCTCTACAGCTATGACGGCAACGAAAACATGACCGCGGTCACAGAGACCAAGCAGTTATCAGGCGCCGTGGTGAGCGAAGCCACAACCTTTACGTATGATCCCCTGGACCGCGTGCAAACTCGCACCCGCAAAGATCACGATGCGGCTGTGGGTAAGACCATCGCCTATGACTATGACCTGGTGGGCAATCGCACAAAGCTCATGGACGCCGACGGCGTGGAGACGACCTATACCTATGACGAACGCAACCGCCTGGTCACTGTTACGGGCGAGACGGGCGTCACCACCTATAGCTGGTGGGAAGATAACCTACTCAAGGGCGTTGTCTATCCCAACGACACCCTGCAAGACCTGGGCAGCGTTGATGCTTATGATCGCGCCGATCGCATGGTCAATGTAGTGAACACGGCGAACCTGGCCGCGCTGCCCTTTTCCACCTTCGCCTATCAATACGATGCCAACGGCAACCGCACCCGGCAGGTGGAGACGCAACTGGCGATCAACGGCGGTCAGCCCATGACCACCACCTACACCTATGACCATCTCAACCGGCTGGCGACGGTGGACTACGGCGGCGGCAGTCAGCTCAGCTATACCTACGCCGAAAATGGCAACCGTCTCAGCGAGGTCGGTCGCGACCCGCTGACCGGCAACCTGGTGGATCGCGACTTCATCTATGCTGCCCTGGTGGACAAACCAGGCGTCACCTTCGACCATGTCAACGCGCTGACGCGCATCGTGGACAACCTAAACGCCAACCAGACCGTCACCTACGAGTACGACCGCAACCTGAACCAGACGGCCAAAGTCCAGGCTGGTCAGCGCGATGACTACCGCTTCGACATCCGCGACCAGATAATCGCTGCGGATACGGTCAACGGTCGCGTCACCTTTGATTATGACTTTGCCCGTATGCGCGTCAAGAAGATCGCCCCAGGATCGGAGACGCGCTACCTCTATGACGCCAAGTCGGTGCTCATGGAATACGGCGGCCAGGGGCAGAGTCACGCCTCACAGCGCAAATATGACTACGGCTACCGCCTACTCTCGCTGACGGAAATCAACGGCGCAACCCGCGACAGCCAGTTCTACCTGATGGACGGGCTGGGCAGCACCGCCAACCTCACCGATGAGGCCGGCCAACTGGCCCAAAGCCTGCGCTACGATGCCTGGGGACGCACCCTGGCCAAGATCGGTTCATCACAGAATCCACGCCAGTACACCGGCCACTACTTCGATGCCGAAACCGGGCTGCACTACTTCGGGGCGCGCTACTACGACGCCGAGATCGGGCGCTTCCTTTCTCAAGACCCCTATCTGGGCGAAGCCAACACGCCTCCCAGCCTGCACCGCTATCTCTACGCCTACGCCAATCCCCTGCGCTTCATTGACCTCACCGGCTATTCATCGGAGGAGGCCAACAGCAGCGGCGGCGATTTCCAGGTGCAGCACAGTGGCCAGGCCACCACGGTGCGCCGCGGCGGCTACTACTCCATCACCGCCACCGGGAGCAAGGCGCAGTCCATGGCCATGGCCGAGTGGGTGAACATGGAGAACAAAGAAGAGCCGATGAACGCGGCGGCTGACATCAAGTTCTCCAAGGGGCACCCGGCGTCCTGGGCCTATGCCGCCGACGCCTGGGCGAAGGAAACCATCAAAGACCTGGAAGGCTATGTCCAGGATAACCCTGGCACGCTCAGCGTTCTTGGCGCGACAGCCGTCGCCACCGGCGCCGAACTGATCGCCGGTTTCGCCGACGCCTTCCGCTTTGGCGAAGGCATCGCCGAATGGTGGGAAACAGGCAGCAAGGCAGCCCTCTTCCAGGATGTCTTCCGCGCTGCAGACATCGTCGGTACGCTTGTTGGTCTGCCCAAGGGCGTCAGCAAAGCTGGCAAGCGCATTGCAAACCTGGCAGAGAGCCTGAGCGACTTGGGCGGCAAAGGCTGGTATAGCTTTGCCCGCACCGTCAAGCGCGTGGGGCTGAAACACACGCCGGTGGCGATGTCCAATGACCTGGCGCGTGCAGCCTACGCCGCCGTAGCCAAAGAT
>CAZLMM010000111.1:0-6578 GCA_964560495.1 uncultured Caldilineaceae bacterium
CATTCTGAGCGCAGCGAAGAATCCCAGTTCTGCAAGCAGGATGCTTCGCTGGCGCACAGCATGACAGATCATTTCTAGCTCTTTGCCATCTCGGCTTCCAGGATGGCGTTGGCCTCGGGCACCGCCGCGGCCATGGCGTCGGCAGCAGTCATGTCGCCGATCCAGACGGCCTCCAGCGCCGGCGTAATGACCGAGTCGGCCTTGGGATAGCCTGGCGGCATGTAGAGCACATGGCCGAAGCGCGGCAGATACTCTGTGACCATCTTCTCATAGCCAGCCGGATGCACTTCGGCCGATATCCACTCTTTGAGACCTTCCTCGGTTGTCAGAGCCGTCTGGCTGGGCAACCACAAACCCGTGCGGCAGAACTGGAGCTGATAGTACGGGGTGGAAAGGAATCGCACCCACTCCCACGAGGCGTCGGGAGATTTGGTGGCAGCCAACGCGCTGTGCAGATGCGCCTGCATACTGGTGGCCGGCTCTTTCATCTTGGGAAGAATGCCCGTGCCCAATTTGGCGTCGATCAGCTTCATCCAATCCAGCGCCCATGAGCCGTCGATGGCCATGGCCAGCTTGCCGCTTTCCAGCATCTGGGTGTTGCTCATGCCCAGGCTTTCCATCACAGTGGATTGGGGCATGACGTTGTGCACCAACATCAGGTCGGCGACCGCCTGAATCGCCTCCGTCGCTTCGGGGGCGTCGAGCGTGATCAATTGCGTCTCCGGATCGATCCAATCGCCGCCATTGGATGCCACGGCACAGTGCACTGGGAGCGACCACGTGGGCCAATGCACGCCCCACTGGGCCACGTTTTCGCGATCAAAGGCCGCGTCGCCTGGATGATTGCCGTTGGCGTCGAGCGTCAGTGTGCGGGCTGCCTCCAGGAATTGATCCCACGTCCACGCCTCGTCCGGGTCCATACTTGGCGGCGTCACGCCATTGGCCTCGAAGACATCGGCGTTGTAATAGATGTGGGGCGCCACCCAACACGAGCCGATGCCGTACCAGCGGCCATCCTGTGTGCAGCGATCTGTCTCTTGCGGCTCGATGAAATAACCCTCGCTGCCAATCAACGGGTCGGCCTGAATGTAATCTGTGATGTCCAGCAGAAGATCGTCGCGCACATACGTGCGGAAGTCGCCGCTGCCAATAAAGGCGGTGTCTGGCGGCGTGCCGGCTGCCACCAGGGCGAGGAACTTTTGTGCGTACTGATCGGGCGTATGCAGCCATGTGACCTTGATATCGGGCTGTTCTTCCTCGAACTTGGCGATGGCGTTGCGCACGCCTTCATCTTCGCCCGGGTTGCCCCACCCCATGAACGAGATCTCCGTGACTTCGCCGGCCGGCGCGGCTTCGCCTCCGGCGCTGGTTTCCGCACCGGGCTGCGGCGCTGCTGCCGGCGCGCACGCGGCCAGCGCCGCAACGCCGAAAGAGACGCCCGCGATCTTCAGGAACGCGCGGCGTGAAAGGGTTTGCTTGCTCATGCGCATGATCTCCTTTGTGTGAAATTGCGAGTAGATTGGTTTGCCAACAAGCGTGTGCTAAAATCAAGATCTAGCACACCTCAAGTTGCGTGGGAACTCTGATTTTAGAGTGTAGCAGATATTTGTAGAGTTATCATCTGCATTTGTGCCAACTATGTGCCAGGAGTTGACATTTGGCAGCCCTATCCAAGGAACCGGTGGTCCCTCGCCTCACTTTTCAGGAGCTGGTCGAACACGTGCGTAGCGCGCTGACGCATTTGTACGATTACGCATTCCTTCAGAATCATCCTCTTGCTTTATATCTGGATGGCAACGCCAGCTTCGATGGCGTGACGCGCGCCCAACGCTTGCGCCGTCTGCTCCTTGACTGCATCGAGCAGTTGCGTCCAGAGGGCGCCCGCGGTAGTGAAGAGACGCGCGCCTACGCCATCCTCACCTATCGCTGCGTCGATGGGCTATCTATGCCAGAGATCTCCGACAAGCTGGCCCTGAGCCGCCGCCAGACCTATCGCGAATACACTCGCGGCGTAGACGCGGTGGTCAGTCTGGTGGCCGAAGCGCTCCACGTCCCACCCGATACGCGCGGCGAACCGTCTCTGCCCGCCGCGCCGACTGGCGAGCGCATGGTCGCTGCGCAGGAAGAAGTAGATCGGCTGAAGGAGGCGTTGAGCATCGAGCCGGTCGATGCCAGCGCAGTGGTGCGCAGCGTCTTGGGGTTGCTCGCCCCGCGCCTGACGCGCACTGGCGTTCATTTCATCATCGACGAGACCGATGTTGCGCCCAACTGTCTGGCGGATCGCGCCATGTTGCGTCAGGCGTTGGTCAGTCTTTTCAGTTTTGCGCTCGATGTGCTGCCCACTGGCGGCGACTTGCGTGTCTGCTTTGCCAACAGCGGCGCGGAGTTTTGCGTGCAGGTGCGAGCGTGTTCGGCAAACTCGCCGAATACACTGACGCTTCACCCTCTTCACCGGGAAGGCGTCGGGTTGGCAGTCGCCGTCAAATTGATCGAGGCGATTGGCGGTTCCGTGGAGATTCGCGAAGCAGCTCATGAGTGGGTGTGTCAGGTGAATCTACCGATGGTGAGAAATCGAACGGTGCTGGTCATCGACGACAACGCCGATCTCACCATGCTCTTTCAGCGTTTCCTGGCCGGCCACAATGTGGGCGTTTCGAGCGCGACAAGCGGGCGACAGGCCGTGGAGCGGATCCATGAGTTGCGGCCCGCCTTGATTCTGCTCGATCTCATGCTGCCCCATCAAGATGGATGGGAAATCCTTCAACAGTTGCGCAGCGCCGAACAGACCGCAACGACGCCCATTATCGTCTGTTCGGTCCTGAATGAGCCAGACCTGGCGCTGGCCATGGGGGCCGACGACTACATCACCAAGCCTGTCAGTCAAGAGACGCTTGTATCCGCGCTGCGGCGCTGGCTGGGGACACTGCACCCGGCTGTGTAAGGATAGAAGGGGTGCTGACCTCCACTGCCAGCCGCATGCCTAGGCTGCGGAGCAGCGCATCGAGAGTTGACAGTTGGGAGCTGCCGTTGGCTTCGAGCATCAGGTAGAGGTTCTCAAGGCTGAATTGTGCCGAATGAGCAGCCTGAGACATTTCTCGCGCCTGGGCAACATCGCGCAGCGCCAGCAGAAAACCGTCCATATCGTCTTCGACCAGGGCAGCATCGAGATAGGCGGCTGCTTCTGCCGGATCGAGCAGCGCCTGGTGCAGGCCATCTTCATAACGAGCTGTCAAAGCACTCATCTTGCCCTCTCTTGGTAACTCTTCCAATGATTCCGCGCTCTTTCGATGTCTTGCACCTGCGTACGCTTATCGCCGCCGCATAACAAAATGACCACCGTGTTTCCCACCTTCCCAAAATAGACCCGATAGCCAGGGCCATACGAGATACGCAGCTCGCTGACGCCGCCGCCAACCGATTTACAATCGCCAAAGTTGCCAAGACGAAGACGGTTGATACGAACCCGCACACGGGCGCGGGCGTCACGATCACTCAATGCCTCCAGCCATTCCCGAAATGGGTTACGACCAGCTTCCGTCAGATACTCGAAGACTTCGATAACTGGCTCATCCATGAACGGAGTATAGCACAAAACCCCAGGACAGGTTACGGGATGACATCGGTTGCAAAGCCGTCAGTCAAGAGACGCTTGTATCCGCGCGGCGGCGCTGGCTGGGGACACTGCACCCGGCTGTGTGAGCGTGCGCAAGATGGCGTCGAGGAGCTGCAGCAGCTCAGTGAGGGTGAAGCCATCGGCGCGTTGAATTCGCAGCTCTCCTGTCAGCGGCGCAGCCTCTTCCGCCATGCTGCGCACCGACACGACGATGATCCGGCGGACGTGGGCAGTTTCATCCTGCGTCAGCGCATCGATCAAGGCATAGCCGCTCATTTGCGGCATGCCCAGATCCAGAAAAACGACATCTGGCATCTGTGAGCGCGCAATTTCCAGCCCTTCGCCGCCGCCAAAAGCCTCGAAGATGTGCAACCCGGGGTCGATGGTCTTGAGCATACGACCGATCAACCGCACGATGTGGGGGTCGTCATCGACAACGAGCGCGGTTTTGACTTCACAGTCAAGGCGTTTGAGCGCCGCGCCCAGCTCATCGCGCGTCACCGGCTTGGGCAAGAAATCGTCCACGCCCATCAGCGCGCCCAGGCGGCGCATACTGGGTAGCGGGCAGCGGATGACGAGCGGGTGACCAGCGGCGTGTTGCAGCGCGCGTAGCGCGTCGGCGTGGTTGTCGGCCCATTCTGGGTCGGTGAGAATGGCGTGGGGCAGGTCAGTCGTCGCCTCATCGGGCGTTGCCCCGGAGCGCAGTGCAAAATCACAGCCGGCGATGTGGCGGCGCAGCAGCGTCAGTGTGCGCGCGTCATCGTGGAGCAGTAGAATCACCGGGCGCTCATGGGGGCGCTTCAACGAGCGGCTCATGCGCAGCGATGGCTGGGCCTCAACCTCGGTCTCAGGCAAGGGTAACGTGAAACTCACTCTTGTGCCCTTGCCCAGCTCGCTCTCGATCCAGATGCGCCCCCCATGCAGCTCGACGAATTTCTTGCTGATGGCCAACCCCAGGCCGCTGCCATCGCGGATCTGTTCTTCGTCCAGGCGGCTGAACGCTTCGAATGCGCGCTTGAGATTGGCCGGATCGATGCCACGACCGCTGTCCTCCACGCAGATGGCGACGGTTGCGGCCTGCATGGTAATGAGAACCTGCACGCCGCCGCGCTCGGTATAGCGCATGGCGTTGGTCAGCAAGTTGAGCAGCACCTGGCGGATGCGCGTGCGGTCCAGCTCCAGCGTCAGGGATTCAACCTCGGTCACTGTTTCCAACTTCAGCCCGCGGGCATCAGCCAGCCCTTGCACAATGCCCACGGCCTCGTGCACGATTTCCAACAGGTCCATTGGCTCCCGCGTCAACGGCAGTTGGCCGGCCTCGATCTGGGAAAGGTCGAGCACGTCGTTGATCAGGTCGAGGAGGTGACGGGCGCTGCGATAGGTCGCCATCATGTCGCCGCGATATTCGCGGGGGAGCGTCACGCCGCCGTAACTCTCCGGCGCAGTGGCCATCATCTCGCTAAAGCCGACGATCAGGTTGAGGGGCGTGCGCAGCTCGTGGCTCACATTGGCCACAAATTCGGACTTGAAACGATAGGCTTGCTCCGCCGCTTCCTGGGCAAAGATCAACGCCCGATTGGCGCGTTCCAGTTGTTCATAGGCGATGTCCAGCGTTTGCAGCACGCGTTTGAGTTCGGCGCGATGATTGCGCGCCTCCTCTGTGCTCTTCTGCGCCTGTTGGGTGGCGTTGAGCGCCCAGCCGAGCACGGTGAAGAGCCGCCGGCTGCTGAGCCACACCGCCAACGCGGTCAGCCAGATGAGCAGAATCGGCGCGACCGCGGCCAAGATGGGCAGCCCGCCGGATAGAGCGCCGAATAGGATGATGAGACTGCACAGCAGGGTGAGGCTGGCGGTGATGAGCGTGCCGCTGAGCATGGCCGCGACGACGACCACCGGCGCAAAGAGCAACGCGGCGGACTCCACGCCCACGGCCTGCATGATGAGGCTGGCGATGAGCACCAGCCCGGCCAGGTAGAGGTTGATCGCGCTGGGCAGGGAGCGGCTGTGCAGCCAATAGCTGACCGCCGAGACGACGACGATCAGCCCCATGGCGCTGTAGGCCGTTTGGGTGAGGGCGGGCAGGAAGAGCACCACATAGGCGCTCCACGCCCAAACGACCGCCACGGAGCTGGGCAGGGCAACCAGCAGCGAGTCGCGCAGGACATCGTCTAGCGCCTGGCGGATGAAGGTGGAGTGCGCTGCCGGCGCATGGGCTGTTGGATTGAGCATGATCTTTGTATTATGGCATATTCCCTCTTGTTTTTCGGTGTGGAGTGGTATCATACCACGGCTGGAGGCATCCCAAAAGAAGAGATCGTGTTGGCCTTTTACCGACCGGAGCGCCGCGCCATCACAGGGTTCGCCGTTGCATGATGTCCTGCACGCGCCTTCTCGCTGCGGTCAGCGACACCTGGCCAGTTGTCTTCCAGATCAACCTGACGCTGCTGTCTGAATGGGAGCAAGTGATCGCCTTGTTCATTCCGCTAACAACGCCGCCGAGATCGCCGCCTGCGTCTCCGCTGGCAGAGCGGCCAGCGCCTGAGGCAGCGGTTCACCGGACAGCACTTGTTGCAACGCGCCGCCAATCGCCGCCCAGTCGGGATTGCCCAACATGCCGCTGCAAATCTCCCACGCCTGTTGACCCGCGGCATGGTCGCCATGCCGGGCCGCCCACACCAGGCCGAGCAGGTCATCCAGCGTTAGGACTTCGCCGCGCGCTCGGGCGAGCAGCGCCTCGACCTCTGGCAGCCAATTGGGCAGGCCGACGGCGCTGAAGCCTGCGTGGCTGGCTTCCAGCAACGGCAGCGCCTCCTGCAGACGACCGCGGCGCAGAGCCAGGTTGCCCAACTTCATCTGAAATACCGCAATTCCCTGCAAATCTCTGATGCGGAGAGTGGTCGCCAGCCCCAATCGGTAGAGGCGCTCGGCCTCGTCGTACTGGCCACGGGTGCTGAGCAAATCGGCC
>CAZLMM010000111.1:6678-18957 GCA_964560495.1 uncultured Caldilineaceae bacterium
CTTCTTTGACCCGCAGACTCTCTCGGTAGAGGCGCTCGGCCTCGTCGTACTGGCCACGGGTGCTGAGCAAATCGGCCAGGCTCGACTGGGTGACGGCCACCTCACGGGTGTCGCCCACCGCTTCTTTGACCCGCAGACTCTCTCGGTAGAGGCGCTCGGCCTCGTCGTACTGGCCGATGCGTGTATACAGGCGCGCCTGTGAATCCATCGCTTCGGCCTTACCGGCCGAGGCGAGCGGCGTCCGTTGCGGCGAATCGTCGAGCAACTCGTAGGTCTGCAAGGCGCGGCGCAGGTGCTCGTGCGCCGCCGCGTTGCGATAGCTGCGCCGGGCAGCCTCGCCTGCCTGATAATCGGCTTCGGCCGCGGCCATTGCCTGCCCCCCCCGCCGATAGGCGACGGCCGCTTCCACATATGCCTGCTCGGCCTCTTGCCAGCGCAGCGGGGTGTCCGTTTCGTACAATCCGGCCAGATCATAACAAGCGTCGCCGATGGCGCTCCAGTCCGGGTGCGCCATGCCGCGCAGCTCTTCCATACGTCTTTGTAGATAGGCGACGCTCTGCGCGCGGTTGCGTTCGTCGCTCACGTTGAGATAGGGTCGTCGCCGGTCGTCTTTGCCGCGTAACTCACCCCAATCGCGGCTGGGCGTGGGCGCGCTGCGGGCAGCCTCGGGCGTGGGCGCAACCAGAAAGCCAGGAAAATGGAAGACGCCGCTGAGGCGAGAGGTGAAATTGGGTGCGGCTTCCAAGAGCTCGCCATATTCCGTGCGGGTGAGCCAGAAGAGCAGACGCTGCGGCCTGCGGCTCAAAGCATCGCGCTGAATCTCCAACGCCAGACTCAGCTCGCTCAGGTCGAGCGGCGGCGCGACAAAGAGGATCACTGCGTTGGGTTGGTCGGCGCAGGCGTCGACCAGCGCCAGCAAATTGACGCCGGCGTGGTCGAGTGCGATTTCCACCAGCGGTTGCGGCGCCAGCCGGCGGCGCAATTCTTCGCTGGCGCTGCGCCGCACCGCGCCATCCTCGAAGGTGGCAAAGGCCCAGGCGCCATCGGCTGCTTGCAGCAGCAACAATAGCCGTTCCAGGCTGGATGAGCGCACCTGTCCGGCGTCCGCTGTCGGTGCGGTGGTTGTCTGCTCAGCAAAGCGCATGGCGTCAGCGGCCATAGCGATCCATCAGGATACTCCACAGCAGTGGGTGTACATCGCACCAGGGCTCGTCATTGGTGTATTCAACCAGCGCGCTCTTATAAAAGAGCTTCTGCATGGCCGGTTCGTTGACAGGCGCATGATCCTGGCGGCGCGCCCACAGCAGATCCCACTCCTGGTTGCTCAATCCGATGATCATCTCATCGCGCATCTCTTTGGCTGCGGCTTTGGCATCCACCAGGGTGATGTTCTCGGTGCGCTCGTTGCGCTGGCGGGCAAACAAGACTGCGTTCTGCACCAGCTGGATCAAGTGCGAGGGGATGCCACCGCATATCTCCACCAGGAAATCGAGTGCATCCGCCTCGATCAACCGTTCCTCGGCGCGTTTGAGCACCAGCGATTTCAGGAGGTCGATCTCGTCGCGGTTTGGCGCGCCATCTGGATGGCGCGGGGCAAAGTTGTGCAGCACGCGCACCTTCTGCTCGAAGGTGTTGCGCACCTGTTGATAGTCATCGGCGTGGCGCAGCGCCAGCGGAAAGGTGAAGATGGTGGACGCGTCGATGGAGGTGATGGTCGGCGCGTGGTCGCGAAAGATGTTGCGCGCCGATTCCAGGTCGATCTTGTCCAACCCTTCGATGATGATCAGCAGACGACGCTCGCCCAGCGTTCTCTGCGCCTCGCCGACCACCAGGTTGACGCGGCGGATCAGCTCGGGCATCTGCTGGTTGACGCGGTCGCGAATCTGTTCGCGCGTCAGCGACGATTGGCTGACGCCCAGTTGCAGCTCGCCCAGCAGGGTGGTCAGCTCGGCGTAGGTGCTCACGCCGCCGGCGGTGCGGATTTCCAGGCCGGCGATGAGGCGCAACCACCAATCTTTGACATTGCTCATCACCTCGTTGAGTGGGTCGCTGAGCGGTCGGCCAAAGAGCTTGTTGTCAATGCAAAAGCGAATGACCTGCGTCGCCAGCGCCAACATCAGATCTTCATAGCCGATGGTGGTGCGTCCGGCGTTGAGCAGCAGGTCGAAGTTGAGCGCCAGATATTCATCGCCCAGCTCGCTGACCAGTTGATTCAACTCGGTGCTCTTGCCGCAGCCGCGATGACCGACCAGCAGCATCTTCTCGGCGCGTTGATGGCGGCGCGCTTCCAGCAACGATTGGCGCAGGCGGCGGCGCGGCGAGGTGGGGCGATCAATGAACCACAGGCGCAGGTTTTGCCCGTGTAACCCGGTGCGCTCCAGGGCGAAATAAGACAAGAGTTGTGTCAGGTTGGCAGCGCGCATATATCTTCTTTCGTGATGCGCCCGAACCGTCCGTCTGTGGTGTCCCCTTTGAGCAACACATGGCCGGCGGGCGTGGTGGTCAGGAAGGTTTGGATCGCGGCAGAGTCGAGGTTGCTCATTCTGTAACGTCAAAACCACAGGAATGATTTCGTATCCCAGATCAACGATTCACGAGTAGTCATCGCCTGTCTCCTTTGAGGCTATTGCTGAGGTTGACATTATTCGGGCGCGCTTCGCATTTTACTGTGGTGCGGCGACTTGGTCAAAGCCCCTATTGCAACGCGATGAGCACGACTGACCTGGCTGGCAGCGTCACCCGCGCTGTCCCGTTTGTGACCGTCGCGTCGGTCAGCGGCCGGGGCGTCACCGCGGCGGGCTGGTCGAAGGTGTTGTGCGCGTCCAGGGCGTCGGCGGTGAGCACGCGACCGCTCACACTTTTGGGCGCCGCGCCCCGCACGTCGATCTCCAGCTCCGCCTCGTCCCGAGGATGGAGGTTGCAGACGGTGGCGTGGATGCGTCCTTCTGCATTGCGCGAGACCGAAGCGTGGAGGCCGGGCAGCGTCTCATCGCCAAAGGTGTAGCTGTTGTAGGTCAGGTTGCTGGGCAGTAGCGTTGCGTCCTGATGCACCTGATAGAGGTCGAAGACGTGGTAGCTGGGTGTGAGCGCCATCTTCTCGCCGTCGGTCAGGGCCATGGCCTGCAAAACATTGATCGTCTGGGCGATGTTGGCCATGCGCACCCGTTCACAGTGCTGATTGAAGATGTTGAGCGTCACGCCAGCCACGAGCGCGTCGCGCAGGCTGTTCTGCTGCGCCAGGAAGCCGGGGTTCGCGCCTGGCTCCGGGCGATACCAGGTTCCCCATTCGTCCACAATGAGGCCGATCTGCCTCTCCGGATCGTAGCGATCCATGATGGCGCTGTGGTTGGTCACCAGCTCCTCCATGAAGAGCGCGGCGCGCAGGATTGCGAACCACCCATCTTCGCCAAAGCCGGTGGCTGGCAGCTTCTTGTCCCACGCGCTGCCCAGGGTGTAGTAGTGCAGGCTCAGCCCGTGCATGAGGCCGCGGTTGCGCCGCCCGAAGGCCTGCTGCATGAGCACCTCGGTCCAATGATAATTGGCGTCGGACGCGCCGCAGGCAATCTTGTAGATCTCGTTACCGTCGAAGTTGCGTACATAGGTTTGGTAGCGGCGATAGACGTCGGCGTAGTATTCCGGGCGCATATTGCCGCCGCAACCCCAATTCTCATTCCCCACGCCCCAGAAGCGCACTCGCCACGGTTCATCGCGCCCGTTGCGCCGGCGCAGGTCGGCCATGGGGCTGATCCCGCCAAAGGTGAGATACTCCACCCACTGCTGCATTTCGTGGACAGCGCCGCTGCCCACGTTGCCGCAGATGTATGGCTCGCACCCCAACTGGGCGCACAGCTCCATGAACTCGTGCGTGCCAAAGTGATTGTTCTCGGTGACGCCGCCCCAATGGGTGTTGACCATGGTGGGGCGCTGCTCCCTGGGGCCAATGCCGTCCATCCAGTGATACTCGTCGGCAAAACAGCCGCCCGGCCAGCGCAGGTTGGGGATGCGGATGGCAGCCAGCGCGTTCACCACATCATTGCGGATGCCGCGCGTGTTGGGGATGGGCGAATCCTCGCCCACCCAGATGCCGCCGTAGATGCAATGGCCCAGATGCTCGGCGAAATGGCCGTAGATGTGGCGGCTGATGGTGTGTTTGCCGGAAGCGGCCTCGATCGTGAGCCGGTTAGCGGTCATGGCGATCTCCTCGTGCACTGATGGTGAATGTGGAAACGTTTGGATACATCAGATTACATCGTAGCCGATTTCTGTCAGCGTTCCAAGATAGAATCGCTGCGTTGATTGCAGCGCCTTGCCGCCTGTGCTAGAATTTGCGGCAGCAGAGGAAACCATCATCTGCTTTGCTTCCCATTTCCACTTTTAGCAACAATGATTGGAGCACCAAACGATGCTGGCGCGTGAACAAATCGACTTCTACAACGAGAACGGCTATCTGCACATTCCCCAGGTTTTCTCCAAAGCGGAGATCGACGAACTTTCAGACGAGATGGATCGTCTGGTCGCCGACTGGGCCTTCACCAGCCCCGGTTGGACTGGCCCTTGGCGCAACGCCTATATGGACCCGGAGACCGAGAAGAAATCCAAACTGACGGCCATGCACGACCTGCACTTCTACTCGGGCGCGTGGTGTCGAGCCGTGACGCACCCGCGCCTCGTCGCGGCCATGGGCGATCTATTGGGCGCCAACGTGGAGCTGCATCATTCCACCATGCACATCAAGCCCCCTCAGACCGGCCACCCCTTCCCCATGCACCAGGATAACCCCTTCTACGAACACAGCGACGGGCGCTATGTGGATGTCCTCGTGCATCTGGATGACACTTTTCACGAGAACGGCGAGATCCGTTTCGCTGCCGGCTCGCACAAGTTGGGCGCGCTCAAACACGTCACCCAGACCGAAGCAGGTCCCTGCACACCCCACCTGCC
The DNA here is from genome assembly GCA_964560495.1 of uncultured Caldilineaceae bacterium. Lineage (GTDB taxonomy): Bacteria > Chloroflexota > Anaerolineae > Caldilineales > Caldilineaceae > UBA5069. The sequence continues at coordinate 11,620 of CAZLMM010000111.1, forward strand.
CTTTTCCGAGTGGAAACTGGAAGACACTGTGCCCGTGCCGGCCAAACGGGGCGATGTCGTCGTCTTCAGCATCTACACCATCCACGGCTCCTACATCAACACGACCAAAAACCCGCGCCGCCTGGTGCGCGTCGGCTATCGCAACCCAGAGAACAAGCAAGTGGCGGGACAAAGTTGCGGTCGCCCAGGGCTGATGGTTCTCGGCTATCGCGAACGTCAACCCGGTCAGGCGCCTTTCGGACAGGGCGAATGAAACTGGATCACCCCAGGCTCGACCCACGTAAACAGAGCATCTTGCAGGCCGCCCTCGCTGCGGTCGATCCTGCCGCGGCGGTGCAGGCAGTTGTGCGTCTCGATGGTCGAACGCTCGTCGTCGCCAACCGCAGCTATGACCTGGCCGGGGTCAAGCGCATCTTCGTGGTGGGGGCGGGGAAGGCCGGCGCGCCCATGACCCAGGCGGTGGAGGTCGTGTTGGGGGGATACATCACAGATGGCTGCGTCGTGGTCAAATATGGCCACGACGCGCCAACCAAGCGTGTGCGCATGGTCCAGGCCGGTCATCCGATGCCGGATGCGGCTGGCCTGGACGCTGGTCGCCAGGTTCTTGCCCTGGCCGAAGAGGCTGACGGCGCCGATCTCGTCCTTTGCCTGCTGTCGGGCGGCGGCTCGGCGCTGCTAGAGGCGCTGCCTGACGGCGTCTCATTGGCCGACCTGCAGATGATGACCGAGCTGTTGCTGTCCTGCGGCGCGACCATCGGCGAGATCAACACGCTGCGCAAACATCTGTCGTTGGTCAAAGGAGGCCAACTGGCGCGGGCTATCGCGCCGGCGCGCTCGATCACGTTGGTCTTGTCTGATGTAGTGGGCAGTCCTCCGGATGTGATTGCTTCTGGGCCGACGACGCCTGACAGCAGCACATGGGCGGATGTGTGGGCTATCCTCGACCGCTATGATCTGGCTGAAAAGCTGCCGCCCGTTATCCTGGCGCGCTTTGGCGCTGGGCGCAATGACCTGCTGCCCGATACGCCCAAAGCCGATGATCCGACCTTCGAACACGGCCAGACGGTCATTGTTGGCGACAACGCCATCGCCGCCAGCGCGGCCAGGGCAGAGGCCCTGCGCCAGGGATACAATGCGTTGATCTTGAGCACATTCATCGAAGGCGAGGCAAGAGAAGTGGCAAAAGTGGCTGTTGCTGTTGGCCGCGAGGTGCAGGCCCATAGGAGACCTGTCGCGCCGCCGGCTTGCCTCATCTTGGGCGGCGAGACCACCGTGACCCTGGGCGTTGCGCCCGGCAAAGGAGGGCGCAACCAGGAGTTGGCCCTGGCCGCAGCCATCTCTCTGGCTGGCAGCAGGGGCATCACGATCGTCTCACTGGCAACCGACGGCAGCGATGGACCGACGGATGCAGCGGGCGGGGTGGTGGACGGCTCGACGCTGGCAAAGGGGGCGGCGTTGGGGCTGAGCGCCCAGATACATCTGCGGGAACACAATGCCTATCCCTACCTGGAAGCGACCGGCGCGCTTTTATGCACCGGGCCGACGCGCACCAACGTCAACGATTTGGTCTTCGTCTTTGTGGAATAGGGTGCATTCAAAGATAGGTTGTTGTAGGGGCTTGAATGGCGGCGAAGTCATCGTTTTGTAACGGCGGAGTTTCAACGCCGCCTGTTCAAGCCCCTACTATTGACACGATACTTGGGACAAACAGCAATCTCTTCGCTGGGTGATCCCTACCGCTCCAATGCACTAAGCACCAACGGCAAGAGCTGTTTTTTACGCGAGACGACGCCTTCGGCGCTGCGCGTACCGTCGCCCCGCCGGGGATAGGGCAGCACATCCAGCATGGGGATGTCGTCGGTGAGCAGCAGCCGGCTTGACCCTTGCACCACGTCTGTGACCATGAGCATGGCGAAGTGCAGCCCTTTGCTGTCGCGTAGGCCGACGAGAGCCTGGCGGATGGCGTCGAGCTGATTCTCGAACTGAGCGAATCCGGTGACTTCGGCCTGGCCGATGCCGAATTGCACCCCGCCGCCTTCGTATAGCTTGAAGTCGGCGCCCACGATCTCCTCTGGCTTGCGTGTAGTCAAGTCGCTGCCGGCGTCGAGAATCTGGCGTCCATAGGACTCCAGCGTCTCTCCCGCCAGAACTGAACCTCCCATGAAGGCCCAACGAGCCAGGCGATCAGCAGCGCGATGGTCGCGCTCTGTGGTGGTGGGCGAGGTAAGCAACAGTGTATCCGAGATCAGTCCGGCCAAAAGTAGACCAGCCAGAGCCGGCGGCGCGCTCAGCCCAGCCTCGTCGATGCGTTCAGAGACCAGAGTGCTGGTGCTGCCAACAATGTCCACCTTGAACTTGATGGGCGAATGGGTAGGGGGATTGCCCAGACGGTGATGGTCAAGCACTTCCAGCAGGTCGCCCTCATTGAGCGCACCCAGAGCCTGCCCCGGCTCGTTGTGATCGACCAGGATCAGACGCAGCCGCGGCGGATGGAGCGCATCGCGGCGGCGGCAGACGCCCACGTAACCACCCTGGTCATTGACGATCCAGAATTCGTCGCGCTCCTCGCGCAGGATGCGCGGCAACACGTCTTTGATGCGGCTGGTGGCGTTGAAGCGGGGCGCAGTCGTGTCGCAGGCGTCGCTGCACGGCCGGTCGAAGAGCTCGGCCAGGCGCGTCTCCTCGCGCCGCGGGTGTGGGCCAACGGCTTCGCTGAGGAATTTGAAGAGGCTGAGGCTGGTGATCAACCCGTAGGGCGTGCCGTCCGGGTTGATCACGGGCGCAATGCCGCCAGTGCGGTTGGCGATGACCCAGGCTTCGCGCAGGGGGCGTGTCGGCGTCGTGGTGTTGAAGCGATGGATGATGCTCTCGAAGCGTGGTGAGGCGTCTGGGAGGAGTAGAGGCGCCTCCAGCCCGAGCCGTTGGAGCACCCAGGTGGTTTGGGGATTGAGGTGGCCGGCGCGCGCGGCGATCACCTGAACGTCGCGCTCCTCTTGTTGGAGCAGCCAGGCGTAGCCCATGGCCGCGGCAATGGAGTCCGTATCAGGATTGATGTGACCGATAACGTAGGTGCGGTTTCCGTTGGTTGCCATAGGCTGGACTGTGTCAGTCCTCTTTTTCCAGTTCGGCCACTTCTTGTTGATCGCATTTCGCCGACGCCGGCGCGCACCAACCGAGGCCGGCGCACCACGACTGGACCGTCGCAATCACGTGGCAGCGCATGAGGTTGCTCTCTGCGATGGAGGCAGTCATGCGTCCTGGCGCTGTTACGGTTACAGAGTAAACGTTGGTCGTCGCATCCACGGTCGCGGCGAGCGCCTGACCCGAGGCATCGACCACGGTGGAGGCCGCTGCGCCGGAAGCGTCGGCAGCCCACCCGGCCGCAGAAGTCGTCGCATCCACGGTCGCGGCGAGCGCCTGACCCGAGGCATCGACCACGGTGGAGGCCGCTGCGCCGGAAGCCTCGATCACCCGAGAGAGAACCTTACCCGAGCCATCGACAATCGAGGCGATGATCCGCCCCGACGCATCGACGACCAGCGTCGCAGCATCGCCAGAGGCGTTGGCAACCCAATAGAAGCCCCGGCTTGAACCATCTCCGATGGCCGCCGCTGCTCGACTCACTGCATCGGCGGTCGCTGTATAGGAATCCAATGCTGCTTCACCTGTGCGCGCGGCTGTCGCTACGGCCAATTCATAGGATGGCGCCAGCAACTCATCGCGGGCGAAGCGGTTGACTGCCGCAATGGCTTCAGCGGCGCGGACGAAGTCATCCCCAAGTTCTACGTCGCCCGCCAGATGCAGGCCGAGCAGCGGCGCATCAGCGGCGGCTGCGATGAGGAAGCTGGGGTCATGGCCACCGTTGAAGGGAATGAAAAGGGAAGCCTGCAAGGCGCCTTCGCCCAGCACGGTGGGCGCGATGCTGGACTGGGTCGAGGCGGTGAGATGCAGCCCGCTGCCGTCGATCAGTGCAATCGAATCGAGGGCGATGGGGGCAAAGTCAAATGGCAGCCAACGCGTCAGCAACCCTCCGTCGATGCCATAGACAGCCTGCACCCTCATTTGCGAGTCCGCCGGGTCGCCCGTCCACACGACCGAGACGCGCACGCCTGTTTGCTGTGGTGCAAGCGCCCAGTCCATAAGGGATTCCACCCCTGAATTTAATGGCAGGAGCGCCTGCATGAGGGCCAGGGAACCAGCGCGCACTGTCGCCGCGCCATCAAGGTAAAGAGATGATCCATCCATGTCGGCGACGACGGTGGCAAATGTGTTGGCGGGGCCTTTTTGCAGGAGCGAGTCATCAGCAGGGGGACTGCCGATCTGCAAATAGAGGTAATTGTGATCTGGCTGCGTTGGCGCGTCCGTGACGGGCAGGCTGCTCCCTTGATCATAGCCAAAGTTGACAACGGGCGCATGCCTGGGACTGACGCCAACGATTCCAAGCGCGGGAGCAACGGCGGAGCCAACCATGCGCTGGAGTACACCGTCGTCGTTCAGTTCCACGGTCAGGTCAGCGTTGAACAGGGAATACCCCCCCAACGGGAAGGTGAGATTCAACGCATCTGTTACGCTGAAGCCCGCGCCATCGGGCAGCAGGCGGATGTTCTGCTGCAAAACATTCAAGGCAAAGGATGCGCTGTGGAGCAGGGGACGATACTCGTCAAGTCCCTGATCAGGCAGGTTGACCTTGATTGTGCATTCATCCCCGCTGCACGAAATGCCATAGCGCCCCAAGTCGGCGGCGCCAGATGCGTCTGAGGATTGGGCGAAGACGGCGATGGGCGATGCAATGGCAAGCGCCAAAGCGGTGAAAAGGGGCAGGAACTTTCGTAGATATGTCATAGGTCTCCACATCGTTGTGGTGTAAAATGCTCTGCGCCGCACGCCCTGCGATGCATCGCAGGGCGTGCGGCGTCAAACTCGATTCCGATGTCATGTCGTACACACAACCTGCTCACTCATCCCTAAATTTCCAGGCTAGTACACGTGGGCCTAAATGAGCCGGTGGTATTGTCATGCTGAACGCAGTGAAGCATCTGGGTGGGGCAGAGCGAGATGCTTCGCTTGCGGCTCAGCATGGCAACCATTGGGTTACTTGCGCCCTCGTGTACTAGATGGGATACCAGCCTGCCTCAGTCTTGGAGCATTTGGCCGGCTGTGGGGCGGTGTTGACATAGAGCTGCATCGTGACGACCTGATCGCTCACACAGTTGCCCCACACGACGATTTGGGGCTCCATTTCGATGGACCCCATGTTCGGTGCATTCCACGCGCCGTTGGATTGGAAACAATTGCTCTGGTGGATGCCCTGCTGGATGCAGGGCGTGTAATCGCCATACTGGGTGACGACGCTGGATGGGGAGGCCACTGGCACGGTGCCCGGCGGCGGATTCGAGCTTGTCGGCGGCGGCGTAGCCATAGGCGGCATTGGTTGGGGGGAAGAGCTGCTGATCAGTTGCCAGTTCAGGTAAACATAGGCGGTTCCGGTGTATTCGCGGTAGTCCAGCTGGATGAATTGATTGCCCTGCACCAGCGGGATGTCCAGAGTGAATGTCCTGCCGCTTTGACCTTGATTCAGTGTGTTCAGATAGGTGACGCCGCCAACGGTCAAGACAACCTCATCATCGGCTTGCACTGTGAAGCGATAGAGGCCGGCGTAGAAGAAGGCGTTGGTGGTCATACGCGCCGTCCAGTTATCGGCTGGCATTCCTGGCGCGGGCGAGTTGGTTCCCCAGTTGAAGGCAATCAGGCTTGCCCAAATAGTATAGACAGGAGAGCCTGCCCAATCGAGATTCGGAAAGAAATCGACCTGCCAGGTGTTGCCACTCTGGGCCGTCGCTGGCGCGGCCGTGAGCAACGTCGCCAGACAAAGCACAACCACCGTGGCAAGAATGAACGCTCGTTTCATGTGTCTGCTCCTCAATTCGATAGTCATTGCAGAGTGTCTTGAAGCAGGGTTGCTGCTACGGGTTTGTGGTTTCGGGCGCAAGCACTGCCGGTTGCAGTTTGCCAGAAATGTCAATCGTCAATACGCCGGTGATTGGGATGGAAGGATCGAAACGCCCCACGACGACGCCATAGGCGCCCAGTTGCGGCCTGTCGATGGTGATGAATGGGTGCAGATTCGCCCCGTCGCTGCTGTTGTCGATACAATGAGCAGCGCCATCGGGAGCAATCACAGCCAATGTGCTGTCACTCTCCCCTTCGAAGAAGACGTTGAGTTTTGCAACGTTGCGCGTCAGGTTGAAGACTGCATCAGCTTCGTAGTTCACCAATCCACTGCACAGTTGGGCTGGCGACGCCTCGGCCACGGGCAACATGAAGGCCGGAGTGGCGCCCGTTACCACCACAGACCTGGTGATCGTCTGGGTTGTCGCATCCAACACGGGGGCGTCAGTCTTTTCTGCTTCCAGACCATCGGCCAGGATAGCGCGCAATAGGCGCGCTTCGGGAAGCTGCCGCTCGATTGTAGCCGGGGTGCGCGCCAGCTTCTCCCGTTTGACAAAGCTGCCCGGGTCAAAGTTTCCGACTGAGAATTCGGACTTTGTGGTGACCACCAGGATGCCCGGAATGAGATTGCCTTCATCGAAGCTGCCTACCCAGAGACGATATTCGCCCGACGGCGGATTATCCAACTGGACAATTGGATCGAGCAGATGTTCATGGGCATCGTCATTGCACATAAAGGAGCCGTCAGGCATTTGGATGACGAGGGTGGGGTCATGGTCGCTGTAAAAGAAGATATAGGCTGTGTCCACCTGCCCTTCCCAATTGAGCGTCACAACCGGTTTGTCGTTGATGTAGCCGAAGCAGTTTTCATCAAGCGTGCTTGCGTCCACTTCACCGCCCCCATTGATGCTGACGAAAAAGGGATCGAGAGGAAATCCCGCCTGGAGATCGAGGGTGAGAAATGCGGAGTGTTTTACGTCGCCTAATTTCACTGCACCGCTTCTGCCGGACGACTTATCAGCGTCCTGCGCATAGACCGCGGTGGAAATCGCAGCAATGAACAAGACGAGCGATAGAACGGTAATCCATTTTTTCATGTGCGTTCTCCTCTGACTACGAGTTACGAAATGCGATGTCGAGCGAGTAGGGGCGTTCACTCGATGACCCTGGCGAACAGGATGTCAGGCCATTCAACGACAGGCAGCCCAACATTGTTTCCGTCAACCTTCATCCATTTTAGCAGAGAATGCGCCCAACTGCCTAGCACACGAGGGCGCAAGTAACCCAATGGCTGTCATGCTGAGTTTCCAATGCCCCGCGTGGCATAACGTGGACAAGAAACACCGCACTTGTCATGCTGAACGCAGTGAAGCATCTACGCAGTGAAGC
>CAZLMM010000112.1:0-18904 GCA_964560495.1 uncultured Caldilineaceae bacterium
GCTTCACTGCGTAGATGCTTCACTGCGTTCAGCATGACAAAGGCGGTGTTTCTTGTCCACGTTATGCCACGCGGGGCATTGGAAACTCAGCAGGACAACCATTGGGTTACTTGCGCCCTCGTGTACTAGCCTACTTCCCACTCTGGCTCGCACACCCTCTGGCTCAGGCGCATCTGCATCCCTGGAACGCTGGTTGCGCCAAAACCGCCGCTGTGGGACTCCAAAAGCGCCGCCTACGGAAATTCTGTGTCTTCGCCTTATGGCTACTTTTAGGTTGCTGAGAACCGAATACTACTCGAAGATCCACGGATCAGTCGCGCGTTTCCACTCCACCAGATCGTCACCAAACCACAGGCCGATCTCGAACGCGGCTGTTTCTGGGCCGTCGCTGGCATGCACCAGGTTGCGCCCGATCTCCACGCCAAAGTCGGCGCGAATGCTGCCAGGCGTGGCCTCAGCTGGTTTGGTGGCGCCCACGGTGTTGCGCACGATGGCAATGGCGTTGGTCCCTTCCAGCACCAGCGCCACGACGGGCGCGCTGATGATATAGGAAATCAGCCCACTGAAGAAGGGGCGTTCGGCGTGCACCGCATAATGTTGGCGCGCCAACTCATCGCCCACTTGCATGAACTTCATGGCGACGAGCTTGAGACCGCGGCGCTCAAAACGACTGACGATCTCGCCGATCAGCCCGCGCTGCACCGCGTCGGGCTTGATGATGATAAAGGTTCGTTCCATTCGTGACTCCAATGAATGATGGATTTTTTCATGTTTTCACAGCATGTTCGGTCAAATAGTAGAGGCCAGCGAATAATTGTCTGGATGATGCCAATCTTGCTCAATTCTGATCCTTTGGCAGTTCTGTTTAGCCTGGGAGGGCGTTTTTGCTGTTCAGGCCACCGCGTCAGCCAGCCACGCCCGGTGAACTTGCCAGGTATCGCCAGCCGGGTCCCAACGCAACTCGAAGGTCTGGTTGTCCACCGCCTGGACTAGATAGCAGCGTAGCGTCCTGCCCGCCACCCGTTCCTCCCAATGACGCCCCACATGGCTCACATAGCGCGTCTTGTCGCGCCAGATGAAAGAAGTGGGACGGATGTCGCCATTGGGCAGCACCCGCCACAGTGTATCCACTTGTTCATTGACCAGCACTTCTCGCATCATCATGTGCCTATCGCCGCGAATCACAGGATGATTCCCATCCAGTGATTCCTGTCATCCTGTCGAGATTCATCTTGGTCTTATTGTACGTCATCCTAGCCGTTCCAGGTAATCCCGCGCCATTGTAAGCGCGGCATGGGCGCTGAGCAGCTTGTTGCCGCTGCGGTCGCTGTTCCAGACAAAGCGCTCGCCGCGCTCCGCGCCATCCGCCGCGCTGAGATGAATGTAGACTAAACCCATCGGTTTGTCGGGCGAGCCGCCGCCTGGCCCGGCCACACCCGTCACGGCCAGGGCTGCCTGCGCGCCGTAGAGATGCAGCGCTCCCTGGGCCATCTGCTGCGCGACCGCTGCGCTGACCGCGCCTTCGTGCAGCAGCAGGTAGTGATCAACGCCCAACACCCGTTCTTTGGCCGCATAGCTGTAGACGATGGCGCCGCCGGCGAAGTAATCCGAGCTGCCCGGCGTCTCGGTGATCAGGTGACCGATCAGCCCGCCCGTGCAACTTTCCGCGGTCGCCAGCATGAAGCCGCGGCGACGGAGCAGCTCACCCACACCCTTTGCCAGAGACACAGCATCGTCGATTGTTACGATTCGGTCGATCATCATCTGTTTCATCCTGCAATCCGTGCACTTGAGAATCGCACCTATGTTGGACGAGATGAATCCGCTCGCCCACCTGATCCGTTCTCCATCGCCAACTCCACAGCGAAATGGAGAATGTCGCCAGCCTGCTCTGGCGCAGGGCCGCCGCCCTGCGCGAAATCGGCGCGACCGCCGCCGCTGCCGCCGAACTGCTGGAGCGTATTGCGCAGCAGGTTGCCCACGTGGAGCGACAAATCCTGGCTGCGGGCAAAGACTACGGACAGTTTGCCGCCGCCCGTAGAAGCCAACAGCGCAATGACGCCCGGTTTGGCGATGAGAGCGCCGGCCAGCGTGCGCAGCCCGGCGACGTCCAGGTCATCGCTGGCGAGAGTCACCAGGCGAGCGCCGTTCAGCGGTCTTGCGGCGGCGAGCAGCGAATCTGCTTCGTAACTCAATAATTGGGCGGTCAACTCGTCTAGTCGGCGCTGAAGTTCCTTGACCTGGGCCAGGTTACGCTCCACCAGGACAGGCGTCTGGCTGGGGTCGGTCGTGAAAATGCCGGCGATGGTCGTGATCCACTCGTGCTTGCGGAGATAATCAGCCAGGGCGCGTTGGCCGCACAGGAAGGAAACGCGCACGCCGCCCCGCCGCCGCTCCCAGCGGGTGATCTTGATGGGGCCAAGCTCGCCTGCGGCGCGACAGTGTGTGCCGCCGCACGCTGAGAAATCGTAATCAGCGATCTCAACGATGCGGATCGAACCAGTGACTTTCGGTGGGCGGCGCAGAGGAACCGCTGCCAGGCCAGCGTCAGCGACAAAGTAGGCGCTGATGGGGAGATTGGCGTAGACCTTCTCGTTGGCGACCTGCTCAACTGTCGCCGCCTGCTCTGGCGTCAGGCCGGGCGTTTCCAGGTCGAGCGTATTCTCGCCGTCGCCGATATGGACGGAGACGGTCTCCCAACCGAAGAGACGTTCAAAGACCTGCGACAGCAGGTGCTGACCAGAATGCTGCTGCATGTGATCGTAGCGTCGCGGCCAATCGATGAAGCCGTGGATGGTCTGACCTGGGGTAAAGGCGTTCTCCTCCTGGTTGTCGATTACATGCCAGATCACGCCGCTTTCGGCAACGACATCGACCACAGGGCAACCGTCCAGCCAGCCGAGGTCGTTGGGCTGACCGCCCGAGGTGGGATAGAAGGCGCTGCAATCCAGGCAGATCGCCAGCTTCTCGCCACGCTTCTGCACCGCAAGCACAATCGCATCGAACTCCTTCTGGTAGGAGTTGGTATAATAAAGTCTTTGGGTCATTGAAAATAGTTCTCAAAGGATCAATCGAAATGCATCTCTATTTTATTCGTCATGGACAGAGTTATGTCAACTTAAAGGATTGGCAGCAGGGCAACATCGACGCCGGTCTGACGGAATTGGGGCAGCGCCAGGCGGCCGCGTTGGCAAAGTGGCTGCCTGCCCATTTTTCGCCGGTGCATGTCATCTACGCCAGCACCATGCGCCGCGCACGAGAGACGGCTGCGGCGGTGGCTCAGGCCTATGGCGCAACGATTCAGTTCGACGACCGGCTGCGGGAGATCGGCAACAATCGGCTGGATCACTCGCCGTGGCCGAATGAAAGCCTGCCCAAAAATTTCGCCGATTATTGGGCCAGTGCGCGTCCTTTTTCGCCCATTGTCTATCAGGATGATTTGGGCGAGACCTTCATGCACTTTCGCACGCGCGTCGGCCTCTTTATCGAACAGATCGCCGCGCAGCATCGGGGCCAAACGGTGCTGGTGGTCTGTCACGGCGGCGTAGTCGAGGCAGCCTTTGACCACATCTTCAATGTTGGTCCCTGGCGTCGTTGCGAAGTGTGGGATCACAACACGGCGATCACCCATTTCGAGTACATTGAACTTCCTGGCCGTGAGACCTGGCGCATCCATTGCCACAATCGAGTGGAGCACCTCATCGGCGTCGAATGAGCATGTCTCAGCGTTCACCGTCCAGCATTTCCACTCTGGCGCCATCGGCGGCTTTGGTCGTGTAGACTTCCGGCCAGATGTTGGTGGTCTTGGGATATCTCTCATAGACGGCGTCGGCGATGGCCTGTTCTTTGCCAGGTTCGACCAAAGCGACAGCGCAGCCGCCAAAGCCAGCGCCCGTGAGGCGAGCGCCCAGGCAGCCCGGCGCACTGCGCATGGCCTCGACCATGGCGTCCAGGGCCAAGCTGCTGACCTCGTAATCGACGCGCAAACTCTCGTGGCTGGCGTCCATCAGCCGTCCCACCGCATCCAAATCGCCGGCGCGCAGGCTTGCCACAGTCGCCATGACTCGCTCGTTTTCGCTCACCACATGGCGGCAACGCCGGTAGACAGTCTTGGGGAGTAGACGTCGATGGGCTTCCAGATCGTGGCTGGTCACATCGCGCAGGGCCTTGATGTGGGGCAACGCTGCCTGTAACAGCTCGACGCCAGTTTCGCACTCTTTGCGCCGCTGGTTATACGCGCTGCTGGCTAATGAGCGACTGGCTTTAGTATTACCAATGACCAGCGCCATGTGATCTGGGATGGGGATGAGTTCATATTCCAGGCTGCGGCAGTCGATGAGCAAAGCGTGGTTTTCGCGCCCCAACATGCTGATGAACTGATCCATGATGCCGCAGTTGACGCCCACAAAGGCATTTTCGGCGCGCTGCGCAGCCTGGGCGATCTGCGGGCCGCTCAGCGCATTCATGCTTCCCGCCCCAAAGAGAAAGGCCATGGCCGAGGCGATCTCGATAGCCGCAGAGCTGCTCAATCCGCTGGCGCGTGGGACGTTGCCGCTGATCACAGCGTCGATCCCGGTCAACTGGACGCCTCGCTCCTCCAGCGCCCAAGCCATCCCCTGGATGTAGTTCGCCCACATAACCTCGGAATCGAACTTCATATCATCCAGATCGAACGAAAACGCGCCGCCATATTCGACAGACGCCAGGTGCACGCGTCGGTCTGGCCGCGGGCGAAAGGCGATGCGCACGTCGCGGCGCAACGCGACAGGCAACACGAAACCATCGTTGTAGTCGGTGTGCTCGCCGATGAGATTGACCCGACCAGGGCCGACTGCAATAGCAGTCGGGGCGCCGCCAAAATGCAAGGTGAACGATGCGGCTATTTCAGCGTTCCGGTTCTTTTCGCTATTCACAGGAATTCGACTCCTCTTTGATTCACTACAAGCGTACAGAAATCAATGTTTTGGTGGTTGGCGCCGGGCAGGTTCAAGGAGCCAATAGAGATTGAGATCGCCGTCTTCACCATCGGCTCTGAACGATGCGACGATAGTCAGCCCCACATCCTGCGCGAGACTGCGCATTTCTTCAGCGTCGATCTGGTGGACATAGCGTATCGCGAAGACGCCTTGCTTCCAGGGCAAAAGCGCATCGCCTGGCTCCACGTCATCGGTGCGCAGGCCAACTTCAGCCCAATCCATTTGGCGGGCGCGCAGGCGCGGCGACAGAAGAAACTGCCAGGCCGCGACAATCAGCCGTCCATTCGTAGCCAACAGATTTGCCAGGTCGCGGAGGATGCTGCGGCGCAACTCATAGCCTGGGAAATGATGCAGCGTCGCCAGGCAGACGACTGCATCGAAGCCGGTTGCCAGATCGGGCCGCGTCGCCCATCCAGGCCCAGCTATGTTCGTCTGGAGGAAACGGGTCTGCACATGGCGAAAACGTTCGGCGTGTGCATGCGCCAGAGTCAATAGAGTTTCGTCTGCATCCAGGCCCGTATATTCGATCCTGCGGGCGAGGGTTTCCAGCGCCCAGGCGAAGCGACCATTGCCGCAGCCAACATCAAGCACCGTCAGTGGGTTGGCGGACGGCAGCCAGTGAAGAGAATGGGTCATCCCGTCGGGCAAGCTCATTCTCGTGCCGTCGAATGGCACTGCCACAGTTGCGTAAAATGCGCGGTTGAGGTCGAGCAGCCTCTGCTGGGTTTCTGGCGTCATGAGGTGGTCAGTTGTCAATGGTCAGCAATCGATTGTATACTCACGTTGGGGTTTTCCGAGGGTTGTCCTGTTCCATTCAACGCAATTGAGACATGAAGCGCATCATCCCGCTGGAAGAGATACCAACCGATGTACTGGCAAAGAGTGCAGCCTGGCAGGCGAAGCGTCGTGATTACGATCCGATTGAGCATGGTGCAACGTTGCAAGCGATCTTTGACGCGGTTTTGCGTGTGCCCGAGCAGGACTGGGATGAGCGCGCCAGCCTGCAACGCATTTTAACCCGCTTCCCCAAAGAGGGCAAAGGCTACTATTCCAAAGCCAATCTCATCGCCGGTTATCGTCATCTGATTGCGGAGGGCGACCTGGACCCGGACCCGCTTCTCGAACGGCGCATCCGCATGAAGCCCATGCGCACCCAAAGCGGCGTTGCGCCTGTGACGGTGCTCACTGCGCCAGCAGGCTGTCCGGGCAAGTGCATCTTCTGCCCGGATGACTGGCGCATGCCCAAGAGCTACATTTTTGATGAACCAGGTTGCCAGCGCGCCGAGCGAGATGGATTCGATCCCTATCGCCAGACATTGGGGCGCATCCAGGCCTTCGAAGGCATCGGCCATGACGCCAGTAAGGTGGAGTTGCTGATCTTGGGCGGCACATGGAGCGCCTATAGCCGGGACTACCGCGAGTGGTTTGTACAGCGTTGCTACGACGCAATGAACGCGGCGGGCAATCCTGATTACACTGGTTCAACATCGCTGAGCGACGCGCGTCAGGTCAACGTGACCGCCAGACACCGCAACGTGGGCCTGGTCATCGAGACGCGGCCCGACTGGATCACGCCGGACGAGGTGATCCACCTGCGGCGGCTCGGTGTGACAAAGGTGCAGATCGGCGTCCAGAGTCTGGATGACGAGATTCTGTTGCTGAACAAACGCGGGCATGATGTGGACGCAGTGCGCCGGGCATTGGGGCTGTTGCGCACCGCCGGCTTCAAACTACAACTCCATTGGATGCCAAACCTCTACGGCGCCACGTTGGAAAAAGATCGCGTCGATTTTGCTCGTTTCTTCAGCGACCCGGCGATTCGCCCAGATGAGATCAAGATCTACCCTTGCTCCCTCATCGCCGACACTGAACTTTATGACCGTTGGTTAGCCGGCGACTATCAGCCGTACACGCTCGCTGAGTTGGTCGATCTTCTGGCAGATCTCAAACCCGCCATCCCACCCTACACGCGAGTCAACCGCCTCTTTCGTGACATTCCGGCTCATCACATTCAGGCCGGGGTGCGCGCCAGCAATCTGCGCCAGATCGTCCACCAGGAGTTGCAGCGGCGCGGTCAACGCTGTGGTTGCATTCGTTGTCGCGAAATCAAAGGTCAACCGATTTCTGGCGCGGAAGTGGAGTTGCGCGTCTACACCTATGAGACCGACCTGACCCATGAGCACTTTCTGGAGTTCGTCACGACCAGTCCGACGCCGGGGCTAACGGCGGCCTTCCTACGGTTGAGCCTGCCCCACGACCCGATGCGCGGCGGCAGTCGCGCCTTCCTGCCGGAGATTGCTGGCAGCGCCATGATCCGCGAGGTGCACGTTTATGGACCGGCGCTCTCTATTGGCGGAGAGAGCGACGGTCAGGCGCAGCATGTGGGGCTGGGCACTCGGCTGATCGACGAGGCGCGGCGCATCGGCAGACAGGCAGGCTTTCGCCGCATCAGCGTCATCGCTGCCACCGGTACACAAGCCTACTATGCGAGCCGCGGCTTTGCGCCGGGCGAGCTTTACATGAGTCATGATCTATAGTTTCTCCTTTCATAAAACCTGTCAAAAGCTATCAATACTGCCAAACCCTCTCAGGAATATCAGTGCGTGGGGCGGATAGGAATTGAGAGTCCAAACCTGCTATGCTGTCCCACGTACAATTTGTATCAAGTCTGCACAAGGTTCGTAATCAGAAAGTAAGCCGAGACGGTGTAGACTGATGAGTGAAACGTAACAGTCTTTGATTCTGGAAGAGGATTTGGTTATGGCAGTTCCAAATTTGTGGCGGACACAGAAACAACGTTATAGCCTGCAAGCCGAGATATGCCCGCATTGCGCCAATGCTGTTTTTCCGCCGCGTCGGGTTTGCCCATACTGCAAACGACCCGCGGCGACGGCGACGTTCATTCAAGGCGAACCTTCGTTCTTTGCCTATTCTCTCCAAACGCCTGGGAATATTGGCGTTACTGCGACAGGAGATGACTGATGACCGTCGCAGGCCCGCCGCAAAGTCAGGACAATCTGCACCAGCTCAGCGGGCGGGGCGAAGTCTATAGCTTCAGCACCATGTATAATGCGCCCCGCGGTTTTGATGATCAAAAACCCTACACCATTGCTCTCATCCGCTTGGATGACGGTCCCATGGTGACCGCGCAGTTGACCGACGTAAGCCAGGATGAAATCGCCATTGGCATGCGTGTCGAAATGGTGACGCGCAAGCTGCGGGAGGATGGAGAAGAAGGGCAGATCATATACGGTTACAAGTTTCGTCCCGTGCTGCAACGAGAGTGAGCTGGATAAGCGACTTTTCGCCTTTTGAACGGGCTGCGTCCATACAACGCAGCCCGTTTTCTTTGGCAAGCAGACAGCATTGGGCTAGGATAATGGTGTTCATCGTTATCAACTACCCTGTACACCTGATGACAAGCGACCCAATCCCTGGCTCCGACCATCGCAGCGCCTATATTGCGGTCATTGGCCGCCCCAATGTGGGGAAATCCACGCTCCTCAACCGCGTTTTGAAGCAAAAGATTGCCATTGTCAGTCCCAAGCCACAGACCACGCGCGATCAGCTCTTGGGAATTGTCACCTTGCCCGACGCCCAATTACTCTTTCTCGATACACCCGGCCTGCACAAACCCCTGCACAAGCTGGGTGAACATATGGTGCGAGTGACGGAAGAAACCATTCGTGATGTGGATGTCGTCTTGTGGGTGGTGGATGCCGCAGTACCGCCTACAGACGAAGACCGGCTTATCGCTGATCTCCTGCAATCGATCCACCGCAAGAAGCCGATTGCCAGCCTGGTGCTCGGTCTCAACAAGATTGACGAGAACAGGGAGATGAGCGAAGCGCAGCGCAGCGAACGCAAGGAGCTCTATCAAGAACTCTTGGCCTGGCGCACTCAAGCCGACCCGTCATTTGAGACCATTTCGTTCAGTGCGCTGCGCGGGACGGGGATCGACGAGCTTTTGGCGCTCCTATGCTCGATTGCACCGCCCGGCCCCCGCTACTATAGCGAGGACGAAGTCACCGACCTGCAAACGCGTTTCATCGCCGCGGAGTTGATTCGCGAAAAAGCGCTGCACTTGTTGGGTGAAGAGGTGCCTCATAGTCTGGCTGTGGAGGTCGACGAGTTCAGTGAGCGCAGCTCGCAGATGACCTACATCTCGGCTGTGCTTTATGTGGAGAGAGAGAGCCAGAAGGCCATCGTGCTGGGCAAAGGCGGGCGCACGATCAAGAAGATCGGTCAGGCTGCACGCCCAGAAATCGAAGAATTGGTTGGGACCCGCGTCTACTTGGAGCTATGGGTGAAGGTCTGGGAGCGTTGGCGCAAGCGGGAAGACATGTTGCGCCGCCTGGGCTACGCAATAGGCAAGGAAAGTTGAGCGGGCAGTCATCTGGCTGTCATGCCGCCGTCGATGGCGATGGCTGCTCCAGTGATAAAGCCGGCCGCGTCGCTGGCAAGAAAAACCGCCAGTCCCCGAATTTCCTCCAATTTACCCCAGCGCCCCAATGGGATCATGGCGACGAAATTTTGGTAGACCGCCGGATCGGCCATCAACGGAAGGTTCATTTCTGTGGCAAAGGGGCCGGGCAGCATGGCGTTCACAGTGACGCCGTCTTGCGCCCATTCCAGCGCAAGGACGCGCGTCAGCTGCAGCAGCGCGCCTTTGCTCGTTGCATAGGGCGTGCGCTCTGCCATGCCCACCACCGAAAGCATCGAACCGATATTGATGACCCGGCCATAGGCTTGTGCCTTCATGATGGGGCCGACTGCGCGACACATGAGCCACGGGCCGCGCACATTCACTGCATAGACTTCCTCGAATTCCTCCAGCGACAGGCGCTCGATGGGGCCACGACGATTGACGCCAGCGTTGTTGACCAGGATGTCGATGCGTCCGAAATCGTTCATCACGGTTTCAGTCAGGCGTTCGACCTGCTCGGGAGCGGTCACATCGGCGCCGTAACCGCGCGCGGGATGACCGTAACTGGTCTGCAGTTGAGAGGCGACCGCCTGGGCCTGTTCTGCGTGGCGACTGACCACAGCCACTTGCGCGCCAGCCTGGGCCAGGCCCTCGCTCATGCTGCGCCCCAGTCCTTTTGTGCCGCCCGTCACCAGGGCGACGCGGCCATCGAGCCGAAATTGGTCAAGAATGCTCATTTGGGATGCTCTTTTCGCTGATATGAACGTAATGGCCCACGACGGATGGCGCGTGACCCGTCACAAGTCACTTTCGCCATTTTCATCTGTTGTTTGTCTCTATCGGGACATGTTGCCTGTCTTGAATTGCTGGACATTCCCGTCACTGACAAGGCTATCATGCGGTTGATGAATTGAACCGGCCATAGAGTATCATACCCGTTGTGAGGCTGTGGCCTCGCGCCAACGATCCCCATATTTGAGGGTGACCACAGTGCACTACCTTTGCACTTTCTCAGGTGACAGTCACTTTGTGAAGTGACTGTCACCTCTGGATGACGCCAAAACTGCAAACATAGTGACAGTGCTACAGCGAGCATCATTATAGTGGAAAAAATAGGTGTAGAGCAATCCGAATCACTACTCTTTGACATCGAGATGTACGCCTTCGATCTCGGCTTTGACCTTTGTCACTTTGCGCCGGTGGAAGAGGCGCTGCACGCCGATTTCTTCTCGGCCTGGGTGGGCGCGGGTCGTCATGGCGAAATGGATTACCTGGCGCGAAATGTAGAGAAGCGGCGACATCCAGGTCTCTTGGCGCCGCCCGGCGAGCCGCCCTATCGCACCATGATCGTGCTGGCTGTGGATCATCATCAGATCGATCTGCCGCCGGAACTCCGCAACGATCCCAGCCGCGGCCTCATCGCCTCCTATGCCTGGGGTGATGACTATCATGACATCATTCGCCCGCTGCTCCACGAGCTGGACGCCTTCATCCGCCGACGGACTGGGCGCACGACGTTGGCCAAGTGCCTGGTGGACACTGGCCCTGTTCTGGAACGGGACTGGGCGCTGCGCACTGGTCTTGGCTTCACGGGCAAGAACTGCTGCACCATACACCCCCGCCTGGGCAGCTGGCTTTTGCTGGCGACGATCCTTGTCCCAGAGAGTCTGGTAGAAGGCGCCAGGAATCCAGACCCGCCATCTATGGGCATCTCGCCGACAGAAGTCCTGGCCGGGCTGCAACGCAACGGTGCGTATGGCGTATGGCCGATTGCGTTGACCTCTGCTGCTCCAGTCGACCGGGTTCATGCCACTTGTGGACGCTGCACACGCTGTCTGGATGCCTGCCCAACTGGGGCGTTTGTCGGTCCGTATCATCTGAACCCGGCAACATGCATCTCTTACTGGACTATCGAGACCCAGTCCCCTATTCCTTGCCATCTGCGTCCGTTGTTCGGCAACCGCATCTTTGGCTGCGACATCTGCCAGGAAGTATGTCCCTACAACCGTCGCCTGGCAACGCGTCGCCCACTCATCGCCCGGCTCGTTGCACAGACAGATCGCATGGCGCCTCCTCTGCTGGATGGCTTTGGCCCGGAATTTCCCTATTGGCTCGATGACGACGCCTTCGCTCGACGCTTTCGCCATTCGCCCATCAAGCGCGCCAAACGATATGGCATGTTGCGGAATGTTTGCGTTGCTCTGGGCAATTGGGCCGATCCACAGGCAATTCCGGCGCTAACGACGGCGCTTGGCGACGTGCATCGGGAAGCGCGTGGTCACGCCGCCTGGGCCTTAGGGCAGGTGTTCAGGCGTCACGGAACTCTGCAAACAAGGGAGCTGCTGTTGGCGCGGCTGGGGATCGAGGTGGATGATTGGGTGCGTGAGGAAATCGCATGCGCACTTGATGTGTCAGACCGTATTATTGATCTCTAGATTGGCAGCCCATATCGCCGACCATCACGAATTACGAGTGACTCGTAACTCGTAACGTATGAATTGTTTACCTGGCGAGCAGTAACTGATCTCAAGGGCTTACGAATCGTTGCCCCGTGAATGGTCCAGACGTGCAGGTTCTCAGGGACAGGGTAGGACATTGGATATTGGTAGAGATAGACAATGGTGTAGTCGTTACTCTATAATGAGATAAAAGTGTCGCTTTGGTCGTTTTCTTCGATGTCTCGCAAAATAGAAGATTCGGGGGAGCTCGAGGACTATGTCTGGACATGCAAAGGCGGATGACATCATCACGGCGCGTGATGTGAACAAGTGGTACGGGGAATTCCATGCGCTGCGCGGGGTCAGTCTGGCGGTGAAGCGCCAGGAAGTAGTGGTGATCATCGGCCCGTCGGGGTCGGGAAAATCTACCTTCATCCGCTGCATCAACCGGCTGGAGGAACACCAGAGCGGGGAAATCATCGTGGACAACATCCCCCTGACCCACGACGTGCGCAACGTGGAGAAAATTCGCATGGAGACGGGCATGGTCTTCCAGCAGTTCAACCTCTTTCCCCACCTGACCGTCATGCAGAACATCACCCTGGCGCCCATCCGCGTGCGCAAGAAGAAACGTCAGGAGGCGGAGCAGCTCGCCACTCAGCTGTTGGAACGCGTCGGCATCCCGGAGCAGGCGCAAAAATATCCCGGCCAGCTCTCCGGCGGCCAACAGCAGCGCGTCGCTATCGCCCGTGCGCTGGCCATGCAACCCAAGATCATGCTCTTCGACGAGCCGACCTCGGCTCTGGACCCGGAGATGATCAAGGAGGTGCTGGACGTAATGAAGGAACTGGCCGAATCGGGCATGACCATGCTGGTCGTCACCCATGAGATGGGTTTTGCCCGCGAGGTGGCCGACCGCATCGTCTTTATGGACGCCGGCGAGATCGTAGAGATCGGCGCGCCGGAGAACTTCTTCACATCGCCTCAACACAAACGCACCCAACTTTTCCTGACCCAGATTCTGTAGAGTAAAAGATGGGTCACCTTTAAACTGCGGTTGCTTTGAAACCAGGAGTTTTCACAGTTCAAAAACTCCTGGTTTCAAACAGAGCGAAGTATAGTGGCATGAAAGTGAGCTATTCACCGTATCTGGCGTACAATAGCAAAAGCATTTCCCAATGCCAAAGTTGTCAACCAGACCTTGCGTCGTCTTCTCGAACTCGCCAGGTCAAGCGTGCATCCTGCATCCCAATAACAGCAAACGGTCTACGCTGTGTAATGACGAGATGGAACCCATCAACACAATTATCCAGGGCGATTGCGGCGCCGTCCTCGAAAGCATCCCAGACAATTCGGTCGACCTGATCTTCACCTCGCCGCCCTACGCCGATCAGCGCAAAAAGACCTACGGCGGGATTGAGCCAGATCGCTACGTCGAGTGGTTTCTGCCCAGGGCCGCGCACCTTCTACGCGTCCTCAAGCCGACCGGCTCCTTCATCCTGAACATCAAAGAGCGCGTGGTGGACGGAGAACGCCACACCTACGTCATCGAGCTGATCCTGGCCCTACGCAGACAGGGTTGGCTGTGGACCGAAGAATTCATGTGGCACAAGAAGAACTCCTATCCGGGGAAATGGCCCAATCGCTTCCGTGACAACTGGGAACGACTGCTTCAATTCAACAAGAGCAAACGCTTCAACATGTATCAAGAAGCGGTGATGACGCCCGTGGGCGGGTGGGCCAAGGGAAGGCTGGCGAATCTCAGCGAGACCGACAAGACACGGGACGAGTCGAAGGTGGGGAGCGGCTTCGGCAAGAACGTCTCGAATTGGCTGGGTCGCGAGTTCGTCTATCCCACCAACGTGATCCACATGGCGACAGAGTGCGCCAACCGCAACCACAGCGCGGCCTTTCCCATTGACCTGCCCAGGTGGTTCATCCGCCTCTTCACCCAGCCCGGCGACACGGTGTTGGATCCCTTCATCGGCTCCGGCACCACTGCGTTGGCCGCGGCCCAGCTGGGGCGCAACTACATCGGCATCGACATCAATCCAGAGTACGTGGAAATGGCGCGCGCTCAGCTTGCCAATATCCAATTGACGCTACCGACTCTCGGAGAACAAGGCGAAGAATATCGAGTATCGAACAAAGGGTCAGAAGAAAAGACGGTGATGCCATGAACCCCCTCGATTTGGCTGCTGTGCAAAACTATGTCAATGAGAATATCGTAGATTTTCATCAACGACGCATCAAATCGTTGGAAACGTTGCGACTCGAAAAACTTCTGACGAAAAACCCCTACCTTTTCAAGGCAAAGAATATCTCAACGGCTGGCGAGTTGGTTTCGGGCTTGCTGGATGCCTTCCTCTCCTCA
Organism: uncultured Caldilineaceae bacterium; assembly: GCA_964560495.1. Taxonomy (GTDB): domain Bacteria; phylum Chloroflexota; class Anaerolineae; order Caldilineales; family Caldilineaceae; genus UBA5069. The sequence continues at coordinate 14,215 of CAZLMM010000112.1, forward strand.
TCTGAAGAAAAACTCTTTGGCGATTTCCTCGAAGGATTGGCCGTTTTCGTAGCTGAAATGACATGCGGCGGTTATAAGTCGGTTGCGCCTGGCATAGATCTTGAGTTCATGAACAAAGGCGTACATTGGGTTGTTTCAGTCAAATCCGGTCCGAACTGGGGAAATAGCTCCCAACAAACAAAGCTGGAGCAAGACCTGAAAAACGCGGTAGTTCGTGCAAAGCAGTCCAGGCGAGGCGTAAACGTCCAGCCAGTGCTTGGCATATGTTACGGAAAGACACGCACGAGCTACTTGCGCGGCTACATGAAGGTGGTCGGGCAGAACTTCTGGTATCTTATTAGCGAGAACGCGAGTCTCTACACTGACATCGTTGAACCCATCGGCTATCGAGCCAAAGACCATAATGAAACCTTCTTTCGAGAGAAAAGCAAGGTGGTGAATCGATTCACGTTGCAGTTCATTGAGCGATTCTGTAACGATGAAGGCGCGATCGACTGGGCGCAACTGGTCGAGTTCAACAGCGGCAATTTCGACTTGAACGAGTTCCTCCCATGACAATGAGTGCGCCGCGTTCCCATCTGACACAACAAGAAATGCAAGGGCTGCTTGCGGAACAAGCCGATCTGGCGGACGCCTTGCAGCGAGTCGTGCAGGGGGAGGTGCGCTTCGATGGGTTGACGCGTATGCTCTACAGCACCGACGCCAGCCTCTATCAGATTCAGCCCGTGGGCGTCGTCATCCCCCACACGATGGAAGATGTGCAGGCGACGGTGGAACTGGCCGCCAAACGCCGCACGCCCATTCTGGCGCGCGGCGCGGGCAGCTCCCTGGCCGGCCAGGCCGTGGGCGCAGCCATCGTGCTCGATTTCAGCAAACACCTGGATCGCATCCTCGCCATCAATGCAGAGGCGCAGACCGCAACCGTGCAGCCGGGCGTCAGCGTGGCCGTGCTCAACCGCGCCCTGGCGCCCCTGGGCTTGATGTTGGGGCCCGACCCGGCCAGCGCGGACCGCGCCACCATCGGCGGCGGCGTGGGCAACAACGCCACCGGCAGCCACTCCATTCTCTACGGCATGATGGCCGACGCTGTGCTGGCGGCGTCTGTGATTTTGGCCGACAGCAGTCAGGCGCGCTTCGAGGCAAAGAACTTCTCTGGCCTGGCCGAACGCGCCCGCCAGGATTCCCTGGAAGGGCGCATCTATCGCCGCACGCCGGAGATCCTGTCCCGAGTGATGCCCGAAATCCTGGCGAGCTGGCCCAAACACTGGCGACGCGCCTCTGGCTACAATCTGGATCGCCTGGCCGCGCCCCTCCTGCCGCCCCATGAACGCAGCCGCCTCAGCTTCGACAGCCCTTTCCGGCCCGCCATCTGCGATCCCCAGGCCATGGAGCATTTCAACCTGGCGCAACTCCTGACGGGCAGCGAGGGTACTCTAGCGGTGATGACCGATGTCACGCTGCGTTTGGCGCGCCGACCCCAACGCACCGCCGTGGCCGTTGTCCACTTCGACCGCCTGCTGGATGCCTGCACTGCGGTCGTCGACATCCTGGAAACAGAGCCGAGCGCAGCGGAGCTGTTGGACAAACAACTGCTCGACCTGGCGCGCGCCCAGCCCGAATGGGCGAAGAAGATCCACTTCGTCGAGGGCGACCCGGCCGCGGTGCTCCTCACGGAATACTATGGCGCAAGCGAACAAGAGCTAAACGCCAGAATTGAGCGCCTGGAAATCCATCTGCGGCGGCGCGGCTGGCGCGGCGCCATCGTGCGGGTGTTGGACGCGCCCCGCCAGGCCGATATCTGGTCTGTGCGCAAAGCCGGGCTGAATCTGCTCACCAGTCGCCGGGGCGACTTCAAACCAGTGCCCGGCATCGAAGACGTGAGCACACCGCCGGAGCGACTGACGGAATACATGGCTGACATCCTGGAATGGTGTCGTCAGCAAGAAGCCATCCCCGATGTGGCGGTCTACGCCCATGCCTCTGCGGGCTGTCTGCACGTGCGTCCCCTGGTCAACGTCAAGAGCCCGGCGGGTGTGGCTGTCTTGCAGGCCATGGGTGAATACGCGGTCGAACTTTGTCTGCGTTATGGCGGCGCCATGAGCGGCGAGCACGGCGACGGCCTGGCGCGCAGCGGCCTCAACACGCGGCTCTTTGGCCCGACGCTCTACCAGGCCATGTGCGATATCAAGGAGATCTTCGACCCACAGGGATTGCTCAACCCCGGCAAGATCGTCCATGCGCCGCCTGTGACCGCCAATCTGCGTATGGGCCCGGACTACAAGACCATGCCGTTGCACACGGTCTTCGACTGGAGTGCGGACTTTGGGCTGGCTGGCGCCATCGAGATGTGCAATGGCGCCGGCGTCTGTCGCAAGCTGGGCGCGGGCGTCATGTGCCCCAGCTTCATGGCGACGCGCGACGAGGCCGACAGCACGCGCGGGCGCGCCAACGCGCTGCGCAACGCCTTGGCCGGTCGCATTCCTCATGACGAACTCTTCTCGCCCAATCTCTACGGCGTCATGGATCTCTGCCTAGGCTGCAAGGCGTGCAAGAGTGAGTGCCCGTCGTCGGTGGACATGGCGCGCATCAAGGCGGAATATCTTACCCACTACTATCAGCGCAATGGCCTGCCGATTTTCAATCGGTTGATGGGAATGTTGCCAACACTCAACGATCTTTTCTTCCGAGCAGCGCGAGCGGCGGAAATTCGTGATGCAGATGGACAAGTTCGGGCGAATGGGTTGATTTCCATCGCCAATGGCATCCTGTCGTCGCGACTCTCTCGCTGGGTGCAGACGCGCGTCGGCATCCATCTGGAACGGTCGCTGCCGGCCTATGCGCCCCAGAGTTTCGAGGATTGGTTCAATCAGCGGCCAACTGCGGCAAAAACCGCTTCCACTGCTGCGTCGTCCGTCATCCTCTTTCATGACACTTGGGTCAACTACAACGAGCCGCACATCGGGCGCGCCGCGGTGCAGGTGCTGGAGGCGACGGGTTACGCAGTGCGGTTGGCGATCGGGCGCAAGTGCTGCGGACGGCCGCTTCTCACCGGCGGCCAGGCGCACAAGGCGCGCGCCTGGGTGGATCACAATGTAGCGCTGCTGGCGCCTTTTGCCAACCAGGGGATCCCCATCGTCGGCGTAGAACCGAGTTGCATCCTCACCTTGCGCGATGAATATCCGGCGCTGGCCAGCGACAAGAAGCGGGCGCGCCTGTTAGCTGCGCAGGCGCTGACCTTTGAGGAATTTGTCATGCGGGAAAGTCGCGTCGGGCGCTTCGCAGTTCAGTGGCAGGACGGAGCGCGCCAGGCGCTACTCCACGGTCACTGTCACACCCGGGCGCTGGTGGGCAACGACACAAGTGTGTCCGCACTGCGGCTGGCGGGCTATCGGGTGGAGACGATCCCCAGCGGCTGTTGCGGCATGGCCGGCGACTTTGGCTATGAGACGGATCACTATGAGATCAGCCGCGCCATCGGCGAGGATCGGCTGTTGCCAACCGTGCGCGCCGCTGCGCCGTCTACCATCATCGTCGCCAGTGGGACGAGCTGTCGCCATCAGATCGAGCATTTCACCGGACGACGGGCGCTCCACCTGGCCGAGGCGCTGGCCAGAGCCGTTGCGCGCTGATCCACCGATGTTGAGTCGCGCCTCCGGCATTGACCGTTCAATTTGTCGAACACGTTCAGTACCATCGTTGGCGTTGGGAGCGGCATCAACGATGTCGACGCCGCTGTAGGGCGAAGGCGTCGACAGCGAGCTGACGCCCTCTGCGGCTAAGATACCTTGTCGGTTGCCAAAGTTGACGCTATGCTTCGCTACAACCGCAGTTTAAGAACAGATGCACGCTCGTAGTTCATGACAATGACGCCAGTCGGGGTGACTTTGCTTTCTGTCACCTTGAACGTCATTGGGATTGTGCCATCGGCAAATAACCGCTTTCCAGCGCCCAATGTTATTGGATATATCATCAGCCAGAACGTATCTACCAAATCATGCTTGATAAGCGTCTGAACAAGATTTCCACTTCCCCAAACGTGCAAATCTGAACCTTGCTTTTGCTTGATATTGGCGACTTTTTCTGCAATATCTCCACTTAAAAACACGGACGGCTGCCAATTGCTAGAAGTTCTGGTATTTGATGCAACGTACTTAGTTGCTTTGTTGACATTAGACCAAACATCCGCATGTTGAGGCCAGTATGGTTCCCAAATTTCAAAGGTTATGCGTCCTAACAACAGGTCGAACGGCAAGTTCATCTGCCTTCGTAGTAACGTTCCAAGAATCTCATCGGAAAATGAACTTATCCACCCGCCATGCACAAAACCACCACTGGTATCTTCTTCTGGTCCGCCTGGGGCTTGTATAATGCCATCAAGGGAAATATGTTCAAGCACGATGATTTTTCTCATCACAGAGCTCCTTTCATGTTTGGGTTACTCAATACCTTCGTCAAAATGGGAAAAGAGGGAGCGGTTGTGCAAGATAGGCTTTTCACCTACAAAAGTGGCACTCCTATGGGACAGAACTGCTCATGATGGAAATCATTGTACTGCTTCATTGCTTGAACCAATGTCTGGATCAGACGACGACACGCCAGTTGGAACGAATCATCTCTGCGGTTTTGGCAATGAGTTTCGGTACGTTGCCACCATCGGGGCAATTCACTCAACTCAACCGCTTATCACTCA
>CAZLMM010000113.1:0-13162 GCA_964560495.1 uncultured Caldilineaceae bacterium
TGCCTCGGTTCTTCTGCTCCATCAGATTGCCCTCCCAATGATCTTCTCCGCATCCACCACACGCAACTCGCCGGAGATGAGCTTGGGCAGCAGCGTGTCGCGCAGGGCGGCGAGGGTACGCGACTCCATTTCGTTCTTCGCCATTTTCGCCAGCATTGGTTTTGTCAAGAGCGAAAAAGCTGCGAACACTCGTGGTTCCGGAATGATCGATTGCGTCGCGGCAATGACTTCGGGACGAACTGCAGGATAGGCAGCACCATCCGCCAAATGCGCAAGCGCAGCGATGTTATCTTTGGCTGTTGCTGAAAGATAGACAAACTCGGTGAAATCAGTCTGACGCGGTCGTACATGGGCAAAACCGGTGCTTCCAGTAAGTCCGTCTTCATGGATGATTGCATATGACCCATTGCCAGGTCGTACTACTCCGACAATTGTATCACCGGGACGTAGGACGCGCTGTGCCCGGCTCGGTGCATCCTGCTCGAGATATTCAGTGGTCGCTTCAATCCGTCCCCACTTCGTGTTCGATAGATCGACATAGTTGATGATCGCTGGTCGTGTAGCTTTGTTCCAAGTCTCAGGATTCAAAAACGAAATGTCTTTCAGGCTTCCTACCCTCCACCCCTCCGGCGCCTCCCCCATCTCGGTCTCCACCAGCGCATCCGGGAACAGCGCGGCGATGTGCGGCGCGAGGCCGGCCGGCTGCTCACCCCGCAGCTTGGCGCGCACCGGGTCGAAATCCACGAACCAACTCTTGAAGATGGCCCGCGCCATGGCCTCCAGCGTTTCGTTCATGCGCCGGTTGAGGTCGATCTTCGCAGAAAGGTTGAAGTAGACATCACCTAGAAACCTTTGGTCCTCACGGCTTGGCACAGGGATCAGAAGTTTGTCAAAGTCACCCTTCTTGAAGTGGGGTATGAGCGTCCCGACGTGCATTTGTGCGATTCTCTCCTGAACAATTGGAGAGCGAAGAGCGGCAAAAAGATACCTCGGATAGATCCTTTCTGGGTTGGCTCGCAAAGCGACCATGTCTTGTGCGATGCAAAAATCCACTGGGTCGGGAACAAAGCAAACGCGCCCAGGCGTTGCCTTGTTCACAAAGATAATATCGCCTGGTATAGGATGACCACGAAACCATGTTGAATACGTATACTGCGAGACAAAGCGCACCGTGTCGTATGTCGGGTAGAGGAATTCATTGCGGATGCAGTTCGTGGCAATCAGCGGAATTCCAATATCTGCTGTTGGGCAGGTCTTGCCGCGATTATCTATCACTTCTGAAAGGAGGTCTGACAACGGGACTTCTTTAATTCCCATGTCGGAACTCCTTCAACTTGACGATGTACCCTGTCCACGCTGGATATGTCCATGCTGTGGACATGTTGCGGAAACATGTCCAAGAAACGCAGAAAAATCGACACGTCGAAGTGTTGATCTTCATACTGGCTCCGCTCCCTCATTGAGGATCGCCAGGTAGCGGTCGTAGGCGAAGACGCGGTTGCGGCGTCCACCGGTCAGCTCCCGCACGATGCCCAGCGCGACAAGACTATTCATGCTTCTGGTCGCAGTCGGAAAGGATATGCCAGTGCGGCGGCAGATTTCGTTCAGTGTGATTACCGGCCGCTCAGTGAGCACATTGAAGACACGCAAGGCGCTCGAAGCGGCGCGGCCGGTTGATTGCACACGGACGGTGTCCTCCTTGAACAACGCCGCCAGACGCTGGGCGGTGTTCACGGCGTTCGCCGCCGTATCCTCCACCCCTTCCAGGAAGAAGTCCACCCAGGCTTCCCAGTCGCCCTCGACGCGCACAAGATCGAGCAACCGGTAGTACTCAGATCGATGCTGTTTGAAGTAGAGGCTCAGATAGAGCAGCGGTCTGGAGAGCACTCCTCCGTGATGCAGCACAAAGGCGATCAGCAGGCGGCCAATTCGACCGTTGCCATCGAGAAAAGGATGGATCGTCTCGAACTGGACATGGACAAGAGCAGCTTTGACCAACACAGAATATGGGCTGCTGTCATCATGGATGAAGCGCTCCAGCGCGGCCATGCACTCCTCAACCTGCTCTGGCGGCGGTGGGACGAAGCGGGCGTTACCTGGGCGCGTGCCGCCGATCCAGTTCTGCGTGCGACGAAACTCCCCGGGGTATTTCTCACTGCCCCGGCCTCGCGCCAGAAGCACTTGGTGCATCTCACGAATGAGTCTGTTGGAGAGTGGAAAGTCGCCGCGCAGCCGCGCCATACCATGTTCGAGGGCAGCGACATAGCCAGAGACCTCCATGACATCATCCAAAGGTGTGCCGGGCGCTTCCTCCAGCTCGAAGAGCAACAGATCAGCCAGAGAGGATTGAGTGCCTTCGATCTGCGAGGAAAGAACGGCTTCACGCCGCACATAGGCGTAAAGGAAGACATTGGGGTCAGGCAACAACAAGGAGATGGCGTCCAAGCGCCCGATGGCGAGCGATGCCTGCTCCAGCAATCGCTGGCGCTTACTGGAAATCTCCAGGGGTGGACTCGGCGGCAACGGGTGCGGTACAAAGGAACGAATCTGCTCGCCGCCAACGCTGGTTATCTCGTATCGTCCGGTGCTTCCTCTCTGCATGTCGTCACCCATCGTGTTCAATGATCGTTAATAAGCCAATCGGTTATTAACGCAAACAACAAGAACTTTTAATAAGGCATTTCTGGCGGCATTGCCGGTGGCTTCCAGTTTGCTGTGCAGACACGCTTTCGCCCGGCAAAGCATGTCGTTGTACGGTTCATTGCTCCGATAGCCCATACCCCAGCTCCTTCAGATTGGCGGCGATGGCGGCATCCAGCCGGGCCGCCTCCGCCTGCTGTCCCTGCCACGCCGCCACCAGCCGCGCCATCTTCTCCTCGAACGGCTCGCCGTCCTCCTGCACCTCGGCCGCGCCGACGTAGCGCCCCGGCGTCAGGATGTGGCCGTGCTGGCGAATCTCGTCCAGGGTGGCGGCCTTGCAGAAGCCGGGCACGTCCTCATACGTCTGCACGCTGTCCGGGTCCCCGCGCCAGGCATGGTAGGCGGCGGCGATCTGCTGGATGTCCTCGTCCGTCAGCTCTCGATGGACGCGGTCGCTCATCGTCCCCAGCTTGCGCGCGTCGATGAAGAGCGTCTCGCCGCTGCGCTGGCGCAGTCCATTGCGCCCGTCCTTGCTGCGCACCAGGAACCACAGGCAGACCGGTATCTGCGTCGAGTAGAAGAGCTGGCCCGGCAGGGCCACCATGCAGTCCACCAGGTCGGCCTCGACGATGGCCTTGCGGATCTCGCCCTCGCCCGACTGGTTGGAGGACATGGAGCCGTTGGCCAGCACGAAGCCGGCCCTGCCCGTCGGCGCCAGGTGATAGATGAAGTGTTGCACCCAGGCGAAGTTGGCGTTGGAGGCTGGCGGCACGCCGTACTGCCAGCGCCTGTCATCGCGCAGCAGGTCGCCGCGCCAGTCGCTGTCGTTGAAGGGCGGATTGGCCAGCACGAAATCGGCGCGCAGGTCGGGGTGCAGGTCGCGGTGGAAGCTGTCGGCGTGCTCCTTGCCCAGGTTGCCCTCGATGCCGCGAATGGCCAGGTTCATCTTGGCCAGCCGCCAGGTGGTGTGGTTCGACTCCTGGCCGTAGATGCTGATGTCGCCCACCCGGCCGCCGTGCGCCTCCACGAACTTCTCCGATTGGACGAACATACCGCCGGAGCCGCAGCAGGGGTCATAGACGCGGCCCTTGTAAGGCGCCAGCATCTCGACCAACAACTGGACGATGCTGGCCGGCGTGTAGAACTGGCCGCCCTTCTTGCCCTCGGCGCTGGCGAACTGGGAGAGGAAATACTCGTAGACGCGGCCCAGGATGTCCTTGGAGCGATTCTCCCTGTCCCCCAGGCCGATGTTGCCGACCATGTCGATCAACTGGCCCAGGCGCTGCTTGTCCAGCCGCGGGTGGGCGTAGTCCTTGGGCAACACCCCCTTGAGCGACGAATTGTCGCGCTCGATAGCCACCATCGCGTCGTCCACCAGCTTGCCGATGGCGGGCTGCCTGGCGTTGGCTTGCAGATACGACCAGCGCGCCTCCTGCGGCACCCAGAAGATGTTGACCGCCCGGTACTCGTCGGGGTCTTCCGGGTCGGTGTAGTCGGTCTCCTGCCGGGCCGCCAGATCGCTGTGCTTCTCCTCAAAGACGTCGGAGATGTACTTGAGGAAGATCAGGCCGAGGACGACGTGTTTGTACTCTGCCGCGTCCATGTTGGAGCGCAGCGCGTCGGCCGCGCGCCAGAGGTCCGCCTCGAAGCCGAGACTTGCGTTATTGTTCTGATAATTCCGGGTTTCGTTCACCATCACTTCCCCAAAAATCTCATGCCGATCATGCACCCACGCCATAGGCCGCGGCCAGCAGCTCGACCGTGTGATACACGGGCAACGGCTGACCCAGCGCGGACAGGTGGGTGCGCAGTTGCATCATGCAGCCGATGTTGCCGGTGATGACCGCCTGCGCGCCGGTGGCGAGGATGTTCTGCGCCTTGCGCGCGCCGATCTGTTGCGCCAGCTCGGGCTGCTCCAGGTTGTAGACGCCGGCGGAGCCGCAGCACAGCTCGCCTTCGGGGATCTCTATCAGGGTGACGTTGGGGATGGCGCGCAAGAGGCGGCGCGGCTCGGCGGTCACGCGCTGGGCGTGGGCCAGGTGACAGGCGTCGTGATAGGCCACGCGCAGCGGTTCAGGCAGGCCGGGCGGCTTCTCTATGCCCAGCCTGTCGAGAAAGACGCTCACATCGACGACGCGGCGCGCGAACTCCTCGGCCAGGTCGGCGTCCGGCTCGCCGGCAAAGAGCAGGCCATACTCCTTCATGCCCGACCCGCAGCCGGCGGCGTTGACAACGATGGCATCCACGTCGCGCGGAAAGGCGGCCAGGTTGACCCGGCCCAGATCACGCGCCTGCCTTGCCTCGCCGATATGCAGCGACAGGGACCCGCAACAGCCCTGCCCACGTGGAACGATCACCTCCACGCCATTGCGCCGCAGCACCTCCAGCGTGGCGCGGTTGATGGACGGCGCCAATGCCTGCTGCACGCAGCCGGTCAGCAGCGCGACGCGCGCCCGTCGCGCTCCCAGGGCCGGCGTCACTTCCGGCAGGGGATCGGCCGGCGGCAGCGTAACGGGCAGCAGGTCGAGCATGGCGGCAAAGGGGCGCGGCAGCAGACCCCGCACGGCGCGGCCCATGCGCCCGCCAGCTGCGGCCAGACGGAAGCGTTGGGGATAGGGCAGCGTCGAGCGCACCATGAGCCGGGTCGCCCGTTCCAGAAAGGTGCGCCGCCGGGTCTGCTCGCTGCGGGCGCGGAAGGGCGCCAGCAGATGACCGTACTCCACGCCCGATGGGCAGGCCGTGACACAGGCCATGCAGCCCAGGCAGCGATCCACAAAGGGCAGCATGGGCTCCAGCTCGATCTCGCCTTCGAGCTGTTCCTTCATGAGGATGATGCGCCCGCGCGGCGAATCCATCTCCTCGCCCAGGACGCGATAGGTGGGGCAGGTCGCCAGGCAAAAGCCGCAGTGGACGCAGGTTTCCACTGCATGGGCCATGGCCGACCCCTGGGGGCCGAGTGAATCGACAGGAATGGTGTGTTGCATGGTGAGTCCGCTCAGTCGAATGAGAGAAACTTGTTTTGCGGGTCCAGTGCGCGCTTGATGCGGCGCAGGAATAGCCCGCCGGTCTGGGCGCCGATCAGGGGACTCGCCGGATTGCCGAGCGCGACCAGCCCGGAAAGCGATAGCCTGGTCAGCAGGTCGTCCAACGCTGCCAGTTCACCCGGCCAGGCGATCCAGGTCACGTTTCCGCCCGCGCTGCAACGCCAGATTGCGCCAGCCGCCGTCAGCGCCGCTTCCAGAGCAGGCAGTGTGCGCAGGTTGGTCGGCGTCTTCACCAGCGCGCTGCCCGCCGGCAGCCAGGAAAACTCCCGCTGATCCCGCCAAAAGACCCGTTCCTCGTTCTCGGCAATCGCGTCGCCAACGCCGAGGAATGCGCGTAGCTGTTCCAGGCGCTCATGCAGGGTCGCACTGAAACCGCCCATGCGCACCCACAACACGGCCTCTTGAGGCGCAGCGTCCAGGGCTTCGATGTCGAAGGTTGCGCAGGTCAGCTTTGTCAGGGCTGCATGCAGGTCGGTTGCGCTGGCAAACCGGGCGCACAATGTCCCAAAAGTCGCCGGGCCGGGAAAGACCTTGAAGCTGACTTCGGTCAGCACGCCGAGCCGTCCCAGACTGCCCACCATGAGCTTGGGCAGGTCGAAGCCGGCAGCGTTCTTCACCACTTTGCCGCCGCCGCGCACGACCCGGCCCTGGCCGTCCACAAAGCGCACGCCGATGAGAAAGTCGCGCACGCCGCCGTAACGTTGTCGCCCCGGGCCATTGAGACCGGAGGCCACCGCGCCGCCCAATGTCGCGCCGTGCTCCACCAGCGGCGGGTCGAAGGGTAGGGATTGCCCATGTTCGGCAAGCGCAGTCGCAACTTCGCCAATGGGCGTCCCGGCCAACGCAGTAAAGGTGAACTCGTCCGGCTCGTATTCGACAATGCCCGACAGCCCACGCAAATCAAGCGTTGTAACGCCCTCGGGCGCGGCGGAGAGGCCGCTCTTGCTGCCGCCGCCGACGGGCAGCAGAGATACGCCGGAGCGGACGACATCCTGAAGCTGTTCGACAGTAGTGATGGTGAAGTGCGTCATGGTTTTCAATGGATACATGAATCAGTAGACAGGATTACAGGATTCGCATTCATCTTGTCCATCCTGAAATCCTGTCCCAAATGCTCTTGTCACATGCGCGAGATGGCGCCCTGGCGCTCCAGTGGATGGGGCCCGGCGCTGTGCAGACTGGGCGCATCGCCGCCGGGGAACATCTTCCCCCGGTTCGCCAGATCATCGGGGTCGATGGCGCGGCGCAGATCAGCCATGACCTCCAGGTCGACAGGCGTGAACATCTGCGGCATGAAGGCGCGCTTCTCCATGCCCACCCCATGCTCGCCGGTGATAGAGCCGCCCAATTCGATGCACATGCGCAAGATGTCGCCGGCCAGAGCCTCGGCCCGTTCCAGCGCGCCAGGCTCGCGGCCATTATAGAGAATCAGGGGGTGCAGGTTGCCGTCGCCGGCATGAAAAACGTTCGCCACGCGGATGTCGTAGGCCGCGCTCAACTCCTGGATGGTGGTGAGCGCCCGCCCCAGATGGCTGCGCGGCACGACGCCATCCTGTACGATATAGTCTGGGCTGAGCCGGCCAACCGCAGAAAAGGCGCTCTTGCGCCCCTTCCAGATGCGCGCTCGATCTGCGTCATCCTGGGCGACGCGCACTTCGTAGGGGCCAGAGCTTTCGATGAGATGGAGAAGTCGGGCAAATTCCGCCTCGACTTGAATACGCTCGCCTTCCAGCTCGACGATGAGCAAGCCGGCCGCATCGGGCGGATAGCCGGCGTGAACCGCAGCCTCGGCAGCCTGGATGGCCAGGTTGTCCATGATCTCCAACGCGCCCGGCAGCAGCCCCGAGGCCACCACCTGGGAGACTGCGTCGCCCGCCGCGGCCAGGCTGCCATAGGCGGCCAGCACCGTGCGATAGCTTTCTGGTCTGGGCAGCAGACGCAGCGTGATTTCCAGGGCCACGCCGAACAGCCCCTCGCAGCCGACGAAGAAGCCGGCCAGGTCGGGGCCGGTCTGTTCCAGGCCGCCGCTGCCCAGGTGCACGACTTCGCCGTCAGGCAGTACGGCCTTGATGCCCAGCACGTGGTTGGCGGTCATGCCATATTTCAGGCAGTGCGCGCCGCCCGAATTGAAGGCCACGTTGCCGCCGATGGTGCAGATGAGCTGGCTGGACGGGTCAGGCGCATAGTAGAGGCCGTGGGGCGCGGCCGCGCGGCTCACATCCAGGTTGATGACGCCCGGCTCCACCACCGCCGTGCGCGTGATCGGGTCCAGGTCGATGATGCGGTTGAGGCGGTTGAGGGCGATAACGACGCCCTCCTTCACCGGCAGCGAGCCGCCCGACAGACTGGTGCCGCTGCCGCGCGCCACGAAGGGAACGGAGTGGCGATGACACATCCGCACCACGTCGATGACTTCCTCTTGGGTTTCGGCCAATACGACAGCCAGCGGTCGCTCGCGATAGGCCGTCAACGCGTCCGATTCATAGGGCGCAAGCTGGGCCGGCTGCACGAGTAGGCGAGAGGTGGGAATAGCTGTTTGTAATTCGGAAAGGAACGGCTCAGTGCTCATGGCAAACTCCTCAATCCAATGTCCGCAACACAGCCCGCACCGGGCCGCCATCCAGCGCGACCTTGAGCGGCAGCGCGATCAGTTCATAGCGGCCGGGCGGGACATGGGCCAGCATCAGCCCTTCCAGGATTGCCACATTTCCCCGGCGCAGCGCGTGGTGTGCGTCGAGCGTTTTGCTGGTTGCGAAATCCACCGACGGCGCATCCGTGCCAAAAAGCCGCACGCCGGCGAGCGCCAGCAACTCTGCGGTCTCCACGGCAAGATGGGCAAAGTCGTCGTCCCAACGGTCATCGGGGCGCTGGCTGGCCGGCGTCTTCACCAGCAGCCGCTGTATTGCAGCCAGCTCCAGATGGACGAGATGCTCCGGTGAGATCGGGCCAAGTACGTCCAGCTCCACGACCTGCGCCGGACCCAGGTACGCGTCCAACGGCATCTCATCGAGCCGGGGGCTGTCTTCTGCGAAGTGATAGGGCGCGTCGGCGTGGGTGCCCAGGTGGGCGCTCAGGGTCAGGGCCGACACGTTCACTGAAGCGCCGTCAGCAATGCGCATGACCCAGTGTGCAGAGAATGGGGTGTCGCCCGGCCAGCCGGCCAGACGGGGCGTGATAGGGCGGGTGATGTCGTAGAGCATGCCTCTCTCGGTTTGCAGTTGCGTGAGTGAGGGAACGGTTGCCTATGCACGGCTCAGATCGTGCAAGGTCAGCCCGAGATCTTTGAGAATCGCTTGTAAAGTTCCTGTGGGAATTTCACGGCTGACATGATTTGGCACTACTGTGCGCAGTTCCGTCCCTGGCCGCCACCAAACCTCGTGGCTTCCACCAGCCTGACGCAGTGGCTCACAGCCAAGCTTTCGCAACTTTCGACGTAATTCACTATAGCGCACAGGTTACGCTACCTGAAGAAGTGGCTGAGGCAACTGAAAAACCCAGATGATGTCGTGTGGCTCAACATTCGGCGCACCACTAATAAAAGCCCAGCCTTTGTCGCGGCTGACTTCGTATAATGCTTGTGCAACGGCTGGCAATTCGCCAATCAATTCGTCGAATGTTTCCCCAGTCGCGAGGAAACCTTGAATCTCTGCACTGCGCGCCATCCAGAGATTCTCTTCTCGGCTGATCTCCAGAGGTAATTGGTAGGGCATCTTCCTCTCCCTTCCTCAATCACTTGCCCACGTTGGTCTTGGGTTTGAGGTAGTGTCTTGTCAAGCGTGAAATGAGTCTCCACAAACCAGGTTTCTCGGAGAAACCTGGTTTGTGGAATGTCATCAAATTAGACTTGACACAACAGTAATGGGGTTTTGGGGATGCAGCACCCAATACCTCACCACCTTAACACCTCACTTGTCACTCTCAGTGCGCCGACTCATCCACATAGCTATCATAGGCGTCCGAGTCCATGAGGACGGCCAGTTCAGCGTCCAGGCTGTCGGTCGGCTCCACTTTGAAAAACCAGGCGCCGTAGGGTTCGCTGTTGACGATCTCTGGCGTGCCAGCCAGGTCATCGTTCACCGCCACGACAACGCCGCTCACCGGCGCGTTGACATCTTCCGCCGCCTTCACCGACTCAACCACGGCTGCCTTTACGCCAGCGCGCACGGTCGCGCCTTCATCTGGCAGTTCGATGTAGACGATATCACTCAGCATGTCCTGCGCGGCGTCGCTGATGCCCACCACGGCCAGGCCATTCTCCATACGCACCCACTCATGGGTCTTGGCGTAACGTGCATCGGCGTCCAGCTTGAAATTCGACATAAGTGCCTCCACGGGTTGTTGTGAGAAATTCGTTGGTAAACCTATCTGGCCTTTGATTGATAGAACGGACGCTTGACAACGCGGGCTTTTTTGGGTTGTCCCCGGATGATGATGTCGATCTCTGCACCCAATGCGCTGAAAGCGCGCGGGACATAACCCATACCCAAGAACTTGTCCAGGGTGGGGCTTTTCATGCCGCTGGTTACGTGGCCGACGATCTGCCCATCCACTGCGATCTCGTAATGCTCTCGGGCCACCGCCCGCTCGACCATTTCGAAGCCGATGAGGAGCCGGGTTGGGCCTTCCAGCTTCGTTTTGAGCAGGGCCTCGCGCCCCATGAAATCCTTGTTCCAACTCACTGTCCAGCCCAGACGCGCTTCCAGAGGGTTGATCGTCGCGTCGATCTCGTGGCCGTAGAGGGGCATACACGCCTCGAAGCGCAGGCTGTCGCGCGCGGCCAGCCCACAGGGCAACAGGCCATCGCCGCGGCCGGCGTCGAGGATGGCGTTCCATACTTCCACAGCGGCTTCAGCCGGAAAGTAGAGTTCGAAGCCATCTTCGCCTGTGTAGCCCGTGCGCCCCAAAAGCGCGCTGTAACCGGCGAGCATGGTGGAACTGGAAGTGCGAACCGCCACTTGCCTCAAATCCACCGGGACAAGCCGCTGCAAGATCGTTGCGGCTTGGGGACCTTGCAGCGCCAACATACAGGTCTGAGCAGAGATGTCCATGATCTGTACATCAAAACCCAAGGCATTGGCCTGCAACCAGGCCAGGTCCTTGGCGCGGTTGGACGCATTGACAGCGATCATCCAGCGGTCTGCCAGGCGGTAGAGAAAGATGTCGTCGACAATCGTCCCATCGCCATAGCAGAGCACACTGTAATGGGCATCGTTGACCTGCATCTGGTCGATATCCCACACCTGAATGGTTTGCAGAAAGATGTCGGCGTCGAGGCCGGAGACCTCGATCTGGCCCATATGGTCGATGTCGAAGAGGCCCGCTGCGGTGCGCGTCGCCGCGTGCTCAGCAAGCGGACCGCTGGGATACTGAACCGGCAATGCCCAGCCGGCGAACTCCACCATGCGCCCGCCCAACGCAACATGCACGTCATAAAGCGGAGTCCTATTCATTGCACCCCCTATTCTTCGTGCTCGTACTCGTAATCGACCCCATCATCCCGCCTCTTCATCCGACAAGATGAGGTGGTGAGGTTTTGAGGGAGTGAGGTTGTCCTGCCCTCATTCCCTTCACGCCTCGTCATTCACCCATTCGATGAGCGTCGCCCAGTTGTCCGACGCGCTGTCTTCCAGATAGCCCTGCAACACCCCACGCACTCGAAAACCGATGCTGAGTTGAAAAGAGAGGGTGGGGTCATAAAACTCGCCCGCAACCACCTTTGCCACGTAATCTTGGGGCGACAGGGCGGTTCTGAAGCGTGCATAGCCCGGCAGCGCGCCGCCGGCCACGATGCCGCGTTTGCCATACCTGCGCACCAGATCCTTGCGCGCCCGATACAGCATCTTGCCGACGCCCCGCCCGCGGTAATTGGGATGAACACTGCTGTCCGCGCCGTAATAGTATGCGCCGGCCGGGTCGTGATTCGTAAAGTGAAAGCCGGCGCAGATTTCCCGAAAAGTGTGGGCAGGATGGTCGAAGTCAAAGTCGATGAAGAAGCCCGAACCTTGTCCGATGACCCGATCGCCATCCAGCGCCACGAATTGTCCTTCTGGAAAGACGCGATACTGACTGGCGTAATGAGCGACTTTCATCAACTCCGCATCGGCCAGGGTGGGATAGCAGTCGATCTGTAGCTGTTCCAACGCGACGAAGTGTTCTGGTTTCAGGTTGACGATCCGGATGTGATCCATTTGCTGTGACAATGGAGACTGGTGAATTGTCAATTGCGGTAGCGACTCAGCAGGTTGCAGTACAGGCATGAGGTGGGCGGCGAATACGGATAGTCAGTCACACATAGCACTGCCACTCCGCCGCCCACCTCGCGCCCCTACGTCAGAATAGTAGCTGGTTAGGTTAGTACCAATCCTTGTGTACTAAAGTCAGTTACATTGAAACCAAGAGTTCTTCATGAGACGAAAACACCCGGTTTCAAAGTAACACTACTTTAGGATCCAAAGAGCGACGGTTGATTGGCCTCGGGCAGGCTCCATTCCTCTGTCCACGAAACAGCCGGGTCGAACCCATGCTCGACCAGCCATTCCACGCCAGGGCCGGCCCAACGCACTTGCGCCCAATCCACCTTGCCATTGGCATCGAAATGAACACCCTCTTCCTCCAACCGCAGACGTTGCTCCTCGCTGCCCAGGTGATCGCCGCGTGGACTGATCTTGCCCTGGGCGTTGATCACCCGCTGCCAGGGCACGTCGCTTCCCACGGGCGTTGCGGCCATGGCATAGCCCACCATACGGGCGGTGCAGTCGCCAACAATCGAGGCAACTTGTCCATAGGTCGCGACCCTCCCCACGGGAATCTGGCGCACCACCGCGTAGATGCGTTCATAGAGGCGCGCGTCATGTGGAGTCATCGAAGCTCCTTGTACAGGATTCCTACCCTGCTTCGGCAACCGTCACCGTAACCATTTTGTCGCCCTGACGAATGGCGTCCACCACATCCTGGCCGCCGGTCACCTTGCCAAAGACAGTGTGCTTGCCATCCAGATGCGGCTGGGGCGAATGGGTGATGAAGAATTGGCTGCCATTGGTGCCCGGTCCGGCGTTGGCCATAGAGATGACCTTCGCTTCGTGCCGCAGAGGATTGCCGCGGAACTCATCCTCGAACTTATAGCCGGGGCCTCCTCGCCCGCTGCCGGTTGGGTCGCCGCCTTGAATCATGAAGTTGCTGATGACCCGGTGAAAGGTCACGCCGTCGTAATAGCCGGCGCGGGTGAGAAAGACAAAGTTATTGACAGTCTTGGGCGCATACTGAGGATAAAGCTCCAGCACGATTTCGCCTTTATCGGTGATCATGGTCACGACATAGGTCTTCTTCGCGTCAATCTCCATTACCGGGGGTTTGCTCCACTGCATGGCAACCATGCGGCTTGTTCCTTTCGCAACGATTGAATTTGACCAATTTACTTCGCTATTGTATCACTTGCCCGGCGATCCACCACTTTCCAGCCCATCGCTTGCAACACATGC
>CAZLMM010000113.1:13262-18849 GCA_964560495.1 uncultured Caldilineaceae bacterium
GGCGCTCCACCTCTGGGTGATCGGGTTGATAGGCGTGAATGTGACGGGTGAAGTTGGGTGAGACGCCATAACGAAAGTAGCGCCGACCTGGGATGGTATTTTCTCCCTGAGGAAAGTAGCCCAGCCGCAGCATCTCTGGGTCATACTTGTCCACCTGCTCGATGTCGCGCACTACGGGCATGATGTCGATGATTGGCTTGGCAGCCAGACCAGGAACTGACGTGCTGCCGATGTGATGAATGGAGATAAGCAAATCGCCGATTGACCATTCACTTCAGCGATCAGGCCGGATTCCTCGCGCAGCAGCTTTGTCACTGAGTCCGATGTCTCTGCGTGTGCGCCAGAGGGCGGGTCCAACCGACCGCGGTATTCTTCATATGCTTCATGGAGAATGTTCAACACAGCGAGTGCATCGTTGGCGGTTGTCTCGCGTATGGTAATCATCTCGAAAATCCTCTGGCAATGGTCAATGGCGCATCTTCGATGGCCCATTATAATCGCATATCGCCAATGATAGCGCGTCGAATGACCTGTCATGCGCTACAATACTGCACATGACGCGCGGATATTCAATTTCGATGTTGCCCACATTCACCGCTGTCCGCTACATCACACCATTGCGCGAAGGCGGCTCGTTGCCTGCTGTTGTGGAAGCAGACGACGGCGGTCTCTACGTGATGAAGTTCGTCGGCGCGGGTCAGGGCGCCAAAGCGCTCATCGCCGAGGTGATCGCTGGTCGCATTGGCCTGGCGTTGGGGTTGAACGTGCCCGGCATGGCGTTCTTACTTCTCGACCCGGTGCTGGCGCGCTCGGAACCCAACCCGGAGATACAGGATCTGCTACGCGCCAGCGCAGGTCTCAACCTGGGCTTTCGCTTCTTGCCAGGTGCGTTGCCTTTCAACCAGTTGTTGCGCCCGTCGCCCTCGCCCGAACTCGCTTCGACCATTGTCTGGTTCGATGCCTACGTGACCAACGTGGATCGCACACCGCGCAACGTCAACATGTTGTTGTGGGAAAATCGCCTCTGGCTCATCGACCATGGCGCCGCGCTCTATTTTCACCACTCCTGGGACAACATCGTCGAGCGCGCCGCCTCGCCTTTTCCCCTCATCCGCCAGCACACGTTGCTCCCCTTTGCCAGCCAGGTGCGCGAGCTGGACGCGACCTTGCGCGCTCTGTTGCCGGACGAGGTGTTGCGCGAGAGCGTGGATGTAGTTCCAGACGCCTGGCTTCAGCCCGACGAACTCTTTCAAAGCGTAGAGGATCGACGCAACGCATATACAGACTACTTGATTCGGCGCCGTGAACAGTCGGCTGCATTTGTGGAGGAGGCTGTGCATGCCCGCGCCGGCGGTCGCTGATCTGGCGACCTACGACTACGCCTACATTCGCCTGACGCCGCGCGTCGAAACGGGAGAATTCATCAATGTGGGCGTGATCCTCTTCTGCCGCGTCAAGAAGTTTCTCGATGCTGTAATCGTGTTTGATGCGTCGCGGGCAGCTACTCTGGCGCCCCATCTTGACCTGGAGTTGGTGCGGGACCAACTCGAACTGATTCCGGCCATTTGTCGAGGCGCCGGACCGATCGGTCAGCTTGACCAGGCTGAAATCTTCCATTGGCTGACTGCACCTCATAGCACAGTCATTCAGACATCGCCGGTGCACACTGGTCTGTGCAGCGAACCGGCGGCTTCACTGGAGAAATTGGCGACAGACCTGAAAGCAGGACGGACAAACCCATCAAAGGAGTAAGTGGAGGTGGAGCATGCACGTAAGCGAAATCATTACCCGCCTGGCGCAGCAGGCGCAAACGATTCGCACATTGGTAGAGGGAGTGGACGAAGATCAGGCGCGCTGGAAACCTACGCCTGAATCGTGGTCGATCCTGGAAGTGGTGAATCATCTCTATGACGAGGAGCGGGAGGATTTTCGCGCCCGCGTTGATCACATCCTGCACCGCCCGGACGAGCCAGCGCCGCCCATCGACCCGCAAGGCTGGGTGACGCAACGCGGCTACAACCAGCGCAATCTGGCCGAATCACTCACGAACTTCCTGGCCGAGCGTGAGAAGTCCTTGACCTGGTTGGCGACACTTGACGCGCCGGTCTGGGAAAGCGCCTATAAAGCGCCGTGGGGAGCTCTCTACGCTGGCGACGTCTTTGTCTCTTGGGCGGCCCATGATCTGCTTCACACTCGCCAGTTGGTCGAGTTGCACTACCTGCACGGAGTGCGCAGCGCTGCTCCCTACAGCGTCGAATACGCTGGCGAATGGTAGTCGCCCTCAAAAGCATCCCGCCGAAGATCGAGACCCTTGATCAGTACCTGCTTTGTGAAATTGATCAGATCTGGGGTAAAATTGCTGCCAAGTCCATCTCGACCCACTGCCTACAAAAAACATTGGAGGAAAAGATGTTGCGAAAATCAGTTCTGATTCTGGTCGTTCTCTTGACCGCTGTCTGGCTGTTGGCCGCCTGCGGCGGCGAAGAGCCGACGCCTACACCCACCGCGATCCCCACGACTGCCCCGCCCACGAACACGCCGGAGCCAACGCCTGAACCAACCACACCGCCTGAACCAACAGCGACCGAAGCGCCGGCGGTCGCAGAGTCTCCGGTGGTCACTGAAACCGGGATTGTGACCGAAACGCCGGCGGTCGGGGAATCACCAGTGGTCACTGAAACCGGGGTTGTGACCGAAACGCCGGCGGTGCAGGAAACGCCTGTAATCACCGAAACCGGGGTTGTGACCGAAACGCCAGAAGTCGGGGAATCACCGGTGGTCACTGAAACCGGGGTTGTGACTGAAACGCCAGCAGCTCAGGAATCGCCTGCTGTCACCGAGACCGAAGTTATGACCGAAGCGTCGTCAATCGAAGAAGTTCCTGCGCCAGAGGCAGAAACAACCGCAGAGACCGCTGCGCCGCCCGTCCCCCTGACCGTCACCGACGCGCGCCCGTTCAACGAAGCGGTGGGCGTCAAAGACCCGGTTTTCGTGGCGCTCTCGCCCGATGGCTCTATGCTGGCCTTTGCCCAGCAAACGGGACGACTGTTCAACAAATCACGCCAGCTTTGCATCTACACATTTGCCAGCGCGGGTCTGGATTGCATCGAAGCGCCCGAAGAGTACCAGGGCTATCCAGTCTCTTTCGTCTGGTCGCCCGACAGCACCCAGGTCGTTTTCACCGAAAATCCCGTCACCCTGGGCTATGACAGCGACATCTGGGTGTGGACCGTAGCGGATGGCGCGGTCGTCAATCGCACCGATGATGGCGTCTACGGCTCCTACACCATGGCCGAACCAGGCGCATCCCTCGTGGACTATATGCCCTCGTGGAACGCACAGGACGGCATGATCTACTTCTGGCGAGTCATTCCCCAAGGCGACTCCCAATTCGTCATGAGCTTCAATCGCATCTCCCCCACCGAGGGCGAAGCCGAGTCGCTCGGTGAAGTGGCTGGCGCGCTGCCTGGCAAGTTGATCCTCTACGACAGCGAGGCGTATTTCCTCGATGGCATGTCGGTGATCTCACCTGATGGAACAAAAGTGGCTGCCCTGTTCACCGACGCGTTCAGCGACCCCTTCGCCACCAATCGCAACAGCCTCTTCGTGGCCGATATCGGCGATGGTGAAATCTCCGATGTAGCGGAGTTGGCGAATTTCGACAGCTTCCAGACTGCCCTACCTCAATTCCAGTACAGCCCAGCCACTCCGTTGGGCATTGCCTGGACCAGCGACAACAACGGCATCTTGGTGGCAGCTTCCAGCCCTGACACCCACACGCCGCTCATTCTCTTCTACTACGTGGATGTTGCCAGCGGCGAAGTGACGCCGGTGGTCGACTTCAGCAGCTACACCGACTACGACGCCTTCTTCGAGTCGACCGACGGCAGCATTCCACCGCGCTACTACTCGCCGTGGACCGGTTCGCTTGCCCCGGCTGGCAATCAGTTGCTCATGTTGAGCGACCTGGCCGGCGTCGCCAGCGTGCTCCAGGCGCCCCTGCCCCCCACGGGCGAGTTGCCCGTGGTGATTGGCGCCACCGATGCGTTCATTTCCACTGGCGGCAGCTCACGCAGCAGTCGCGCCGACGACGGCAAAGTGACCATGTATAGCCTGATCATCACCACAGCAGAAGAATAGAACGATCTTCTGGTCGCGCATTCAGTGCGACCCGCCATAGCGAGAACGATGCGCCGGATCTATTCGGCGCATCGTTCTCGTTGTTCGCCCGGTTGATAATTCATGCGTCACGAGTGACTGTTTTGCATGACTCGTGACGCATAGCGCCCCCTCGCTGCCCTTCAACGCGCCGGCAGTGACATCCACGGTAGCGGCTCACGAATCATCGTTTTTCCCATCCACCCAATCGACAATTGCCTGATGCACTGCTACGCGAAAAGCAGCGATTCCTCGCTTTTCGCGACCGTAATAGACTTCGTTGGTGAGCACTGCAACGACCAGCTCGCGCTGCGGGTCGATCCACAGCGACGTACCGGTGAATCCTGTGTGACCAAAGGTCGCCGAGCTGAAAGGATTGCTGCTGGCAAGCGAGTCGGGCGACCACAGAGCGAAACCGACGCCCCGGCGCACGTCGCCCTCTGCTGCCTGTTGACGGGTCATCTCTGCCACCGTTTGGGGTGCAAGCAGGCCACCGCCCTGATCAAGATAGAGTTGTCCCAGCCGCGCCACATCCGCGGCAGTGGAAAACAACCCTGCATGGCCGGCCACTCCTCCCAGGCAATAGGCGTTTTCATCATGCACCTGTCCAACGATCCTGCGCCTGCGCCACGCACAGTATTCGGTGGGCGCAGCAACACCGGAAAGATCGCTGCTTGGCAGGGGGCAAAAGCGCGTCTGACGCAGTCCAATGGGGGCCAGCACGAGCTGCTCAATGGCCTCATCAAGCCGCGACTCGGTCAACCGCTCCACGGCCAACCCCAGGAGGATCAGCCCGATGTCGCTGTACACGATATGTGCGCCGGTTGGGTAGCTAAAATGCGTCTCCAGCGCCATGCGCAAGGAGGATTGGGCGTCGGCTTGGCGGAAAAGAGGTCGCCACGCTGGCAGTCCAGACGTGTGCGTTAACAGATGGCGAAAGGTGACGCGGCCTGCCTCCACGATGCCCGTTTCCCTGCCAATGGCGATCCATTGGCCAGGAGCAAGTGGATCTTCGTAGGGAAGAATTGCGCGGCGCCCACTGAACTCTGGCAGCACCGAGCTGACCGACTGGTCGAAGGCAACGCGACCGGCGTCGCACAGGCGGGCAAAGGCAGTGGCGGTAAATAGCTTGGTGACAGAGGCCAGATCGAAGAGCGTGTCGCCTTGCGTCGGTCGCTCGCGAGTTTCGGGATCGAGCCAGCCGCCGACATAGGAGAAAATCTCCTCTCCTCGCCGCCAAACCACCATTTGCACCGCTGGTGGCTGCTTCGGTGTTGCCTCTTGGAGCAACGTCAAAAACTCTGCTGTGTCATTCGCCATCGATTGCCAATCCTTTCTTGCCCTCTCAAGCTGCGCCCGCCGTCTAGTACACGTGGGCGGAGGTAACCCAATGGTTGTCATGCTGAGTTTCCAATGCCCCGCGGGGCAT
>CAZLMM010000114.1:0-18655 GCA_964560495.1 uncultured Caldilineaceae bacterium
GCATCTACGCAGTGAAGCATCTACGCAGTGAAGCATCTACGCAGTGAAGCATCTGGGTGGCATCACGAGATTCTTCGCTGGCGCTCAGAATGACGAGATCCTGGTCTCATTTAGGCCGCTCTGTACGAGCGAGCAGTCGGTGCGACTGAGCCTGGCTCACTGCTCGTCACGGCAGCGCGGCGATCCGATCACGGAACGCCGCGCGCAAGGCCGGCGCATCCACGCCGGTGAGGAGCGTCGTCTGGGCAGGGCGACCAGCGCGGCCGCGCCAATCGGCCACGGTCTGGCCGCGCGTCAGCTCGCCGCGCGTCTCCACGTCTATATAGACCCGCTTCGACTTATAGAATCCAGGATGCGTGAGCGCTGCAATGGCATGAACATCGTGCATGGCCAGACCCGGCTCGCCCCGACGCAGATAGACGCTCAGATAGTGCTGACTGGAATTGCGGATGAAGACGCCGGCGCGATTGCCCACGCCGGCCAGCGCGTCGAGATAGTCGCCGCCGACCGGCGCCAGCTGCGTCACATCCAGCCCGGCCATGACGATCTCCCAGCCGGCGTTGAAGACCATCCTGGCCGCTTCCGGGTCGCCGACGATGTTGGATTCGCCAGTGGCTGTGGCGTTGCCCGGCGCGGTAGCTGCGCCGCCCATGAGCACGATGCGCGGGGCAAGCTGGGGCAGCTCCGGGCAAAGGTGCAGCGCCAGGGCCAGATTGGTCAGCGGCGCCAGAGCGACCAAGGTGACCTGGCCCGGACGCGCCTGGCAGGTCTCGGCGATGAAGGCCGCCGCGTGCACGGCAAGGGGCGCGACGCTGGGCTTGGGCAGCTCGACGCCGCCCAGCCCATTGGCGCCGTGGACGCTGGCGCCGCCGCCGGCCGGGCTGCCGATCAACGTGCGCGCCGCGCCGGCCGCAACGGGGATGTCTGCACGCCCCGCCAGCTCCAGCAGGGCCAGGGCATTACGCGTGAGCAAGCTGACGTCGGGGTGATTGCCAAAGACCGTGGTCAGGCCGAGCACATCCAGCTCGGGCGAGGCCAGGGCAAAGAGGATCGCCATGGCGTCGTCCACGCCTGGATCCGTATCGATGATGATGGGTGTCGGCGGCGTCATGGCGCCCTCTCCGAATCTGATCACGGTTGCGCAGTTGCGGGGGTGCTTTCATTCTACCACTACCTTATGCACTTTCTCAGATGACAGTCACTTTGTGAAGTGACTGTCACCTCTGAATGACGGTTGGGTGGAAAGGGTGTATAATCTGTCTCAGCATGTTCGACTGGGAACATCCACCTGCGCAGACAGCCAGGAGGCAACCATGACCACAAGCTTTCTCGATGTAAGCGATCTCCTGGACGCGGCGGCGGCGCTTTCGCCCTTGCAGCGCCAGCTCTTGCTCTCCCTGCGCGAGCGCGGCCCCGGCCTGCCGCTCGAGATCGCCATGCGCGTGCTCAGGTTCCCCGAAGAGGTGAACCCAGAAATCGCCGTCCTGCGCGACAAACGCCTGGTGCAAGGCTCGGATTTTTCGGGCGGCGCATTGGGCAGCGAACTCATCGCGTTTACGCCCCAGGGCGAACGGCTGGCCGGCCTCCTGCGCGACGAAAACTTTCGCTAACAGGCCGAACGCAGAGTGGGTCGCAACGGCGAGCCGGCTGCTGTCAAGGGGATCGATCCACAGGCCGAAGAATAGGTCACGCTTGCAGCGTGACCTACCAGGATGCAACCATTCACCATTCACAATCTACTTTCACCAATCACCATTCAGGGAATCTCTTATGTCCGACCTCACGACACAATTCAACCAGGCCGCCGAAGCGGCCAAGAACCTGCCCGAACGCCCCGACAACAACACCCTGTTGAACCTGTATGCGCTCTACAAACAGGCCACCGCGGGTGATATCCAGGGCAATCGCCCCGGCTTCACCGATTTCGCCGGGCGCGCCAAATACGACGCCTGGGCCAAGATCAAGGGCAAATCCCAGGAAAACGCCATGCAAGAGTATGTGGATCTGGTCAAGAAACTACAAGGCTGAACAAGCCTCACAACAGCCGCCGCGCCTTGATCTCCAGGTAGCGGTTGATCACCGCGATGCTCAGTTCGTCGGCCGGCGCGTCGAGAGTGAGCACGCCGGCGCGCTGCAAGCGGTCCAGCGTCAACAGCCGCTCATCCAGCAGCCGCTCCGCCGCGGTGCGCTGGTGCAGCGTCACGCTGTCCACGATCTCCTGGCGCGCCAGGCGCTGAATGGTCGGGTCGCGCACCGTCACCAAGAGGGGCAGATGGCGTTGGCGCAACCTCGTCATCTGCGCCGTCAGGGCATCCACGCTGATGCCGCCGGTCAGCTCGCTAAAGACGAGCACCAGGCTGCGCTTGAGATGGCGCATGGCCAGCGCGCCAAAGGCCGCGTTGTAGTCCGGCTCCACAGCTTCCGCCTCCACTGCGTAGAGCATCTCCAACATGCGCTGAAACTGGCTCTTGCCTGAACGGGGCGGCAGCCAGCTGCGCGCCCCATCGGCAAAGATGAGCAGCCCCACCCTGTCCCCCTTCTGCGCCGCCACGTAGGTGAGCAGCAGCGCCGCGTTCACGGCGAAATCGAGCTTTGCCACATCCCCCACCGGGCTGCGCATCATGCGCCCCACGTCCAGCATGATCACGATGTTCTGGCTGCGCTCGCTCTGGTATTCCATGGTGATGGGTTTGCCGCGCCGGGCCGTCGCCTTCCAGTTGATGCGGCGATACTCGTCATCGGGCAGATACTCCCGCAGGCGCTCGAACTCTGCGCCGCCGCCCAACGCGCGTTGAGGGCGCACGCCCAGCTCCCACAGGCGGTTGCGCCGCAGCAGCAAGTCGTATTTTCGCACATCCACCAAATTCGGGTAGACCTTGACGGGCGCAGCCGCAGCGAAGCGCGCCTGACGGCGCAGCAGCCCCAGCGCCGATTCCCAACGCAGGTGCAGATCGCCAAAACGATAATCGCCGCGCCGGGGCGGACGGGCGAAATAGGCGAGGGTTGTGACGCCGCCGGGCGCGACCGAATCGTTGAGAATGCGCTCATTCTCGCTCACGGCGAAGCTGACCGGCGTCTCATCCCGCAGCCAGACAGTCGCCGGACGCAGGCCGGCGTGCAGGCGCACAGCGATCTCGATGCGATTTTGCGCCGCCAGCGACAGCCGGTTGTCGTGATGGCGCTCCAGGGTCCAGTCGCCAGGCCGGGGCGACAGCCGCCAATCGGCCAGCAGCAGCGCCAGGACGACCACCAGCCAAAGACCGGCGACGGCGGCGAACCAGGCGGTGACGCCGGCCAGGGCCAGGGGAATGGCGGTGATGAGGAGCAGAATGAGGCTGCGTGTGGTGAGTTGCATGGCTTCTGTGCGCCTTCCAGGAAGCTTGGAGCTTCCTGGAAGGTTGGAAACAGGAAAGTTATTTCTGTGCGCCTCAGCGGGGGCGATTGGCGCTCAACCAGCGCTGCCCCTGCTGGGTGACGCGTAGGGCCGCGCCGCCATGAGCCAGCTCGACCAGGTCGATTAGCCCCTCTTCGATCAGGCGATCTATGAGCTTTTTCAGCGCCGCCTCGCTGCGATAGCCCAGCTTGCCAAAGGCGGGCGAGGCGAGTTTACGCTGATCCTCGGTGACTTCGCCCCGCAAGACCCGGATCAAGTTGCTCATACCCCAGCTTTGTTCTGTCAGGGCCACGAGCACCCAACCACGCTGGGTCGCCTCATCCACCACCACGCCGTCGCTGTTGGGCGGCTCCACGCCGCAGTTGTCGCACGCAGCGCAGCGGTTGCGCGGTTGTCCGCCCAGATAGCCGGCCAGATGACCGTGGCGACAGCGGCGGGTGCGGGCGTAGTCATGTAGCTCGGTGATGCGCTGCTCCTGGATGGCGGCATGACGCTCGATGAGCGCCTCCACCCGCGCAGCGGCGTTGGTCGGCGCAGGAAGCAACGCCAACAGCATGTCGCGCCCCATGGGGCGATAGCTGAGCCAGCCTTGCGCCTGCCACTCTAACAGCCACTCCTCCAGGTCGGCGGCGGACACGCCCACAGCGGCGCACAATTCCAGGTAGTTGCGGTCGCTGTTCTGGCCTGGGCGCAACCCGGCGCGTTGGGCAAAGGCGCGCAGATTGTCATCGCGCCCCATCTGCAATAGCCGCAGGGCCAGCGCGCGGGGCGCATCATAACGCCGCTGGAGGAGGCCGGCTTCCTCCAACATGCTCAAGGCCACGCGCCCGGCAGTCTCCTCCATCCGTAGATCGCGCAGCAGATCGTCCAATGCCAACGCGCCCATGGCCTGCGCGCCCAAACGCTGGTGGACCGCCTTGTAGACCTTGCGCAGGGTCTCCACGTCAAGTCGGTCTTGTCGGGCAAATGATGTGAGCGAGGCTTTGTCTCCGCTGCTATAGAGGAGAATGCAGTGGGCGATCTTGCCGTCGCGCCCGGCGCGGCCCGCCTCCTGATAATAGGCTTCGAGGGAGTTGGGCAGCCCATAATGAATGATGAAGCGAATGTCGGCCTTGTCCACGCCCATGCCAAAGGCCACGGTCGCGACGATGATGCGCACCTGGCCGGCCATGAAGCGATCCTGCACGACGGCGCGGTCAGGCCGTCCGGCATGATAGAAATCCGCGTCCACGCCGGCGCTGCGCAGCATGGCAGCCAGCTCTGCGCACTTGTCGCGGGCGCGGGCATAGACCACGCCGCTGCCCGTCAGCCGTTTGCACAGCGCGATCAGGCGCGTGCGCTTTTCGTCGTCGTCGCTGGCTTTGATGGCGCTCAAGTGCAGGTTGGCGCGAAAGGTGTCAGCCGCAATGACGCGCATACGGCTTATGGACGCGCCCTCTGTGACCCGACCGAACAACTGATCTTGGATGTCCTGGCGCACGCGGGGCGGCGCGGTGGCAGTCAAGGCCAGGATGGGCGGGCTGCCCAAGTCGCGATGGGCCTGGGCGATGTTGAGGTAGTCGGGACGAAAGTCGTGTCCCCAAACGGAGACACAGTGGGCCTCGTCGATGACCAGCCGCGCCAGGCCAACGCGCCGCAGCATCTCCACAAAGGGGCGCTGGCGCAGGCGTTCCGGCGCGGCGTAGACCAGACGATAGCGCCCGGCCGCCACGCCTTCCAATGCCTGGCGCAGGTCGTCGCCATCCAGCGTGCTGTTGATGGCGATGGTGCGCTGACGCAGCGCGTCGGGCAGACTCTCCACCTGGTCTTTCATGAGCGCGATGAGGGGCGAGATGACCAGGGTCACGCCGCCGTCGAGAAAAGCCGGGAGCTGGTAGCAGAGGGATTTGCCGCCGCCGGTGGGCAGCAAGGCCAAGACGTGGTCGCCGCGACGCGCGCAGGCGATGATCTGCGGTTGGGCAGGCAACAGCGTCGCAAAGCCAAAAAGGCGCTGCACGGCCCGCTCCAGTTCGGTCTGCTCGGCAGCGCTCACGGGAATCGCGTTCAGGTCACTGATGGCGGACGGCGGCGGGGCGGGTTCTGGCGCAGCGGGCTTTGCCGGCGCGGTCGTCGTCTTCTTGGGTTTCGGAGG
Source organism: uncultured Caldilineaceae bacterium (assembly GCA_964560495.1). Classification (GTDB taxonomy): domain Bacteria; phylum Chloroflexota; class Anaerolineae; order Caldilineales; family Caldilineaceae; genus UBA5069. Next base: position 5,526 of record CAZLMM010000114.1, read on the forward strand.
CGTCTGGCGGTCGGCGCTCAACGCGCTGCGCGCTTCTTCCATTTCGGCGTCGAAACGCTGGATGAGGCGCTGGTTGGCGTCGGCCAGGCGGTTCTCGTCGCCCGTTGCGCTGAAGAAGGCGCGTAATTCTTTGAGCTGGGCGATGGAGAGATCGTATTCGCCCTCTTGCACGGTGAAGGCGCGCACTGCGTAGGCCGAGGCCGTCACGCCATCGTTGCTGCGGTGATAGACCTGCGTAAGGCCGAGGGCGGGTTGGCGGCTGTTGGGCGAGAGCTGCTGATAGCGCAAAAAGAGCGCTTCAGCCGCATCCAGATCGCCGCGGCGCAAATGGCAGTCGCCCAGGAGAGCCAACGCCTGCCAGGAGGTTGGGTTGGTCGCTATGATCTCTTCGGCCATCTGGATCGCCTGATCGATGCGGCCTGCCTGTAAATAGCAGCGCGCCAGGAGCGTGCGCGCCGGAACGGAATCTTTTTTTCGCAGACGCGCTTCCATGGCGCTCATAGCCTCGTTCACCCGCCCCAGGCCGAGAAGCGCCTGCACGTGGAGGTCTTGCAGCGCAACGCCGTCGCCCACGGGCAGCAACGCCAGGCAGTCGAGCGCATCCTGGAACGCTTCCCATTGGACGAGAAACCTGACCAGGCTGCGGCTGTCTGCGCCAGGCAAACGGGCGACATCCTGGGGGGTGGTGGAAAGCCGGGCAAGGAGTGAGGACATGGGCAAAGATCGCTTCAGAGATTGTTCAAGTCGATGGCGACGTCATGATAATCGGGGATGATGTGAACGCCGATCACCAACAGCCAGATTTTGCCTTCGAATGTACGACTCAGCCCGATGGAGAGGAAGATCTCGCTCGCCTCCAGGCGGTCGAGCAAGGCGGACTGCGCAAGCGTCATTTGCTGCACCTGTTTGTCCGCAGCGAGCCAGCGCCGACCCAGGGCGCGCCAGCGCAGGTCTGTGACGGATGCGCCGTTGCCGGGATTGTGGGTCGGGTAGATGACGCCGTCAAGGGTGAAGCCGATTCTGGCTTTGCAGCCCTGAGCGGCGTCATATGTAAACCTGGCCCAGAGAGAGTCTGGCCGGATCAAACAGAGGGAACGGGCGCGGTGTTGCAGCACATCAAGCGGCTGGTTATCCACGTGGTTGCGCAGAAAGTCGGCGCGCTTGTCGCCTTCCAGACGTCGCATCACCGCCGGGCGGTGCTTGATGAAATCGGTCTCCCAATCTTCCACGTGAGGGTGCTCAGGCGCAGGTTTGATGAGATGAAGCTGCGCCACGTCATCCATCTGCACCAGCCGGCCTGCGGCGTCGGTCATGTCGCCGGGTAAGAGCGAGCCAAACGATTTCACGGGTCGCACCCAACGCACGCCGCCCGGCGCGTCCTTGTCAGCGATGAAGCCGGCTGTGCAGATGCCGGTCTGCATGTGGGTCATGGCCATGATGAGCACTTCTTGTGGGGGCACTGGCCGGCGTCTCCTTTCGCTACAGGTGAACGATTTCCAACCCAGGCAGATGCTGCGCCCAGTATTCAGCCACCAGGCGGCGGTGACATTGGTGCGCGATGGCTTCGCTGCACAACAGGCAGGGTGCGCGATGCCGCCGCACAATCTCCTGACCGATGCGCTCGATTTCTCGCTCCTGAATCAAGGCTGTAAAACGCTGGACATAACCCGCCCAGTCGTGATCTTTGCGATAGCCGTCGAGGATTTCGGCGGTGGGCGCCAGGTCGGGCTGCTGCTCATAGGCAATGCCGAAGGTTTCCAACACGAAGGCCAGGTCTTCGGCTTTGGCATAGCCGGAAAGCTGCGACGTGGGGCGCAGCCGCGTGTCGATTACTGCGTCGACCTGGGCGGCCTGCAAAAGCTCCATAAAACGGCGCAGCGATTTTTGTGTAAAGCCGATGGTGTAGATCGTGGTCACAGGCGCTCCATTTGGAGAATACGTAAGAAAAAGTATGGGGTAAACAGCGCCACTGAGACGCTGCATCCTCAAAACCTTACCCCAAAACCTCGCCTCGCATCAGAACCCAAACCCCAACTGTTCCGCCGGTCGTTCAGCCTGCGCTGCGCTGCCGTCGGGCAGGATGTCGATGACAGTGTAGCCAAGATCGAGCAGACTCCAGGTGATGAGCCTGGTGCGGTGGCACTGTTCAGGATCGCCCTCGCTGCACATGTAGGCGGTGGGCGTCGCTCGACCGATCTCCATGAGGCGCTGCAACCCCTGGCGATAGAGGGGCGTCTCGCGCTGGCGGTCATAGTTGGGGCGTTCGCTGCCCGGGTCATAGAGGTCAGATTGCTCTGGGCGACCGCCCAGGCTCTCGCCCAGATAGACATAGCGAATGTGCGCGTCCGTGAGCGACTGGCTGAGGGCTTCGCGGTTGAACTGGGGATTGTAGCGGCTGTAGGGCTGACTGCGCACGTCCACCAGGCACTGCACTCGGTGCTGGCTCAGTAAGGCCAGGAATTCTTCACTGCTGTGATTGCTGTGGCCGATGGTGTAGAAGACAGGGGGCATCTGCGGCTTACCTCGTCATCATCTCTCGTGCAAAGCGCTCTATCGCCGCAATGTGAACAGAGGGAGTGGAAAAGCCCAGGCGCATGGTGTTGAGCGTCATGTGTGTGGCGCCGGCTGCAGCCCAGGCGTCTATGAGCTGCCGCCATTCGTCCGGCGCGCCGCGGCCATAGTGCAGCCGCGGCTCGACGCCGATATCTGCCCGGCTGCGCCCGGTTGCGACCAGATAGCCATCCAAGACAGTAAGCGCATGAGCTGCGTCTGCCGGCGTGCGGAAGTTGGGCAGCCAGCCATCGCCTAGCTGCGCCACTCTTTCGAGCACGGCATCGGCGTGACCGCCAAACCAGATGGGAATGGGGCGTTGGATGGGCAGAGGATTCAGCCCGGCGTCATCCACTTTGTGCCAGCGCCCTTCGAAGTTCACCAGCGGCTCCGTCCACAGCCGACGCATCAACTCAACCTGTTCGGCGCTGCGCTGACCACGCGTGTGAAAGTCTTCGTTCAGCGCCTCATATTCCACGCGATTCCAGCCGATGCCCACGCCCAGGCGCAGCCGTCCGCCGCATAGCACGTCCAGCGTGGCGGCCTGTTTGGCCACCAGGGCCGTCTGGCGTTGGGGCAGGATGATGACGCCAGTGACAAACTCGATGCGCTGGGTGACAGGCGCCAGATAACTGAACAAGACGAACGGCTCCATGAAGGGGTCGTGGTGGGTGTAGGGGCCGCTCCATCCGCCGGGTCGGTCTGGATTAGCGCCCAACACGTGGTCATAGGCGAGGATGTGGGTGTAGCCAAGTTCCTCGGCAGTTTGGGCAAAATCGCGAATGGCGACGGGGTCGGGGATAAATTCCGTCTGCGGGTAGACAACGCCGATGCGCATAGAAAGCAGTCTCCGTAGTGATTGAGGCGGCGAACGAGCAATCTACACCGAACTCTACAACAGCCGCGGCAAACTGGCAACTGTGCATGTTGCATCGGTCTATTTCAGGGTCCTCGATTTGCCATCAGGTTGGCTGCGTCACCGGCGTCTCCCAGTCCCGCCACTGCTTGACACCAGGCCGCGGCCTTCGGGATGCAATCAAGCGCGACAATGGAAAAACGATCATTGGCCCAACGGGGCAGATGTTCATAGCACTTTCTCCTCGCCAACAAGCCACAAGAGATGTTGATTCTCTGTTGAGATTAAAACAGAGGATACGCCCGAAGTCAGTGGCGATTGGGGATAGAGAAAGCGATATAAAAAGTGACATGCGCTGACTGACGTCACTGGCCGATCAACCGAAGATACTCCTCTCGTGGTTCAGCCGTGCGCCAGTGGATGCCGTGGCGATAGTGAAACCAGTAGCCGTGCAGGATTGTAATGCCAGTTGTCATCAGCGCAATGAAACCGTAGAACGCGCGGCGACCGAAGAAAATGCGCACGGTCATGAGCACTGCCGTCATGATCATCAGCTTGACCAAGCGTTTGCCGGGCGATGTGTGGGCCTCGTAGCCATGAAAGATCGCCTGGGCGGCGACCCACCCACCGAGAAAGAACAGCAGATCGAATCCAAGAGCCATGAGACTTCCCCTTATACTAAACTGCTGTTGCTTTGAAACCAGGAGTTTTCACAGTTCAAAAACTCCTGGTTTCAAACAGAGCAAAGTATACACGGCGGAAAGAGGGCCAGAAGCGCCCGGTGCTGCGCATATAAGCGCGATAGGGGTCGCCAAAGGTCTCCACAAGGCGCGCCTCTTCAATGGGCGTGCGCCACAGGAGAATCGCCAGCGGCGGCAACATGGCAACGGCCAGCCACCACAGCCCGCTGAGCAACGTCAGCGCCCCAATCAAGAGGACGCCGCTGGCGTAGAGCGGATGGCGCACCCAGCGGTACGGGCCGTGAGTGACGAGTTGGTGATTGCGGCGCGTCGCTTGCGTGGACGAGATGTTGTTGCCAATGCTGACGAAGATCCAGTAGAACAGCGGCAGCAGAGCCAGCGCCGCTATCGCAGCCAGCCAGCGTATCACCTCCGGCGGGCTGAAGCGCGCCCACTCCACCCAAGCGGGGTGGATCAGATAGCAGATGAGCGGCGCTAGAACGAGCAACCCTAACAGGCGCAGAACGATCACCAGCTTCGCGCCCTCGTTCGTGCGCATGACGCCGCCTTCACGTTCGGCTCTGCGGCGAAAGGTCACGCCAATAGACGCAGCGGCTGCCAGGACAAAAAGCGTGATCAGACGAAAGATCGACTCACTCTCCATGATAAGTTCCTTTCTTGTTTGGACGATTCATCTCGTACATGCTTCGGGCATGGTTCAGAGGCGCCCCAATCATCTTTACAATTTCGGTGCGTCAATGGCGTACATTTTCGCCTGGTCACCCCTCTGAGGCGGCGGCGGATGCGCTCAGAATTTGTAAAGCACGATCCGTCGGGAATGAACCACGCCATGTTTCGCAATATCACATCAGACAAAACTTAGCTATTGCTAATTATATATTTATCTATAACTAATAATAGCACGGACGGAGATGGTTGTCAAGAGACACGTTGAGGGAACGCGGATTGGGCTGGATCGGGCGAATTCTGTGAAATCTCCTTCCGAATGCTGACTCTCACCCGTCCGGATCAGCCCAATCGTCGTCATCCGCGTTCCAAATATGGAATGGGTGTATTTAAAATCAGGTGAGTACGGATGAACCCATTTCAACTCAAATTGAACATACCCATATGGAGTCAATGCGTCGAGAGTGAGTCGCGCTGCCAGTAACAGTCGGGGGTGTCAAAATGGTAGATGACGACCTGTTGTGAGATAATTACTATTTCTACTTTACCATTGCATATCTCTGGACGGGTACTCTGTCATGCCACTTCTCGACTACAACATTGGGCTTTTCACTCAGGGGCGCATGAACTTCACCTGGGAGGAATTGAGCGACGAGGAACGCCGCCAGGCCTACGCGGATTGGGAGGCGGGCCGCGGCTTTATCGGCGGCGACCCGCGGCGACGCAGCGGCTCACGCAAGCTACCTCAATGGGGACTCAATCGCCACTTCTTTCGCACGCTGGCTCTCGATGACCCCCGCGGCGACAACGGCGTCCGTCTGCGAGCCGAGCTGTCGTCAGATCGCGTGTTGGAGATGGAAATCGGCTATGGTCGGGGCGACTTCATTCTTGACCGCGCTTTGCGTCATCCGAATCACCTTTTCATCGCCTATGAGACCCGCACCAAAGCGACGCGCCTCTGCCTGGACCGCATCGAGGCGTTGAAGCTGGAGAACCTCTGGCTGTGCGATGACGACGCCCGTTTTGCCATTCCCCGCGTCATCAACGACAACCGCGCGCAGGTGATCCACATCCTCTTCCCCGACCCGTGGTGGAAAGCCACCCACCGGGCGCGCCGGCTCTTCTCGCCGCCCTTCGTCGATCTGCTGGCGGCTAAGCTGCGGCCTGGCGGCTTGCTGCATTTCAAGAGCGATGTCCACGAGTACGGCGAATTCGTGCGCTACCTGGTGGAGAGCCAGGGGGCATTTGCGCCCCACAATCCGGGGCTGGCAGAGGTCATCGGCGATTTTGCACCCACTCATCGCGAACACTGGTGCGCGGTTCACGAAAAGCCGGTGCATAGCTATTTCTTTCGGCGGTTGGAGTTGGCGATAACGCGCTCACCAGATGGTGGATACTTCTGTATGTCAAACAAGTTGAACAACAGCGTTCCATGAGGTATTGACTTTGAACAAATTGAAGCTGAAACCAATACTGCCCGGCCTCTACAGGCTATCGTTAGGCATGGTCAACGCCTTCCTCATCGACGATGGCGATGAGCTGGCCCTGGTGGACACAGGGTTCCCAGGCGACGAACAGGCGATTCTGGCAGCCATACAAGGATTGGGAAAACAGCCAACCGACCTGCGCCATATCCTGGTCACCCACTGCCATGTGGATCACGCCGGCTCGTTGGCTGCGCTCAAGCGCCTCACCGGCGCAGCGGCGGTTATGCAGCCGCTGGATGCAGAAATGGTGCGATCCGGTCAGGCGTGGCGCGACCATGTGGAGATCGCCCCGGGCATCGAGAAATGGCTGCTCTATCGCCTCTTCATGGGCAAGATTCCCCGCACCATCCCGCCGGCCGAAATCGACCTGGAGGTGAACGACGGCGACTTGATTCCTGCTGTGGGCGGCGTGCAGGTGGTTCATATCCCCGGGCACACTGCGGGGCAGGTCGCCTACATCTGGCAGCGCCACGGCGGAGTGGCGTTTGTGGCCGACGCAGCCGGCAACATCGTTGGGCTGCGCATGAGCATCAATTACGAGGATTTGCGGGCCGGTTACGCCAGCCTGGCCAAACTGGGCCGCGAAACGTTCGATCTCGCCTGTTTTGGTCATGGCCGGGTCTTGATGGGCGGCGCAGCGCAACGCTTTCAGCGCAAATGGGGTGGATCATGAACGAAATGCAAGGCAATCCTCTGCTGGCGTCTTTTCGCACCCAGATCGGTTCTGACATCCGTCTGGGTGAAGAATCGCTCACCAACTGGCTGGGCGGCGTGCTGCTGGATATTCAGGATGACAGCGCGGCGGTCGCCTATACGGTGCGCCCTGATATGACCAACCCCAGCGGCGTGCTTCATGGCGGCATTGCCGCAACCATGATGGACGAAGTCGCCGGCATGATGACCGTGATGAGCCATATGGGACGCTATTTCGCCAGCGTCAATCTGGCGGTGGATTTCTTATCGCCGGCCCAGATGGGCGAGCGGGTGACGGCCCGCGCTTGCATCGTGCGCCGGGGTAAGCGGCTGGTCAATGTGAAGTGCACCCTTGAACGCGGCAACGGCGAACTGGTTGCCCAGGCCTCGACAAACCTTTTGGCGGTGGGGTGAACAGTGGCTGATGATCTGCACGCAGAACCGATTGATGCAGCGGCAGCGCGCGACAGACTCGCGACGGACATGAGTGCGTTGGGCGTGCGAACAGGCGGCGTCCTCATGGTTCATTCGTCGCTGTCGGCGTTGGGCTGGGTTCCTGGTGGAGCAAAGACGGTGATCGACGCGCTCCTGCAGGCGCTTGGCCCGGAAGGAACCCTGCTCATGCCCGCGCTCACCTATCTGCGCGTCACCCGGGCGCAGCCCCATTTCGATGTGCGCAACACCCCATCCAACGTCGGGCGCATTCCAGAAACCTTCCGACTGCGACCAGACGTCATGCGCAGCGTGCACCCAACCCATTCCGTTTGCGGTCTGGGACCCCTGGCTGCTGCTCTGTTGCAAGATCATCCGTTGGATGACACCCCGTGCGGGCCACGCTCGCCTTTTCACCTGTTGCCACAACTGGATGGACAGATTCTCATGCTGGGTTGCGGCCTATCCCCCAACACGTCATTCCACGCCATGGAAGAGGTGGTCCAGCCGCCCTATCTCTTTTCCTCTCCGATCCTCTATTCCCTGACATTCGCCGACGGCGCGACCGTGGAGAAGTGCTACACGCCCCACAACTTTCACGGGTGGATTCAGCGTTATGAGCGGGCGGCGCTTGTGCTTGGGCCGCCAGGTTTGCGCACTGGCAAGGCGCTGCAAGGACAAGCGCACTTGCTCGATGCCGAGAAGCTGTGGGATGCAGCCCTCAATGCACTGCGTTGCGATCCTCTCTTTTTTGTGGAAAAGGAACAGACCTGGTCTGTTGCTGATCTTTAGATTGGCTGTTCATAGCACCGACCGTCACGAGTGACTCGTGACGTATGAATCGTTTGCCTGGCGAGCGGTAATGAACCTCTGGGCGTCTCTTGACGTTCAGTTCTGCAAAACAACATGCACAAGAATTGCTGTCTCGCACGGAAATCAGCAAAACCGACTGAACCCTGGGGAATCGTAATCTTTCTACCGCTTAAAAAGTCGTACGTATCCTGATAAAATGAATAGCGTCAAGATCAGTAGAGGGACACATTTCGATGCGTCGTGGGGCGTATCACAACGGACACACTTTGGACACACTTTCATCGATCGCTTCAGTCTAGTTTCTCATGAAAGGGGAACAATTATGCTTCGCAAGTCCTTATCATGGAAAGTCGGCATCATCGCCGTCATGATGCTGACGCTACTGACAGCAATGATGCCAGTAGCGGCATACGCCGCATCTGCCGAGACGAATGTTGGGGCGCCAGCGGCGAGCGGGACGTACTATGTTGTCGAGAAGGGCGACACCTTGTCTGCCATTGCACGACGCTACGGGACGACCGTCAATGCGATTATGTACGCAAATGGGTTGACAAGTTCAACCATCTATGTGGGGCAACATCTCTACATCCCTGCAGCCCACTACACCTCCGCCTGCCGCACCTATTACATTGTGCAGCCGGGAGACACGCTATCGGAAATCGCCGCCTGGTTTGGCATCAACACCTATGCCCTGGCTACGGCGAATGGGCTAAGCAATGCCAGCAAGATCTACGTTGGGCAGCGCATCTGCATCCCCAATGTCTATGCATCCAGCCCACATCCACCGCCCAGCGCTGGCTGTTACACAGTGAAGAAGGGCGACACGCTCAGCGGCATTGCCCGCATGTACCACACCACGGTGCACTACCTGGCGTCGATCAACGGCATCTCCAACCCAAGCCTCATCTATGTCGGCCAGGTGCTCAAAGTTCCGTGACGCGTTGATTCAGTATTTCTATCGCCCGGCGACTGACATTGCCGGGCGATTTCTTTTCTCCTGTCATGCGCATCCTCATCACCGCCGACCTTCACTACCGTTCCCGTTATACCGCACAATTTGACGCATTTGCTCATCATGTTGCAAGTCTACAGCCCGATTGCTTTGTTATCGCTGGCGACATTGGCTCGCCTCTGAGTCTGTTCCACCGCTGCCTGGATCACTTCGCTGGCCTCGATTGCCCGAAGCTACTGTTGGCGGGCAATCACGATCTCTACCGCCACGGCCAATACAACAGTCGCGTCCTTTGGGAAGAGCGGCTGCCCAAAGAGTGCGCCGACGCAGGTTTTCACTGGCTGGAAGGGACGCCTATCGTCTTCGGTCGGGTCGCTCTTTGCGGCACCATGGCTTGGTACGACTACTCCTCTGCGCCGCCTCACCTGCCCTTTGGCGCGCACGAATACCGTTTGCTCAAGAGCCTGGTCAACCATGACGCCGACTACATCGACTGGCCGTGGAACGATCTGGCCATGGCCCGCTATCTGGCCAAAGGGTTGACGCGTTCAGTCGCCGCGCTCCAGGCCCAACCGTCCACTGAAAGGATCGTTGTCGTTACACACATGCCCCTCTTCAGCGAAACGATTCCCATTCACCCCGAGAGTGAACGCTGGAGTCTGATCAGCGCGTATCTGGGCAACTACACGCTGGGCGAGTGGGTGCGTCGCCAGCCCAAGGTGACCCATGTGGTCAGCGGTCATATCCACCGCACCGGACATTGGATCATCCGCGGCGAACATGGCCCCATCGATTTCCAGGTGATTGGCAGCCAGCCCGGCGCGCCAGCGCTGACCATACTTGATCTGCCAGCGTGATCTCCCTCGCGCCGACATCTACCACAAATACACAAACACACCCCTCCTGTGTATGTACTTCGGCTTGACAGGTCTTGTGCATTTGTGTTATTCTTGATGCAACGCGACGGGCAACCGACAGGCTGCATGCGAGTTGCCAAGCGTGTTGAACATCTTATGCGGGGTTGGACTGCTCGCAACCAGGTAGTGTGAGGTGGAATCGTGACGTAACGTCAACCAGGTGGGAGTGAAGAGTGTGCCATGTCAAGCGTATTGTTGCTGAATGCCAGTTATGAGCCATTGTCAGTGCTCAGCTTGCGTCGCGCCGTGGCGTTGTGGCTGCGCGGTCAGGTCTTGCCTGCCACAGACGATAAAATTTCCTTGCGAAGCTGCAACGACGCCATGGGCATCCCCACTGTGCTGCGCTTGCGCCGCTATGTGAATGCCCCACGCCGCGGCGTCACATGGAGCCGTCGCGCGGTTCTGGTGCGCGATAGTTTTCGCTGCATCTATTGCGGTGTAGGAGCAGGCGAGATGAGCGGCGGCCAGATTCTGCACAAGGATGACTTCACGCTCGATCACATCGTTCCCCGCAGCCGCGGCGGCGAGAACACCTGGGGCAACACGGCGTGCGCCTGCCAGCGCTGCAATCAGCGCAAAGGCGACCGCACACCCCACGAAGCCGGAATGCCTCTGCGCTGGGAGCCAAAGACGCCGCGCGTGGGCTATCTGGTCGTCTCTGGCGACATGCCAGCCGCCTGGAAGGTCTACCTCGAAGTAGGCTGACCGTCCTTGCCGAAGCGATCTCGGACAACAAAAGAGGCTCGAACCGCATTGGGTTCGAGCCTCTTGATTTTGGGCATTTCCCTATTTGCCGCTTGCTTCTGACGCGTGTCCATCTTCAGGACGCAACATAAGCAACGGCGCGCTGATGCGCGGCACGATGTATTGCACTGTGTTGCCAAAGAGCAAACGGTTGACGCCTGTGCGCCAGTGGGTTGTCATGGCCACAAGATCGACCTCATTGTGATTGGCGTAATTCACAATTGCTTGGCCCCTATCTCCAAAACGCATGTCAAAGTGAACGACAAAACCCGCCTCTTGGAGAGAGCGGACTTCTGACTGCATTTCGCTTATGAACGCGGCCAACGCGCTGTCGCGCTCCTGGCTGGCATAAATTGGGTGGGTGGAGAACTCAATGTCCTGAGCGCTGCCATAGGAGGTCATCGACGGGTCATATGCCGTGGGTCGTGGCGGGGCGCCAACATGGCCTGTCACTTGTTCTCCTACACGTAAGAGGATCAATTCATTGCTGTCAGGATCCAAAAATTTCGTCAGGATCGGAAAAATCTGACGGCAAAACTCAGAATCATCTACAGGTACAAGGACTTTACGTTTTTCCATGCTCACACTCCTTTGGGTGATACATAGTTCACTGGTTGAAAACCGAACAATGCCTCAGTCGGCATAATTGTATCACAACGGCCATGAGAGAACACCCCTAGAAAGTTGGCAACTGCCCAGAAAGAACCTCACGTTTCCAACCTCCCAGGAAGTTCGGAGCTTCCTGGAAGGTGCGAAGTAATAGCTCGACAAGTGCTTATAGACGCGACAAATAAAGATCATACAACCGCAAAAGCAACCGCAGTATAGCTTGGGCGTAGCTCGAAACCCATCTGATATACCCCAACTATCTGGCGCTCACCCGCAGGATGATGTCTGTTTGACAGAACGCGCAAATCGACTATGATTCCTGGTGCATTGTGCATTCCTACGATTCAAACAACCAACCAGCGGCGCAACTGAATCGTAGATGCGGCTGACATCTGCACGAATAGATTTCCAATTCCAAAGAAGGAGACACAAAATGGTGCGCAGAATGGTGTTCCTCATTTCGTTGCTGACGCTGGTCGGCGGGCTATTGGCCGGCTGCCCCGCACCCGCAGCGCCGCCGACGGCCGACAGCGGCGGTGAGGCTGCAGAGCCAACGCCTGCCGCCGAGGCGGCAGGCGAACCGCTCAAGGTTGTATTGTTCGTCAACGGGGTGTTGGGCGACAAATCTTTCTTCGACTCAGCGCAACGCGGCGTTGATCGCGCTGTGGCCGAACTGGGCGTGACGGCCAAGACCATCGAAGCAGGCATCGATCAGACCCAGTGGGAGCCAGCCCTGGTTGACGCGGCTGCCAACGAAGACTTCGACGTCATGATCGTCGGCACCTTCCAGATGATCGAGTTCCTGGAGAAGATCGCGCCACAATACCCTGACAAGAAGTTCTTCCTCTTCGATGCACCGGTGAACTATGAAGGCGAAGCCTGCGCACCCAACAAGTGCGAGAATGTCTATTCCATTCTCTACAAGCAGAACGAGGGTTCGTATCTGGCCGGCGTTTACGCCGGCGCCATGACCACCCAGGAGATGGAGGGCATGAACCCAGAACCCATCATCGGCTCGGTGGGCGGTCAAGAGATTCCCGTCATCCTCGACTTCATGGTTGGCTATGAGCAGGGCGCCCGGGATACCAACCCCGATATTCAAGTGATTCGCCAGTTTGCTGGCGGCTGGAATGACCCGGCCAAAGGTAAAGAACTGGCAAAGGCGCAGTATAGTCAGGGCGCAGATATCGTCTTCCAGATTGCCGGCGGCACCGGTCAGGGCGTCTTCGAGGCGGCGCAGGAAGACGGCAAATATGCCATCGGCGTTGATTCAGACCAGGCGCTCATCATCGCCGACGCTGATCCCACGCAGGCTGAACATATTCTCACGTCCATGATGAAAAATGTAGATAACTCGCTCTTCCGCGGTCTACAGATGCACCTGGAAGGCTCGACCCCTTATGGGACAGCCGAATCTCTGGGCATCGTCGAAGGCGGCGTTGGGCTGGCCCGTAACGAGTATTACGAGAAGCACACGCCCGATGCGGTCAAAGCCCTGGTGGATGAAGCTGAACAGAAGGTCATCAACGGCGAGATCACGGTCGAGACTGCGTTCTAGTACACGTGGGCGCAAGTAACCCAATGGTTGTCATGCTGAGTTTCCAATGCCCCGCGTGGCATAACTTGGGCAAGAAACACCGCCTTTGTCATGCTGAACGCTAGTGAAGCATCTACGTAGTGAAGCATCTGCGTGTCGGCGAGAGTTTCTAG
>CAZLMM010000115.1:0-5917 GCA_964560495.1 uncultured Caldilineaceae bacterium
AGGATCAAACTCTCCGTTCCTTCTCTCTTACCACTCTTCAATTGTTAATGTGCTTGACAAACGCCATGTCGCATCATCTATCGAAATGCACAAGACTTGACTTTACCATCAAGAGTGCGCATTCGTCAAACTCGGAACGCTCAAAACACGATTGTTTCCGAATCTGCTTGTCAACTTGCGCCCGACTCACGTCAGACACAAGCGCACATCATATCAGTCTACCACCTATCTGTCAAATCAGTTTGTCTCATTAGGAAAATGTTTTCCTATGGAAACAACCTTTCATCGACTTACAACACAACTGCATCTAGGTCGATATGAAGTGGCGACTGATAATTCTGTCAATGTGCGATGATCCACCAGCCAATCACGTTCGATTGGATTTTCCAGTATATGCTTACACGCCAACTTTGTCAAACTCCTGACGCAGTACGCGTGACAGAGTCCGAAAGTCGCTTCTCATTCTATGACCAGTAACACTGCATTTTGTTCGACGCGCTGCCCCGGCGCCACCTTCACCTGCTTGATCCTACCTGGACGCCGCGCACGAATTTCATTCTCCATCTTCATGGCCTCAAGGATGACTAGTGGTTGTTCTTCTTCGATCTCCTCACCTTCCGCTATCAACACCTTGACCACCAACCCAGGAATCGGTGCAGTCACCGCAATTTCACCCTCGGGCAGCACCAATCGGCGGTTGGCGCTGAGGCGTCGCATGCGCTCGTCCTCCACTTGCACCTGGAACTGCTCGCCGCGCAGCGTAATTGTGTAATTGAAACGGTTCGCTTCAATCAACAACTCATGGCTGCGTCCACCAAACAATAGGCTGTAGAGCTCTGGGATGCCGCTACGTTCCAGGTCGATGTCCACAGGCGCGCCATTGAGCTGCACGCCTGCATCATCGATATCAACCACGTATTCATTGGCGCCAATCTGCGCATAGTATCTCATGGACGCCCCCTCATAGCCCGTATGCGACCCGCTTCCTTCCATGGACTGCGCGCTGCCCCTTCTTGCGCTGCACCTACGTGGACAGCAGCCTGACGGCGCTCTTCATGCGCAATAAGCGCCGCAGCAACAGCGGCCACCTTCTCTCCTTCATTGGCTGCATCTTCAGGTTTGCGCAGGCTACGCCGGGCCAAAAATCCGGTGTCGAATGTTCCCCAAATGAACTCCGTACTATCCATGATGAGTTGGTGAAAGGGAATCGACGTCTTGATCCCGCCAATGCGATATTCGCTCAATGCACGCCGCATACGTAGAATCGCTTCGGCGCGACTCTCACCATGGACAATCAATTTGGCAACCATAGGGTCATAAAATAGGCTGATTTCGCCGCCGCGATAGAGCGCACTCTCCACCCGCACCCCTGGGCCGGTCGGTTCCTTGAGATAGGTGACGACGCCGCCGCTGGGCAAGAAGTTATTGAAGGGATCCTCCGCAGTGATGCGACACTCGATCGCCCAACCCTTTGGTGAGATGTCGGCCTGGGCATAGCGGAGACGCCTGCCCGCGGCAATCGCGATCTGCTCCTTTACGATATCCACCCCGCTCACCATCTCTGTCACAGGGTGTTCCACCTGCAACCGGGTGTTCATCTCCAGGAAGTAATACTTCTGATCTTTGGGATCGAACAGAAACTCGATTGTGCCGGCATTGACATAATTGACCGATTCGGCGGCCGCGACTGCCACTTTGCCGATCTCCTGACGCATACGATCGTCAATTGCAACGCTGGGCGCTTCTTCGATGAGCTTCTGATGACGCCGCTGAATACTGCACTCGCGCTCACCCAGGTAGATGGTGTTACCATGTTGGTCTGCCAGAATTTGCACTTCGATGTGACGTGCGTTCGAGATCAGCTTCTCCAAATAGACTTCATCGTTGCCAAAGGCGCCCATCGCTTCACGGCGAGCTGCCCCGAGCGAACTGGTGAAGTCTTCGTGCCTCTCCACTGCACGCATCCCCTTGCCGCCGCCGCCCGCGCTCGCTTTGATCATCAGCGGGAAGCCGATTTGATGCGCGGCCGCCATCAACGCATCGTCATCCAGACCGCGCTCAGAACCCGGCACCAACGGCACGTTACGTCTGGCGACCGTCTCACGCGCGGTGATTTTGTCGCCCATCTTCTCGATGGCGTCGGCGCTTGGTCCAATGAACGCAATCCCAGCATCAACGCACGCAGCCGCAAACTCCGCATTCTCTGAGAGGAAGCCATAGCCAGGATGAATCGCATCGACCCCGGCTTTGCGTGCTACGTCGATGATCTTGTCGATGCGCAGATAGCTTTCGCGACTGGGGGGCGGCCCAATGCGATAGGCTTCGCTGGCGTAACGCACATGCAATGCCGTGCGATCGGCGTCGGAAAAGATCGCAACGGTTGCGATGCCTCGTTCTTCGCAGGCGCGCAAGACACGTACTGCAATTTCGCCTCGATTTGCCACCAATACTTTTCGGAACATGCGATTCGATCCTATCTCTGCCACTTCGATTACTGCTCGCCAGATAAACAATTCATACGTCACGAATCACGAGTCATTCGTGATGGTCGGCCATATGAGCAGCCAATCTAGAGATCAGTAAGTGGCCGGCGGCGAGCTTCTCGGTCGCCCCTCAAATCGTCACAAAGAGCCAGTCTTCCGTTCAGAAACCTGTGCGCGCGTGGATGCGCGCTGTCACAATCACCCGATCATAGTGGATAGGAGTTGGAATCAACTCATCCGTCATCACCCACTGCCCAAAAAGCGGATCGCCCGGGGTCAACACGAGCCGACGAAAACCCCAGATGGTTACGCCAATCATCTCGCCGATGGGCGATGTATAGTCATCTTCCACAATCCCATAGAGCGGACCGTGACCGATCAGAAAGCGCGTCTCCCATGTGCCAAAGGGAAGCCGACCGTCGGCTTGGGGCGCGCAGGTCACGCGCAAAGAAGCCGCGCCGCAATTCACCAGGAGGGTAGCAGTCTCCTGGTCGCCGTCACGCGCCAGGTCAGCTTCCTCGATCTGCCCGGCAAAGGCAGCAATCCCTCGCCCTACTACAGCAAGCTGGGGTGAAACCGCTGTCGGCTGTACGACAAACCAGGCAAAGGTTGTCGGCTCTGGGAGCAGCACTCCGGCATCCAAAATCACAGACAGAGACTGCCCCTGTCGCAGGTTGGGGTAATCCATGCGTTCGTATTGTTCCGCCGATAACTCGAAGTCGATCTCGTGCAATGCCATGTGTTCACCCTAAAGCGGAATGTTGCCATGTTTCTTGGGCGGCAGACTGCGCTGCTTGTTTCGCAGCATCTCCAGCGCATTGATCAGCCGCGTGCGGGTCTCGCGCGGCTCAATGACATTGTCAATGTAGCCCGCAGCGGCAGCGACATAGGGATTGGCAAATCGCCTGCGGTAATCCGCCACCAATTCGGCCTTGCGCGCTGCCTGATCGAGCGCTTCGTTCAGCTCGCGCCGGAAGATGACATTGACTGCGCCCTCCGGCCCCATGACAGCGATCTCGGCGCTGGGCCAAGCCAACACCAGGTCTGCGCCGATATGACGTGGGTTCATGACGCAGTAGGCCCCGCCATATGCCTTGCGCACAATCACTGTGAGCTTGGGAGTGGTGGCCTCGCAAAAAGCGTACAATAATTTCGCGCCATGACGAATGATGCCGCCATGTTCTTGATTCAGGCCTGGCATGAAACCCGGCACATCCTCAAGCACGATGAGTGGTATATTGAAGGCGTCACAGAAACGCACAAAGCGCGCTCCCTTCTGGCTGGCTTCTGTGTCCAGTACGCCGGCCAGCACCTGCGGCTGTTGAGCAACGATGCCGACGGTTCTCCCGCCAAGTCGGGCAAACCCCACCAGGATGTTCTGGGCCCAATTTTGGTGAACTTCGAGGAACTGCCCGTCATCCATGATATAGCGGATGATTTCTTTCATGTCATATGGTTTGTTGGGATTGTCGGGCACAATCATGTCAAGCTCGGACGCCTGGCGTAACGGATCATCCTGGCTGGCGATACGTGGGGGATCCTCCATGTTATTACTCGGTAGGTAACTCACCAGGTTCTGTACCAGGAAAATCGCATCTTCTTCGCCGTCTGCTGCAAAATGGGCGACTCCTGACTTGCTGGCATGAACGACAGCTCCACCCAACTCCTCAAAGGTGACATCCTCATGGGTCACAGTCTTGATCACATCTGGGCCAGTGACGAACATGTGGCTCGTCTCTTTGACCATGATGACGAAGTCGGTGATGGCCGGGCTATAGACCGCTCCACCGGCGCATGGCCCCATGATGACGCTGATTTGCGGGATGACGCCCGAGGCGATTGTGTTGCGATAGAAGATCTCGGCATAGCCCGCCAAACTGTGCACTCCTTCTTGAATGCGAGCCCCACCGGAGTCGTTCAGACCGATGATTGGCGCGCCATTGACCATCGCCATATCCATCACCTTGCAAATTTTCATGGCGTGGCTGTGGCTGACGCTGCCGCCAAAGACGGTGAAATCCTGAGAATAGACATAGACCAGCCGGCCATCGATGGTGCCGTATCCAGTGACAACCCCGTCGCCCAGAAACTTCTGGTCAGCCAGACCGAAGTCATTGGTATTGTGGGTGACAAAGATATCCATCTCCCGAAAGCTGCCTTTGTCCAGCAGGAGTTCGAGTCGCTCGCGCGCTGTCATGCGACCGCGACTATGCTGTTTGGCAATCTTATCGGCCCCACCTCCCTGGCGAGCTGCGCTCTTCCGTTCGCGCAACTCGATAATTCTGGGGTCAACCGTTGGATGATCCACGAGCGCCTGCTTTCTTCAAAAAATTCAAACGGATGCGTTCAAAATTAGTTAGAGTGGGTCATACTGTAGAGGCTCGAACGGCGACGGCAAAGCTGCGGCTGTTACAGAAAAACGACTTCGCCGCCGTTCAAGCCCCTACTGCAAACGAACTTTGAATACACCCAATTCAAACCAAACTTCCACTCGACGCAAGACAAACAAATCAGCTTTGATGAGCTGCCAGCTTTGCAGAAGAGTCAATGCGCTGCGATGACAAACCAAGGAGCAGAAATGTTGCGCTCAGCAGAATCGTCACAGCAATTGTGCTCCACTGCATGACGGACAATGGAATAAACTGCAATGGGATTGCAGGATACCAGCCAAGCCCATAATCAACGAAATCGCTGAGCCCGAACCAGACCAAACAGATCACAGCCCCTTTCACATCTGGTCGGAAATAGGTCAGCAAGAAAATCCCCTGGGCCGCCAGGCCGATATGAGTGATAGTCATCAGAACACTATCAGGAGTGAAGAGGGGCGCGCCAAAAATCTGCGCCGTACTTCGCCAAAAGAGCAGCCAGGCGGTGATTGTCCACAACCCATATTTGATCTGCCCAAACGCAATCAAGCTCAACAACCAGATGGGCGGTCTGCGGAAGAACACCCCCACCAACAGAAGCGAACCGCCAAAGACGGCGAACATAGCTCCCAACTGACGCCATAGGGTAGCCATTCCTGGCAAGTAGCCCATCAACCAAAAGAACGTAAAGGCAGCGCCTACGACCAGAAGCCAGCGCTGGGCGAGTGACTGAGCCCGCTGGCTCCATTCTCGTTGGGCAACGACCATCATCAAGCCAAGCCCACCCAAGAGTCCAAAAAACGGGCAATCGGGAATGAAGGGCCACGCCCAGATGGGCGTCGTTGGGCTGGACATGACCACGCCATACCAATAGAGCAGCCCCGCGAAATAGGCGGACACATCGACGAACAAAATGATTCCCAAGATGGACGGCCTGGCGACCAGGCGCTGCAGCCAGTGAATGGCTGCGGCTGTCATACTCACGATGCAGCCTCGCTTTCTTGACTGGCCAAGAGCCGCGCTGGCACGCCGCCCACGAGCGCGCCGGGCGGCACGTCCTTGTTCACC
>CAZLMM010000115.1:5927-18603 GCA_964560495.1 uncultured Caldilineaceae bacterium
TCACCAGGCTCATGGCGCTCACTGTTGCGCCATCGCCGATGACAACGCCAGGCAGAATCGTACAATTCGCGCCGATCGTCACATTTGCCCCAATGACTACACTTCCGATGCGCCACTCGTGAAGAAGATATTCGTGGGCGAGGATAGTGGAATTATAGCCGACGATGGTGTTATCGCCTATCTGAATTTGTTCTGGAAAAAACAAATCGGGCGTGACGCCAAAGGCAAAGCTGACATTCGGCCCTACCCGCATCCCAATCAGGCGATAGAGCCATCGCTTGACCATCAGGCTGGGAGAGTAGCGCGCCGCAACAATGAACAGGCCATTGCGCAACACCTTGAGCGGCGACACCGTCTTGTGCCAAAGTACAAGGCTGTTGCGTTCGTCAAGGGATGGCGTGATCTTGAGGCGAGACTGACGAGATGCACCGGACATGAAGGAGTTTCAGAACAGAGCGCAGGTGAGACAGTCGACAAGCGCCCTTGCAGAACACTTACTCTTTGACCTGGATCAATATCTTGCCGAACTGTTCGTTGCTCATCATGCGCGTCATTGCTGTTGCAAAATCCTGCATGGAATAGACGCTATCCACGATTGGATTGAGCTTGCCAGCAAACACAAGGGACATGACTGTCAGATAATCGTCTTGCGTACCCATTGTGCTGCCAATGATACTCAGTTGTCGGCCAAAAAGCAGATTCACCGGCGTAGCTGCTTCGTAACCGCTGCTGCCGCCCACAGTGAGCAAGCGTCCGCCAGGCGCCAACGTGCGTAGACTGTTCATCCAAGTGGCCTGCCCCACATTGTCCACCACAACGTCGATCCCGGCGCGTTGAGTGGCCTGGTAGACCGCGCGCGGCCAGTTCGGATCTGCACTGCGGTCGTGGGCCCAATCTGCGCCCAGCTTCAGAGCAAGCTCCACCTTCTGGGCATTGCTGGCAATGACATAGACCTCCGCGCCCATCAGCTTGGCGATCTGGATCGATGCCGTGTTGACGCCGCCGCCGGCCCCAACAACCAGTACCCGCTCCGTTTGACCCACGCCGCCGGCCTGCACCAGACTGTGCCAGGCGGTCAGGTAGACGAGCGACGCCGCGGCTGCCTGACGCATGTCATAGCCATCGGGAATAGCCGCCAGGTTGATCGCCGGCGCTTTGACATACTCTGTACAAGCGCCCCTCACCCCTTCGCCCAGAATGTCCCACTTGACGCAACGATTGTGCTGACCACGCAGACAGGCGCGGCAACGGCCACACCACAACAAAGGATTGGCCGTCACCCGCTGGCCGACCTTCCACTCCTGCACATTGGCGCCTATCTCGACGACGACGCCGCTGAAATCGCTGCACGGGATGTGGGGAAAATCCAGCGATAACCCCTTCCAGCCCATGCGCACGAAGTTATCCAGACGATTGAGCGCAGCATATTCCACCTGCACCAATACATCGTCTGGGCCGACAACGGGCGTCGGCATCTCATCGCTAAGGGTGTATACATCAAACGATGGGCTATGTTCACGAAAAACGACTGCACGCATAGCTTCTTACCTCCCAAAGGCCAGGAACAGAGTTGCCGCCAACGCTCCCGTGGCCGTGCAAAAAGCCAGGAAAAGGAGCGCAAGCCCGACCAGGCCACAACTGAACAAGATGTTGCTTACCGCTGCCTGCGACCCAGTGACAAACGAAAGCAGCGCGCCGGTGAATCCTAGCCCAAAACAGAGGCTCAAGGTGGCGATTCCCGCGCTGAACTCTACACTCAGCCCTGCCAGGATATTGGCAAAGTAGAACCCGATCACACCGGCGCCAATTCCACAGGCAGCACTGATAAAAATGATAGAAAGTGATGGAGACGAGCGATTCAGCCGATCGATCTCATTTTCCAACGCCGGTATGCCTCGAAATTCAGCAAAGCGCCAACGCACGCATACTATAGCCTCACTTGACCAATCGCACAACCTTCGGTACGCTGTCAGATGCACGCGCTCAACGACGCGCTTCTGTCTCGGTCAGTGGGTGGTCAGATTAACATCTCACTGAAAAACAGACAATAATGTGAGTGGAATACGAGATGAATCAGATAGGCGCCTCGGCTCATGCGCCGCTCGATAGAACACGAATCACTCATGCCCTTGCGGGTTGCGCCATCGGCCACACGGTGCTCTATTATGAGAGCGTCGCCAGCACGATGCCCATCGCCCAGGAGATCGCCCGCCGGACGGAATCGTCTAGCGGGACCATCGTGGTCGCCGAAGAACAAAGCGCCGGGCGGGGACGCCTGGCTCGCCAGTGGCGTGCGCCGGCGCGCCAGGCGCTGCTCACGAGTATCGTGCTGCAGCCGCCTCATTTGCCCGCCGAGCCGGGTCATTTGCCCATGCTGGCCGGCCTGGCTGTGGTGAATGCCCTCAACGCGCTGCCTTTGACCAACGGCATCCAGACCGGGCTGAAGTGGCCCAATGACATTCTGCTGGGACGGGGGCGAAGCCAGCCGGCCAAAGCTGGCGGCATCCTCATCGAATCGACCTTTGTCGCTGGCGCGTGGCAGGCTGCCGTTGTGGGCGTGGGGATCAACGTCAATCAGCTCCACGACGACCTCCCCGATGTAACACTCCCAGCCGCGCCGCCCACCAGCTTGCGCATCGAATTGGGCCGCATGGTCGATCGTACCGCCCTGTTCATTGGCCTCTGCCAGGAATGGGAGAAGACATTCATGCTTGCCCCGGATGAATTGGCGGCGGCGTGGCGGTCCCATTTATGGACCCTCGGTCAGCCGGTGTCGGTCTATGGCAGCGATGGCGTCATCCTGTCGGGCGTTGCAGTCGATGCGCGGGATGACGGCGCCTTGGTGATCGAGGATGAGACGGGGCAGCGCCGCGCCGTGGCAGCCGGCGATGTCTCATCGCGGATGGAACCATGAAAGCGACCATGCAGGGCAAAATGCGCGCCAAAGCCGATCAACCCATGAAGGTCCCGCCAACAAACCTTTTCGAGCCACCTTTCGTACACAAGCAGAGTTCTGGCGACGCGTCGTCTATCTTGGGTAGAGAGAATTTGCATCGTAGAGCTTATTGGCTGCTGGCGGCCTTCTGGCTGCTTCTCTCCATTGGGCTGTGGCTGCTCCCGCGCCCAATCCACTCCCAAGCATCCACCGCCCCGACGGCGCTCGACCAAAACCCGGCGATCGTGATGACCATGACGGTCGACATCCGTGGCGACGGCTGCACCGGGAGCGATGCGGTCACGGTATTGCCCACCACGACCGTCCATCTCTGCTACTCAGTGCTCAACAGCGGCGATGTCACCTTCACCGATCACATTCTTTCTGGTCAGGGTTTTCTCCCCATCGTCGAGCAGATCACTCTGCCCCCGGGGGCGACGATCACACGCACGCGCAGCGCGCAGTTCGCCGTCACAACCACCCAGGCGGACACCTGGGCAGCCAATAGCGGCCCAGGCTCGGCGCAAGTGCAGGCCCAAGACAGCGTGGCGGTCACCGTGATCAGTCCGGCCATGGACGCCAACCTGACGGTGGGGCAGAATGTGGACGCCTGCGCCACCACGAAGATCATCACCGTTCCTTCCAATTCCACGGCAGTCTTCTGTCTGACGATCACCAACACTGGCGACGCCCTGCTCACCCGGCACGCCATCAACATTCCTGTGCTTGCCATCAGCGGGACGATCACTGCCTCTTTAGCGCCTGGCCAAATCCTGACGATTGACAACGGCAACGCCAGCACGCTTGGGTTGCCCGCCAACTTTGTACGAACGGGCGTAACGACCAATCTTGGGCCGCAGGCGACAGTCCAATCCTCGACCGCGGAAGGCTACGCTGTCAGCGACGCATCCTCTGCCGGCGTCACTGTGGGCAATGGCGCGACCACCCTCCAGGTCACCGTCAATCAGGCGGCGCCCTGTGGAACACTCACCACGATCAATCCACTACGCAACACGAATGTCTACTTCTGTTTGAATCTGACCAACACCGGCACTGTCTCCCTGACCAATTTCCAGTATGGCTCCGCCGTCCCTGTTATCCAGGGCAGCTTCACCTACACGTTGGCGCCAAACGCAAAGATCGCCATCGACAATCCATTCCTGACGGGGCTGGGCGCGCAGGCTGCCCTCGGCCCCTATCAAGCGGCTATCTCCATCAGCCCCAATTTCGTCGTCACAGCCACCAATGCCAGCGGTTTTAGCGTCATCTCCAGTGGTTCGGTGTCCGTCGTTCCGGTCGATCCGACCGCCACCTGGACGCCCACCTGGACGCCCATCCCGCCCACGCCCACCTGGACGCCCTTCCCCACCTGGACATCCTTCCCCACCTGGACGCCCACGCCCACCTGGACGCCTTTTCCCACCATCCCTCCCACGCCCACCTGGACGCCTACCTGGACGCGCAGCTTTGATCTCTCGAACCTCCAGACCCCGACGCCGCTAGCCGTGATCGCCGCCGCTGATCCGCTGATGCTCACCCTCACCATGGATGCCGAGGCAACAAATGCAGCGCTGTTGTTGACGACCCAGGCCGACGCACTGGCCACCAGCCAGGCCCTGGCTTTTCCCACCGATACGCCGCTGCCTTCGCCTCTCGATACGCCCACGCCTGACCCGGCGCTAGAGTCACTGTCGGGATCCATTACCCAGACCAACCAGGTGATCATTGCCCCACGTCCCCCCACTGCAACGCCCACCAGCGCGCCCAGCCCAACTCCCTCGCCGACCCAGCGCAGCCTGACGCTGCCCACGCCCACCGCCCTGCCCAACCTGCCCGATCTCTTTTCCCAGGTGCTCAGCTCGGCCATCTCCACCCTGGGCATTCTCTGGTTTCTGGTTGGCTCGTTGGTCTTTTTTGTCACAGCAGGCGTCATCGCCGGCATGAGCTTCCGTCAATCCAACCGCCAACGCTATAATCTCTATGCCCTGGAAGAAGTGGAGGATGAGGAGGTGGAAGAATCTGAGCCGACTTCACCCGCGTCGAGCCAGAACAAGAACGATGGCGACCACTGGCCTACATCGCTGCAATGAACAACCTGCCGTGGCCGGCCCGGAGTGCATGGGCGCAAAGAACAACGCACATCTTAACGCTACTCGTTTTAGGCGCATTCGCCTGGCGCGTCCATGGGCTGGCCGGTCAGAGCCTTTGGCGCGATGAGGTGGACGCCATCTATTTTGCCTTGCGACCGCTGCAAGAGACCGTCTCGATGTTCGTTCAGATTGCCCAGAACGGCCCACTCTATTTCCTTTCCCTGCGCCCCTGGCTGCAAACCGTGGGCAGCAGCGAGTTCGCCCTGCGCCTGCCCTCCGCCTTTGCCGGCGTGCTCTGCATCCCCATTCTGTATCAGGTGGGGCGCAAACTCGTGGGGAGGGCCGATCTCTCGACGCCGCTCCTGGCCGCCCTCTTCTTGGCCGTCAATCCCTATCAGTTGTGGTATAGCCAGGAAGGCAAGATGTACACCATCGTCACCTGCCTGGCTCTGGGAGCCTCTTGGTGTTGGATGGTGGGCATCGAGACCGGCGGCTGGCGGCCCTGGCTGGCCTACTGGGCCTTGGTCACTCTGGCGCTCTACACGCACCTGCTGCTCATCCTGCTCATCCCCTTCCACCTGCTCTGGTTTTTCATCGCCTGGCCCCAGAGCAGACGCCATTGGCGGGGCGCGGCCCTGGCCTTCGCCGGCCTGACCCTCCCCTATCTGCCCATGCTCTGGTGGCAGGCGGACATGCTCCTGGCGACGGATCGGCGCACAGGCTTCAACTTTACGCCCCTGCCCGAAATGGTCAAGACGCTGATCCTCAACCACACCCGCGGCTTCATGCCCTCAGACGACCTGTTCTGGATGGCGCCGATCTTTTTCACGGGCGCGGCCGGGCTGCTTTTGGGCGTCACGGCAATGCAGCATCAGGCAGATGAGGCATCCTTAGGATTGTCATCGCTCCGCCGCTTCTTCCTCATCGTGAGCTGGCTCGTCGCCCCGCTGCTCTTCATCTGGCTGCTCAGTCTTCGTCAGCCCGTCTACACCGACCGCTACATCATCTGGTCGGCGCCGGCGGCCATGTTGACCCTGGCCCTGGGCGTGCGGGTGACGGCGACCAGCCTGGGACGTTTTTCTTATCCCATCGCGCTCCTCCTGACCGTGTATATCGTGGGCTATGGCCTCTTTGCCGGCTGGCAACAAAAGGCCGCCACGATCAAATACGACCTGGCCGGCGCGGTGGAGTACGTCAGCCAGCGACGGTCTACGGATACGCTCCTCATCCTCCAGATTCCCCATCTGGAATACGCCTATCGCTATTACACCAGCGACCAGGGGGCGACGCCCTTTGCCGAGAGCGACCGTCGGCTGGGACGCTGGTCAGGGGGGCTATGGACCAATGGCGGCGCGGCCGATGATCAGGCGCGCGCCGAGGTGGATGCCCAGATGCAGCGACTCACCGCCGGCCAGCATGAGCTGTGGCTCATGCTCAGCGAACCGGAGATGTGGGACAGGCGCCGCTTGATGGACGAATGGCTCAATCGCCACGCGGCGTTGGTGGAACAAGGTAATTTTCACGGCGTCCAGGCGCGACGCTATCAATTGGCTCAGGAATAGAACATGAACGAGCAGCACATGGAACGTGGAATGATCTGGGAACGACGCCCAGAGGAATATCAAGTCGGTCTGGCGTTGGGCGGCGGCGCGGCCCGCGGCGCAGCGCACATTGGTGTTTTGCAAGTCCTTGAGGAGCACGGCATCTTCCCCGATTTCATCGCCGGCGCAAGCGTGGGTGCGCTCGTGGGCGGGCTGTACGCCGCCGGGCTTTCAGCCGCACGCCAACAAACGCTGCTCAGCGAGATCAACTGGAAACATCTGGTTTCCGTTCGTCTGCCGTCGGTCAATCTCTCCAGCCTCAGTCTTTCCCAGGCCGGGCTTTCAGTGCTCTCCAGTGTGATGGGCATCTTCGATCTGGATAAACTGGTCGATTGGTTCGATGGGCTGGTGGGCAAGCAGGTCTCATTTTCCGAACTGAACATTCCCTTTGCTGCGATCGCCACCGACGTGATGACTGGCGACGGCATCGTACTCAACGAAGGATTGGTGGCGCCGGCGGTGCGCGCCAGTTGCAGCGTACCCGTGCTCTTCACGCCGGTGCGGCGCAACGGACGTTTGCTGGTGGACGGCGCCATCAGCAACAACCTGCCCATCGGCGTGGTGCGCGGGATGGGTGCGGAGTATGTCATTGCAGTCGATCTGCTCCCTCAAAGCGGCGTCACGCTCTTCAGCCGCGCCGCGCCGGAAGCGCGTGAGCCAAACAACATCGTCGATATGGCGCTCCACTCCATCTATGGCCTGGTGCGCAAGACCCAGTTCGATGCCATTCCCCCGAACTGCCTGATCACGCCCCAGATCGGCCACATCAGCTTTACGGATTTGCACTCAGCCGACCGCCTCTACGCCGCGGGAAAGGCCGCCGCAGAAGCTGCGCTGCCCAAAATCTTGGACGATCTTCATCGCTCGGAGACTACATTGCATTAGGGGAACATCCGCAGATTACACAGATTTCACAGATGAGGACAATCTGCATAATCCGATGTGAAAATAGGCTCACACGGAGACACGGAGAACACAGAGAAAGGGTCATCCGTAGGTCACGCTTGCAGCGTGACAATCATGGCCGCCCCTGATTTTTTCATCGTTATCGGTGTCCGCAGGTCATGTGGCCTGTTCTGGTCAAGAACATCATAGCGTCTTGTCAAGCGTGAAATGAGTCTCCACAAACCAGGTTTCTCGGAGAAACCTGGTTTGTGGAATATCATCAAATCAGACTTGACACAACAATAGAATCTGTAGGTGCGGTTTGTAACCGTACTGCCGCCCGAAACGTGCGGTTACTACGCCTTTCCCTCATCTTGACCAATACAGTAACCTGTGTAACCTGTGTAACCTGCGGATCATTCTTGATCGATCCAGGCGAGATTTTTAGGGCCAGAATTGAGCGAGAAAAGACAATGCCTTCATTGATGCGCCATGTCACGCCCCATCCTGCAGATGCGCCGTCCCTGGCCCTGCGCGACATTTCGGTGTATTTTGGCGCAACGAAAGCCCTGGACCAGGTCACGCTGCACTTGCTGCGCGGGGAGCAGCTGGCTGTGGCCGGGCCGAACGGCGCCGGCAAGAGCACCCTCTTCAACGTCATCGCCGGCGTCGTGCGCCCGGATCACGGCGAGGTGCAGGTCTATGGCAGCCAACCAGGCGGGCACATCTGCGTGGGCTATGTGCCCCAACGCCAGCGCATCGACTGGAAATTCCCGGCCACAGTGCAGGATGTGGTGCTCATGGGTCGCGTGGGGAAGATTGGCCTGCTACGCTGGCCCTCCCGCGTTGATCGGCGCATGGTGAGGGAGGCGATCGAGCGGGTCAACATGCACGACCTGGCCAATCGCCAGATCGGCGAGCTCTCCGGCGGCCAGCAGCAGCGCGTCTTTCTAGCGCGGGCGCTGGCGCAAGAGGCCGAAGTGCTGCTCCTGGATGAGCCGCTCGCCGGGTTGGATTTGCCCAATCAGCAGGGGCTGTTGGCGTTGCTGGCGGAGCTGCGCAAGCAGGGCGTGACGATCCTGGTCGCCACCCATGACCTCAACCAGGCGAGCGAACACTTTCCCCTCATGGCGCTGCTCAACCGCCGCCTGATCGCCTTTGGCCCGCCCCAACAGGTGCTCACGCCGACCAATCTGGCCGCGGCCTACGGCGGCCACATCCACGTGGTGCACACAGAAACGGGCGACATGCTCCTGACGGACACCTGTTGCGACGACAGCCAGCCGCCGCCCCAGGTGACGTTGGGTCGCCTGCCCGATGACGCCGTTTCCCTGCCCGAACGCGAAGTGCGCATCGACGGCGAGCGAAAACGCTGAAAGGCTGTTTGGCAAATAGGCCAAGAGAAAATAGCTCTCTGCGTTCCTCTGTGTCCTCTGTGGTGAAGCGATTGTCACACCAGCCTAACCGCCGGCAGGTCGAAAAACCGCGTCGCGGAGCTTGCCGCCCTCATCGAGGGTCAACTCGACATTGGCCTCGACCTTGCCGCCCACGAGACGCAACGTCGCCTTCCCTGCTCCATCTCCCGCCACGGCCTCACCCACTTTACACCGGCCCACAAGCGCATGGGCCAATCGCACCCGTTCCCACAGCGCGTTGACCTCCGCCTTCTCTCCACAAATCCGCTGCAACTGACCCCGCAGCGGGCGGGCGACCAGCCGCGCCACCTCCCCGGCGCAAGCCAGCATCTCCGGCGACGGCGGCAGCGTTGATTCCACCTCCAGCGTCTGCACCAGCGGCGGCTGCAAGGGCGACAGGCGAATGAAGACCCAACACCAGCCCTGCTCTCCTACCATTTTCCATTTGCCGCTCAGCCAGCTCTCGGCGATCAACTCGCCCTCGGGATGGAGCGCGCCATGTTGCTGGCGCAGCTTCTCCAGGTCGCGCCGCCAATGCTCCCGGTCTTTGTCCAGGAAGAAATTGTCGGCAAAAAGCGCATCGGCCAGCGTATCATCTCTGGATTCCATGAAACGGAGCACAGCCTCACGCGCCTGGCTCAACGCCGGCGCCGGACGCCGGGCGCGCGGCTGCACCTGGCTGGCGCGCGCCAACAATTCGAGCGCCTCATGACAGGCGGAGTGGGCGTCGCCATAGGTGACGTTGCTCAGGCCGATGACGCCCACGCCATGCTGAGGCGACCAACGCATGTGAGAGCCAAAACCCGGCAGCCCGCCGCCATGACCCACACTCTCCCACTTGCCATTGTGTACGATGGACAGGCCCAAACCATAGCCGCTGGCGCCTACCTTCGCCGGCTCGCCCAAGCGCGGGTCGGCCAGCCACGCGCCGTAAAAACGGCTCACTTGCTGCATCTCGCGCAGGGTGCTGCGCCTGACGACGCTGCTTTCCTCATCCGAGCGGGGCGGCCAGGCCCCCAAGAAGAGCGCGACCCAGCGCGCCAGGTCGTTGACGCTGGTGAAGAGGCCGGCGAAAGCCGCAACGTCGCCGCCGCTGGGCAACATGGGTTCCGGCGTCCATCTCTCGTCCTCCCAACGATAGCCCAGGGCGAGACGGTCGGCCGGCGCATCGCTGGCGTTCCACACTGTGGCGCTCATGCCCAGAGGACGCAAGATGGCGCGGTTGACAAAGTCCATGAAGGGCTCGCCGCCGGCGTTGGCGACGACCCGCCCCAGGAGCATATAGCCCAGGTTGGAGTACTCGAAGGTCACGCCGGGCGGGTGGGCGAAGACCAGGCCGGCGCGATAGAGCGCGCTCATGGCTGCGTCGTCGCGATAGAGCTGGCGGTCGCCCCACGGGTCGTCGGTGGGGAAGCCGGCCGACATGGTGAGCAAATGGCGCACGGTGATGGCCGGGGAATCGCCGGTGGGCGCCGACAGGTCGGCCAGTTCAGGAACATGGAACGCGACCGGGTCATCCAGCCGCAGCCTGCCGGCGTCGCGCAGCATCAAGACGGCCAGCGCGGCAAAACTCTTGGTCATGGACGCAATACGAAAGACCGTGTCCGCGGCGACCGGCGTCTGCGTCGTCAGATTAGCCAGGCCCAGAGTGTGGGTGAAGACCAGCTCGTCCTCCACGACCACGCCGTAGGCCATGCCTGGCATCTGTTCCGCCGCGGCGTAACGCCCGAAGATGGCCTCCAGTTGGGGGCAGGCGTCCAGGATGCGCAACCGGCGGTCAGATTCGATGAATCGGGGCGCAGGATAGGCAGCGTCCTCCGAGATATAGTTTGTCATTCTTCCAGCCTTCTGAGAAAATAACACTGCCGTCTGAAACGTGCTTTTCCTGGTGTGAAAATAGGCTCACACGGAGACGCAGAGAACACAGAGAAAGACGATGAGCTGCTCTGTGTGAATTTTCGTCGTTTGCGGTGTCCGCAGGTCATGTGGCCTGAGTGTAATTCAAGTTGGGGGCAAGCCGCCGTACGGGCATGAGGTGGGCGGCGAACGCAGACCATCTTTCCCAACCAAGTGTCTCCGCCGCCCACCTCACGCCCCAACCGTGAAGTAGCCCCCTGTTCCTGGGAGCGCGAGCGTCTCGCCCGCCCCAGAGCACAACCCGTCGCCAACGTAACCCTTTCGTCATTGTACCACAGGGAGGAGACCATGACCACCCCACCCACTCGCGACCACTCCTACGCCGACCGCCACACCTTCACCTGCCCCCAGTGCGGGCAACCCTTCGCCGCCGCCGTCTGGCTGATCGTGGATGGGAGTGTGCGCCCCGAACTGGTCGAGCGCATCCGCGCCGGCGACCTGCACGCGATGAGCTGCCCACGCTGCGGCCCCCTGGGCATGGTGGACGCGCCGCTGCTGCTCTATCGCCCCGCGGCGGAACCGCCCATCCTCTTCTCGCCGGCGCAACAGACCAGCGCCGAGCAGGACCGCGCCAGCGCCCACGACCTGACCAGCCGCCTGCGGCAGAGCCTGGGCGACGCCTGGAACGAAAGGTGGCTCGCCCAGGGCATCCCGGGCGTACAGCGCGCCATGCTGCCGGCTGCGCTGAGCGACGACCCGGAGGCAGCCTTGCGCCAGATGCAGCGTGAGATGGAGGAGGCGCTGGAGCGCCTGCGCGTCGAAGACCCAGACGCCTATCGCCAACTGGAAGAAATCGCGCGCCAGGCCATGGAGACGATGCGCGACGCAGAGGACGAAACGGATGACGAAGGCAATGACGATGATGATGATGATGACGCTGGTGATGATGATCATTCGAGCGAGCAAGAGGACGCAGACGACGACCTGCCGCCGGCCCTGGCGGCAGCCCTGACCGATGTGATCGCCGAATTGCGCGCCGCCGGCGTCGTGGTCGATTCGCCCCAGGCCCTGGAGACGGCGTTGGCCGACCGGCCCGACCTGGCCGCCCGCCTGGAGGCGGCTGCCGGCGAATTGACGCCGCCAGACGACCTTGCTGGAAGCTGGAGAGCTTCCAGCAAGGTGGAAGATGACCTCCTGCGAGTCGCCCTGGAATTCGTCCAGGCAGCCAGTTGGGGTGAGTCACAGCGCATCGTCGAAGGTCATCCC
The DNA here is from genome assembly GCA_964560495.1 of uncultured Caldilineaceae bacterium. Taxonomy (GTDB): domain Bacteria; phylum Chloroflexota; class Anaerolineae; order Caldilineales; family Caldilineaceae; genus UBA5069. The sequence goes on from CAZLMM010000115.1 coordinate 17,977, forward strand.
CAGTTGTTGGGCGATGCGACGGACGCGCTCTTCAGCGAACTGATAGCCCGGGTGCAGGAACAAAACGACGCCCGCGCGGCCGCCATCTTGGACGAACACCGCGCCCTGCTGCGTCGCTGCCGAGAGGCAGGCGTGGCCCGCGCCTTTGCCGAGAAGATGCTGACGGCCGAGGCGCTGGCGCAGGCCGAGCAGATAGGACTGACCCCGGAGGAATTTCTGGCGCAGATGCGCGCAAACAACAGGGGCGGCCCATCCACCCCACCGGAATTTCGCGACGATTTGCAGGCCGCCCAGGAAGCCGAGGAGCGCTACCGGCGCAGCGGCGACCAGGCAGCCCTGGACAGCGCGGCCGCGGCCTGGGAGCGCATCCTTGGCGCAACAGGCTTTCACCTTGCAGATGCTCGTTTTCGCCTGGCCGCGTTCAACGACGCTGGCGGCATCTTTTTGCGCCGCTACTGGGCGCGCGGGCGTCTCCCCGATCTGAACCGCGCCCTGGAATTGTGGGAACGTGCGGTGACGGGCACGCCGCCCGACTCGCCCGACCTGCCCTCTCTCCTCAACAACCTGGGAAACGGCCTTCGCGACCGCTATGCCCGCACCGGGCGGCTGGAGGACTTGGAAGAGGCG
>CAZLMM010000116.1:0-17957 GCA_964560495.1 uncultured Caldilineaceae bacterium
AGCATCTACGTAGTGAAGCATCTGCGTGCCGGCGAGAGTTTCTAGGGAGCGCCAGCGAAGCATCTCGCGCTGCCACCCAGATGCTTCACTGCGTTCAGCATGACAATACCACCGGCTCATTTAGGCCCTCGTGTACTAGATTCACCAAGGCGCGGCCAGTGCTCCTCTTGCGGAGTGTCGAGGGTCTGAAAGCTGGTGAAGCGCAGGAAATGCTCCTGGTCGAAACGCAGGCTGTAAGCCCCGTGGATTGTCGGTCAAGGCAAGGCGCTGGCGCTCTTCACCCATAACGATGAGCCAGAGCGGCTGGCGATAGAGCGGTTTGCCATCGGGTGTGGCGACGGCGATGCGCACCAGGGAAAAGGGATAGAGCTGCATGGGCAGAGGCGTGGGTTTCTGTTCGCCTCGCATGAGCATGTTCTTCCACGGCGATAGAAGGTGCGATTGCTCCACACCCAGGTGATCGTCACCAGATTGGCGTGAGAGCGTTGCGCCGCCAGATACTCTGGCTTGCCGTAGCTGCTGTCCACCGCCTCGACGCACAGGTCTCGACCAAAGGGCAGGGATGGGTCGCACAGCAACGCTGCCATTTTGCTCGGCCGCTGTCAGCTCCTTGTCCTGGTTGGTCGCCACTCGCCGCACGCTCAGGGGGATGGTATACAGCTCTTGGCGAAATTGACTGAACGGAATGCCTCGTTGTTGTTCATCATGCTTTCAGCTTCGTGCACTTTTCACATTTCGCAAGACCCAGCTTTCATTCTTCATCAAAGTTCAGTTGATCAGAATGGGTTGTTTTCCATGGGTCGCAAGCCGCCGCCGGCCACGTAGATGCAGCGGGCGCGGGCGCGGAATTCGGGCGTGTAGTCTTCCCAATCCGTGGTGGTGAGGATGGCTTGCTCCACGCCTTCCAGCGCAGTGAGCAGCATGCGTCGGCGGCCGGCGTCCAGCTCGCTCATCACGTCGTCCAGCAACAGCAAAGGCGGCGCGCCGGTGCGTTGGGTCATGGCCTGCACTTCAGCCAGCTTGAGCGAGAGCGCAGCCGATCGCTGCTGGCCGCGACTGCCATAGAGCCGCAGATCCCGCCCATTGGCCAAAAAGCGCAGGTCGTCCCGTTGGGGGCCATAGAGCGTTGCGCCGGCGTCGATCTCCCGCGCACGGCGGCTGCGCAACTTGTCGCGAAAGCGCACGGCGGCTGTCGCTGCGCTGAGGGGCTGGCGCGTCTGCCCTGCGATTTCCTCAGCGAATTGGTCGTTTTCCAGGTGAGCAAAATCTATGTCGCTGAGATGGCCCGGGTTGAAGCTGGGCAGATAGACCAGGGTCAGCCTCTCCCGGCCGTCGCTCAGTTCGGCGTGGCGCGCCTGGGCCGACGGTTCCAGCTCGCACAGAAAGCGATAGCGCGCAGCGATGACCGCGCTGCCGTGCTGGACCAGTTGGTCATCCCAGAAGCCAAGCTGTGCGTCCACTTCGGGCGCGTTGGGGCGCACGCCTCGCTCGCGCAGCGTCTTGAGCAGGCTGTTGCGCTGCTCCACCACTTTCTGACACTGGGCCAGGCTGCGCATGTAGCTCCGGTCGATCTGGCAGAGGGCAACATCCAGATAGCGCCGTCGCTCGCCCGGCGCGCCATCCACCAGCTTGATGTCCTCCGGCAGAAAGAGCACAGCGCGCAACAACCCCACCAGGTCCACATTTCGGCGGGGAACGCCGTTGATCTTCACCTGTTTCTTGAAATTCAAGCCATCCCCGCGCGGCGTCAACAGGATTTCCACCTCCTGTTCGCGCCCATCGGCCTTGATGCGACCTGCCACCCGGCAATAAGGGATGGGTTCGCTGCCGGCCTGCCAATCCACCACTTCGCGCTCGCTTTGGGCGTGAACAGGTTTGCTGGTCGCCAAGAAGTAGATGGCCTCCAACAGATTTGTTTTGCCCTGGGCGTTCTCGCCTTGCAACAGGGTGAGCGTCTGCTCGAAATCAAGCTCCAGCCGTTGATAATTGCGAAAGTGGGTAAGCGAGAGGTGCGTCAGAAACATGCTATCTCAGCGTCAGTTCTGCTGTCAGCACATCGATCTCTGTGGCCTGGTCTGCGCCGGTGGTCATGGCCAGATTGGCGTCCAGCAGCCGCTCCATGATGTCATCCAGCTCGGCGAAGCCATAGCGCCCGCTGACCTGCATGGCCTTCTTGACAGGGAAGGGCTTTTCGCCAATGGTCTTGGCGATGTCGAATTCGTTGTTCATGCCCTGCTGCATGAGGGTTTTGACCTTGATGATGAGCCGATACTGTCGGGCGATGGAGCTGAGTAAGCCGAAGGGGTTCTGTTGCTCATTACGCCAAAGCTCGGCCAGGGCAGTCATGGCGGCGCGACCGTTGCGCTGGCTGAGTCCGTCGGTGAGGTTCCAGATCATCTCCTCGCTGTCGTCGCTCACCAGGAGGCGCACATATTCCGGGCTGATAGGGCGTCCATCGGCGTAGAGGGAAAGTTTCTCTAGTTCGTTGTCCAGACGGCGCAGGTCTCGACCCACGAAATCTGCCAGCATCTGCACGGCGCGACCATCCACCACCAACCGTTTCTGCCTGGCGCGCTGTTGAATCCAGCCAGGAAGCGCCCTGGCGTCGGGCGTCTCCAGCGTCGCCAAGACAATGGTCTTCGCTTTCACCAGCGCCTCCAGACCGCCCAGCTTGCGTTCGGGCTTTTGGGCGGTCTCCCCTGCGCTGAATCCTCGCCACAATGCCCGTCGTTTGTCCAGCTCGTGCTCGATGAAGACCAGATCGCATGTGTCGGGCATACCAGCCAGTCCATCGAGGAGATAGGCGGCTTCGCCGTAGACCGTTCCGGTGGGGCTTTTGCTGGCAGCCATTCGTTTGTCCAGGTGCGCCAAATAGCCGGTCGCAATGACCAGGCGGCGCTCGCAGAGGAAGGGCATCATGTTGGCGTGGGCCAACAGGTCAGACGCGCTGGTCTTCTCACCTGCCAGCTCCAGCATGTTGATGGCAGCCAGCTCGGGGTCGCCCAACCCTGCTTTCAATTCCGCCAGCCGTTCGGCCAGCAGGTATTCATCGCAGTCAAGAAAGAGATAAACCATCGGCGACGCCTTATTCCATGGCAACGCGGCAGAAGGAGCCGCGACCGATCTCCACCCCGACAACATCGTTCAGCCAGCAGTCCGATACGTCGGCCAGGGTAGTGTAGCGCTGCGCCCGTTGGCCCAACGGCGGGGCGACGACGAGGCCGACAACCACCAGGAGCATGGCGCGGCCAAAGCGGTCAACGAACCCACCGCGGCCTTTGAAGCCAGCGAGCGCCAGCGCCGTGACGACAAAGCTGGTTACGGCCAGGTTCGTGCCGCAGTTGGGATGGATCGCCAAGTGACTCTCGCCGGCGTTGAGACGAAGCATGGCGTCGCTGACTGCCCGGCGCACCGCATCTAGATCGGGCGCGCCGACGATAGTGAAACCGAACGGATCGCTCACACCCAGCATGCGCCGGTCTGGGTGGCGCGCCGCCAACAGGTGGAGCGTAGCGTGCTCAATGGCGTGGTGTTGCCGAGTGCGGCGGGTAAGAGATGTCAAAAGTTTGAGCATGATCGATTCGAAAGCGCAGAAACTATATTTTATACATCACGTTTTATGCATTACGGCTTACAGGTTGCGGGATCCGGCGCGCGTTTCGTAAACCGTGATAAATTTACATGGCTAACAGGGTTTGCACCCGCCCGACCACGTTTTCGACTGTCAGGCCGAATTCCCGGTAGAGGCGTTGATAGGGCGCGCTAGCGCCAAAGTGATCGATGGCGATGATGGCGCTGCGCCGTGGGTCGTTGCCAACCCAGCGTTCCCAGCCGAAGGGCGACGCCGCCTCGACGGCCACTCTACACGGGCCGGGCGGTAGCACCTCGTTGCGATAGGCATCGTCCTGCTGGCCGAAAAGCTCCCAGCTCGCCAGGCTGATCACGCGCACACCCACACCCGCCTCAGCCAGTTCTTTGGCTGCGTTGTAGGCGATCTCCACCTCGCTGCCGCTGGCGATGATGATCGCGTCGAGCCCCTTTGGCGCCGCTTCGTAAAAGACATAGCCGCCGCGACTTACCCCCTCTGCCGCGCCCAGCCCTTCCGCCGCACGATCCCAAGTGGGCAGGTTCTGGCGGGTGAGGGCCAGCGCGGTTGGGCCGGTCGTGTTGGCGATGGCGACCTTCCACGCCTGGCTCGTTTCGTTGGCGTCCGCCGGGCGAATGACCGTCAGGTTGGGGATGGCGCGCAAGGCAGCCACCTGCTCGATGGGTTGATGGGTGGGGCCATCCTCGCCCAGGCCAATGCTGTCGTGAGTGAAGACGTAGATCACCCGCAGCCCCATGAGCGCAGCCAGGCGGATGCTAGGGCGCATGTAATCACTGAAGATGAGGAAAGTTGCGCCAAAGGGGATGACGCCGCCGTGGAGCGCCATGCCGTTGAGAACGCCACCCATGCCGTGCTCGCGCACGCCAAAGCCGATATTGGGGCTGGCGAAGCTGTCGCGGCGGATATAGCCCTTGCCGGTGATATTGGTTTTGTTGCTGGCGGCCAGATCTGCGCTGCCGCCGATCAAATTGGGCAGTGCGCCGGCCAGCGCGTTGATGACCTTGCCGCTGCTGTTGCGGGTAGCGTCGGGTTTGCCGCTGAAGACGGGCAGAACAGCTTCCCAATCGGGGGGCAACTCGCCAGCCATGAAACGGCGTAGCTCGACTGCCTCGGCTGGGTATTCCTGGCTGTAGGCTTCCATCAGGTCGGCGTAGTCGGCTGTCAATCGGCGCCCGGTGGTCACAGCCTGGCGGAAGTAGATCAGCACATCGTCGGGAATGAAAAAGGCAGGCTCCAGAGGCCAGCCCAGATTCTCTTTGGTCGCCTTCAGTTCCTCTTCGCCCAGCGGCTCGCCATGCACCTTAGATGTGTTGGCGTGGTTCGGGCTGCCAAAGCCGATGATGGTGCGGCAGCCGATGATACTGGGGCGCGGGTCGGCCTGGGCTGTGGCGATGGCCTCGGCGACGGCGGCCGGGTCCATGCCATCGATGGACTGGACATGCCAGCCATAGGCGTCGAAGCGCTTCGCCCAGTCTTCGCTGTAGGCCAGGTCTGTGCGGCCGTCGATGGTGATGGAATTGTTATCATAGAGATAGATGATCTTGCCCAACTTGAGATGACCAGCCAGGCTGGCGGCCTCGCTGGCGACGCCTTCCATCAGGTCGCCATCGGAGACAATGGCGTAGGTGTAGTGGTCGATGACCGGAAAGCCGGGGCGATTGAAGCGTTCGGCCAGCCAGCGTTCGGCCAGCGCCATGCCCACGCCATTGGCAAAGCCTTGTCCCAACGGGCCAGTGGTGGTCTCCACACCCGGCGCATGGCCGTACTCTGGGTGGCCGGGCGTCTTGCTGCCCCATTGGCGAAAGCTTGCCAGTTCTTCCAGCGCCAGGTCATAGCCGGTGAGGTGGAGCAACGCATAGAGGAGCATGGAGCCGTGGCCTGCGCTCAACACGAAGCGGTCGCGATTGATCCAGTTCGGATCAACGGGGTTGTGGCGCATGAAGCGCGTCCACAGGGTGAAGGCAGCCGCGGCCATGCCCATGGGCATCCCAGGGTGGCCTGATTTCGCTTTTTGCACGCCGTCGGCGGCCAACATGCGGATGGTGTTGATGGCTTTGGTCTGCAATACAGGGTCAAGAGAGGGTGAAGATTCAGTGACCTGGTTCATTTGTTTGTCCTTTGTGCATCTTTTTGTATTTGGTTGCGTGCATAGGGCTGAATGCACGAGTGCGCTTTGCGAATTATACCGACCGCCAACCCAGAGCGCCTAATCTTCTTTGCTCAGGGTCATCTTCCCGCGCGGAACTTTGGCGGAAGCCATGTTTTCCGGTACGATGAAACGATGCAAATAACACATCACGCCGCGCCCTCGGCGCGGCAATCACGGTTCGATCATGAGTTAAACCAGACGCAACCTGGCCCTGGCCGGATGCTGGCGGCCACCGGCGCCCTGGCCGGCGCCGGGCTGGCGGCTCTCGCCTATGCTTACTTCTATGAACCCTTCCACCTGGAGCTGGAGCGGCTGACCGTGCCCATCCCGGACGCAGCCGGGCGGCTTCCCGCCGATGGACTGCGCATTCTGCATCTGACTGACTCCCATTTCCAGGGCCTGGCCTGGCGCGAGAAAAAGAAGATCGCAGAAGTGCGGCGGCTGACTGCTGGTCTCGAATACGATCTTCTTGCGCATACGGGCGATCTGGTTCATCGTGACGCCGGCGTGGAGAATGCGTTGGCGCTCTTGGATGTGGTTCCTCCGCCCCGGCTTGGCGCCTATGCTGTATTGGGCAATCACGATTACACCCACTACGCTATGGAAGAGGCTCTGCCGCGCATGTGGCGAACCTTTGACGCAGAAGAGCGCAAACGGCGCAACGGCAAGCGTTCGCCCCTGCACCTGTTCAAGTACATCTGGTATGTGCGCAATACACCGCTGGATGGCCGGCGCACGGGAAAAAACGATGTCGAGTTGCTGACAAATCGCCTGGCCCGTCGAGGCGTGAATGTGCTCCACAATCGCTCAGTGCATCTGGTGCACCCAGCAACGGGTCTGGACATTCACCTGGCCGGCGTGGACGATGTGACCGAGGGCCGTCCACAACTGCACCATGCGCTGGACGGCATCGCATCAGGAGAGCCTGTCATCCTCTTGAGCCATAATCCCGACATCGTGGATAGCCCCCAGCTTGACCGCGTCCAGCTGGTCATTGCCGGCCACACCCATGGCGGGCAGATCGTTGCGCCGCTTTGGGGGCCGGCCCACACCCAGGTGGAGCATCTGGCGCGGCGGGAGGTGTCGGGCTTCTTCCGTCGCGGGCGCACCCAGGTCTATGTTTCGCGCGGTATCGGCGAAGGCATCCCGTTGCGCTTTGGCGCGCGACCGCAGATTACGTTGATCACGGTTGTTGCGGAGTAGAGTTTGAGGTTGTGGGGTCGTGAGGTGATGGGGTCTCAGGGCGATCGATCCTCTCCCCAAAACCTCACCACCCCACAACCTCATCGGGGACGAAGAGGCGAGTAAAGTATGTCCCGCTGGCGAAGCAACCTGGTGCAGAACCTGGAAGGCATGGTGCTGGAGATCGGGGTGGGGACGGGCGAGAACCTGCTCCATTATCGTCGGGCAAGCTGCGTCTGGGCCGTGGAGCCGGACGCCGGGCGGGCCGAGGAGGCGCGGCGGATTGCCCGCCAGATGACCATGCCGGTCCAAATCGACGTTGCGCCAGCGGAACAGCTTCCCTATGACGACGCGATGTTCGATAATGTGGTGGCGAGCCTGGTCTTTTGCTCGGTGACGGATCAACGCGCCGCGCTGAATGAGATTCGTCGGGTGCTCAAACCGGGTGGTGCGCTGCACCTGGTGGAGCATGTGCGCCCGGGCAATTTCCTTTTGGCGTGGCTGTTCAGCGTCGCCACGCCCCTGTGGAGCAGGGTGGCCTGCAACTGTCATCTGGATCGCCCGACGCTGGATGTGCTGCGGGCCGAAGGGTGGCGCGTCGATGTTCACAAGCGGCGTCTGGTCTTTGTGCGGGCCACTGCGCGACCGGCGGCAAATTAGGAATCGCAAACGTGAGCGCCGCGCAGGGCGCTGATTCATATCTTCCAGGAAACTCTGAGCTTTCTGGAAGATATGGAAGTAGAATCTCGCACTTTGTATCCTGCAACACTGCGAGAGGCCGTGAAGCGCCCTAGACTAATGGAAAGCGCAGACAGCCCTGTCTGTCATTTCATTTTTGATTTCAATCCACATTTCATAACATGGAGGAAACTATGGCTTTCACACTACCCGATCTGCCCTATGCAGAAGACGCGCTGGAACCCACCATCGACGCCCGCACGATGAACATCCACCGCACCAAGCATCATCAGGCCTATGTGACCAATCTCAACAACGCCATCGCCGGCACGGAATGGGAGAGCAAGTCCATCGAAGAAATCCTGGGCAACATCGACAGCGTGCCAGAGAACATTCGCACCGCAGTGCGCAATAACGGCGGCGGTCATCACAATCACACGCTCTTCTGGAACATCATGGGCGGCAATGGCGGCGCGCCGTCGGGCGACCTGGCCGCAGCCATCGACGCCAAATTCGGCTCGTTCGCTGACTTCCAGGCCAAGTTCAAGGCCGCCGGCGTGGGGCGCTTTGGCAGCGGTTGGGCCTGGCTGGTGGTCAAAGCTGACGGCAGCCTGGACCTCTACAGCACGGCCAACCAGGACAGCCCCCTCATGCAGGGTGACACGCCCATTCTGGGGTTGGACGTGTGGGAGCACGCCTACTACCTGAATTACCAGAATCGCCGCCCAGACTACATCGACGCCTGGTGGAAAGTGGTCAACTGGAATGCAGTGGCAGCCAATTACGCAGCGACGAAGTAAGCCCTTTTTGTCAATTGTTCGTGACCACCCAGAGCGTGGTCACGAACAATTAAGCGCTTTGCGTCCCTCGACGCCGGAACGTCGAAGTTGTACTGCGACGCGGAGCATCGCAACGAGTCAGAAAATGGGGTAGCGATTGAAGGGCTTGAGTTTAAGGCAAGGGCAATGCGCTGAACATGTCGCGGCGTCAAAGCGTGGTTTGATTATTTTGCAGGGCAGTTTGAATCGCTATGTTACGGCTCAACCTGATCTTGTGTGGTTACACGCTAGGGACGGGCGGGCTTGCATGTGCTCAGCCAGATCACTTCCCGCCCGTCCCCAGCACGTGAGACGCGACCATCTGAATTCCGATTGAACCCATGCCGCCTACATCTCCCATCGCAAAGCCAAGCTCAGGCAGCTGGCCGCTCTGACTAACCTTGCGTTGTAGTATACAGTTCTTGACGAAATTGGCTGAATGCCTCGTTGCTGTTTATCGTGTTTTCAGCTTCGCGCACTTTCACCCGTTTCGCAAGACCCATTTTTCATTCTTCACCAAAGTTCACTTCTCCGGTAGGTTTGATGATTCCTCGTGATCTCAGCGCATGGAAAAGGACATGAACGGCGAGGAAGTCACCAATCGCAGAGAGTATTTGTTGGCTGTCAGCGAGGCTGGGCAGAGCCGGATGTTCTATCCAGCGCCATCGCGGTGAAGTCGGATGGCGCGAAGAGCGACATCGCGTTCATTGGCAAAGGTAAGGAGGTTTGTTGCGTCGTCTAGCGGCGTCCACAGAACGCGAAACTGGTTTTCATCCTTCGCATTCCGTTGCACCTGATGCAGACTGTTCAGGCGCATGAGAAAGAAATGCTCTGTTCGCACTACATGGCGTCCTTCAAAGTCGAATTCCACAATCTGGCTTCCCAGTGCAGCCACAATGCTCAAGTCGCCAAAGCCACTTTCTTCCATCGTCTCGCGCAATGCAGCGGCCTCGATTTCCTCGCCAGGCTCCACATGTCCTTTGGGCAAGCGCACTTCGCCGCGTGCTGGACGTTCCAAGAGAAGCATTTGTTTGTGATGAATGATGACGCCGCCGGCTGATGTGTACTCGTTAGTTTCCATCAAAGTGCGAGTCGTTCCTTCTCCGTTTCCGATTGAGCCACGTAGAGTTGGGCTGCAAGCTCATGACCAAGAATCTGGGTGGCGGCGCCGTTCAGACCATTCATCACCTCCAGCGTGACCGGTCCGTTGAAGGGGGCGACGTCGATCAGGCGAATCACCCGCCCTGGCTCCAGGTTGAGTTTGCTCAGATAGCGCAGAACGCGGGCATCGGTTGCGCCAACTCGACGCAGAACGCCGACCTCTCCTGGGTGAAGCAAGGGAATTGGGAAGAGTGATTCACTCGGCATGGAGCCATCTTTGCGCGGAATCGGATCGCCGTGGGGGCAGTGGGTGGGATAGTCACAGAGCTGATCCATGCGATCGACGAATGCGTTGCTGACAGCATGTTCCATGCGATGCGCTTCGGCGTCCACCTGATCCCAGGTGTAGCCCATGACTTGAATCAGGAAGACCTCCAAAAGACGATGACGACGCACAAGTTGCAGAGCCGCCAATCGTCCTTGTTCGGTCAAAATGATCCCGTCTACGATCGAACGCTCGACAAAGCCCGACTCTTCCAGACGTTTGAGCATACTGCTGGCTGCGGCTGTCGAAACATACATCATTTCGGCGAGGTTGGTTGTTGTGACGCGATCGCCATGTTGGCTCAACTTATAAATGGCAGCCAGATAATCGAGCATGCCATCGGTTGTCAATCCACAAAATGTCTGCATTTATCGTCGGCAGGTTGAATAGCACCCAATTATTATGAACTCGATCATAAATATCATTGCCGATTATATGTGGCTGATGGGAATGTGTCAATGTTTTCGGCAGGCGGTAGAATATCAACCATGGATACAGCAAACCCAGCATCGACGTCTGGCCCGACGATAACTGAATCGAGCGTGGTGCAGAAGACGTTACGTCGCGGCTGCCAGCAGATCGGCCTGGCGATCAGCGACCTACAGGCGCAGACGTTTGAGCTGTACTACAATGAGCTGGTCGCCTGGAATAGCAGATTCAACCTGACGGCAATCACCGATTATGAGGATGTACAGATCAAGCACTTTCTTGATAGTCTGGTGGGTTGGCCCATCATTGCGGAAGAGATCGGCGCAGGCGATGCCCTCAAGCGGAGTGTGCATCTGGCGGATGTGGGTTCGGGCGCCGGCTTTCCGGGCATTCCGCTGAAGATCATCGCACCGCGGCTCAAATTGACGTTGATCGACGGCACAGGTAAGAAAATCATGTTTTTGCAACACGTGGTCGAGAAGCTAGGGCTAGAACAGACACAGGTCGTGCAAGGTCGGGCGGAGGAGCTGGGGCGTCAGACAGCCTATCGGGGCCAATTTGACATCGTGACCGCACGTGCGGTCGCCCCACTGGCTTCGCTGATGGAATATCTGCTGCCGCTGGTGCGCCATGAGGGGCTGGCTGTGGTGTATAAAGGAGCGCAGGCTGCCGATGAATTTGTCGAGGCGCGTCGTGCTATCGAGCTGCTGGGAGGAGAAACAGTACGGTTTGCCCCGGTGGCTGTGCCGATGTTGGACGAAAAACGTTATATTCTGCTGATTCGCAAGAGCCGCCAAACGCCTCAGCAATACCCCAGAGGTCAAGGGTTGCCGCGTAAGCGACCTCTCTCCTAAACAACATCCCAACCGCAGAGTTCGTAAAGAGCACAGAGATTTTGCCTGCGCCGCGGCGTTGCTGGCGACATGGCAACTCTCATGTAAATTGCATCACCGGCCTCTGGATTGGCTACTTATATCGCCACCCGTCGCAAGTCACGAGTAACGCACGGATTGTCAACTATACTTCGCTCTGTTTGAAACTGGGAGTTTTTGAACTGTGAAAACTCCTGGTTTCAAAGCAACTGCAGTTTAGCCAGCAATCGCACAGAGCGATTACTCCTCGATGCAACCTTTGTGCAGATAGTAGGTCATATGTTGGAAGTGAATCACAGGGTCGATGTATTGGACGCGCACCGATGGCGGCACACTCAATGTAATCGGCGCATAGCACAGAATACTCTTGATGCCAACGTGGATTAACAGGTGTGTGACCTCTTGCGCTGCCGTAGCCGGCACAGCGATGATGGCGATCTGGCAATGGGTGTCGCGAATGACATGTGGGACATCATCGAGCGGGCGCACTGAGAGGACGCCCAATTGTTCACCCACTTTTTGAGGATCGTTGTCAAAGACAGCGACAATGCGGAACCCGCGCTCCTCAAAGCCATTGTAGCTGGCCAGGGCGTGCCCCAAATATCCCGCGCCAACCAGCACCACCGGCCAGACGCAATCCACCTTGAGGATCGCTTCAAGCTGCTGACACAAGAATGCGATGTTATAACCGGTTCCCTGCTTGCCAAACTCGCCGAAATGGCTCAGGTCCTTGCGGATCTGTGCGGAGCTGATGCCCAAAAGGTGACCAAGCTCTTGGCTGGAGGTGACAGACTGCTCTTGTTCGGACAACAGCTTGAGCGTACGCAGATAGATGGGTAAGCGGCCAATAACAATATCTGGAATGGATGCCTGCTCACCAAGGAGCATTTCATACGTGAGCATCGGTGGCTTTATCGAGCGACTGAGGGATGTATGATCGAACTTTTTGATTTAGCTCTTGACTTGTGTAAAGCGATGAGTGTGTCTACCCAAATCACCATCATCGGCCGCGCATTGTAGCACAGCAGTGATTGTGAGTCTAATCACAAATGAAAGTTGATTCAATTGAGGAAGAAGTCGCTGGATGAAACAGAAAAGCCATGCTTGTCGCGCAAGGGCGCATCAAACATGGCATTCATGGGGCGGAAACGAGGCTTCATGCTACATGGGCAAGGTTGCGTTTTTCATGGGGTAAACAATATCCTTGACCGCGCACCGTGACAACGTAGGTCGGGTGATTCGGGTCCAGCTCGATCTTACTGCGCAGGCGACGGATATGCACCCAAAGCGATTCGATCGTCCCGTTGCGCAACGGCTCCCAGGCCTTCGCCAACAGGAATCCCGCAGACAGAACGCGGCCACGATTGTTGTACAACACATTCAGCAAGCGCGTTTCGGTGGGGGTCAGCGTCAATTGCTGACCTTCGATCAACACGTAATGTTGTGCAAAGTTTGCGCACAGGCGATTGTCGATGCGCACCTCCGATACTTGCCCTGCTTCAGAGTTGCTGCGCAATAGTACTCGACGGACGCGAGCCAATAACTCTGGGAAGGCAAATGGCTTGGTGACGTAGTCTTCGGCAAAGCGCGTCAATCCTTCCACTTTGGTCTCCGTGTCCGAGATGGCAGAAAGAAAAATGATCGGGATGTCGCCGATCTGACGCAACTGCTGAGCCACTTCAAATCCATTCATATCAGGAATAACAATATCCAATAAGGCCAGATGAGGAAGCCCCTCGCGCTGAACCACATCCAGAGCGTCACAGCCGGAAGCAGCGCTCAGTACGATAAAACCTTCACCCTGCAAACGCAGGTTGAGCATGAGTCGCGTTTCAGGCGCATCATCGACGATGAGTATGCGCTTTGTATTGATTGGGTAAGTAAAGTGTTGTTCCTGCATAATATGGATGCCTTTCATCAAACTTGCACACAGTTCCAATCATTCTTTCAGTTATGATATCTATCCTCTTTTGGTTTAGATTGATGATTGAACAGATCACTGATATATGCCACCCGATTCGAGCATAACAGAGGTTGATTACAGACCAGATTACGAGAACGAAAGATGAAAGGACAGACGACATGAAGCGATTCCAAATGAGACGATGGGTGCTTGCATTGATAATTGTGGTGGGGATGGGCGGCGCCTATGTCGCTGGCGCGCTGACCGGCGCGCCGGTCTATGTTGCAGCGGCTGGACAAAGCGATAAGTCGCCGGAAGGCTTTCAGGTCTTTTGGGAAGCCTGGGACCTTGTGATAGATAACTTTGTTGATCGCGACAAGGTGAATGTCACCGACATGACCTATGGCGCGGTGCGCGGTATGTTGGAGACACTGGGCGACAATAACCACACAGGTTTCTTCACACCAGAGGAGGCCAAGCAGCAGGCCGAATCCATGGAAGGCACATTTGAGGGCATTGGCGCCTATGTCTCACAGGAGGAGGGCGTTTTCAAGATCATCGCGCCGATTCACGGGTCGCCGGCCGAGGCGGCAGGCGTTCTGGCCGGCGATGTCGTCGTCGCCGTCGACGGCGAGGAGGTCGCCGGGCTGGAGGAATGGGAGGTGATCTCAAAAATTCGTGGCCCGGCGGGCACGACTGTAGTGCTGACGGTCGTGCATCCCGATGCGGAAGAAACGACCGACATCACCATCGAGCGCGGGAGAATCGAAACCGACAGCGTTTTATGGGAGCCGATTCCTGGATCGAGCCTGGCCTATTTGCAGATTTCACAATTCACTGCCGACACGGCCGATGAGGTTGAAAAGGCCCTTACCGAGATTGAGGCGGGGCTGGAGAATGGCGCGCCTGTGCAAGGCATCCTGCTCGATCTGCGCAACAACCCCGGGGGGTATCTTTCGGAAGTCTTGGAGACGGCCAATCAGTTCTTAGACGAGGACGAAGTGATCCTCCATGAACGCGACGCCGACGGCAATGTGGAATCGTACAAGGCGCAAGGCGACGGCCTGGCGCGGGACATTCCAATTGTCGCCATGATCAATGGCGGCACAGCCAGCGCCGGTGAAATTCTCGCCGGTGCATTGCAGGAGAATGGACGCGCCAAACTGGTCGGTGAAACCACACTCGGCACCGGCACTGTGCTGCGTCCCTACACGCTCAGTGACGGGTCCGTTCTGCGGCTAGGGGTCACCAACTGGCTCACGCCAGATTTCAATCTGATCAAAGATGAGGGCGTCAAACCCAACGTTGAGATCGTTCAGGATGCGGCTGTGCCCATGGTGGACAGTTTTACGCTCAAAGAATTGGGCAAAGAAGACCTGCTCTCCCAGGATGACAAGCAATTCAGGTCGGCGTTGATCCTGTTGCGTTTGCAGACGGCAAAGGCAGCGGTGAAATGAAACGCCTGGTTGAGACCTTTCTGACGATTCAGGAAGATCTCAACACCTTACCGCCACTCTTGTCGATTGCCTGTACATTATAGCCCCAACACGGGGCGCAGATAGCGCCCCGTGTACGACCCCTCGCAGCCAGCGATGACTTCGGGCGCGCCCTGGGCCACCACGTAACCGCCGCTCCTGCCCCCTTCCGGTCCCAGGTCGATCACCCAATCCGCATTTTTGATCACATCCAGGTGGTGCTCGATGACCAGCACACTGTTGCCTGCATCCACCAACTGGTTGAGCGCGTCAAGCAGCCGCTGGATGTCGGCCAGGTGCAGGCCGGTGGTCGGCTCGTCGAGGATATAGAGCGTGCGCCCTCCCCGCTTGATCTTGCCCAGCTCAGTCGCCAGCTTGACCCGCTGCGCCTCGCCGCCGGAGATAGTCGTGGATGATTGCCCCAGCCTGAGATAGCCCATGCCCAACTGGTTGAGCACGCCCAGTTTGTGGGCGATGAGGGGCGACTCGCTGAAGAAGCAGGCCGCCTCTTCGATGGACATCTCCAACACCTGGGCGATGTTTTTGCCCCGGTAAAGGACCTCCAGCGTCTCCTCGTTATAGCGTGCGCCGTGGCAGGCGTGACATTCCACTTCCACATCGGCCATGAACTGGAGCGACGTGACGATCACGCCCTGTCCCTGGCACTCCTCGCAGCGCCCACCCTTGGCGTTGAAGCTGAAGCGCCCCACAGTATAATCGCGTCGCAGGCTCTCTGGCGTGTTGGCAAAGAGCTGGCGGATGGCGTCGTGGACGCCCACGTAGGTCGCCGGGTTGGAGGTGGGCGTGCGCCCGATGGGCGTCTGGTCGATGTCGATCACATCGTGGATCTGCTCCACGCCGTCGATGCGTTCGTGCGCGCCGGGCAGCACCCGGCTGCCGCGCAATGTCACCTCAAGCTGCTTGAAGAGAATCTCATTGATGAGCGTGCTCTTGCCCGAACCGGAGACGCCCGTGATGCAGACGAAGAGACCCAGAGGAATCTCCACGTCGATGTTCTTGAGATTGTTCTCCGCCGCGCCCCGCACCGTCAGCTTCTTCTCTGTGGGCGCGCGTCGCGCCTCCGGCAGGGCGATCTGACGCCGCTTGCTGAGGAACTGGCCGGTCAGCGATGACGGGCAGTTGAGCAAGTCGGCCAGGCGGCCCTGCGTCACCACCTGCCCGCCGTACAGCCCCGGCCCCGGCCCGATCTCGATGATGTGATCTGCGGCGCGCATCATCTCCTCGTCGTGCTCGACGACGATGACCGTGTTGCCCAGGTCGCGTAGTCGCTGCAATGTGCGGATCATCTTGCGGTTGTCGCGCGGGTGAAGGCCGATGCTCGGCTCGTCCAACACATACAACATGCCCATCAGCTCCGAGCCGATCTGCACCGAGAGGCGCACCCTTTGCGACTCGCCGCCGGAGAGCGTGTTGGAGCGGCGGTTGAGGCTGAGGTAGTCGATGCCGATGTCCAGGAGCAGGTCGAGCCGTTTGAGAATCTCGCGCACGATCTCGGCGCCGGCCTGGGGGTTGCGGGTGAAAGGCGGCAGCCCGGCCAGGAAGTTGCGTAGCTCGTTCAACGTCAGGCCGCCCAACTCCATGATGTTCTTGCCGCCGATGGCGATGAGCATGCGCTGACGTTTGAGCTGGTTGCCGTGGCAATCGGGACATGTGCGCTCCACCATCACCCGCTTCATATACTCCTCGACCCAGGCATTGGCGGTCTTCTCGCGGCGATAGCGACGGTAGCGACGCTCGATCTCGCCCACGATGCCTTCGAAAGGGAAAGCGCGCCCCACGTGCCATGCCTCGCCCTTCTTGGCGCCCGGTGGCTGGAGCACCGTGATCTTCTCGTCGCCGCTGCCGTGCATGACGATGTGGCGGATGCGTTCAGGCAGCTCCTGCCACGGCGCGTCCAGGCTAAAGCCATAGTGCTGCGCCAGGCTGTAGATCATGCGCCCGGCCCACGAGTCCTTGTCGTAGTGGAAGGCCTTCGGCTCGATGGCCTGGTTGCTGCGCAGGCTTTTGGTGGGGTCCAGGATGAGCAGTTCGGGCTGCACGTACCAATACATGCCCAGCCCGGTGCAGGTGACGCATGCGCCCACCGGCTCGTTGAAAGAGAAATAGACTGGCTCCAGCTCGCCAGCCACCACATGGTGTTCGGCGCACGTCAGCCCGTCGAACCAGCGCCCATCCTCAACCTTGTTGGGCGTGAGGATGCGGAAGCGCAGAAAACCCTCGCCCACCCGCAGCCCGCCGTTGATGGCGGCCAGCAGCGGCTTGAAGATATCTGGCTTGACGATGAACTTGTCGATGACCACATCCATCTCGTAGCTCATGGTCTCGTCAATCTCGAACTCCTCGCTCAGGTCGATCAACTCGTCGTCGATGCGCATACGCCGGTAGCCTCGGCTGCGCACCTCGCCAAAGAGATAGGGATAGTCCTCGCCGTAGATCTTGAAGATGGGCGCATCTATCTCGACCAACGTGCCCTGGGGTAGAGACAAGATGTGCTCGGCGATCTGCACCGGCGAGCGGGTGGCGACTTCCTCGCCGCAGTAGGGACAGTGGGCTGTGCCGCAGGTGGTGAAGAGCACGCGGAAGTAGTCGTAGATGTCGGTCATGGTGCCCACGGTGGAGCGAGGGTTGCGGCTCACCGACTTCTGCTCGATGGAGATGACGGGCGACAGGCCGAGGATGGCGTCGACCTTGGGCTTTTGGATCTGTGCTACATACTTGCGCGAATAGGCCGATAGGGATTCGAGGAAGCGGCGTTGTCCCTCGGCGTAGATGGTCTCGAAGGCCAGTGACGACTTGCCCGACCCGCTCAGCCCGGTCATGACAATGAGCTGGTCGCGGGGAATCTCCAGGTCGATGTTCTTGAGGTTGTTCTCGCGTGCACCCTTGATGGAAATGGTTGATCTCACAGGTGGCTCCTTGCGCCGCTCGCAACTTGTCCGAACGATAGAGTAGCGCAAGTCACCGACTTGCGCTAAGTGAACGTCTTCCGTTGATCAGAGCCAGCTCGTTACGCAAAAGTTACCAGGTTTTGACCTATACCCCAATTGGCGCAGTCAAAGTCCCTGACATCCGTATGCGGTCAGCCGCGCCACCAAGCCGTGGAGCACCCGTTTGGAAGTTGCCGGTTGTCTCATCTGGCTTCCCAGGCTATAATAACGTCCAGTTTTCATCGCCGCCCGCAACCCGGATAATCCCCGCTTGGCATGTAAACAATGTGTACAAACCCGCACCTACTTTGAACCGCCTATGCCGCCTCGACTCGAGATTACACTGTTGGGCAGCCCACAAGTTCGCCTGGCCGGCGTAGAGGTGGCCGGCTTTCGCTCAAGTAAAGTAGAGGCGCTGCTCTACTATCTGGTCGTCACCAACCGGGCCCATTCTCGATCTGCTCTTGCAG
>CAZLMM010000117.1:0-17866 GCA_964560495.1 uncultured Caldilineaceae bacterium
CACTGGCGTAGATGCTTCACTGCGTTCAGCATGACAAGAGCGGTGTTTCTTGCCCAAGTTATGCCACGCGGGGCATTGGAAACTCAGCATGACAGTCATTGCATCCCCTGGTTTCGCTGTACGAATCACCCCAATCCCATCTGCACGACATATCCGATGAGCGCGCCCGCCAGGATCAGCCAGGTGGAATTGAGCCTGGGCAGCGCCAGCATCACCCCCAGCGCGACAAGGAAGATGCCCACAGCGAAGAGATCGACGGTGTACGAGGCCACACTGACGGGCCATATCGGATTTGCCAGGTTCACTGCCGCGCCAGCAAAGAGAGTGATACAGGAAGCGGCAATGCTGCCCACCACCGCTGCGTTGACGCCATCCAGAAACGCAGCCAGGGTTTTCATGGTGCGCAGGCGGGGAATGACAGGTGCAATCGCCCAAACAATAAGGAACGACGGCAGAAAGATGGCGAGGGTGCTCACGGTTGCGCCGGCTACGCCTGGCCCAATCAGATTCTCCGGCCCGGCCATGATCACGTAGCCGGCGAAACCGGCCGTGGTGAAAACCGGCCCCGGCGTCATCTGCCCCACAGCCACGGCGTCGACCAATTGCTGGTGTGTAAGCCAGCCGTAATCCCTCACCAGCTCATCGGCCAGATAGCTGACGATGACATAGCCGCTGCCCATGGCCGTAGCGCCCACCTTGAGGAAGAACAGAAACAACCGCCACAGCGTTGGTTCCACCGCAGCAACTTGCTGGAAAAGCGCGCCGCTCAACCCCAGCGCGAGCGCAGCCGGTGCAACGTTCATCATGCGCCGCCCGGCATAGAGCGCCGCGCCCACCAGCCCACCACCTACGATCACCCAAACCGTGCCCACACCCGTCAGCAGTGTGACCAGAAAGGCCGCAACCGCTAACGCCAGCATGACTGGCCGCCGGCACGCCGAGAGACCCAGACGATAGACGGCATAGAGTACGATGGCGACGATGACCGGTTGCAGGCCATAGAAAAGCGCGCTCACCTGAGGCAGACCGCCATATGAGCCGTAGAAGATGCTGATGCTCAACACGATGAGGAAGGCCGGGATGATGAAACACGCTCCAGTCAGGAGCATACCAGCCTTGCCGTGATGCAGA
The DNA here is from genome assembly GCA_964560495.1 of uncultured Caldilineaceae bacterium. Classification (GTDB taxonomy): domain Bacteria; phylum Chloroflexota; class Anaerolineae; order Caldilineales; family Caldilineaceae; genus UBA5069. The sequence goes on from CAZLMM010000117.1 coordinate 1,132, forward strand.
TAGCCTACGTGGATCGCCATTTCGGTGGAGTTGGGGCCGGGCGCCAGTTGAGTGGCAGCCAGCGTATCAAGGAAGTGCTGTTTGCCCACCCAACGTCGCCGCTCTACCAGATCATCCTGCATCATGGCGATGTGGGCCGCCGGCCCGCCAAATGCGGTGAAACCGAGGCGTGTGAAGTAGCGCGCCAGCTCTCCCAGCGAAGCGCGCACATGGATGTCGCCTGACGTCTCCGGGTGAGTCATACTTTCCCCCTTTGAGATGGCGCACCGAGATGATACGCCATGAATCATGCGTCTTGGCGACGCGTGGTCGGCGGGGAGCCGAGAATCTCCTCCAGGATACGGGCGACGCCATCCTCGTTGTTGCTGGCGGTGCAACTCTGCGCCGCTCGTTTGACCACATCCAGAGCATTCGCCATTGCCACGCCCCAGCCAGCCTCCGCCAGCATTTCCACATCGTTCACATCATCGCCAAAGGCGACGACGTTCCCCATGTCGAGACCCCAGCGAGCCAACAGAACACGCAAGGCTGTCGCCTTGTCGGCAACCTGCGACATGAGCTGAACGAAGGGATACCGCCCACCAGCGATCATGCGCACGCCAGACGGCGGCGTCCCAATGACCTCCAGCAAATCATCCAGACGTTCGGACCAAAAGAGAACTTTGGGCGTGGGTAGGTGGGCGACGGTGGTCAGGTCGCAGACGCGATAGCGTCCGGGTCGGTTGCGCTCGCGGCTGATCCACAACAAATCATCGAGTTCCATACCGACGATGGCCTCGGGGTGTTGGGTCAGCACACGCGGAATCAGCTCCATCAGTTTGCCGGCAGGAATGTATTCCTGAAAAAGCATTTCGCCCCGCCAGCGAATCTCTGCGCCGTTGTAACAGACCCAGGGTATGTCGAGGAGAAGCGGCGGCAGCTTCTCGGCGATGGTGCGCGGCGGGCGACCTGTGGCGATGACCAGGCGTCGCCCGGCAGCCAGCCAGTCGCTCAACACGCCCAGCGTGAAGTCGGAAAGCGTGCCATCGGAACGGAGCAAGGTGTCATCGAGATCGACCGCAGCAACGACAAAGTGATGGGACTGGCGATGATGAATTGGCAACATGATACATGGTGATTCACACTGCGCCGATGCGCTCGCGCACCCGCAACGTGAGACGAGCGAAATGTTCATCCCCAGTGTATGCCAACAAGCGGGGGCGCGGCAAGTCCACAGGCACTTCGGCGACGATGCGCCCTGGTCGTTCGCTCAACACGATGACCCGATCGGCCAAAAAGACTGCCTCGCCAATGCTGTGAGTCACCATGAGCGCAGTGACACGCTCAGCCTGCTGGATGCGTTGAAGCTCCAGATTCAGCCGCTCGCGGGTGAGCGCGTCCAGCGCGCCAAAAGGTTCGTCAAGGAGGAGCAGCGTAGGCTCATGAATCAACGTGCGCGCCAGAACGACGCGCTGGCTCATGCCGCCGGAAAGCTGACGTGGGTAGAAGTGATGAAAGCCGCTCAACCCCACCAGGTCCAGCAAGCTGCCTGCACGCGCCTGTTCATCCTCTTTGATGCGCCCGTGCTGCACCTCCAGGGGGAGCAATACGTTCTGCAGGACTGTGCGCCAGGGCATGAGATTGGTCGATTGGAAGACAAAACCAATTTCGGCCTGCGGTTCGTGGACGGGTCGCCCTTGAAATACGACCTGACCGGCGTCAGGCTGCACCAGGCCGGCAATAATGCGCAGAAGTGTGCTCTTGCCGCTGCCGCTGGGTCCCACCAGGCAGACGAACTCGCCGGCATTCACAACAAAGCTGACGTCGTACAGCGCGCGAATGTGCGCGGTTTCGTCCTCGTAGCTCTTCGTCACCCGCTCCACCACGAGCAAAGGCGCGGGCTGCGCTTGGGTCACTGGAACTCCACGAATTCGTTGGTGAACAAGTCTTCCGCGGGCACGATTACGTCGGCCAAGCCGATGCGCTCGATGAACTCGGCAGCGTCCTGCCAGTCTTCCAACCGGGTGCTGCCCAACGCCCGATCGGGCAACGGCGTCCAGAACGCCAGCGAAGCATCAAAGACGGCGCGGTTGGTAGATGCGTTTGCACCGCCGGCCTCCGGCACATATTTGAGCGCAATGGCGAAGGCTTCGTCCGGATGCTCCAGGGTGTACTGGATAGACTTGATCGTGGCTCGCACCAGCCTCTTCACCAGCTCTGGCTGTTGAGAGATGGTCTCTTCGTTGGCGACGATGCCATTGGCTGGAATGGAAAGATAGTCATCCAGAGCAAGTTGGGTGGTGGAAATGCCCGACTGCGCCAGCACGACCGGGCCGTTCACCGCATAGTCCACCGCGGCGCCCACTGTCCCCGCGCTGACAGCCGCAGCTTGGGTGAAGCCGATGCTCTCCAACTGGATATCCTGCTCAGTCAGGCCCGCCGCTTCCAAGATGCCGCGCAGGGCTACATACGATGCACCGAAGAGACCGGGGATGCCGATTTTCCTTCCAGCCAAATCGCCAGGCTCATTGATGGCCGCCGACTCTGGGGCAAAGATGACCACGGGATAGCGAGTATACCAGTTCATGACATAGCGCACTGGCAATCCCTGGGCGCGCCCCAGCACCACCTGGTCGCCGCTGCCCACCATGAACTGGCTTTCGCCCGTGCCCACCAGTTTCAGATAGTCGTTCTCGAAGCCGTAGTCCAGGCTCAAATCCAGTCTTTCTTCGGCGTAGAAGCCTTTCTCCATGCCAACATAGAAGGGAGCGAATTGAACATTCGGTACAAAACCGACGCCGAGCCTGACGGGGGTCAACGCGTCTGTGCCAGCGGAAGTGGTGGTCGATCCCACCGGCGCGCAAGCGGTCAAGAAAAGTGAAAACAGAACTAGGTAGAGAAGTCGTTGCATCATTGAGATTCCGTGGAGAAAAAAGAAACTGGTTGACGGTTGATAATTGATGGTTAGTGAACAGCCATGCCCATCTTACTCGAACTGCTGCCAGCGCAGCAGCGAACGCTCCAGCAACGACACGGCCAGATAAAGCCCTTCAGCAATCACCACCAGGGCGATGATGGCGACGAACATGAGCGGCGTATCGAAGACGCCGCGCCCGAGGTTGATGAGAAAGCCCAGGCCGACGCTTGCGCCCATGAACTCCCCTACGACCGCGCCGACGACAGCCAAAATCACGCTGAGCTTGAGGCCGCCAAAAATGATCGGCAGAGATGCGGGCAGCTCCAACATACGGAAGGTCTGCCAGCGGCTTGCCTTCAGGCTACGCATGAGGTCGCGCAGGTCCCGATCGACGCCTCGCAGGCCGACAATGGCGCTGATCAACGTGGGGAAAAAGGTGATGAGCGCACAGACGAGCACCTTGCTCGCCAGCCCACTGCCAAACCAGATCACGAGAAGCGGCGCAATCGCCACGATGGGCACACTCTGGCTGGCGACGATGTAGGGTGCAATCAGGCGCTCCACCGTGCGATTCTTGCCCAGGATATATCCCAAAATCAAGGCTGAGCCGACGCCCAACGCCAACCCCAGAGCGATCTCCACCAGTGTGACAGCCGCGTGGCGCAGCAGCGAGCCATCCATGAGCACAACCAGAAACCTGCTCCAGACGAGCGAAGGCGCGGGCAGGACGAACGCAGGATAGCCGCCCACACGCACAATCACTGCCCAGGCAAGTATGCCGCCAGCGATGACGACGGGAGCGAGCAGGATGTTGCGATGCCGACGCATCCAGGCGCGCTGCGCAGCTGGCGCACGATGAGACCCCAATAGTGAAACCGAAGTAGGCGCGTCCACAGTCATGATTTTCCCCCCAAAAAAACACCCCGAAGCAAGCGCTTCAGGGCGACAAAGATCAATCCGCACATGCTGCAACAACGGTCCATTTCTTTCGTAGACCAAAAGAAACCGACCGCACCGTGCGTTCACATACAACGCAACGTCGTGCATCGGATTGGCTCCTTCTTTCATCCGGACTATACCGTCGGCGTCGGCATTGCCGCTATGTAGCGGCTCACCGCACTCGTGCCCAAGAGGCTCGCGGGCTTTCCAGCATCTAGCCTGGACTACCGCCGATCGGGAATTGGGATCGCTCCCTCACCCTGCCCTGAAGGAATCATTCACTTATGCCTTGAGTATACTGGGGGCCGCTGATTCGGTCAAGTGACAATTGTCACAATCCTTTGCGGCCTCATTGGATGCTACAATCGAACGAATGACGCTGACCGTGTGATCCACGTAGCGGCTGCCATCTGCCAACATACTCTTGGCGTCCAGATAGCCGCCCATGCCCGTGTGGCCCATGGGGCCCATGTCAATCTTCATCACCCTGCCGTGGCGCATGGCGCGATTCCACTCCGAAGAAGCGAAGACCGACCAACGCCCCGGCGCCATCAGCCCAACCTTTTCTACTCTGTCGCGGCTGCCCACCAGATGATAAAGGCGGTCGATATAGAGCAGCGCCGGATCGCTGCCAAAGACACCGCCCAGCGAGATGACGTAGACGGGCGCGCCCAGCCATTCCTTCAGATAGAGCGCCGACCCCAAAGCGATCTGCCCGGCGCCGCTGTAGCCGATGATGTAGACCGGAGCGGGGTTGTCGGGGTCGTAGCGATAGCGCAGCAGGATGTGCATCACCACTTCAGCTACGCCCTGGTTGAAGAGCGGGCCATAACGGCGGTCGGCAGAAATCATTATTTGCATGATATTGCGGACATTGATCAGATAGCCAGCCACCCGCACGCCGCTGGCCTTGTCCTTTTGTGCAAGCCGCCATAGGCGCGCGGTGAAAGGATGGGTGGTGAGCGCCCGGTTGTTGACGGCGTAGGGAAAGAGGTCGTCGATGACAACCGCGTTGGGCAGGCCGCCGGCCAGCCTACGCAGAAAGTCGCGCTCTCGATAGCTCATCGTTTCCCCACTGGCGCGCCCCACGCCTGAAAAATAGACCATATAGCATCGGGGATTGGTGGGCACTGCGCGCACAGGGCCGTCAGCAGGATGGGGATCATCGTGGATGCGGTCGCCAAACCAACCTGCCCACCAGCCCAGCGTCTCGAAGGGAGAGAGGGTCAACCAGATGAGCAGGCCACCCACTACAAGCAACCCAACGGCGAAGACCCCGCTCCCTGCCTCAAACATGAGGAGACTCCCCCTCACCGGCGTCCACGGCGCTCATCCGCAGGCCGGCCTGCTGTTGCACCCAGGCGCGCCAGTGATCCCTCAACCGGCGACGGCGCACCTGAAGGGCGCGCACATCGTTCAACGAAACATCCAAAGCAGCGCCGGCAGCGCGGCGCTGCACCCCGCGCCCCAGGGCATAGATGGGGCGACCCAGGCTGTGGCGCCACCCCTGCAAGAGCAGCCAGCTCAGCGCGCCGATAGCCGCCGCCTGCCATGTGTCGATCCCCATGCCAACGCGTATGGCAACAACGACAGCGACCATGCTCCACAGCCACAACGCCACCCCCACGGGATTGCCAAAATAGGGGATCAACACAAAAAAGGCAAACAACTGCGGCGCATAGGCAAGCCCCACTACACTGGCAATCTGCCAGAAGGACTCTTCCTGGCCAAAGACGAATCGACCTGCCAGCCAGACACAGCTCGCCCAGAAAATGTAGCCGATGACATTGCTGCCCGCGGCCAACGACAGGGCAAAGACAAACCTGCGAGGTTGCACCTGGTTGAGAAAGAGCACAATGCTCTGGCCGACAGCTTCCGAGACGGCAGCCAGGCAAACGATGAACAAGGTCACCCAGAGAGCGCCAGGCAATGCCTGGTCTGTCAGGTAGACGGACTCATCCAGCCGCAACGCCAATTGTATGGTCTTCAATAGGGAATGAGCATCGAACATGGATGAACGACTTCGAGCTGGCGACGCAATTCACATTTCCGTTCAGCGCGATTATACTACCGGTCAGCCTCTTGGGCGAACAAATGGAAGTCTACCTTTGGCTGTTTTTCCACCATTTCCTGCTTACCAGTTATGTCTTCAAACAAAATGTCACACAAGTTAGTGGTTTTCTTGAGCGCTTTGCTCATCATCCTGGGCCTGGCCTTGGGCGCTTGGGCCGTCACCCAGCTCACCGGCGATGGTCTGAGCCAGACAACAGCGCCAGCCCATGCCGGCGCCCTATCGCAGACGAACGTTGCCGTTGGGGAACCGTCGGTTGCAGCCGTTAGCGCAGCAGAAAACACCCCAGAAATCACGCCGCCGCAAATCTCGCTGGTGGTTGCGGCGTCTGGGCCCCTGCCAAAGCAGGTCGCAACGGCTCTGTCCGCCGTGCAACTCGGCGACGGCGGCGTTGTCAGCGTCACCCATGCCAGCGACGCAGACGCCAGACTGCGCCTCACCTGGTCGCAGGATGAAGGCGGCGAGCCGGTCTTTCAAGAGACCTTTGCAGCGGCCACGCGTTTCGACGCCATCTTTCCAGAGATCACCTGGGATGGCCTGAACGCATCGTGGCAGGGCGATGTAACGACCTACACCGTCGTGGCAATCTTGACCGACACAATGCATGCGCTGGAACAGGTGTTGGGCGAGGCTGGGCCAACCGTTCATCAGTTTGCAAGCGTCGAGGAGGTGGTCGCCGCCAGTTGGGCGGAGACGCCCACCCTTGCACTGCTGCCCTTCGAGGAGTTGCAGCCCAGGCTCGTTGTGCTGGCGGTCGATGGTCAAAACCCTGTGGAGAACGCCAATAAGTTCGACGCAGACGCCTACCCACTGGTCGCCTCCCTTTATGCCGTCAGCGACGAAGAGGCCGCCGATCAGCCCAATATCGCGGCGGCGCTGGCGAGTATTCCCCCGGGCAACCGCGATCCAAACAAGCTCACCGTCCTCGTCATGACCGGCGTGACAGCCATGGTGCGCATGATGGCTGACGAAATGGATCGCCGGGGCGCGGCCTGGCCGGCGGAATATGTGGGCGCGGAGCTTTCCAGCGCCGACATCACCCACATCAGCAACGAAGTACCCTTTGTGGAAGGCTGCGAGACCGATGTCAACCCAGAGAATTTCAACTTTTGCACCAAACCAGAGTACCTGGAGACGCTGCGTCTTTCGGGCGTGGACATCATCGGCCTGACGGGCAATCACCAGAACGACTACGGCCTCAAAAATGCTCTGGCATCCCTGGATTTCTACGAACAGGAGGGGCTGCCGGTCTACGGCGGCGGGCGGAACAAGCAAGAGGCCTTTGCCCCGCTTTATGTCACCCACAATGGCAATCGTCTGGCCTTCCTGGGCGCCAACAGCTACGGGCCGCCCATGGCCTGGGCAGAAGACGATTCACCGGGCAGCGCCGAGTTCGACCTCAACATTATGTCTGCCACCATTCGCGCTATCCGCGAAAAAAACCTGGCGGATGTCGTGTTGCCCGAACTGCAATACCAGGAGAGCTATGATGTGTCGCCCCTCTTTGACCAGCGCGAAGACTTCAATGCGCTGATCCGCGCCGGCGCCGACATCGTGACTGGAGTGCAAAGCCATGTGCCGCAAGCCATCGAGTTCACCGACGGTAAGCTGATCCTCTATGGCCTGGGCAATCTCTATTTCGACCAGATGTACAGCCAGAGCACGCGCGAAAATCTCATCGCCAGGCACACCATCTACGACGGTCGCCACATCAGCACCCAGCTCCTAACCACGCTGCTCTATGACTTCGGCCAACCCCGCTGGATGACCCCGGACGAGCGGGAGAGTCTCTTGAGGCGCGTTTTCAAAGCCAGCTATTGGGAATAGCAGATGAAAAGTTGATGAGAAAGAAAACCTCTCAGGGGAGAAGCCGCTTTTCTTGATTTTGTCCGACATTCTCGACTGTGTATACTAGTGCACGTGGGCCTAAATGAGCCGGTGGTATTGTCATGCTGAACGCAGTGAAGCATCTGGGTGGCAGCGCGAGATGCTTCGCTGGCGCTCAGCATGACAACCATTGGGTTACTTGCGCCCTCGTGTACTAGGTGCTTTGTAAATCGGATTCGGCATGGAACGCCGTATTCTGTACGTGGGAGGAAACAATGGCAACCGCAACAAAGACATCTGCAGCAAAGGCGAAACCCGGCAGCGCGAAACGCAAGGAACAATCATCGATTGGCCTGTGGCTCATCGGTGGCGCAGTGCTCATCCTGGCGCTCGTCGTCATCATTCTCATCGTCAATCAGAACCAGGCGGTAATTCCAGTCGCTGCGCCGGAAGTGGCCGCCGAGTGGGTGCAGGGCACGGCCATGGGCAATCCGGCCGCGGCGGTCACCATCCAGATGTGGGAAGATTTCCTTTGCCCCGCCTGTCAGCAGTGGAATGCTCAGGTCAAACCCCAATTGATGGAGGAATTTGTCAAGACCGGCCTGGTGCGCATGGAGTTTCACCAATTTCCCCTCAACCAACATGCGCCCGGCGCTCAGATGGGCGCGCAGGCCAGTCTCTGCGCCGCCGACCAAAACCAGTTCTGGCCCTATCATGATCAGCTCTTCCAGGCGGCCTCCACGCGCGGGCAGGCCGGCATGACCTATGACTCGATGATCAGATACGCCACCGAGTTGGGCTTGGATTCTGCTGCGTTCACCCAGTGTCTGAACACTTTGGCGCACCAAAACGATGTGGTGGAATCGCTCAACCAGGCCACCGAACTTGCCCTGAGCAGCACACCATCGATCATCATTAACGGCAAGCTAATGTCCAGCCCCTTTAATTACAATGAACTAAAGGCAGAGATCGAATCACACCTGGCTGCGAGTAATTGAGACTCGTAACGTTCAGCGGGTATCGCGCTTCGCTGCGGGTGGCAAGGTGGCGCATATGGACGTGGTGATGCCACCCGTAGCTTATACTTTGCTCTGTTTGAGACCAGGAGTTTTCGCAGGCCAAAAACTCCTGGTCTCAAAGCAACCGCAGTATAGAACTGAAAACTAGACTTCACTTTTTCGATCCGTTTCTCGCTTCACGATCAAACTATGGCGTCACTCTCCTACTGGCTCGACCGGTCGAGCATGTACATCGCCCTGTTGACAGCATGGGTCGCCATGCTTGGCAGCCTTTACTTCAGCGAAGTGAATGGCTACATCCCCTGCGAGTTGTGCTGGTATCAGCGCATCCTCATGTATCCCCTCACTCTGGTGATCGCGGTGGGGCTGTTGACCCGTGACCGCCAGCTACCCAAATATGTCTTGCCTCTCTCCAGCATCGGCCTGACCATTGCGCTCTATCACTATCTGCTGGAAAAGACCGACATCTTCGATTCGGTGGCCGTATGCAGTATGGGTGTTTCCTGCACCACCATGTGGATCAACTGGTTTGGTTTCGTCACCATCCCCTTCCTGTCGCTCACCGCCTTCACCATCATCACGGTGATGAGCGTCATTGCCTTGCTGGCGGGCGAGCCAGATGACAGTGAAGAAGGCATCCAACGCTCCTGGCTGCCCGTGGCGGCCATCGTCGGCGCCGTGGCGATCGTCTTTGGCCTCATGTTCACCGCCGGTTGGGATCGCAACGCACAAGCGCGGGCAACCACCAACGTCTTCACAGAACACAGCGAAACTGGCGCGATGCTCCCTGTTGCAGTGAATGACGGACAACAGCTCTACGCAGAAGCCTGCGCTGCCTGTCACGGCCAACAGCGCGAGGGCGTTCCCAATCTGGGCAACGCGCTCGTTGCCAATCAATATATTGCTTCGCTCACCGATGAGCAGCTCTTGTCCTTTCTCCGCACCGGCCGCGGGCTTGACAGCCCCGAAAACACCACGGGCCTCGTGATGCCGCCCAGCGGCGGGCGCCCCGATCTCTCCGACGAACAGATATTGAGCATCATCGCCTATCTGCGCGTCGAGTGATGCTCGCGGCTCTGCCGGATTGCGAATTCGGGTTGCCTATGGCATTCTTGTAGGTCGTGTATTCTGATTTCTGCCATTTGGAACCCGAGGCGCCCTTGCGGAATGAGTTGTGTACAGCCTGAAACCCTATTCCACGAAACGATCCTCGTCGTCGCTATCGCTGCCGAAGTTGCTGCTGATTTTGCTCACCCTGCTTGGTTTGGGGTGGGTGCAGAGTGTGACCGCTCAGGCGCAATCGGGCATTTCATCGCCCGGCGCCGGCTCCACCTTGAGCGGCGACGTCGCCGTCATGGGCACAGCGGTCATCGAGCCGTTCCAGAAATACGAACTTCACTACAAGTTGGAACCGAGCGGCGACGACGGTTACATCTACTTCGACGGCGCCACCACGCCAGTAGTCAACGGACAACTCGGCGTTTGGCGCGCGTCAGGGATTGCACCCGGCGTCTACACACTGCGCCTACGCGTGGTAAAGAACGATGGCAACTATGCTGAGTTCTTCGCTCCCAACCTGAGCGTGAACCAGGGGCCGCCCCCCACGCCGACGCCCAGCGAACCCACCCCAACGGAGACGCCCAGCGAACCCACGCCCACCTTCACACCGGCCGCCACGCCCACCCCATCCATCGGCCAGGTGGAGCAACCGCAACTGGAGGAGCCAACGCCCACGAACACGCCTGCGCCGGTCGCGGTCGCTGCACCCAACCAGAACAGCAGTATCCAGTCCGCTGCACCGAACAGCAGCGCCGGCGTCATCGTCAACCCGGGCGAGACCACGGTGTCGAGCGCCACTCGCGACCTGGGCGAGGCGCTTTCCCTGGATCGCCTGCGTGAGCAGTTCTTCACCGGAATGCGTTACAGCGCGGCCATCTTCCTGGCCGTCTTTCTCTTGATCGGCGGCAAGCGTCTCTTTAGCTGGGCGCGTCGCCGTTACGGATAATCAGGATTCATCAAGCGCACCAGTTCTGACCAAACATATCGTGTGCGTATTGGCAACTATCGTGTGATCTACACAGTTTGGGCGACCCTATTGCGGATCGAGATTGTCCGTGTTCGCCACCGACGTGATTCCTATCAATAAAAGTTCATTGACATCGCATCTGCTGAACTCTCGCTCATATGGGATCGCTGAAGATGATCATTGGCCTGGGCAACCCGGGACCAACCTACGCCGCCAATCGCCACAACATCGGCTTTCAGGTAGTCGAATGTTTTGCTCGCCGCCACACCATCGCGCTGGATCGTATGCAGATGAAGGCGCTCACCGGTCAGGGCCGGCTGTGGGTTCGCGATCAATCCACGAAAGTCTTTCTCGCCAAACCCCTCACCTACATGAATGCCAGCGGCCAGGCAGTGGCTGCTTTGGTGCGTTTCTATCAAGTAGAGCCGAACGATCTCATCGTCGTTCATGACGATCTGGACCTGGAAAGCGGACGCATGCGTCTGCGACCGGGGGGCAGCGCCGGCGGACAGAACGGCGTCAAATCCATCATCCAGCAATTGGGCAGCCAGGAATTCGCCCGCGCCCGCATCGGCGTCGGCCGCCCGCCTGGACGCATGGACCCAGCCGATTATGTGTTGCAAGACTTCACCGCAGCAGAAGAAGAGATTTTCGCCCCTCTGCGCGAGCGCGCCTGTGACGCCCTGGAATGCTGGCTCTTCGATGGCATCGACGCGGCTATGAACAGGTTCAATGGGTAATGGTGAATTGTAGCTTCATCGCAGGTCACGCTTGCAGCGTGACGATCCATGCCGACCATAGGCCACGTTTATGAATCTATCCGGTCTTCTCGATCTCCTCAAATCTTTGCCGGCCTATGCAGACCTATTGATGCAGGCGCAGCAGCGCGGCGCTGGCCTGCCGCCCCAGGCTCTGCTACAGGCCGCCCGCCCCTATGTCATCGCCGGGCTGAAAACACATTCACCCGGCGCCGTGATCGTGCTCACCGCGCGCAGCGAAATGGCCCTGCAATTGGCCGAACAACTGCGCGTCTGGCTGCCGCCCGAAGAAGAAGGCGGCCCGCCGGTCTATCAGTTCGCCGACCCAGACGCTCTACCCTTCGAGCGCATCCACTGGAGCAGCGCCACCCGCCAACGCCGCTTGACCGCCCTGGCCGCGCTGCAAAGTCGCAACGACCGGCGGCCCATCATCATTGCCAGCGCGCGCAGCCTTATGCAGAAAACCTTGCCAGCGCGCGAATTGCGACTCGCCCTGCGCCCGATCCGGGTGGGGCAGCAACTGCGCCTGGAACAGGCGACGCTAGGCTGGGTGCAAACCGGCTACAGTCCGGTGGAAGTGGTGGAAGAGCCGGGCGTCTTTGCACGCCGCGGCGGCATCGTTGATCTTTGGCCGCCAAATCTCCCCCGCCCCGTGCGCATCGACCTCTTCGGCGATGAGATCGAGAGCCTGCGCATCTTCGACCCGACAACCCAGCGAACCGTGCGCCGGGTCGAAAGCGTGGAGATCGGCCCCGGCAGCGAGGCATTGAGCAAATATGGCGCGGCCGCCCTGGAACGCATGGGCGTCCAGGGCGGCAGTCTTCATGCGCCGGAGAACTTCCAGGAAGGCGCGCCGAATTCGCTGCTCCTCGACGCCGGGCTGCTCCTGGCCGTGCGCGAGGAGATCCGCCGCGAGAGCGACAACCTGGCCGCCGGCCACGCCTTCCACGGCATCGAGTGGTATCTGCCCTATTTCTACGAGCAACCGGCCAGCCTCATCGACTATGCGGGCGACGATGCCCTTCTCGTTATCGATGACAGCCTCGATCTGTTCGCTACGCTCAACGAATTGGAGAACCAGGCCGCCGGACTGCGCCTGGAACTGATGCACGCCGGCGAACTGCCCAACGGTTTTGCGCCCAGCTTTTTTACGGGCGAAGATCTGCGCCGCCAGCTTGCCGTCAAATCTCCCCTGCCGCTAGGACTCGGCGATCTGTACGGCAAGGTCGGCGACGCCAACACGCCGTTGGCGCGCAGCTTTGCGCCTGGCCCCCGGTACGGCGGCAAAACAAAACAGGTCGCCGCCGATGTTGAGCGCCTGCAGGCCGAGCAGCATGTCATCACCCTGGTCACGCGCCAGGCGAGTCGCATTCAGGAGCTTCTGACGGAGCACGAGATCACGGCGCATGTGCAGGAAAGCGTCTCTCAGCGCCCACCCGTGGGCGTGACGCTGGTGCAGGGCGTGATGAGCGAGGGATTTGTCTTGAAGGGCGTCCGTCGGGAAGCGCAAGCCGCCGATTTTGAAGCGACCGCGCCGCCATCCATGCTGAACCTGCATTTCCTCACCGACGCCGAATTGTTTGGCTGGAGTCGTCCCCAGGCCCGCAGCCGTCCCCAGGCGCACAGCCGCGTGGCGCCAGAACTCTTCTTCGCCGATGTCAAGGTGGGCGAACACGTCGTTCACATCGAACACGGCATCGGCGTCTTCGATGGCTTGACGCGCATGACCATTGGCGGCGTGGAGCGCGAGTACCTTCAAGTGAGCTATGCGCATAGCGACAAGCTCTATGTGCCCGTGCATCAGGCTGACCGCCTGAGCCGCTACGTGGGCGCCGGCGACCGCGTTCCGCCGGTCAGCCGCCTGGGCACAGCCGACTGGCAGTTGACCAAAGAACGCGCCCGGCGCGCCATCGCCGACATTGCCGATGACCTGCTCAAGCTCTACGCCGAACGCGAACTGGTGCAGGGCTACATCTACAGCCCCGACGGCCCCTGGCAGGATGAGATGGAGGCCGAATTCCCCTACGAGGAGACCGAGGATCAACTACATGCCATTGACGCAGTCAAGCGCGACATGGAATCGGACCGCCCCATGGATCGCCTCATCTGCGGCGATGTGGGCTACGGGAAGACCGAGGTCGCCATCCGCGCCGCGTTCAAGGCCATGACCGACGGCAAGCAGGTCGCCATGTTGGCGCCCACGACCGTGCTGGCGCTTCAACATTATCGCAATATCAGCCGCCGCCTGGCGCGCTTTCCCATGCGGGTAGAGATGCTCAGCCGCTTCCGCACCCACGCCCAGCAACAGCAAACCTTGGCCGGACTGCGCAACGGGACCGTGGACATGGTAGTGGGCACCCATCGCCTGCTGAGCGAGGACATGGATTTCAAGGATCTGGGGCTGCTCATCATCGACGAAGAACAACGTTTTGGCGTGGCGCAAAAAGAGCGGCTCAAGGTGATGCGCACCAAGATCGATGTCCTCACCCTCAGCGCCACACCCATCCCCCGCACCCTGCACATGAGCCTGAGCGGGCTGCGCGACATGAGCACCATCAACACGCCCCCGCGCGAACGCCAGCCTGTGCACACTGTGCTGTCCGAATGGGATGACGTGCTGGTGCGTCAATCCATCCAGCGCGAGCTGGCGCGCAAGGGGCAGGTTTTCGTGGTGCACGACAAGGTGCGGGGCATCCAGCACCTGGCCGACCGCATCCGCCATCTTGTGCCCGAAGCCAGTGTGTTGGTGGGGCATGGGCAAATGAACGAGCACGAGCTGGAAGAGGTGATGATGCGCTTCGCCGACGGCGACTTCGACGTGTTGGTGGCGACAACCATCATCGAGAATGGGCTGGACATTCCCAACGCCAACACGATCATCATCAACCGCGCCGACCATTTTGGCCTGGCCCAGCTCTATCAATTGCGGGGACGGGTGGGACGCAGCGCGCAGCGCGGCCACTGTTACCTGCTCTACGACAAGCATCTGGAGTTGAGCTTCGACGCGCGCCGCCGCCTGTCGGCCATCATGGAGAGCAGCGAGGAGTTGGGCGCTGGTTTCCGCATCGCCATGCGCGATCTTGAAATCCGCGGCGCCGGCGAACTGCTGGGCGCCAAGCAGCATGGCAACATCGACAGCGTGGGCTTCGATCTCTACACGCGTTTGGTCGCCCAAGCCATCAACGATGTCAAGCGCAAGAAAGCGCGCTTCGAGGAAGCCGTGCAGGAGGTGGAGCAGGCTGGCGGCGATGCGCCCGGTTCATCGCTTACGGCGCCCCCTGTCTCCACGGCGCTCTCGGATCTGGAGTCGCCCTTCGACATTGCCGACCCGCTCACGCCGCCGGTCACATTGGACTTGCCGCTGGACGCTCGCATTCCGGCCACCTATGTGGAAGACGACGACCTGCGCTTGCAGCTCTATCGGCGCATTGCTGGCATCAATCATCCGGAGAGCCTGGACGAAATGCGGCGCGAACTGGTCGATCGCTTTGGCAAGGATGCCGAAAGCGACTCTGTGCCGGAAGAAGTAGAGAATCTCTTTTTTCAGATTCGCGTCAAGATTCTGGCTGTGCGCGCTGGCATCGACCGCATCGGGCGCGACATGGATCAGCTTGTGCTCCACAGCGACAAGTTGGAGAACATGGATCGCCCGGCCATGCAGCGCCGTCTGCGCATCGGTTTGGGGCGTATCAGTGAAGAGAGCGCCGAGTTCATCCCTGAAGGCGCTGCGCGGGTGGGGCGGCGCGCCATCTATCTGCCCATCGACGAGGAAGCGCGCTGGAAAGCTGTGCTCTTGCGCACGTTGGAGATCATGGCGATTGGTTGAGTTTCTATCCCACATTTATCCCACATTTCTGTGTGGGATAAATGTGGGATAATGCGTTGGCGTGTGGGATGGCTGTGTTTCGATTATCTCAGCCAGCCTTGACTAAAAGCATGTGATAGATGGCAAACATGCCGTGCCAGGGAGCCTCCATAGGCGGAAAGGTAGACGGTCAATCATTTGATCCGCTCCGTTGGGCTCGATTTCTATTCTGCTGGGCGGGCGACAGGGAATCTCCATGCGCCGTCGATAATCACCTGTCGCGGCTGATACATGCGAACAATGTAGTTCCAGCCTGGCGTAATCGGCAGATTGTTGATGGCGGTAGGGCTGGCGCCAAAGTTGATTGTAATGCTCCCATCCGCGTTCTTTGTTGCCGTCACGTTGTTGAATGAGTAGGCATTCTGGTCGTTCTTCTCCATGAAGCCGTCTTTATTGTAGACCGTAATGGACCAGAAACCGTCGACAGGCACGTCCTTCACTGTCACATAATGGGGCGTCTTGCCGTCGTTTTTCGCCGGCGCAATGTTGTCATAGACGGCAGCTTCCTCCGGATTGCCCCCCCCAGCCGAACGCAGTGCCGAGCAAATGGCTGATCGGATTGAGCTTGGCCTTGTCGCCGAACATGCCCTTGGCATTGGGTCGGGTTGCTGCAAGAACGTTGATTGCATCACGGACTTTTTTCAGAGACGCTTCATCCCAATCCGGAATCTCGAACTTGCCTGGGCGTTCTTGCCTCACTCCTATCTGGTCCTGTATAGCGTTAGCGGCCTTAATATCAGCCGGGTCATCCGCATCGACGAAGGTGCGGAAGATTACGAACATGTAACGTGTACCAATTCTTTCCTTTGTGAATGTAAATTCACCTGAACCATGCTCGACGGGAAGCATCGAGTGGTCCTGGTTGATGACTAACATCGACTGAAACCGGCCTCCGGCGCTTGGCTTTGTAATGGTAACCGGCTCGCTGAGATCGAAGACTCCGGCCGAATATAGCGTATCGCGGTTCATGCGGATCACGTCCTGCTTATCTATCGGCACAGGCCCGCGGATATGCAGGAACCTCCCGAAAGCCCCCTGCTTGACGTATCGGTCGAAAGTCCTGTCTGTCTCGGCGCGGATGAAATTATCAACCGTAACCGTTTCTGACGCGAGACCTCTGGCTGTATCCCCATTCATGATCATCTCTCCCATCGTGTTTGCTTGCGTATACTTCGCTCTATTTGAAACCAGGAGTTTTTGAACTGTGAAAACTCCTGGTTTCAAAGCAACCGCAGTTTAGTACAGAGCGGCCTAAATGAGACCAGGATATCGTCATTCTGAGCGTCAGCGAAGAATCTCGTTATGCCACCAAGATGCTTCACTGCATAGATGCT
>CAZLMM010000118.1:0-17635 GCA_964560495.1 uncultured Caldilineaceae bacterium
TGACGCTGGCCAGGGTGGGGTAATCTCGCAGTTTGACGTTCTCCTGAAAGGGGATATCGAAGGCCTCGCGGATGGCGGCGAAAGTCTCGGCTTGCTTCACCGTGTCGATGCCCAGGTCGGCTTCCAGGTCGAGGCTGGGGTCGAGCATGTCCTGCGGGTAGCCGGTTTTCTCGGCGACGACGGCGAGTACTTTGTTTTCTACGCTGTCGCTCGCCGGGGTCGGTGCAGGCGCAACCTGAAGCGGCGCTTGCGCTGCAGAAGGCGGGGCGACTGGCTGCTGCACGGGTGCGGGCGCTCGTTGCGCAGCAACAGGGGCGGGCTGTGTCGGCGCAGGTTGCACCGGGGCTGGCGCAGGTGCAGGAATGGGCGGCGCCGGCGGCGCGCTCACCACTGGCGGCGCAACCGGCGCGGGTTTTGCGGGTAGCGCCGGCGCACTGGCGACCTGTGCGGCTGCCACCTGGGGCATGGGCAGCGGCTGATGGGCGCTTACTGCCCCATCTCCCGGAGAGGCCGCACGCTGCGCCGGCCCGACGCCATACTGCCAGGTGTTGGCAGCCGGGCGACGACCCGGCGCGCCCTGGGCCACAATGCGCAGCACCCGTTTGACAACCTCCAGCTCGGCGTTGTCATAGCCGCTGATGTCGGCAAGCCAGCGGTTATAGAGCGGCTTGTTGTCTATGCGATCTAGCGCGCCCGGAATGCGCCGCGTGAGCGTCATGCTGATCTGGGAGCCGAAGCCGGCTGCCAGATGCAGGGCATACTGCACGGGGTAGCGTCCGCCGCGACTCAGGTTGAGCACGCCCAGTTCGGGATCGACTTCCTTGTAATTGGGCACTGGCGGAACGATGCCGTGCTCCAAAATCTTGACGGCAATTACATCTTCCACGCCGGCGCCCATGGGGTGTCCGGTGAAGCCTTTGGTGTTGCAGACGACGATCTCTTTGGCCGCGTCGCTAAAGGTGTTGCGTAGGGCCATCACCTCGGCAGAGGCGCTGCCGCCGCGGGCCGGCGTAAAAGTCTCGTGCGAGATAAAGACCAGTTGCTGGGCCATGTGATAGCGATTCAGGCCAAAGCGCCGCTCAGCGCCGGTGACTAACCGATTCATCACGTCGGAAATGTGGCTCACATCCAGGCGAGTGCCGTGATAGGCGCTGTTGGCGGTCTCGCTGCTCAAGACCTCCACCACGCCGCGCATCCCGCGCTCGCGCACCGCATCTTCGCTCTCCACCACCAGCGCGCAGGCGCCCATACCCAGGAGCGTACCGTGGCGCCGCCGGTCGAAGGGCAGCGCTGCCTCGTCGACCTTGTCGTCGGTGGCTGCTGCGCCTGTGCTCAGGAAGCCAGAGCCGATCCAGCCCATGAGATTTTCGCTGGTCACATCGTCTGCGCCGAGCACCAGCACCCGACGACAACGCCCATTGCGAATCCAGTCTTCGGCCAAGGCCACACCCTGGGCAGTGCTGGCGCACGCCGCGTTGATGTGGGTGTTGGGGCCGCGTGCGCCGACATATTCAGCGAACTGGCTGTGCCCCATGGACAGGATGCGGAAGATGAAACGGCGGTCGAACTCGTAGGGCGTGCGAGCCAGCTCCTCGCGCAGCTCGCCGATGCGCCGGTTGATCTCGCCCATACTCGCCGGGTCGCTGGTGTATTGGCGCAGGTCTTCCAGCATCTCGATCTGTTTGTTGAGATTCTCCCATTCATGGAAGCGGCGGAACTCATCGGCCATACGATCGCCGCCGGGGAAGGCGCTGGCGAAGATGACGCCGGTTTCGTCACGCAAGGCTTCGGGCAGCATCCACTTTTCCGGCAGATAGGTGCCCTTGCTCGTCTGGCGATAGGTTTGTACCAGGGGGATGCCAGCCTCTGCCAGCGCGTCCAGGCCGGCGGCCATAGAAAGTTGCGTGGTAATGTCCAGGGCTTCGATGAGCTTTTCGGGCACGCCATATTCTGCCGCCAGGTCGAAGGCGCCAGCGCGCCCGGCCAGCTTGATCACGTCCGCCGTGTCGCTGATGGTCTCGAAGCTGCCGCTGCCATCCTCGCTCTTCACCAGACGGGTGATGCGCCGGGTCGCCATCTGCTTGCGGAAGCGTTCGGGAATTAGATCCACGAACTGCTCGCCGCGCAGGATGCGCATGGCGTTGTTGGGATCCATCACCGCCTTGTTTGCGCCAGGCAGACCCAGCCCCGTGCCCGTGATGACAACCGAACCCGTGGGAACATTGTTGCGGTCATAGACTGCGGGGGTGAGGCGAGAAGCGACGCCGCCTGTCATTTGCGATAGCGCCTGCATCAACGCCTGACCAAAGGCAAAGGCCGAGGTCGGCTCGATTGGCTGCGGCATTGGTGTACTCTCTTTCTCAGATGTAGACCCGATTGTGGTGGATGGCGACGGCCCGAGCGTCGCGACGGCTGGCGGCGACGAAACCGGAGGAGTGATCATGGCGCTGGCTGGCGCAGCTGCGCCATTGGAGCTGGCCTGAGGCGCTTCTACGCCATAACCCGCAGCATAGAGACCGCACAGGGCGTGATTGAAAGTGGCAAGCTCGCCGGTCTTGGGATGATTGGTGAAAAGTGAGATGACGTCGGGCTTGCCGCCAAGCACGTCATCCACAAAACCCTTGAGCGCCTTTTTGGGGCCAACCTCCACAAAGGTTCGACAGCCCTGGGCGTAGAGCGTTTCCAGTCCCTTCACCCACTGCACCGGTGAAGCGATCTGCAATTCCAAGATGTCCTTGATGCCCTCCACCGTGGTCGGGTAGAGATCGCCCGTGACATTGGCGACCAACGGCAGCCGCGGCGGGGAAATGCTCAGGCGGTCCAGCACCTTGCGCAGGGGCTTGCTGGCTGGCGCGACGATCTTGGTGTGAAAGGCGTGGCTGACGGGGATGCGCACTGCCTGATAACCCTTCTTGGTAAAGATGGCGATGGCCTGCTCCACAGCCTTGCTGGCGCCGCCCACTACGCACTGATTATAGCTGTTAATATTGGCTGCAACGGCGTAGCCATCGATCTCCTTCAGCGTCTCCTCGATGACCTGATAGGGGGCCATGACCGCGGCCATCCAGCCGTTGTCCTCCATGCTCACCCTGGTCATCTCGGCCCCGCGGGCCGCCGAGGCTTCCAGAGCATGGGCGAAAGGCATGATGCCGGCGGCAATCAGCGCGCCATACTCGCCCAACGAATGCCCCATGGCCATGTCGGGCTGAAAACCGTAGTCCTCCAACATCTCGAAGATGGCGGTGTCCAGCGTGAGCATGGCCGGCTGGGTGATAGCCGTTTGCATAAGCGCCTTTTCCGCGTTCTTCATGGCAGCCGGGTCGTCGCTGTTGACGAAGATGTAATCGGTGAGGGGCTTGCCAAGGATGGGTGTCATCACCTTGTCGGCTTCGGCAAAGACCTGGCGCACAGTCGGTGAAATCTGGGCTAGTTCGCGGCCCATGTTGGCGTACTGGCTGCCTTGACCCGGGAAGAGGAAGGCCACTTTTCCTGGCGGCGAGCCGCTGCCGCGGAAGATGCCCTGCGCCTGCAACGCCTTCCACGCCTGGGGGTTGTCAAAGCCGGCGGCTTTGCGCGCTTTGGCCAGCTTGTCCTGCAATTCGGCGTTGTCGCCAAAGTCGATGATGACACGTTCTTGCGTCCTGATGACATCCGGGGCGGGCAGCGTTCGTTCGGGCGTCCAGCCGCTTTCGGCTTTGCGCCACAGATCATCCAGTTTGTCTTTCAGTTCAGTGGGCGTCCTGGCGCCTACGGCCAGGATGCCGCGCGGGGGCAAGGGTCGTTGAGACATAGGCGCGCTTTGGCGCTGCGAAGGCGCAGCCTGCTGCGTCTGGCCGTTGCCCACCTCGACGCTGGCATAGACCTTCGGTTCACTTTTGAGCATACCAGGAACGTGCTCCTCCAGCACGATGTGGAAATTTGTCCCGCCAAAGCCATAGGCGCTGACTCCTACGCGCCGCGGCGCATTCTTGGGCTGTTCCCAGGGCTGCGGGTCGTGGACAACGTAGAAGGGCGTGCTGGCAAAGTCGATGTTGGGGTTGGGCTTGAGGGCATTGAGCGTGGGCGGCAGCATTTTGTGATGCAATGCCATCGTCGCCTTGAGCAACCCAGCTGCGCCGGCGCCGGCTTTCAGATGGCCGATGTTGCTTTTGGCCGAACCCAGGCCGATGCTCTGCTTTGGCGCGCCGCCAAAGACCTGCCCCAGGCTCTCCACTTCCACCACATCACCCACTTTGGTGCTGGTGCCGTGCGCCTCCACCAGAGTAGCCGTGGCCGGGTCGAGGCCGGCGTTTTGCCAGGCGCGTTGGGTGGCAAGGATTTGGCCGATGGGGTTGGGCGCAGTGATGCCCTTGCCTTTGCCATCGCTGGAGCCGCCCACGCCGCGAATGACGGCGTACACCTTGTCGCCGTCGTTCTCGGCGTCAGAAAGACGCTTGAGCACGAAAGCCGCCGAGCCCTCGCCCATGACAAAGCCGTCGGCGCCGTCGCCAAAAGGACGGCTGCCCGTGGCGCTCAGCGCGCCAATCTTGCAGAACTTGACGAAGACTGCCGGCCCCATGTTGCGATCCACGCCGCCGCAAACCACCGCGTCCACGTGACGCTCGGTGAGCATCTCGAACGCGGCGTTGATGGCGGCGAAGCTCGAGGCGCAGGCCGCGTCGGTGATGAAGTTTGGCCCGCGCAGGTTGAGCACATTGGCGACGCGCCCGGCCACGATATTGGGCAATTCGCCGGGCATGGTGTCTTCGGTGATGGGCGGCAGTTTGGCCGAGAGACGCTCGTGCCAATTCTCGACAATCCCCTGACGCAGATTGGCGGGCAGATTGGCGAAATCGGGCACAGCTTCGAGCGCGTGGGTGAAATCGGGGACAGCTGTGCGCAGCTGGGTGATGTAGTGAAGCTCGCCGCCCATGGCTGTGCCCAAGATGACGCCGGTGCGCTCCGTGTCCAGGCTGCGACCGGGATAGCCGTAGTCGGTCAGGGCCTCGTCAGCGATGGTGACCGCCCACTGTTGCCCTTCGTCCATGGCCGCCGCCACTTTGGGCGGGATGCGATATTTCTTCCAATCAAATTGGAAGCCGCGCACCCAGCCGCCAATCTTGCTATAGGTTTTGTCGGGAACGCTAGGGTCCGGGTCATAGTGATCCGCAATCGCCCAACGTTCTATTGGAGTTTCGCTGATGCAATAACGTTTGTTGACGATGTTTTGCCAGAAGGCCGAAGCATTCAGTGCGTCGGGGAGAATGGCGCCAACGCCAACGATCGCAACGGCCCGGTCTGCGGTGTAACTCATGGGTGCACTCCTTTGTACATTTACTGGGCTTTGTAGGCTTCGCTCAACTTGCGCGCCACGAAGTCCATATCATCGATCAACCCGGCCTGCGTCTGGTAGATGCCGGGCAGATTCAAGGAGCCGGCCAGGTTGGGGTCGCTCTGACCGGCGCCGATGGCCCAGCGCAGCCCATCGCTGGCGATCTTCAACGCCGCGTCGCGCGCGTGGATGCGCGCCATGGCCTGCTGCGTCTCCAGGTCGAAGGGCGTGGCCTCGGTGGGTTTGTCTACAACGCGTTCGGCATAGATGGCGGCTGTTTCGGCGAAGGCGATCAGCTCGCCCAGACGAAAGAGGATGTGCTGGTTGCGCGTCAGGCGGTCGATGCGCGCACGCTCCAGGATGACGGCCAGGGCGCGCATGGCCATGGCTGCCGCAGCCAGGCCATTCTTGGGTTGCTGGCTGTGCTTCTGCTCCAGCCGCGCCGCCCAGTCGTTGTAGAATGCGCCGCGCGACTTGAGATGGAGCTGCCAGCGGTCGCGGGCGATGGTCCATTCCATGATCTCCGAAGTGCCTTCATAGATGGTGGTAATGCGCACGTCGCGCTTGATTTTTTCCACCATATATTCTTTGGTATAGCCGTAGCCGCCCAGGGCCTGGATGGAGTCTTCGGCGGCGCGATTGCCCGTTTCAGTGGCCAGATATTTGGCGACAGCGCCCTCCGTCTGTAGGTTGTCATCGCCGCCGTCGATGCGTTCCGCCACCCATTCGATGTAGGCGCGGGAGGCTTCCAGGCGCACGGCATTGGGCACGATAAGCTTGTGAGTATAGCCCTGCTTCTCGCTCAGGGGAGCGCCGCCCTGAATGCGCAGTTGGGAATAGGGGATGGCGCGCTTGAGCGCCGCCCAACCAGCGCCCAAACCAAAGGCCGCCACCATGAGGCGGGTGTAGCCAAAAACGGCCTGCGCCTGAGCCAATCCCTGTCCCTCCACGCCCCCCACCAGGCGGTCAGCGTCCACATAGACATCTTCCAGAAAGAGCGCGGCGGTGTTGCTGGCGCGGATGCCGTGCTTGTCTTCGGGCTTGTTCTTGCTGAAGCCGGGTGCATCCTTTTCCAGTACGAACCAGGACGGTCCGCCGGGGGCCAGGGCCAGGATGGTGTAAAGTTCTGCCACGCCTCCGTTGCTGATCCATTGTTTGCGCCCGGTGATCTTGTAGCCCTTGACGACGCCGTCTTCCATCACCGGCTCGGCCTTGGTCTTGAGTGAACCCAGGTCGCTGCCGGCTTGAGGCTCTGTTGCGCCATAGGCCACCAACAAGCCTTCTTCGGCGATGCGCCCCATCCACAGGGCTTTCTGTTCCTCGGTGCCGCCCACGGTGATGGGGTCCGTGCCCAGGAAGGTGGCGAGTACGCCCGTGGCGATGCCCAGGTCGATGCCGGCCATGGCTTCGGAGACGCGGTAGATGTCGTAGGCGCCGCCGCCCAACCCGCCATATTCCTCGGGAATGAAGACCAGGTGCAGTCCGAGTTTGACTGGGTCATAGAGCTCGCTGAGCACCTTCTGGGGGAATGTGTCCTCATGGTCGAGCTTCAAGAGAAACTCGGGCGTCAGGTTTTTGTCTGCATATTTGGCTAATGTGCTCAGCACCATTTCTCGGGTGTCGGCGTCCAAACCAGCCATAAGCCGTTCCTCCTTGTTCCAGAACGAACTACCTTGAAAATAAAAACAAATGCTCAGATATTTCCCAGCACATGTCATACTGACGTGGGAAATATCCGAGCACCAGTGTAACGAAGATGCAGAGAGAGGAATAGTGACAGGTGTACCCGATGGGGAGTACACCTGTCATGAAAGGAGAATAACCTCTCTTGATTGGCTACTCATGCCACCGCACGACGCGAGGTCACAAGTGACCTACGAGTTGTCAACCTGGCGAGCAATAGAATGGGTTCGACGACAACATATTCCCAGCGATAAACAAACCATAACGCCGCGACAACATTTTGTTCATCTGTATGCGTTATCTATTTGCTGCAAGGTTCGTTGAGCACAGCAATGCTGACTCGAGCCGGCGTACACGGATTCGCATGGGAAGATTGCGCATTGCCGCTACGCCTGGGCAAAGACCTTTCCAACGAGGAGAGGCGTCCGTCATGCGAAGATTGACGGCTCGCCTGCATCCTCGACAACCCCTTTACACATTCAGTTGCTGTTTGGGCTTCATCGCCAGCAGCCGCAGGCCGTTGAGCACCACGATGAGCGTACTGCCTTCATGCCCGACAACGCCTAGGGGCAGCGGCAGCACAAAGCCGGGCGCGAGGATCGGCGCAAGCAGGGTCAACAACACCAGCGTGGCAATGACGCCGACCGAGAAGAAGACATTCTGACGCACGATGCGCTCTGCCTTGCGTCCCAGGCGCACCACAAAGGGGAGCTTGGTGAGGTCGCTGGACATGAGCACCACGTCTGCGGTTTCCAGAGCCACATCGGTCCCGCCGGCGCCCATCGCGATGCCCACCCACGCCGTGGCCAATGCGGGCGCGTCATTCACGCCGTCACCCACCATAGCAATTTTTCCTTCGTTGGTCAGCTTGCGCACGATTTCCATCTTCTGTTCAGGCAGCAAATCGCTGTACACTTCGGTGATGCCCACCTCTTTGGCGATATTTTCGGCCACTCGTTTGTTGTCGCCGGTGAGCATCGCGACCCGCTCAACGCCCGCGGCGCGCAGATCGGCGACCATGGCCCATGCCTCGGGGCGCACTGAGTCGGCCACCGCCACAAAACCCACCACCTCCCAGTCGCGCGTCTTTCCCAATGTATCTTCAACCGTGCTGCGACGAACAACCAACATGGCAGTCTTGCCCTGGTTTTGCAGCGCCTCGCCGATCATGCGGATGGCAGGTGAAAACTCCATCTTCTCATCCAGATAGAGCTTTTCATTGCCGATATAGATCGTCTCCTTGTGGTCGCCCCGGTCGAAGCGCGCCTGGATGCCGGAACCGGCGATGGCGTAGAAGTCGTCCGGCGTCTCGAGGGGCAAATTACGCTGACGCGCTGTGTCGATGATCGCCTTGCCCACCGGATGTTCGCTGGGCAGCTCTGCGCTGGCAGCCATGCGCAGCACATCGTCATCGGAATAGTCGATAAACGAACGCACGTCGGTGACAACGGCTTTCCCCAACGTCAAAGTGCCGGTCTTGTCGAAAGCCACCATCGTCACCTGCGCCAGCTTTTCTAGATAGACGCCGCCCTTGAGCAAGACGCCGCTGCGCGCGGCGGCTGCAATGGCGCTGAGCACGCTGGCTGGCGTGCTGATCACCAGTGCGCAGGGGCTGGCTACCACCAGCAGGGTCATGGCACGATAGAGGCTGTCATCGACAGACTCGCCGCTGATGAGCCAGCCCACCAGAAAAGTGACGATGGTTGCAGCAATGACCACCAGCGTGTATGGCTGGCTGAAGCGATCGATGAACTGCTGCGTCGGCGTTGCATCTTTTTGCGCTTCGGCAACCAGGGTGATGATCTTGCTCAAGGTGCTTTCCGACGCTGGCTTATTTACTTCAACGACCAGCGCGCCGCCGCCATTGATGGTGCCTGCAAAGACAATGTCGTTCACATCCTTGTAGACCGGCACGCTTTCGCCAGTGATGGGGCTTTGGTCGACGGCGCTCACACCTTTGATCACCACACCATCCACCGGTAGCCGCTCGCCTGGGCGCACCATCACCTGCTCGCCCACGACCAATTGATCCACGGCCACTTCCACCTCGACGCCGCCACGCAGCACGCGCGCCACGTCTGGACGCAACTCGGTCAACGCCTCGATAGCGTGTCGCGTGCGGTCCATGGCAAAGGTCTCTAGCGCGCCGCTGAGGGTGAAGAGGAAGAGCAGCAATGCGCCCTCCTCCCATTCGCCGATGGCTGCCGCGCCAAAGGCAGCCGCGGTCATGAGGAAGTCGATATCGAACTTGCCCTGGCGAATGCCGACGAGAGTTTCGCGCACTCCTACATAGCCGCCAGCGGCGAAGGAAACAATGGCAGCGGCAGTCACTGCCCAGTCCGGCAGTGCGCCGGTCACACTGCCGCCGATCCAGCCGATCAGCAGAGCAATGAGAGCGATGATTGCCAACAGAAGCTCGTAATTCGTGCGCCAGAAACTCAGCCGCCTGTGCTGACGCCGAGCACCGGCAGATGGCAGCTTCTGTTGAGGGGAAATAGCGGTAGAGGCAGTTTGCGTTGTCATGAGTCAATCGCTTTCACTTTGTTGAGCGCTCATCAGATTGAAACGCGTCGATTCTCCGCCGTTCGTCCCATGAGCGCGACACTCTCGACAGTAGCCCAAAATGTCTGCGCTGGCAGCCACGGGCAGGAACCCGGTTTCGCGAACGATCTCCTCCTGCACCATGAGCGGAGGAAGCGCAGCGCGGTAATCTTCGATGCGATGGCAGCGGAGACAGATGAGGTTGACGTGAGGCGTTGGGTCTGTGTCGTAATGGGTGTGACCGGCGCCAAAATTGAGCCCCACAATGGCGCCCAACCGTTGTAACGTATTGAGGGTGTTGTAGACTGTGGCGCGGCTGATCACAGGGTGGCTTTGGCTGACCTGAGCGTAGACTTCATAGGGAGTAGGATGCGATGTCGCCTGCGCCAGTTGGCGACAAATCGCCTCGCGCTGCTCAGTGAGCCGCAGGCCCGCGCGCTGTAATGTATCGAGATAGAGAGCAAGTCGATCCATGTTGATCACCGCCAAAAATTAGAACCATTCTAAAATCAATATATATCATACCCATTTTGACGCAGTGTGTCAAGAGTCAGGTGGTTGGTTCAACAGCAATCGGTCAACCATTCAGTCATTCCCTCTCTCGATCGCATGTGATAGAATAGTCCCACCTTCAGAACCTCAAAAAGCAGACAGGAAGAGGACCTTTCAAACCAATGGGCTACAAAACCGTTTTTATCACCGAGCGTGGACACCGCCATCAACAGGCAGCCAGGCAGGCTGCGCCACCTGTCTTGGACATCGCCATGCTGCGTCAACCAGACCGGACGACGTTGGCCGCAGCCGTGACCGAAGCCGACTATCTGATCTCCGAACGCGCTGGCGCCATCGACGCGGATCTGATCCGTGGCGCCCCCCATCTCAAACTCATCCTGCGCCTGGGGTCGCTCACCCATGACATCGACGTGAATGCGGCTCGGGAGGCTGGCGTGATCGTGTGTTCGTGGCCGGTGGGGTCGGTGATCCGCGTGGCCGAGCACATGGTGATGCAGATACTGGCGCTGGTCAAGAAACTGCGCGAGGTGGAAGCCGTCGCCCTGTCCGCCAGCAGGGAATGGGGCGAGAGCAAACGCACCGATGAAGATACCTTCGCCTACAACTGGTCACGGCGCGATGGCATTGGCGGTTTGTGGGGGCGCACTGTCGGCATACTGGGCTTTGGCGAAATCGGTGTGGAATTGGCGCGGCGGCTGGTTGGTTGGGGTGTGCGCCTGCTCTACAACAAACGACGCCGCCTGCCCGCTGCCGTGGAGCAAGAGCTTGGCCTGACCCATGTCGAAGTGGATGCGCTCCTGGCGGAGAGCGATATCGTCGCCAACCTGCTGCCCTACTTTTCCAACACCGACCTCTCCATCGGTGCGGACGCCTTCGCCCGTATGAAGGAGGGCGCCTGGCTGGTGAGCTGCGGCAGCGGTAGCGTCATCGACGAGGCGGCCTTGGCTGAGGCGCTCCACAACGGCAGGCTGGCCGGCGCAGCGTTGGATACCTTCGAATGGGAACCGCTCAAAGATGACAATCCCTTGATTGCGCTGGCGCGGGCGGGCTACAACGTATTGCTTACACCCCACACGGCTGCCGGCGTCAGCAGCGCAGCCGCCAATGAGCGCGCTCAAGATTACACCAATATCCTTGCCCACATCGAAGGCAAGCCAATTCGCTATCGAGTGGTATAGTCATGTCCACCATCCTCATTGAGAACGTTGCGCTGGTTACTGTCGACGATCGTCAACGTGTGATCCCACATGGTCACCTGTTCATTGAGAACGACCGCATTGCGGCCATCAGGCCGGGCGATGCGCCGCTCGTCATGCGCCAGGCAGATGTAGTTATTGACGGGACGCGCATGGTCGCCATGCCGGGCATGGTCAACGGCCATACTCATCTCTTCCAGACTTTTATTCGGGGCCTGGCTGACGACAAGCCGTTGTTGGAATGGCTCAGTGCCTGTATCTGGCCGGTGGCCGCCGCGCTCACCGAAGAGGAAGCCTATGTCGCCGCCATGGTTGGCCTGGTGGAGAATCTGCGCGGGGGCGCAACCTCGGTCATCGACCATCAATACATCCACACCGAGCCAGGCAACGATGACAGCGTTTGCCGGGCTGCTGAGGAGAGCGGCGTGCGCTTTCTGCTGGCGCGCGGCTGGACCGATCACGGCTATCACCAGGCCTTTATGGAGACGCCCGAGACGATAATCCGCGAGACGACGCGGCTGCGTAGCGCATGGCAGGGACGGGGCGATGGGCGTTTGCGCGTCGAGTTCGGCCCCCTCATTCCCTGGGGCTGCACAGACGCAACTACACAGGAGACCTATCGTCTTGCGCGGGAGTGGGGCGCAGGCACCCACATCCACATCGCCGAGACTGCCGTCGAAGTGGAGATGAACTTGGCCCAGCGCGGCAATCGCCATGTGGAATGGCTGGCGCAGGTCGGCGCGCTGGGGCCGGATCTGCAGCTCGTCCATAGCGTTTGGCTGGACGACCATGAACTGGACCTCATCGCCCGCCACGGCGCAGTGGTGGTGCACTGTCCGGTGAGCAACATGTACTTGGCGTCAGGCGTGGCGCGCGTCCCAGAGATGCGGGCGCGCGGCGTCACCGTGGCGTTGGGCAGCGACGGCCCAGGAAGCAACAACCGCCAGGACATGCTGGAAGTGCTCAAGCTTACCGCGCTTCTCCACAAGGTGCACACATTGGACGCCATGGTGTTGCAGCCGGAGGATGTGTTGTGGATGGCCTGTCGCGGCGGCGCGCAAGCCTTTGGCCTGTCGGAAGAAATTGGCTCCCTGGAAGTTGGCAAGAAAGCGGACGTGGCGCTCCTTGATCTGGACACACCTTTTGCCATGCCGGTGCATCGCGCGCCGTCGGCCATCGTGTACAATCTCACCCCGCGCGACGTGGATACCGTCATTGTCAACGGGCGTATTTTGCTGCGCCAGAAACAGGTGCTTTTTCTCGACGAAAAGGCGTTGTTGGCGCAAGCGCGCCGGGTGTGCGACAATTTGTTTCAGCGCGCTGGCATAGAGAAGGATGGGATTTCACTTGGAGAATGAGAACGATGAAGTCGATAGGTTTGATGAGGATTTCATTATGTCACCAATAAGCAGTTATAGTCGCCCGGCCACACTGGATGATGCGCTGCGCCTGTTGGCGCGACCCAATGTACGCGCCAGGCTCATGGCCGGCGGAAGCGCTCTTACGCCCCATCTTGGCAACGATGTGGAGGAAGTGATTGACCTGCAAGCCATCGGTCTCGATAAAATGGCCGTCACAGGCGCAACTGCAACCATCGGCAGCATGATCACTTTGCAGGCGCTCGTTGAGTGTGCAGATCTGCCTGTCGTCGTGCGGGAAGCGGCCCGCCGCGACGCGCCTAACACCATTCGTCATGTGGCCACATTGGGCGGTGCGATTGCCATGGGCGATTGGGAAAGCGAGCTATTGGCTGCGCTTCTGGCGTGCGACGCGCAGCTGACGATAGAAAGACTGTCGGGACGCGTTACAACTCGTCTGAGTGATTTCCTGACAGCGCGTCCGGCCCATCTTCATCAGGCCATTATCACACAAGTGGCGCTGGCAGTCGATGGCGCAACCGCGTCCGATCGTACAGGACGCACGCCGGCCGACAAACCTATCGTCGCGGCGGTGGCGCGTCGCAACAATCAGGGCGATGTACACTTGGCGCTATCCGGTGTGGCCGAGACGCCCGTTCTGGTCGCGCCGGAAGCACTGAGCGTCCTTACGCCTCCGGAAGATTTTCGCGGATCGAGCGCATACCGCAAACATCTGGCTGGCGTACTGACGCGCCGGGTGTTGCAGCAGATTTGAGGCTCATCATTGTCCCGATTGACAGGAACATTTCTTCACCCTATACTTGCGCCCAAACAGTCGGATGTGTTGTTCATACCAGATTCGTAACGGACCAGTGGGAGCGACCCCGCGATGGCGGTGAAGTGGCATCAGTTGTTTGGCAAGGAACTGGAGTTGGCGTTGACGCCGGTGGGCATCGAGGTGCGACTGGAGGCGCTGACCATAAGCGAGCCGCCCAGGGTGGATGTGGTGTTGCTGCGGCGTCTGACACCCCAGTGGACGCCAGAACAGTACGCCCTCCTGCCCGATGGCATCCGGGAGAGCCGGGCTAGCCACAATCTCATCGAGCACAAACAGACCGAATCAGTGAATCTGGGCGTGTTCAAACAGGCGCTCATCTACGACGAGCTCTATCCACAAGGTCAGAACCTGGCGCGCGAGGAGGTGCGCACCTTCATCTTGAGCGCCCGAACGCCAAGAAGGGCGGCATTGGAGGAGGCGGGCTTCACCGCGAGCGAGACGCCGGGGGTCTATCACAGCAACAATGTCTTCATGGCAAACATCACACTGCTCTCGCTCAACGAGTTGCGACCGGAGCTGAACAACGCCTTTGTGCAGTTGTTCGCCAGCAAGCGGCGGGTGCGAGAGGCGGCCTTTGCCCGGCTGATGGAGTGGGGATGGGAGCGGCTGGGCGATGCATTCTGGGATTTCATGCTGGGGTTACGTCAGCAATGGGAAATGAGAGGCGGTGACATGAAAGTGAAAGAGCACGGCGAGGAGTTGACGCCCGAGAAGATCATGGAGACAGGGCGAGAGGTGCGCAAGGTATGGCTGGCGCACTTGACGCCAGAGGAGCTGGCGGCGTTGCCGGTGGAGAAGCGTCTGGCGGGACTGGCGCCGGAGGAGCGTCTGGCGGGACTGGCGCCGGAGGAGCGTCTGGCGGGACTGGCGCCAGAAGACCGTCTGGCTGGACTGGCGCCCGAAGAACTAGCCCAACTGATGGAGCAGATTGAACGATATTTGAGCCAGCAGCAAGAGAAAGACAAATAACAAGTCGGACAGAGCTGTTCCCGTACACCCAATTTGACGCCAAGTAAGGTGGCTCCCATAAGCCCTCTGCCTTTTGGTGGGCGCGCCACATCCGGGTCAGGAGACAAAAATGGAAATCAGCGTCACAATCAACAACAAAGTGATGACAATGTCGTGCCAACCAGGTGAATCGCTCCTCCGCTTCCTGCGTCGCGCCGGCTTCTTCAGTGTGCGCTATGGCAGCGAGACGGGCGAGACCGGCGCGGCCGCGATCCTCCTCGACGGGAAGCTGGTCAACGCGGACATCATGTTGGCGGCGCAGGCCGACGGCCATGCCATCGAGACCGTGGAATCGCTCTCGCAGGGGACTCACCTGCACCCGATTCAAGAGGCCTTCATTCGCACGGGCGCGATTCAATCAGGCTATTCCACGCCGGCCATGATCCTGGCGGCCAAGGCGCTCCTGGCGGCCAATCCCAACCCCAGCGAGGCAGAGGTGCGCGACGCTCTCTCCGGCATTCTCGACCGGGAGACCGGCTACGTCAAGCCGGTGCAGGCGATCCTGGAGGCCGCCGCCATCATGCGCGGCGAGGAGCCGACCACCATCGAGCCGAATGTACTTACGCCCATCATCTTGCCCGAACGCGACTGGAGCGGTCTGTTTGGCGGCGATGAATCAACCAATGGCGATGATGATTTCACTGGCGGCTCTGGCATGGATTTTGGGGGAGGCGGCTCCAGCGTGGAGACGCGACGGCGGGTGCTGCCCAAATTCATCGTTGCGCCTGAGGCGCCTGACCTGAAGGTGGTGGGCAAGCCAGCGCCCAAGGTCGATGCCCTCAAACTGGTGAAGGGCAACCCAGCCTTCGTCGACGACGTGGAGATGCGGGGGTTGCTCTATGCCAGGCTGCTCACCAGCCCCCACGCCCATGCCCGTATCCTCGACATCGACGACAGCGAAGCGCGGGCGCTGCCGGGTGTCCATGCCGTCATCCACTACAAGAACATCGTCCGCGTGCGCTACGCATCGGGAGGCCAATCCTATCCCAACCCCAAACCCTACGACCAGGTGAGCTTCGACAACAAGGTGCGACACGTGGGAGATCGGGTGGCCGCCGTGGCTGCCGAGTCGCTGGAGATCGCAGAGGAAGCCATCAAGCGCATCAAGGTAAGCTACGAGGTGCTGCCTGCGGTTTTCGATGAGAACGAGGCGATCCGGGGAGGAGCGCCTGTCATCCATGATGAGCCGGATATGGAGGGCGCATACGACGCCAGCCGCAACATCAGCCACTACATCCACGCCCAGGTGGGCGATGTGGAGCAAGGCTACATCCAGGCGGACCGCATTTTCGAGCAGACCTTCCGCGTCCATCAGGTGCAGCAGTGTCCCATCGAACCGCACATCGCCATCGCCTATTGGGATGCGGACGAGCGGCTGGTGATCCGCACGTCGACGCAGGTGCCCTTTCATGTACGGCGCATGGTAGCGCCGCTGCTGGGGCTGCCGGTGCGCCGCATCCGCGTGATCAAGCCCCGGATCGGCGGCGGTTTTGGCGCCAAGCAGGAAATGCTCATCGAGGACATCGTCGGTCATCTCACCATTGCCACGGGTCGGCCTGTACGCCTGGAGCTGACCCGCGCCGAGGAGTTCATGTCCAGCCGCACCCGACATCCTCAGACCATCACGTACAAGACCGGCGTGCGGAACGATGGAACGCTGGTCTCCATGCACATGACCGTCATCGGCAACACTGGGCCTTATGGCACCCACGGACTCACCGTGCAGACCGTGACGGGCATGCGCGGCCTCAGCACCTATAACTGCCCCAATAAGCGCTTCGATTGTTGGGTGGCCTACACCAACATCCCGGTGCCAGGCGCCTACCGGGGCTATGGCGCACCCCAGGCGCACTTTGCCCTGGAAAGCCACATGGAAGACATTGCCGAGGCGTTGGGTCTGGATGTGATCGAATTCAAGCACAAGAACTGGGTCAAGGTGGGCGATCCTCTGGATATTGCACCCCACCTGGGCGAGGGTGAAGCTGACATTTCATCTGTACCGATTGTGCAGACCAGCGGTTTGGCCGAATGCGTGGCCCAGGGGATGCACTCCATCGGTTGGCAGCGACGCAAAGATGAGGCCTGGCGACAGCCGGCGGACAGCCCCCATATTCGCCGCGGCCTGGGCATGGCGGTTTGTATGCATGGCACGGCGATTCCTGGCCTGGATATGGGCGGCGCCAGCATCAAGATCAACGACGACGGTTCGTTCAACGTGTTGGTGGGCGCCACCGACCTGGGCACCGGCTCGGACACGGTATTGGCGCAGATCGCCGCCGAGGTGTTGGGTACGCCTGTGGAGGACATTATCATCTATTCCAGCGACACCGACATGACGCCCTTCGACACAGGCGCCTATGCGTCGAGCACCACCTATATTTCGGGCACAGCGGTAAAGAAGGCTGCCGAGCAGGTGCGTGAGCAGATCAAAGAGCGCGCCGGGTTGATGCTCAAGCTGGACGATTGGAGCGGGATCGTGCTGCGCGACCGCCGTGCGATTGCTCCCGACGGTCGCTTCGTTTCCCTGGCGCAGATTGCCCTCCACTCGCTCCACCAAGATCAGCAGCGCCAGATCATGGCGACGGCGTCGTATGTCTCCTCGGACTCGCCGCCGCCCTTCGCCGGCCAGTTCGCCGAGGTCGAGGTCGATGTGGAGACCGGTCAGGTGACGGTGAAGAAACTGGTCATGGCGGTGGATTGCGGCGTCGCCATCAACCCCATTACGGCCAGCGGGCAGGTGGAAGGCGGTATGGTGCAGGCGTTGGGCTACGGACACTGCGAAGAGATGGTCTACGACGCCCACGGTCGCATGGTCAATCCGGCCTTTGGCCCCTACAAGATTTACCGCGCTGATGAGATGCCCGAACTAGAAGTGATCCTGGTGCAGACGTTGGAGCCAAGCGGTCCCTTTGGCGCCAAAGCCGTGGCGGAAATACCAAAAGATGGGGTGGCCGCCGCGCTGCGTAGCGCCATCTACAATGCGACGGGCGTTGCTATCAACCAGATTCCCTTCACGCCCGAACGGGTGTGGCGGGCATTGCACGCGGCGCGACCTGCATCATGATTGGCAGCCAAATTCACCGCATAGAGACTGACTTTCGCGCTTCAAGTCCCAGGATGCGCTATACAATAGGGTGTGTTCAAAGTTAGTTAGAGATATGGCATACTACCGGTGTCGGGAGTATCA
>CAZLMM010000119.1:0-16783 GCA_964560495.1 uncultured Caldilineaceae bacterium
TTAGCGCATCATGGTCTTGACAGCCTCATGAAATGCTAAATTTCTGACCAATGGCGTTACGTATGTGAAATTACCTGCTGCTGGCCGACGAGGCACATCTACGCACGGTGCGCCGCTACCTGGACGGCAAGCTGGACGAGCGCGTCAACGACTGGAAACGCTACGAATGGGCGCACTTCTGCTACAAACGCGAAGCCTACGCCGAAGCGCTGGCTCTGGCCCAGCAGATCGACACGGCGCGGCTCGACGCCGAGCAGGCGAAGGCGTTGAAGAAGCTGATCCAGGTCTGCCGCCAGCGGGTCGCCAAACCGTCAAGCGCGGGATGATATAATTCAGGCAGGAGGTGGATATGACAACCGTCAGAGAAGAAGATGTGCTGGCTGCACTGCATGGATTGGAAACCAATCGGTGGGAGGAAGTGCTGGACTTCATCGGTTATCTGCGTCAACGGGGGAAATCCAAGCCTGAGACGAAGCGCGGCCCCCGCAACGACGCAACACTGACCGGGCGCACTCTGGCAGCGTCCGATCTGGTCGGTCTCTGGGCAGACCGCACCGATCTACCCGACTCGCCTGAGTATGCGCGCCAGTTGCGCCGCCAGGCCGAACAGCGCACGCGTGAGTAGACCATGATTCTACTCGACTGTTATACACGTCTACCGGATGTTCGAGGACACAGCAGGCGTTGAAGCGGCTGACCTCAGTCTGCCGGCAGCGGGCCGGCAGGTAATGAATTGGATGATGGGAGGAGAGCGGCGCCACTGGCGTTGAGCGAGGCCACCATGCTGACGCAACTACAACTGCACGATTTCAAGAATTACCACCATGCCACCCTGTCGCTGGGACCGCTGACAATCTTGCTCGGCGTCAACGCGGCCGGGAAGAGCAATCTGCGCGATGCGCTGCGTTTTCTGCACGGCATTGCCCGCGGCTACACGCTGGCAGACATCATCGGCGAAAAGTGGGGCGAGGGCGGGGTGCTGCAGTGGCGTGGGCTGCGCGGGGGCACGGTCGAAGCGGCGCGCCATGGTACGAACACCTTCACCATGACCGCAACCTTCACGCCCACCAACGGGCAGGCGCAGCTTCTGGCCACTGAGGGTGTCTATACCATCGAAGTTGAACCCGGTCGCAACGGCAAGCCGCGCCTGGTGCGCGAGTCGCTCCATGCCGACAATCGTATGCTCTTTGACTCGCACCCCGCAAGCAATCCGCCGGCGCAAGGCGATCCGCAGCATCTGACCGTGCGCATCATTCCTGGCGGGCGCTATCGCAAAGGTCACGTGGAGAGCTTCATCGCCAACCAGCCAGTGATTTCGCAGATCGTCGAGCGTATCGCCGAGCGCAGGGACGACGGCGCCGACGCGCTCCGCCACGCGGTCAAGTCCGCGCTGACTACCTTTGGCTCGATGCGCTTCCTGGATCTCAACCTGGACGCCATGCGCCTGCCTTCGCTGCCGGGGCAGACCACGCTGGGCGACCGGGGTGAGAATCTTTCTTCGGTGCTGCAGGCCATCTATGAGGACCCCGCGCGCCGGGCGGCGCTGGTCGGTTGGGTTCGCGAACTGACGCCGATGGATGTGGTCGATCTGGCGTTTCTGCCCGACCCAACCGGCCGCGTGCTGGTCAGCCTGCGCGAGCAAGGCGGCGTGGAGACCTCCGCCTACAGCGCATCCGATGGCACCTTGCGTTTCCTGGCGATGTTGGCCGCGCTGCTCGGCCCGAAACCGGCGCATCTCTACTTCTTTGAGGAATTGGAGAACGGACTGCACCCGGCGCGCTTGCATCTGCTGATCGACCTGATCGAGCAGCAGGCAGCCGGGCGCGCCGTGCAGGTCATCGCCACCTCCCATTCGCCCCAGCTCTTGCGGCTGTTGAGTACAGAGAGCCGGCGCAACGCCGCGCTTATCTACCGTCTGGAGAGCCGCGCCGACGCCGAAATTCGCCGACTAGGCGACTTGCCGGCGGCAGCGTGGCGCGTGATCGAGGAGAAAGACGCCGGCGCCCTGTTCGGTTCCGGCTGGTTTGAGAATATCGCGTCCTTTCTGGCCGACGGCGAGGAATAACATGAACGTGCTCGTCATCCCCGAAGATTTTCGCAAAGACCAATACATGCTCAAGCCGATCGTCACCGCCATGCTGCGCGGGCTGGATCGATTCGTGCGAGTGGAAGTCTGCCAGGACCCGCTGTTGGGCGGAGTGAGCGAGGCGCTCAAATGGGAGCGGATTCGGGAGATCATCGAGCAGTATGCCTGGAAAGTGCACCTGTTTCTGCTCTGTGTCGACCGCGATGGCCAGGCGGGACGCCGCACTGCGTTGGATGCCATCGAGACGCAGGCGCAGGCCATCCTACCGGCCGGCGTTCGACTCCTGGCAGAGAATGCCTGGCAGGAAATCGAAGTGTGGGTGTTGGCTGGTCACGATCTGCCAGCCGACTGGAACTGGCGTGTGATCCGCAACGAGCCAAATCCGAAGGAACTCTACTATCGGCCCTACGCCAATCTGCGCAAGGTCCAGTTGAGTCCGGGCGAAGGCCGCCGTCAGTTGGCGGAGGAAGCCGCCCGCCGCTATGCGCGCATCCGCACGCTGTGCCCTGAAGACATCGGCGCTTTGGAGCGCCGCATCCTGAAGGCATAGCCAATAAAGGGTGCCACGCATGTCAATTGCCTGTGTTTCGAGAGGAGCATAGAGGAGAATTGCCTGTGTTTCAGCAGAACAAAGATTATACCGTGCCGCTGCTGCACATCCTAGCTGAATTTGGAGAGCGCCCTGTCCCTGTTACACACGTCTACCAAGTGTTCGAGCAGCGCTACAGCGCCTTGATCCCGCCTGAGCATCATGACACGCGCAAGAATGGCATGGTAATCTGGCAGCATATCGTGGGGTGGCGGCGCTATGAATTACAGGAGCGGTTAGGTTTCATTGCCAGTCCCGGGCGCGGCAAGTGGGCAATCACGCAGGCTGGTAGGGACTGGCTGTCCCGGAATCCAACCGCACAGCATATCGACCTGCCGGCGCGGACATCAGACTCGCCAACCCGAAAGCAAACAGCATCCGCACGTCGTTCTGCACCGTCACCCACGTCGCCAGGAATCACTCTCGAAATCCTGGAAAAGACACGCCAGGCAATGGGCGACGAACAGTTTCGCCCGGTATGGGGCACGATTTACGACCAACTTATCGCCGCAGAGCGCGCCAAAGCGATCACGAATGTCAACGACAATGAGTTGACCCGATCGGCGCGGCGCCAGGTTCGCCAGATCCAAGACTACCTCCAGGGGCGCAACGGCGACCGCCCGAATAGTGAGCAGATCTGCGACTGGATTCATTTCTGCTACCAGTTCTCGCTCTTCCGTGAAGCGGTGGCCTTGTTTCCATTGGTGAACGCTCGTGAAGTTGATACGTGGTATTTTGAGCGAGCACGCAGAATCGTGATGACTACAAAGGTGAAATGAGACGCTGGATCCAGCAATGTGGAGAGCGCGATGGAAAAGAGGATGTTTCAAGGAGAATATGATTACCAGGTGCCGATCTTACGAATTCTGGCTGATATGCCCAATGGGAAGGCTAGTAAACAACTGATTTTGGAAGAATTCAAGCGGCGCTATGGTCACATGATTCCGCAGGCCCATCTTGAGTATGTGAGTACCAAGACAAATATATTGAAGTGGGAGCACCATGCTGCGTGGAGTCGCCAACGTCTGATTGACGGCGGCTATTTGAATGCCCCGTCCAGGGGGATTTGGCAAATTACCGATCGGGGACGTAGCTGGCTCACAGAAAACCCGAATGCAACGCATATCGGACGGATTCCGCGCAGCACCAGTGGTTCCCCGACAAAGAATGCGACAAGAAAGTCGAAGCCTGATGACCGTTTGGTCCCAGCAGGGTTATCACTAGAGATGCTGGAAAAGACCCGCAAAGCCATGGGCGACGAGCATTTCCGCCCTTTATGGGGGGCGCTATACGATCAGCTTGTCGCCGCTGAACGCGCAAAAGCGATTACCGAGGTCAGCGACATTGATCTGCTGAGGGCAGCGCGGCGGCAAGTTCGCCAGATTCAGGAATATCTTCAGGGTCGCAACGGGGAACGACCAACGAGCGAGCAGATCTGCGACTGGATTCATTTCTGCTACCAATTCTCTCTGTTTCGGGAGGCAGCGGCTCTAGGTCCACTGGTCAACGCTAATGAAGTTGATCCATGGTATTTCGAGCAAGCACGCAAGCTTGCGATGACTGCAAAGGCGAAAACAACTGGCTAAATCAGCAATGTGGAGGGATAGATGGAAGAAGTGATGTTTCAGAGGGAATCTGACTACCAAGTGCCAATCCTGCGAATTCTAGCCGACATGCCCAATGGAAGCGCCACAAAACAGCACGTGCTAGAGGAACTCACGCGCCGCTACGGTCACAGGATTCCGCAAACTCACTATGATCGCGTCAGCAGTAAAACAAAAATTCTGAAGTGGGACAATTATGCAGCATGGAGCCGCCAACACCTGATCGACGGGGGCTATTTGGATGCTCCGTTCAGGGGGATTTGGCGAATTACCGACAAAGGACGTCGCTGGCTCGCAGAAAACCCGGATGCAACGCATGTGGGACGAATTCAGCATGGTGGCAGTGATTCTTCGACACCAAGTGCGACGAGAAGGTCGAAACATGAAGATCGCACGGTTCCAGTGGGGCTGTCGCTAGATATGCTGGAGAAGACCCGCGAAGCAATGGGCGACGAGCATTTTCGTCCTGTGTGGGGCGCGCTATATGATCAACTTGTTGCTGCAGAACGCGCCAAAGCGATTACCAACGTCAGCGACAACGATTTGATGAGGGCGGCGCGGCGGCAAGTTCGCCAGATTCAGGATTATCTTCAGGGGCGCGACGGGAACCGCCCAAATGGTGAACAAATCTGCGATTGGATCCATTTCTGCTATCAGTTTTCGCTGTATCGAGAGGCGGCGGCTTTGTTTCCACTTGTACACACCGACGATGTCAATGCCTGGTACTTGGAACGAACACGCAAGATCGCTGTTGCCAGCCGGGCGCGGCTATGAAACACGCAGATTGATCGTCTGAACTGATGCAATCGGAATCTATACGCTGCACATATGAGAATCCCTATGCTTGAAACCGATCCACCCCAGAACCTGACAGACTATCTGCATAGCTGGCTCGTGGACCGGCACGCCAACACGCGACTGGCCTTTGTTTTTGACCCGATGGTGCGCCTTGCCCTGGGCAACACCCTGGCAGCGGGCGGGCGTACATGGCAGGTTGTCCGCTACGATGGCAACGACCTAGCCTTGCGTGCGGCATGGCGCCAGGCAGAGAGTCGAGGATCACGCCGGCTGATCTGGGTGACAAACCAAGACGGCGCTTCCAGCCCACCCCAGCCACTCGCCTTGAGCAGCCTGAGCGACCTGCTTGCAAAAGCAGACGACTGGGTGGATATGAGCATGGTCGGTATTTTGGACGCTCTTATCCCCAATGAAGTATGGCCGGCTGCCATCGTCGAAGAGCACGGTGGGCTGCTCAGCGCCAATCTACCGGCGCTTGTGACCGGCTACAAGAAACTGCGCTTACTGATTGGCCCGCGCACGGCCCTGGACGCTGCCAGCATCCGCATCCTGGCGCTGCATTGCAGCCAACCAGCGATTCCGGTCGACGATCTGCTGTTCCATCGTGACGATGCAGGCACACTCCTCCGTCACTATATTCGCCTGGCCTGGTACACGGGGTGGGATGCGCCGAGCAGAGAACTCCTGCGCAACCATGTGCGCCTGTCGACCGTCGCGCCCCTCGGCGATGTCCAACCGTGGCTGGACACACCGATCGATGAACTGGCCCGCTATCTCTATGTACGCCGTTTTCTGAGTCGTAATCATGTTCCGCAGATCGCCAATCAGATCCGAGGTCTTGGCGTACTTGGCTTCGACCCTGAACCGCTGGAGACTTGGGTCGATCAGGTGCTCGTGCGTTGGGAACGCGAGCCATCATGGCGCCAGCAGGTGATCGCTAGCGCGGAAGACTCCCTTGCACTGGACGATCTTGCGCGGGTTGCCGGGTTGGTTACATCTCCTGGCGCGGCTATCTGGGCGCCGTTGGAAACAGTCGAGGGGCCAGGCCTGTTCGTACAACTTGTGGCGGACATTTTGTTGCACCTGAAACCGGAAGCAGTGGACGCGGCGCTCCGCGCATGGCCGACGGCG
Organism: uncultured Caldilineaceae bacterium; assembly: GCA_964560495.1. GTDB lineage: Bacteria > Chloroflexota > Anaerolineae > Caldilineales > Caldilineaceae > UBA5069. The sequence goes on from CAZLMM010000119.1 coordinate 6,209, forward strand.
CGCCCGTCGGTGCTGAGCGCCATGCCAGAAACGCGCCACGCCGCAATCGCGCACGCCATTGCCGGCTTTTTGGATGAGGCGGGACGCGTCGTGTACGTGCTAGGTCAGGGCTTTCAGCCGGGCGTTGATCTTGCCGGCATAGTCGACTGGTACGTGGCGGGCGGATTCTACGATCTGGAATATGCGCAGGTTCGCGCCGCCGATCATGTCCGCAACCTGCTGGCCACACATCGCACACTCGCCACTGCCTTAACCGACTATTTGGCGGAATTGCGCAGCGAACTACGTGACTTTCTACGTCATGCCGACCTGGAGTTGGCCGACCGCATTCGTGGGAGTTGGCAGCAGTACCTGTCCAGCCCGCGCCTCGCGACAAATGTTCTCAGTGATCTCATCAAACGGCGGCGGATGCGCCCTACGCCAGAGCAATGTCTCTGGTTCGTGGTCTTCGACGGCATGCGCTGGGACACGTGGCAGCAAGTCGTCAAGCCAAGATTGCTCGAGCAGTTTGAGTTCACTGAACCGGAGAAAGCCTATCTCAGCATGTTGCCGTCGTGGACGATGGTGGCGCGCACGTCGCTGCTCACCGGCCAGCCGCCCAAGTATTGGCAGCGGCGCAACGACCGTCAGTCGGTGGACCAGCGTGCATTGGCGGCGCGTGCCCTCGATATCCCCGCGAATAATGTGGATCGAACCCTGCGTTTCTTCTCCAACATGGAGGCGGATCGTCAGTATCTACAACTGAACCCCGACGAACGATTTCCATGGAACATCCTGATCTTTAATATCAGCGACGACAACCTTCACAAGGAGAAAGGGAGCTTGTCGGCACTGAATGGCGCCATCAGCGTTCAGCTTGACAGCATCATGCAGACACTGGCGCTGGTGGTGCGGCCGGACGATACCTTGTTGATCAGCAGCGACCATGGTTTCATTGAGCTCGACGATGAGGACGGCGTCATAATCCGTGACGAAGCACGCTGGCAGCGCCAAACTGCCGGCAGCGCCGATCCGGTGCGCTACCGCTATCTGCTAGGAATGAAGAGCAACGAGGGCTATGCGTTTGACCTGCCGGGATTCTCGCCGCCTGAATTCACCGTTGCGATCAGCCAGACCTGGTTCAAACGCAGCGATGATCGACGCCGCCCGGATCGCTATGCCCATGGTGGGCTTTCATTCGGAGAGATGGTTGTGCCCGGCGCCCTGTTGCGCCGGATTGTCGAAAAAAAGGTCGAAATTGTGCTCGAGCATGCGCCGACGCAAGTGCAAGTGCACGAAGGCGAGCCGCTGTTGCTGGAAGTCGCCATCCACAACCGGGGCAATCAAACGGGTGCGTGCCGGCTAGAGATTCGCTGGAACACCGATGCGCTCGCGCAGCCTCGAATTGAGACCCTGGCGCCGGGCGAACGCAAGGTCCTGCAGGTGCGATTGGCGCCGATCACAAAGATTAAAGGCGGCGTCCCGACCTATATCGAACTGCTCTTTTCAACCCAGGATTTGCAGGAAGCATGGCTGACACCGCGACGGCAGGATATCCAGTTGCAGATCGAAGAACGCAAAGACATTGTCGAAATTCAATTTGCTGGTCTAGACGCGCTTGATGACCTATAGTTCAAATCTGCTGCCGTGCCCTGAACAGGCAGCATCGCATATTGAGGCATTGGTATGACCGCAGCAATGACTGTAGCAGATGACAAGATTCTGGCCCATTTGGCTGACCGGGTGGTGCTCAAACCGCTCACCCGTTGGAACGAAGCCTACAAGGAGTTTCCCCGCTACGTGCTCGAATATCTATGCGCCCGCTATGTCGATCCGGGGAATCCTGTGGCCGGCCAGGCGCGCATCGACCGGCTGCTGCAGGAACACTATGTCGAAAGTGACGCCAAAGAGCTGATCAAGAGCCGCATCAAGGAAAAAGGCGAGTACGTACTGCTCGGCTCGCTTCAGGTGCGCCTGGACGCTGCCCGCGATCACTACTGGGCGGAAGTACCGGCGTTGGGCGACAACTTCGTGCGCATAAGCGCCAGAGTTTTGGACGAATACGGAGAAGCGCTGCTCACCGGCGGCGCATGGGGCACGATGACAATCGAATATGATGCCCGCTACGAGATTCGCAGCCGCATCTATCCCTTCTTTGTGCGCGAGTTCAAACCGTTCCAAATCACCCGACTCGATTTAGACGACTATATCGAAAAACGCAAGCTATTCACCACCAAGGAGTGGATCGACCTTCTGATCCAAACGATTGGATTCAACCCAGCCAAATTCTCCGACCGTGAAAAACTGCTCATGCTGCTGCGCCTGGTGCCCTTTGTGGAGGCGAACTACAATCTGATCGAACTGGGTCCGCGCGAAACAGGCAAAACCTACACCTATCGCAACACGTCCAGCCGTTCGTTTGTCATCTCCGGCGGCAAAGCCACACCCGCCACGCTCTTCTACAATGTGGCAAGTCGCAAGATCGGTATTCTGGGCTATCGCGATGTTGTATTTTTCGACGAGATTGCCAGCACTAGTTTCAGCGACCCCGAGGCCACAGTGAGTGTACTGAAGGACTACATGCAAACCGGCAGATTCAGCCGCGGGCCGCTAGAGTTTACCGCCCAAGCCAGCATCGTCCTTGGTGGCAATATCGACACGGATATGACGCTGCGCCAGCCTGTATCCCGCTACCGCCATCTCTTCGAAGCGCTGCCACATGAACTGGGCGGCGACACAGCATTTTTGGACCGCCTGCACGGCTTCCTGCCGGGATGGGAATTGCCGAAGATACGGCCTGAGAACTATGCCCAGGGATACGGCTTCATCACTGATTACATGGCTGAAATCTTCGCCAGGTTCCGGCGCCGGAACTATCAAACCATCGTCAATGCCCACGTGGATTTCAGTTCACTGACCGGGCGCAATCAGGATGCTATCCGCAAGACTGCGGCTGGGCTGTTGAAGTTGATCTACCCGCATCGCACCGTCGATGACTTGCAAGGAGGTGAGCTAGATAACTGTACTGATCTGGCGTTTGAGTGCAGGCAACGCGTCATTGAGCAACTGGCAATTCAGGCGCCGGGCGAGTTCAAGCCGATGGGATGGCAGGTCAAGCGCTAATACGGGGCACAAGATGGCAATCCACATCGTCCCTGGGGCCAAGTCCGTCCATCAAAGATGCGCAAACAGCATTGGCTAATAAGAGGCACAAGATGGCAATCCACATCGTCCCCTCCTCCTACCGTTGCGACTAGTACACATGGGCCGAAATAGGCCGACAGTTTTGTAGGGCGATTTGGCAAGTCGCCCCACTGGTTGCCTTGCGCTGCAACTGTCGGGTTTCTAGCGCCCACGTGTACTAGAGTATGAATACGACTTCACCGAGCGCACAACCCGCTCAATGTGCAAAGTCAGCCAGCGCAAGACCCAGTATCTCATCGATGACGGCCACCGCATCGAGTTCACCGCCGGCCAGGACGTCGCCGTGCACTGCCTGACGCTGGGCTGCTGCTTGCTCTTGAAGATAGAGGCCTGAACGGGCGCGTCATTGTGCCGTGCGCAAGAGTGGGGACTGCTGACCCGACCACAGGAAATGATGGGAACACGCTGACCGCCATTACCGATCGGTGACCGCTTGATCGCCCGGTAGCAGGGTAATCATCACACTTGACGACCCTGCCTGCGCAGCCTATACTAGTTGCATGAAGACAACAACTGTGACACACAAGCATCAGGTAACGCTGCCACCAGAGATCGTCCAGGCGCTCGATTTGACGCCAGGCATGCAGCTTGACTGGACTGTAGGGCCGCATGGCGCCTTGATTGGGACGCCACAGCCCAGCCGCGCGCAACGGGCTGCAGCCCTGTATGGCGCGGGACGCAAGTATTTGCGTCCCGGGGGCAGACCCTGTGCGCGATCTGATTGCCGAGCGAGCGCAAGATGATGATGCCTACGAAACAGCAACATGAGCTATCTGTTTAATTCGCCTATCCTCAACGCTGTACTGGTTCACCGCGATCCGCACTTTTCGTCGATTCCAGACGGTCTGCTCCGACAAGAAACTCTCCCAGAAAAATGAAAACAATCCACTATGACGCAGAAGGCGATATCCTCTCCGTGACGTTTGCGGAGCCCAGTCGCGCGGCGCACACGGGCATCGAACTGGCCGACAACATCGTCCTCTACTACAACCCTGACACCGGCCAGCCGCTCGAACTGATTCTCGTCAGCTATCAGGCGATGGTGCGCGCAAGCGAGCAAACGCCGATCTTGCTGGATGGCCTGGCGCGGACGCCGGCAAAAGTACGCGCAACCGTCCTCGCCCTGCTGCAGAGCGCGCCCCTGACTGCATTCTTGCAGGTGGCGGACGCCCGCGGGAAGAATACACCGACCGGGCGGCTCTTCGAGATATTCACACCGACGACCCTGCAAACGGTTGCGCTGAGTTGATCGTCGAATTCACGGTATCGAGTTCACTGCCGGCCAGGCCATGGCCACGAACTGCCCGACGTTGGGCCGCTGCACCATCTGGACAAGTCAGCTATCTCGATGATCGGGGTGTCTGGACGCCCGCAGACCCGTCGCTTGTTGCCCTCAACTGGCGCAAGCGACGGGCGCCCACCGTGGCGCTCACGCCTTTACGACATCGATACATTGACAGGGCGTTTTCTTCATCAACACAGGGTAGAACCGAGTCGAGTCCCACACGTTGTTGACCGCCCCCCTCAATTTGATTATCATACTCCTCATTCATCCCCATTTTTCCAGCATCATCTATTGAAGGAGAATCGATCACGATGTCAGTCACGACCATGAACGGCACACTCAACAAATACAGCGGTCAGCTCACCCAGGTGCGCTCCCAGGTCGGCTCCCAGGCCATGCTCTACGGCGTGGGGCTGACCGATGAGGATATGAAAAAGCCCCAGGTGGGCATCGCCAGCATGGGCTGGGATGGCAACACCTGTAACATGCACCTGAACGCGTTGGCGCAGGAGGTCAAGACAGGCGTCAATGGCGCAGGGATGGTGGGTCTTGTCTTTCACACCATTGGCGTCAGCGACGGCATCAGCATGGGCACAGAAGGCATGAAGTGCTCGCTGCTCTCGCGCGACATCATCGCCGACTCCATCGAGACCGTCATGCGCGCCCAGTGGTACGACGCCAACGTCGCCCTGCCCGGCTGTGACAAGAACATGCCCGGCGCGATCATGGCTGCGGCTCGGCTGAATCGCCCCACCATCATCATCTACGGCGGCACCATCCGCGCCGGCCATCTGGGCGACCGCAAGCTCGACATCGTGTCGGCTTTCGAGGCTTATGGTCAATGGTTATCGAAGCAGATCAGCGAAGACGAGCTGCGCGCCGTGTTGCGCAACGCCTGTCCCGGCGAGGGCGCGTGCGGCGGCATGTACACCGCCAACACCATGGCCTCGGCAATCGAAGCGCTGGGTATGAGCCTGCCCTACAGTTCCTCCTACCCGGCCAACAGCCAGGAGAAGCTGGCCGAATGCCACGCCGCTGGCCCAGCGTTGCTCCATCTGCTGGAGCGCGACATCAAGCCGAGGGACATCCTGACGCGCCAGGCATTCGAGAACGCTATCGCAACTGTGGTGTCGCTCGGCGGCTCCACCAACGCCGTGCTTCATCTCATCGCCATGGCCAAAGCCGCAGATGTCCCGCTGACCATCGACGACTTCCAGGCCGTCTCTAACCGCACGCCGTTGCTGGCCGACATGAAACCGAGCGGTCCGTGGGTGATGGAAGACCTGTGGCAGGTGGGCGGCGTGCCGGCCGTGATGAAGCTGCTGCTGGAGGCGGGTCTGCTTCACGGCGACTGCATGACCGTCACCGGTCGCACCGTGGCCGAAAACCTGGCCGACCTGCCCGGTCTCAGCGAGGGGCAATCTATCGTCTGCCCGTTGGCGCAACCCATCAAGGCGACCGGCCATTTGCAGATTCTCTACGGAAACCTGGCGAGCGAAGGCGCTGTCGCCAAGATCACGGGCAAAGAAGGCGTGCGCTTCACCGGCCCGGCCAGGGTCTTCGATTCCGAGGAGGCGACGCTGGCCGGCCTGGAAAGCGGCAAAGTCACCCACGGCGACGTGGTGGTGATCCGCTATGAGGGGCCAAAGGGCGGCCCCGGAATGCGCGAGATGTTGTCGATCACATCGGCCATCATGGGCGCCGGGTTGGGCAAGAGCGTGGCGCTGATTACCGATGGACGTTTTAGCGGCGGCACTCACGGCTTTGTCGTCGGCCACATCACGCCAGAGGCGCAGGTGGGCGGCAACCTGGCGCTGGTGCAAGATGGCGACCTGATCACCATCGACGCCGAAAAGAACAGCCTCGACGTACATGTGGATGAGACTGAACTCGCCAGCCGCCGCGCCGCCTGGCAGGCGCCCGCGCCCAAGTTCACCAAGGGCGTGCTCTACAAATACATGAAGACCGTTTCGTCGGCATCCGAGGGCTGTGTGACGGATGAATTGTAACGCGCGGGAGTTCGCTGACGCGACGCATGGCTCGTGACGAATGTTTTTAACTGTCGCGAGTCATGCGTCATGTGAAGGGTTCTTGTGGAGGTTGATCATGACGTCATCGCCGTTTCCGGGGATGGATCCATATCTGGAATCGCCCGATCTGTGGCCGGATGTGCATAACCGGCTGATCACGATATTCTGTGACGATCTCATTCCGCTTATAGCGCCGCACTATGTGGCTGAGTTGCAGACGCAGATTATCATCGAGGAAGTGAATCGCGAGGACGAGTCGTTGGGCGTAGTGCACGATGTTGCCATTATCCAGCCGATGGGATTTGGCGGGGTTGTCAGTGCTGCTGCCTCTGCGCCGCCTGCGCCCATCGAGCTGCACCTACCTCTGCGCTTTCCCATACGCTTGAACTCGGTGCGCATTCGCCGACGTGAGGATGACCGGCTGGCGACAATCATCGAAATGCTTTCACCTTTCAACAAGCGTCCCGGCCCTGGGCGCGACGAGTATGTGGAGAAGCGTTCCGCGTTTACGGCAAGGGGGATCAACCTGGTGGAGGTCGACCTGTTGCGCCGTTGGCCGCGCATGCCCTTCGAGTTATCTGCGCCAGTCTGCGACTATCTGATTATGGTGGCGGACTGCAGCAAAGGCACGCGCTGCGATGTGTGGCCCATCTTTCTGCGCCAGGAGTTGCCCGTCATCCCGATCCCCCTGCTGCCGCCTGATGCACCTGTGCCGTTGGACATCGCTCTGGCGTTGCGCACCGCCTACAGCCGGGCGCGCTACGACCTGCGCATCGACTACGCCAAGCCCGCCAATCCTCCGCTGCGCGCCGCCGACGCCGAGTGGGCCGCTGCACTGCTCGTTTCTCATGCGGTCCATTGATTGACCTGTCAGCCAGATTTTCAGAGAATTGGCATGATCTACCTGATAGGTGGAGCGCCCAGAGCTGGCAAGAGCATTCTCGCTCAGTCGCTTGCTGCAAAGCGGAACATTGGCTGGGTCTCCACCGATCTCCTCATCGACCTGCTGAGGCTGAAGGGCGATGAGGGTGCGAAAGCGAATTGGAATGCTGCGCCAGAGGCGATTGGGGAAGCCGCCAAGTGGTTCTTTCCTCCGTTTCAGCCGACATATCTTGGCCGCCGTCTCGGCGAGCGCCCATGACTTATACGTTCATCGATGAATACCTCAATTCGACGCCTGTGGAAACTGGTCGCTCTGTTGCTCGTTTTCAGCCTCCTGGCTGCGTTCATTGGTCCAGCGGCATCGCAAGGTCAGGACGCCATAGCCACGCCAACCCATGTCGCCCCCAGGATGGCGCCGGGTGAGGTCTCAGCACAAGAGACGCCAGAGTATATATCCTGGAGCGACGCCACCGGCGCGGCGCAATTCGTTCGCTTTGCCCCACCCAGCGGAGAGGAGTCGTCCTCTGTCTCCCTGTCCGATGTCCAGTTGACTGTGGCTTCGCTCGGCTTTCTACGCACCAATGGCGCTCTCTTCGGTGTGACAGACCCTGTCGCCCAGTTGCGGCTCGACACGATCATCAGCGACCCCTACGGCGGGCAGCACGTGTTCTACACCCAGAGATATGAGGGGTTGCCCGTTTATGGCGCTTCGCTGCGCGTTCACTTCGACCCGGTCGGCTATGTCACTGCAGTCAATGGTGCGTTCGTCCCCGGCATCGACGTTGACACGACGCCGGCGTTGACTCCGACAGAGGCGGAACGGCGCGCCCGAGCAGAAGCGGCTCTCCACGATGAGCATGGCCCAATCGACGCCGAGAACCTGGCGGTCATCAGCAACGAGTTGATGGTCTATCGCACGAATCTGGTCGCTGGACGGCCAGGAGTCAATAAACTGGCTTACGTCGTGCGCCTCAGCCATGCTGCCACCTTTGACAGCGACATCATCGTGGATGCAGTCAAGGGCGACATCCTCGATCATTTCGAGCGCATCCACAGCGGGCTGTTTCGCAAGGTCTATCAGACATCGCTGACCACGGCCAATCTGCGCTGGCAGGAAGGCGATGCGCTGCCCTACACTGGCGGGAACTCCACCAATATCAACAATCTCATCGACTTCACCGAAGACGCCTATCACCTCTTCCGCACGGTCTCCCTTGGCGCGCAGGATTCCTTCGACGGTGCCGGCGCGGTCATGAGCGCAGTCGCCAACTCATCCAACCTTTTGGGCTCATGCCCCAACGCCCAGTGGAATGGCTCGTACACCGACTTTTGCAACGGCGTCACTTCCGATGATGTGGTCGCGCACGAGTGGGGACACGCGTACACCCAATACAGCCACAACCTCATCTATGCCTGGCAGCCGGGCGCGCTCAACGAATCCTACTCTGACATTTGGGGCGAGACTGCTGACCTGTTGAACGGCGCGGGCAACGATGCAACTTCTGTGCGTTGGAAGATGGGTGAGGATTCCACGTCCTTTGGCGGCCCCATCCGCGACATGATGGTTCCAACGGTCTACGGCGATCCGGGGAAGGTCTCGGATACCCAGTATTGGTGTGCGACCGGAGATGGCGGCGGCGTCCATTCCAACAGCGGCGTACCCAATCACGCCTATGCGCTGCTGGTGGATGGCGGGACCTACAACGGATTCACGGTGACGCCCATTGGTTTCACAAAAGCCGCCGCGATCTATTGGCGCGCCCAAACCATCTATCAGACGGCAGTTAGCGGCTTTCCTGAACACGCGGACGCGCTGGAGCAGGCGTGTCTCGACCTGATGGGCCAATCCCTGTCGAATCTCGACACCGGGGGCGCGCCCATCACGATTTCCACCGAACAAATCAGCGCGGCGGATTGTGTGGAAGTCGCCGACGCCATCGCAGCGGTCGAACTACGGTTGACACCCACCCAGTGCAATTTCCAGCCCATGCTCAATCCCAACGCGCCGGCCTTGTGCGCGGCCGACGAGACCTTCGAGGGCGCATCGTTGACGACCTGGGAGAGCGGGCTGGATGGATGGGCAGTCGCCACACGCAATATCGTCAACCCCGGCGCCTTCGATACGCCCAATTGGGCAGTAGTTGGCTCGTTGCCCGAGGGTCGCGCCGGTCAGGCGATTTTTGGCGTCAACAGCGACGCCTATGGCAACTGCAGCAGCGACGATGACAGCGGGGTGCGCTATGTGCAAAGCCCGGCCATCACGTTGCCGTCGGGCGATGGCCCCTATCGGCTGGCTATCGACCATTGGCACAGCACCGAGTCGAGCTATGATGGCGGCAACTTCAAGATTCGCGTCAACGGCGGCAGTTGGACGCTCATCCCGTCGTCTGCCTTCACTTTCAATGCCTACAATCAGACTTTGCGCACCTCTGGCAACACCAATCCCATGAAGGGCGAGGCAGCCTTTTCGGGGTCGAATGGCGGCAGCGTCGTCGGCAGCTGGGGGCAATCGCAGATCAATCTGAGCGCACTGGCGGCGCCTGGTTCCACCATCGAATTGCGCATCGAGTTGGGGCAAGACGGCTGCGCCGGGCTGGTGGGCTGGTATGTGGATGACGTGAACCTGTATCGTTGCTTGCGCCCAACCGCCACGCCCACGGGTTCATCTACGCCGACCGGCACCCCGACCATCACGCCAACGCCGACGGTCACGCCGACGCCGACGAATACGCCAACAAGTTCAAGTACACCCACGGTTACACAGACGCCGACCAACACACCAACGCCGATCAACACACCAACCGTCACGTCGACGCCGACGAACACACCGACCGTGACGCCAACGCCAACGAACACGGCTACTGTCACGCCGACGCCAACGAATACGCCAACCGTGACGCCGACGCCAACGAACACGGCTACTGTCACGCCGACGCCAACGAACACGGCTACTGTCACGCCGACGCCAACGAATACGCCAACCGTGACGCCGACGCCAACGAACACGGCTACTGTCACGCCGACGCCGACCAACACGGCGACCGTTACGCCCACGCCGACCAACACGGCCACGGTCACGCCCACGCCGACCAACACGGCGACGGTGACGTCAACGCCAACGAACACGGCGACCGTCACGTCAACGCCAACGAATACGGCCACGGTTACGCCAACGCCAACTGTGACCTATACACC
>CAZLMM010000120.1:0-214 GCA_964560495.1 uncultured Caldilineaceae bacterium
GGCGCAGGACAAGCTGGATGGGAAACAAGCGCGCAACGCTCGAGTGGTCACTATAATCGTGGCGCCGGAATCCTCGACCAGCATAGCCAAACGCTCGGCGGGGTAATGGGGGTCAAGGGGAACATAGAAGCCGCCGGTTTTGAGAATCGCCAGCATGGCGGCGATGGCTTCGAGCGAGCGTGGCAAGCAGACCGCAACCGGAGTCTCAAGCTGT
>CAZLMM010000120.1:224-16643 GCA_964560495.1 uncultured Caldilineaceae bacterium
CGCCAGGCGGTTGGCGTATTGGTCGAGTTCAGCGTAACTGTAGCGTTTTTCGCCGTCGATTACGGCGATGGCGTTGGGATTGCACGCCACCTGAGCATGGAAGATCTCATGAACGCAATGTAACGGATACTCCCGGCGGGCACCATGCCAACCGGCCTGAATTTCGTGCTGTTCATGCGAGCGGCCGCGCATCCCCCCTCCAAGGCGTGTCAATGTCACGGTATCCCAGACCGCAAGAACAGGTCAACCCGGGCTCAATTTGCCCGAAATTACGGGAGTACTAGGAGGCTCATACTGGGCTGTTTTTGGAATTGAGCCTTGTTGAGGTCATCCGGGGCGGTTATACTGGAGTAGATTCGTAAGGGCAATCGCTGAGTTTGCCTATAGGGTTTAGGAGGGGCAGAGGGAAGTTCGGAGACCTGCCCGGAAGTTCAACCACGAAAAAGATGCATCGAGCAGAATGAATCTGCTACACGCAAAGGAGGAGGGGAGATAAATGAGTTTCCATCAATGGAGTGGCGCGGGGTTGCTGCTGTTGAGCAGCATGACGGCAAGCGCCGGCACTGTGACAATCAATCTGTACGCCGGCAACCCGAAAAACGACGCGGCGAACAAAGTTGTAGGTACAGTAACAATCAAAACGGGGGGGGTGGCCGATTCGGTCGTTTTTAACATCACGAAACCCGGCTACTGCCTTACGGGCTACCACATCTATGTGGGAAGCCAGTCCCCGAGCACCTCGGCGCCGGGGCAGTATCCACACAAGAAGACTTTGCCTTGTGTGACCAGCCACACGGTGACGCCGGCGATCAACATCCCAGTTGGGTATTATGTGGCTGTTCACGGTGAGGTGAACTACGGCTGCGAAGCTTCGCCGCTGCCGTCGAGTCCAGTTACAATGTGCAGCACCGGTTTTAAGACAGATAACGCGTACATTGACAAGCTTGTGCTGAACCCACCTCTTCCAGGAACTGCACAGTACGAAGCATGGTGCGCTGCCCGGGGGATCTTCCTGCCCAGCGGAAATATCTTCCTCTGCGATACTCCATATACGGCCGCTGTTTACTCTTCGTTGGTCACGCCACCGGGCGGCTGGGGGGCGCTATTGAATGGTGCAAATCCCAATTGGAAAGCCATTAACTATTTGCTGTCAAAGATCGACACGCCGGCGTACATGGTTCCTGGAAACTATTCGACATGCGACATCCAAAACGCCATTTGGGCGTTGGAAGGCTTTAGTATTGCCCCTACGAGCTGCACCGAGAATTACGATGCAGGCAAAACGGCAGCGCTCATTGCAGAGGCCATCGCCAACGCTCCCGTGCTTGGTTGTGTGCCAGGGAAAAAAGCGGCGGTGGTCTTGATCCCGAAGCAAGGGAACGACATATTCCAGCCGGTACTGTATGGGACCGGCTGCAAGTGTAAGGACGATACCATTTGGGCGATTCCGGGGCTCTTGGGTACGCCTGCTTACTCCTTCGTCGGCTTCAAGACCGGATGGGGCGGCTACTTCTTGATGCCGTAAAGCGGCACTTCAGACCAACTCTTAAGCCCGGCGGGGTGGGATAGCCTCGCCGGGCTTATTACGGTTGCCTGTCTAGAAGCTCGATGATCGCGCCGATGGTTTCCTGGGCCATGGCGCGGGCTTGCCGGGCGTCGGTTTCGCGGTAGAAGTCCATGGGGGCGAGGTCTTCGCTGCCATAGAAAACCAGCTCGCGGTCGCGGCGGAGGCAGCGGGAGTATTCCGCCAGTTTCTCGAGACGTGAGCCACCGTATTTCGAGTGACAGATGCACCCCCTGTAGCGGTAGACTGGAAGCGATGGCAAACAGTGGTATCCAGTTCGTCTCGGATGAGGACGGTCAGCCCGTCAGCGTCATCGTGCCGATCGAATTGTGGCGAGAGATTGAATCCGAGCGAGAAACGGCGTATCTGCTGAAAAGCCACACCATGAAGCGGCGGCTTTTGGAAGCCAAGGAGCGCCAGGGCGGGATCGGATTCGAGGAAGCGCTTGAGAAGCTTGGAATTTGATCCGGCCGCCTTCGAGGATCTAGCTTGGTGGATTCAGCGCGACCGGTCCCAGGCTCTCCGCATCATTAAGCTCATTCGTGAGATTCAGCGCGACCCCTTCACTGGCGTTGGGAAGGCAGAACTGCTGAAAGCTGAGCTCAGCGGCTGTTGGTCGCGCCGGATTGACCGAGAGCATCGCCTCGTATACCAGGTGCTCGAGAAGAAAATCCGTATTCTGGCTTGCCGCTACCACTACTGACATCCGGCCGGTAGCTGTTATGAGGGTTCCTTGCCCAGAAGCTGGATGATCAAGCCGATGGTTTCCTGGGCCATGGCGCGGGCTTGCCGGGCGTCGGTTTCGCGGTAGAAGTCCATGGGGGTGAGGTTTTCGCTGCCATAGAAGGCCAGCTCGCGGTCGCGGCGGAGGCAGCGGGAGTATTCCGCCAGTTTCTCCACGTGCGGGCGGACCGGATCCGGGATCAACTCCCGGTTATCCCGCAAAATCTGGCTGACGTCGTGGATCTGGGGGCGCGTCGATGCCAGCCGTCCGAAGTAATCCTCTCAAAGCCAATTCCACCAGTTCCTGGGACTTGCGGACGACGTCCGCCCAACTGCCCGCCTCCGTAGAGCGCTTCCAATACCTTCAGCCGGACGTGCGCCCGGCGGATGTAATCTTCAGTCAGTCTGGGATTGCGCATGGCTTTCCACCCAATCTGGAGGCACAGCAGCAGATCCGCATCCGAGCCGGCCGTGGCGTCGCCACGCGCCCGGGAGCCGAACAAAGCCACCGCCTCCAACTTCGGACCGAGGCTGGATAGCAGACTAAGGGTATGATCGTGGAGTTGAAACGCGGGTTGATTTTGGTCGGGTTGGTGGCGGTGGGCGTGGTGGGCGCCCGGTGGATGGGGGCGGGGTTCCGGTATGAGCTGGATTGGGCGGACCGGCGGCCTATCGGCGCGCTGTTTATCTCCAGTTCGGGACATCAATCGCGGACCAATCCTCGCGGGTGGCTGAACGACCCAACGATTGACGTGACGACGCCAGCGGGCGTGCGCGCCTTCGAGGAGAGGCTGTTGCGGTACGCCGATCAGAGCGTACTGATTTTGAAGGAGATAGATGCTCAAGGGATGATCGTCTGGGACATCGAGGGCCAGCAGGATAATGGATATGTGGGCGACCCCCGGCAGGCGGTGGCGCTGGCGCCCGAGTTGGCGGGCGTGGTGGACAGGTTTTTTGGGCGCTTTCGGGAGGCGGGCTTCCGGGTGGGGGTGACGGTGCGCCCGCAGCGGTATGAAGGCGGGCGGCAGCGGTGGGCTTGGGATGCGGCGGGGGTGCTTGGGGAAAAGATACGCTATGCGCGGGTGCGCTGGGGGGCGACGCTTTTCTATATCGATTCGAACCGGATAGGACCATTGCCGCTCGATCCCGGGGTGGTGCGGCAGGTGGCGCGGGGAAATCCGGGCGTCCTGCTGATCCCGGAGCACGAAACACCGGCATATTTCACGTTTTCGGCGCCGTTACAGATTTCCGGGCGCGACCGGGTGAAGCAAGCGCCCTGGGCGCGGAAGGTTTGGCCGCAGGCGTTCAGCGTAATCACGGTGAACGATGCCGATTTCGCCCGGGAGGGCAGGGAACTGGCGGAAGCCGTAAAGGCAGGGGATGTGCTATTGGTGCACGGGTGGTTTCGCTCAGAGGCGAACCGGAAGGTGAGGGAGTTGTTTCAAACGAAACCGCAGGGGCGGTTCTGAGCCGCCCCTGCGGAGGGGTTGGAGATCTTTCAGTCCAGCAATTCGACCCCGTTAGTTCGTGCGGCGCCGCCGGAGAGCCAGCACCAAGCCCGACAGACCAAGGGCGAGCACGCCATAGAAGCCAGGTTCGGGGACTTGGTGAACCGACTGGCGGATGTAAGACAAAGATGTGGTGTTGGCCGCATTGCACGGCTCTTGGCCTTCCTGGCATGGCGCGAAGGCGATCAAATGGATGTCCTTCACCACATAAACTTTGTTCAGAGGCGGAGCGATCACCAACTGGTCGCCTTGAATCGGCTCGCCAGGCGGGTCCGCGATGTCGGAAATCTGCAACTGAGATTGTGCGACGGGACCTGATCCGTACCCGTATTGATATGCCACTTCGTTGATTAGGATGCTTCCTAAGCCGCTTGTAACGCCGCCCACATAGGATTGGTCAATGCCATTGATCAGGGGCAAGCCGTTGATGGTTTCGACGGTGTATTTGATCAGGTAATCGGAATAGGCGGGCAAATACCCGGTGGAGGAGGCATAGAAGCCTCCGATCATCTCGATGCTGTAAGGGTCCGTCGACGACCCGGCGCCCACCCCGTTGACCGTGATGGCTGAGGGCGATGCCGGCGCTCCGCTACATCCGGCTCCCGACCCGCCAGGGCCACCACAGCCGAAGGTGGGGAAAAACTGGAAGTCATAAAAGACCTTGTCACCGACCAAGAGACCGTTCTCATTTGTGGTTCCAATCAACTGGTCGAAGCTTATGGGTCCCGTCTTGTAGCTGTAGCCAAACGCCATCACCGCGCTCAAGAGCGCGATGAAAATCAGCAACCCCGTTCGTTTCATTGTAAACACTCCTCCTTCTCCTCTTCGTCCTCCGCTGGGAAGGCTTACAGGCAGTATAGGGCAAATCGCCTATAAACGCAAGGCAGAAAAGAATTTACACATCTATTACAGTACTAGTACGGATTTCCCAGAACGCTTCAGCTAAGCTGTTTCTTTCCAGCCGACAAAATAGCATGAGAGAGACTTAGTACCATAAGTACTAGTACAATGGTTGGGATTGAGGTATAGGTGGTAACCCTGCCAAACGAACCAGTAAGTTTGCCCTCTCGCCGAATCCCAGCTTCCTTCCGATGGAAAGGTCATCGGGCCGAATGCGAATAAGAGCGTGGTAAGCAATGCGGCAAAATAGACTTTTTGGTACTGTTCTCGTGCGTGGGACTCTGGTGTGGAGTCTGTTGGGTGGTTTAGGGGCGCAGGTCATTAGCGCCGAGCCCCCGTTAACGGTGAGGATCGCTCCCGGCGATGTGGTATTGAAGCCGGGGCAAAGCCAGCAATTCACAGCCACGGTGGCCTCGGGCGCGAATCCGAATTCGCGCAACGGGGGCGCGACGGTGGTAAATCAAGCGGTTACGTGGACTTTGAGTTCCCCGGTGGGGACCATCACGCCGAGCGGCTTATACACGGCGCCGGCGGCGGTTCGGGCGACGGTGAACGTCAAGCTGACCGCCAGGAGCGTGGCGGACTCGCGAGCAGACAGCACGGTGACGATTACGATTGAGGCGCCGCCGGCCGCCCCGGCGGTGTCGGTGGCGGTGAGCGTCAGTCCGGCTCAGGTGAGTCTGGGGCAGGGGCAGACGCAGCAGTTCACGGCGGCGGTGACGGGGACGGCGAACACGGCGGTTACGTGGAGCGTGAGTCCAGCGGTGGGGACGGTGTCGGCGGCGGGATTGTACACGGCGCCGGCGTCGATTGCGAGCCAGCAGGTAGTGACGGTGCGGGCGGTGAGCGTGGCGGATCCGACCAAGAGCGCGGCGGCGTCGGTTACGCTGATTCCGCCGCCAGCGAGCGCGCCTGCTCCGGCGCCGGTGTCGGTGAGTGTAGCGCCTTCAAGCGCGACGCTGACGGCGAGTCAGACGCAGCAGTTGACGGCGACGGTGACGGGGACGACGAACACGGGGGTGGTATGGAGTTTGAGTCCGGCGGTGGGCACGCTATCCACTAGCGGAGCGACGGCAGTGTATACTGCGCCTAGCAATATCGTTCAGTCGCAGACGGTGGAAGTGCTGGCAACGAGCATAGCGGACGGGAGCAAGGTGGGGAAGGCGATATTGATGCTAGTGCCGGTGGTGGCGGTGTCGGTGAGTCCGGTGACGGTGACGCTGGAAGCCGGCCAGGCGCAGCAATTCACGGCCTCGGTGACGGGCACGACGAACACAGCTGTGGTGTGGTCGGTGGACCCTGCGATAGGGACGATCACGGCCGACGGCCGGTATGTGGCGCCGGGGGAGGTGAGCGGGGAGCAGGCGGTACAGGTCCGGGCGACTTCCATTGCAGACAGTTCCAAGTCAGGCGCGGCTTCGGTGAGTTTGCGGCCAGCGTCAGGTGCGGGCGTGCAGTACAGGGTAGACAAGGAGGGGCTCTCGTACTTTGCCTACAACGGCGTGGATTATACGGGTTGGAAAGGGTATGGTGTGTATGAAATGTGGACTCCTCCAGGGGGCAGTGAAAGCTCGATGAAACCTTCCAGCCCGGTGGGAGTCACGGTGGGGAGTAATCCGGCGAGTATCACATACACGTACCGGGCCGACGCATCGCACGAATGGACGTTACAGTTCGCTTACAGCGGAGCAGGCACAAATACGCTCGTAATCGACATTCGCGCGACGAACAAAGCCTTAAGCGACACCCTTCGGCCCCATTTCATTCCTTTCAATTGGAACCCACCGGTTGCGCCGTCATTCATCTCAAAGGATGTGGATCTTACTTGGGTCTTGGGGCAGGAAAACCCGGCGCGGATGATGCGCTATGGCGACCAAGCGGTTGCTTGGTGGCTAGAGCCGGTCACGACGAACGCGACATTGCAAGTAAGACCGACGGGCTACAAAAACGTTTTCAATTATTTTTTTGTAAGTCAGGTAGGGATTAATCTCGGTGCCAACCCGATACTTTACTACGAAACAGTGCGCCCCGGGGAGACAAAGCGGTGGCGATTGGTGGTTCGCTTTGGGAAATCGACTGACACCGAAGAAGCGCTGGCTCCGGAGAGTTATAAGAACTACAGAGAAGCCTTTCCGTTCGTCGTGCCTCTTAGGAGCCGCCGTCCGATCACCCGAATTTTCGTTGCCGAGCCGAACACAGACCGCAAGGATTGTACACTCGATAATCCGCGATGTTACAAAGAGCATCCGCAACCGTTGAAAGATCCTGCCGGATTCCGGGCAGCCATGTTGAACTATGCGAAGCGTTGCATTGCGCTGTGGAACTCGATGGCTGTCAGGCCACAGGGCGTCATCATTTGGGACCTGGAGGGGCAGGAATTTCGTCATGCCTTTACTTATGTGGGAGATCCGCGACACCTAAGAGAGTTGGCGCCAGAAATGGAGCCTGTAGCTGCGGATTTGATCCGCACGTTTAAAGACGCTGGTTACGAAGTGGGTCTAACGTTACGACCAACAAAGATTCTCTTTGGAACGAGTTTACCCCCGACCTGCACCTTCCACGAGAACTGGGATTATCGCGATGTTTTCGTGAAGACCGACGGTCCACCGATGTATCGAGGCTATATCTGCAACGCGCCGAACACGTGGGTACAAGAGGGGAAAGCTCTGCCGGGAGCCCAGACTTACCCTAAGACGTACGAGGAGTTGTATAACTTAATGGCAGACAAGATACGATTTGCACGGGACCGGTGGGGAGTTCGCATGTTCTATGTGGACTCAAACAATTCTGGGTGGACGATGCTGTGGCGCGATCTGATGCGAGAGTTCCCCGATATCACGCTCTTTCCAGAGCACCGGTCGCACAGCTTCTATGGAGCAACGTCTGCCTACAATGGGGATCAACCACTCGGAGAGTGGAGTGTGCCGGAAGTACCACGGACGATTTGGGAAGACATGCCATTCACCATGACCGTGACAGGCCCTGATTTTGGCGACAAAACAGAACAGGTGATTCACGGCTTGCGGCGAGGAGACATGCTGATGGTGGACGCGTGGTACCCATACGAAGGCATCGCCAACGTGGAGCGGCTATACTCAGAGGCATTCAGGCGTAACAGCACCTTGACAGTAACGGACACATCAACGGGGAGCAGGTTAAGTTTCAACGCGAAACTGACTCCACTGAATGTAGCGCCTCCGAACTGCGAGGCTACAAAGTTTCGAGTTATATTCGGGGCCACGCAAGCAGAGTTGGCCAACAGCGGCAACTATTGTTGGAGCAGCGGTACCTGCTCACTCAATTTACAGGGGATGAACTGGTACCGAATCGAAACGGCCAACCATCGCAATGAAGTATGCAGCCAGGAGACGCCACAGCCACTGATCCGGTAAGTAGGCATGGGGACGATCGCGAGGGCTGAAACTCAAAGTGTTTCAGAGAATGCTGAGCGGTTGTTCGAGTGAGCAAGGTTCTCTGATTTGTAGAGCAGGAATGAGCCGATGGCCAGGGCATCCATTCGCGTGCGAAGGAAGCAGTCGATTGCTTGCTGAGGAGTGTTCACAATCGGCTCATTCTCATTGAACGAGGTGTTTAGGAGTACTGGTGTGCCGGTGAGGCAGCCAAACCGATGGATTAACTTCCAATAGCGGGGGTTGAGATCGCGTTCGACTGTTTGAAGACGCCCTGTGCCGTCTCCGTGGGTAACGGCGGGGATTTCCTGGCGGCGTTCACTCTTTATTTTATACGCCATCACCATAAATGGGGATGGGTAATCGGTCTCGAAATACTCGCCCACCCTTTCGGCAAGGATGGAAGGACAGAAAGGACGAAACGGCTCACGGTACTTGATCCGTGTATTAAGGATGTCCTTCATGTCCGCGCGGCGGGGATCGGCTAAAATGCTACGGTTCCCGAGGGCGCGAGGCCCAAATTCCATGCGACCTTGGAACCAACCAAGGATATGGCCGGCTGCGAGTTCCCCTGCGGCTCTTGCCAGTAGCTCGTCGTCGGCTAGTTCGTGGTACCGTACGCCGACCTGATCGAGTTCGCGGCGAATCTCAATGTCATCATAGGACGGTCCATGGTACACGTGCCGCATGACATACTGGCGCGGCAGGGACAGAATCTGATGCTGGACATAGAGCCCAGCGCCAATGGATGTGCCGGCATCATGAGCGGCAGGCTGGATGTAAATTTCGCGAAAGTCCGTACGGGCGAAGATCATCCCGTTGGCCACGCAATTGAGGGCGACCCCTCCCGCCAAACAGAGCGCCCTGAGCCCTGTCTGGCGCTGAACGTGGTTGAGAAGAGCGAAGTAGTTCTCTTCCAAAACCGCCTGTACAGAAGCAGCTAAGTCCATGTCACGCTGCGTAATCTCAGTACGGGGCACCCGCGGAGGGCCGAAAACCTCGACAAAGCGAGGTGAATAGACAGGTTCAAGGGCGGGCTCGCCTCCTTCCCATGTCATGGTGACGCCTTGCTGGTCATGAATGAAGTAGTCCAAATTCAGGCGGATCTGGTCCGCTTCTGTGCGGAGGACCTCCCGAACCTGACTTACAAAGCGAGGCGTCCCATAGGCGGCGAGTCCCATCATCTTGTATTCGTCACCGTACTTTGGGAATCCCAGGAACTGTGTGAAGGCGGTATAGAACAGCCCGAGCGAATGTGGATATTGTACCGATCCGCGAACTTCAATGTGATTACCTCGTCCTACCCCCCACATGGCGCTGCTGAAGTCACCAAAGCCGTCCACGGAGACGACCGCTGCTTCTTCGAAAGGCGAAGCAAAGAAGGCACTCGCTAGGTGTGCACGATGGTGTTCAACCGTATGAAAAATCGAGTCCTGAAAAGCGGCGGGATCGATCTTGCGGAGCTTGCCCAGAATGGCCGCGACCGAGACGAGGTTCTTCGCGCGGCCGATGGCGGCCCCCCAGATGGCCGGACGCCCCAAGGCGCGGCGGAATTTCTTCCAAAAGTGGGCGGTTGGGTCGCGCGACACCGCAATGTGCGTCACGCGACCACCGTTACAAGCGACAAGACAGTGCCGGATAGCAGTCTCCGGCAGACCTGCCCAGTGTTTGATTCGGTTAAACCTCTCTTCCTCCACAGCGGCTTGGAGTACGCCGTCTCGAAGAAGTGCAGCGGAAGAATCGCCATGGTATGCGTTGATTCCCAGAATAGTCATGAGCTTGATTCTAATATGAAAGCTAACTTCTACTGCTTTGCCCAGGCGTAAAAGAACTCAGTTCGCCCGGGAGGTAGACGGTCGATGGTCGAGGGCCGCCTAGCACCCATTTGTAGAGAACTCCCATAGCGTGGCCGATAGTCGGCCAGCTGTAATTGTCCCGTGCAAGCCGTTGCGCGTTTCTGCCCATAAGAAGTACTTCATCGCGCGGCTTCTGAAGACATTCGCTTATCGCGTGACTCAGCTGGTCGGTATCAGGTTCGATAATCCATCCGGAAGCGGTGGCAGCGACCTCCGGCATGTTGCATTGTCGACTAATGATAACCGGCACGCCCATACTCAAGGCTTCCAAAACTGCCACACTGAGGCCTTCCGAATAGGACGGCAGCACGAAAAAGCTCGCGGCTGCTAGGGCACTCCATTTCAACTCTCCAGCAAGCATTCCTGTAAACGTTACTGTTGGAAGTAGCCTCTCGCGATCGGCCAGACTGAAAATGGAGCCCAGTGTGTTTTGCGGGTCCGGTCCCGCAAGAACCAACTGGGCGTCGGGGAATAACGGTGCAACTCTCAACCACGCTTGGCAGAGTATATCGACCCCCTTCTTGCGGTGGATACGCCCCATGTACAGGAGTAGGCGCTTTCCTTGAAGTTGCGGATATTGCTGAACAAACACTTCAGGGCCTACCCCCAATGGCACTGAGACCCCATTAGGTATGACCGCAATAGGGACGGCCAATTGAAAGCGCCTGTAATCCTCAAGTTCGGCGTGGGTAAGAGCATGAAGACAATGCGCGCGTCGGAGGTTGGGACGCTCCACACATGCGGCATAAACGGCTTTCTTGAACTTTTTGTTGTTGAGCGCCCAACGATCCAGCATGCCATGCGCTGAGACTATGTACGGCTTGCACAGCAACCGACACAGTTTGGTCACCAGTGAGGAAGGCTCGCGCCAGAGACCGTGAATGTGAACTATGTCGGCACCGCGAATAAGCCATGACAGCCGGTCCACTAGATCGCGGCGGAACACGCAGCGGAGGCGACCGCGGGGGAATCTCTCCACCCGAATGCCTTGAAATGCGTTGTGGTCCACAGCCTCGTCGTCCTCGCAGAAAGCCACGATGGTTATGTGGTAGCAGCCCGTCTCGTGAAGGGCGGCACAGAGAGCCGATAATGCCGAAGTAACGCCACCAAAGCGCGAGTCGAGGTGTTCGGTAACGTGGAGGCAGGAGGGGAGCATCTTGAAGTGCTTAGTCAGACATGCTGGGCAGGTAGAACCCCGGCTGTAGACAAAGCGGCACGCAAGCCAGCCACCGGATCGTGCTTTAAGCGCCACGACTGAAGAATCCGAGGCGAAGCTGCCTTCATACGATGGAATACTGCATCGCTAGTGACCTCGCGGAGCATATGGCACAACGCAGCAAGGTCCCCAGATGGAAAAATTCGTCCGTTTACACCATCCCGGACCAAGTCAGCGGCAGCGCCAACGACAGAACTGCACACCAACGCCATGGAAGTAGCCGCCTCGGTGAGAGCCACACCCCAGGGTTCATAATCGCTTGGAAGAACAAATACATCGCAGCAACGATAGAGAGCGGCCATCGTTGGAGTGTCATCGATGAAGCCTATCCATCGGACGCGTTCAGAAAGGGAGGATGGGACCAAACGTCTCAAAGGTTCGCGTAGCGGCCCGTCGCCGGCGATAACCAAGCTCCACCGGGGGCAGTCAGGAGCAATTGCTACAAACGCCCGCAAGAGGAGATCAACCCGCTTCTCTGAGGCTAAACGCCCACTATAAAGAATGAGATGCGATTCTTGAGTTGGGATGTCCAAGCGCCGACGGACAGCATTGACGGCGTTCGGCGAGACGTCTAGAAAAGCATCATAGTCAGGCTCGTACGGAAACGGAAACATCCTGTGGGGCGGAACCCCGTACCTTGAGAAATACGCCCGGCCGAGGGATCCGCAGTAAAGCACCCCGCTACAGAGTGCTAGGAGATGTCTTAGCGCGACTTTTTTGATCACCGCTTTTGCGCCCAATTGGCTATCGCAGCGGATATTGCTATCACCGAAAAGAAAGCACGGCAAGTTGTAACGACGACAAAACCGCAAGATGCGAACTCGGCCCAAGTCGTTGTACCCAAGGAGGACTATCGCGCGTACGTTCTGCGCCTTGAGCCATCTGATAATCTGGCCGGCTTTTCGCCATTCGTGTGGTTGTGCAAGGAGACGAGATTGGTTATGACTGTTCTCGCCGGGGCCGAAATAAACCGGCCCAATGTCAGGTGTCGCCTGGATAGTCCAGTTTGCATTGCTTGCTTCGTGGGTAAAAACACTCCATAAGCGTAATTCTGGAATCTCTCGGACGAGCCGCCTGTGTAAATTCAAACGGTAGGGCGTCAGAGAGTTGGCGACAATTGCATAGGATGGAGCGGTGCGCGAGTGGGTCATGGCGTCTGGAGCCCGGATGGTAAGGGATTCTGTGTAACAACTTGGCAAAAGATCTCGTACATCCGGGCGGCATTATGGTCCCAGCTAAGGGTTGTTTCGAATAACCGCCGCCCAGCCGTTCCGATACGGCACCGAAGGACAGGGTCCTCCAGCAAACGAGCCAGTGCAGTCGCAGCAGCCACTGGGTCTTTAGGTGGCACCGTTATGGCGCTGTGCTCAGCCTTGACGATGTCGTTTATGCCACCGTCGTTGGAGCATATAATGGGTTTGGCGGCAGCGAGCGCTTCGGCGAAGACAACGCCGAAAGGCTCGTCCCAGCCGAGCAAAACGAAGATGTCGCACCACGCCATTTCTTGCAATACTGCGGCGTGAGGGATCTCGCCAAGCAACTGCACACGAGTCTCTAGCTGGAGAGTGCGGATTTGGTATTCGATTTGCGCGCGCTCGGGACCATCCCCCGCGATTCTGAGGATGGCGTCCGGAAAGCGTTGCGCGATTCGTGCGAAAGCCTGGAGGAGCAGAGGAAACCCCTTGCGCTCGTAAAAGGCTCCACAACTGAAGAGGACCGTGCGATGCTTGAGTTCGAACGGGCGAGGGGTGGATTCACATTGGGACGGCGCAGGATCGGCGCCATTGTGAACTGTGTAAGTGATCGAAGAGGGGAACAGGCAGCGCAAATCGCGTTCCATGCGGGTCGAGACGCCGATTACCGCAGCCGCATCAGAGACGACTTGGGAATAAAAGCGGTGGCGCGAGGGATAAGCGGCGCAGGAGACAATCTCCCAAAAATCGTGGTCAGTTATGACGTACGGCAGTCCGAATAGCTGCTTTATCTTCCAGGCGAGATATCCGTTGGTAGCAGTGTGATGTGCATACAAGAGTTGGGGGCGGAAGTCGCGAACCATGGAAATTAAATGTCGTTTGGCGCTTTGCCAAGCAATGTATGACGGCAACGTAGGATAGCGGTGCTGTAACGAACGGGTTGGCCCGACCGAATACGAGAGCCAGCGCGGATAGAGGACCTGCAAAGTGCCCCATTGATGGGCCGGAGGACAGAAAGCGTAGCGGCGGGAGCCTTTTGTAAAGGCAAAGAGTCGCGGCACCCATGAGTTGAAAGAAACTACTCGGATGTCAACCCCTCGTCGTTGTAAGGCCAAGGCTTGAGACAGCGCCCAAGTCCCCATACTCGGGTTGGTTGGTCTTGGGAAATAGCTTGCAAGCATCAGGATGCGCATGCCCACTTCCCCCACGCACACTCGATCGCCGCGAGTAATCGTTGTCCATAGCGTTCTTCAGTAAACTCGTCCGCCCGAAGCACGGCCTGCCGAGACATCTCTGCCAAGCGGCGTGGCTGGTCGAGCAGCAATTCTAACTTTTCAGCGATGGCATCCGCGTCCCCAGCAGGCACAATAAACCCATCCAGATCGTGGCGAATGACGGATCCGGCATTGGGGGTGGTGATGACAGGGAGGCCGGCAGCCAAAGCTTCATAGCACACTGTAGCCGACCCTTCGCACAATGAAGGTAAGACGACGACGTCAGCCCATCGGTAGAGTTGCTGCACCTCGGTACGCGGCACGGGGCCGCAGAGATGCAAACGGTTTTGTAGCGTTCGTCGCGCAACCGGTGACAGAGTGATGGGGCCCGCCGCGCGAACCGTTATTCGGTTTGGCGGCAGTTTCAGCGCAGCCGTGTACAGGTACTGAATGCCCTTCCGCAGGCCCAGCGTTCCCAAGAATAAGACATTCAATGTTCTGTTGACTCCGAACTTCTTAGGCTCTCCGCGGAAGGAAGGTGTAAACCCGTAGGGCACCACGGAACAACAACCAACCGGGCCACCGCAAATCCGAATCCCATCAACAACAAATTCGGATCCGCAGAGCACAAGGTGGGCCGACCGCCATTCTTTCTCTTCCCGAGTGGCATAAGCGGCGACGATCTCGTCTGGCTCGTCCTCGGATTCCCATCCTGGCCATTTCTTGCGCTCTGTGCCGACCAGACGGCATTCCACTGCCATGGGAGCAATGGTTTGCTCTAAAACGCAAAAACAGCCTTCATTTCTGGCTGCGTCGAGGGCCTCAAGGGCCGCAGAATTAAAGAGATAAACGGCGTTCGCATTGTTGAACCCAGCCCGGACAATTTGCTTGGTGAATTGTTTGCCAGCCCAAAGAAAGGCCTCCTTGCGCGATTTCTGAGTGCGACGGAGGTGCAGCCGGGCTGCGTACTCGACACCGAGCCATGGAGAAGTGACCACCTTGGCCCCCGGGATCCCATCTGGGCTGCGGGATAAGATTCGACGCGCGAGACCGAAATGGCGCCCTAAGAGTCTGAGTGCGGTCTCCGGCAGGCTGTTTGGGGGCGGCGCTAACAAGTCGGTATGGAAGCGGGCGAGCCAGTCAAGCCGTTCAAAAATTCGCGGGACGGCATAGTGCATCCGTGCGCCAATCTGGCCGACGATGAACCTGGGAGGGGCAGCCGCCATTTGAAATATAGAAATCAGCGCGATGGGCGAGGGGGCACTCCAGGGCTTGGAGAATGAGGGGTGGTGTAAAAGGACAAAGTTGGGTTCATAACGGAAGGCATTGGTCGTCGGACTAAACGGAACACAATGAGTGGAGCGGCCAAATAGATACAGGCCGGCACAAAGGCTTCGTGAAGGCCTTGGGCGATCAGCCAGTGAGTAGACGCTAGAATGCCGATCCATAGCGCTTTGTGCACTGCGCTTTGGTACCAATAAGCACGTGTGTAGACCCGGGCGAACGCATAGCCTAATAGGTACCAGAACAATGGGGCTCCCCAAGCATACTGTTGGAATGAACTAGCAACTCCACCAATGGCGCCACCCACCACCATTTCCCATCCCATGACTTTGGGTATATGTGTTTCCACGTGATCCAGCCAACCTCTTCCTAGCCCAGGTTTGTCTGGCCACCAAGATCGGGGGATCCAGTGCAATAGGAGAGAAAGATCGCCGGTACCGTAGTGGTACAACCACAACTCATAAGTTGTTGCAACCGCTCCACAGTGGTAGGCGTATTCATTATCTTCGAGAGTCTTAGAACGACTAAGGACGATATCCTGAAGGCTGAGGGACCGAGCGGCTTGGCGCCACCCTTCAACAACAGGGCCTTCTTTATAAACCCATTGGCGTGCCAGGACCATAAAAAGCATGCCCAAGCCAGCGATAGCCAGAGCACCGAAAATGTCAACACGCCGGGGCCGAACCCATCCTGCTAACACGGGCGTGAATACGCAAACCATCACCAGAGTGAAAAAGGGCCCCCGGCGCGCACCAAGGATGCTGGGGAGGGACGCAGCCAGCAGGGGTCCAACCAGCAATGCGTAACGGCTAAAGGTTCGTAAAGAGGGACTCCTGGCGAGAGCAATTAAGCAAATGCAGGTGCCGGGGTACACTAAGTGGCCACTCATATACCAGTAGGCGGAAGTCTCCTGAAACGAGCGGCCACTAGCGCCGAAGCTTCGGTGAGCAAACATGCCAAGAATTACCAGACAACATCCAAGGCACCACAGCCGCGCATAGTCGTACTTCCACTCCTGGTCGAAAAGGTATGAGCCTCGTGCTGGAGTCTTACGAACGCCACGCCGCCATCCGAGAACCAAGCCGATCAGACATATCAGAGCCATCAGTTGGCCGAGTTCCGTAGCCCAGGCAGGAAGGAAAGCCCCTAAGTGGCGAACGCTATCAAACGCCATCAAACCATAAAAGTAAATCCACATTGCGCCTGCCACAGGCAGCAGTCCCAGCAATTCGTGATTCGACCGTGCAGCTCGGGAAAGCATCCACACGGAGAGCGCGATGGTTGCTGCCCAGTAAAGCCAGAACAAAACTGTGGTTTCAGCTGGCATGAGAGGTAGCTTTACTGTTCGCGGGTTGAAGCGCACAGAACAGATCCAAATATCGCCGGGAGAGGACTTCGAAAGAGTACTTGCGCAAGTATAGCTGCTGCAAACGGTATGGCGAAAGCTCACCCTGGCGGAGCTTTTGGATCATCTGACGGATCGCATTTTTTACCCCTTCCGGGCACAGCGGCGCGAGAATAACGTCTGGGTTTTCCTCCGCAAGTGTTCGA